>CAYJKH010000005.1:74313-107141 GCA_964371025.1 uncultured Muribaculaceae bacterium | reverse complement strand
CTCCGCCAATTTATTATTTTACATCGCGGGATGGAGCAGTTTGGTAGCTCGTCGGGCTCATAACCCGAAGGCCACAGGTTCGAATCCTGTTCCCGCAACCATATGGTCTCATAGTGCAGTTGGTTAACACGTCTGCCTGTCACGCAGAAGATCGCGGGTTCAAGTCCCGTTGAGACCGCCATATTTGGCTTCATAGCTCAGTCGGTAGAGCAAAGGACTGAAAATCCTTGTGTCACTGGTTCAAATCCAGTTGGAGCCACCATTTTAAAATTTAAGGTTAGTTTGACACACGCTCGTAGCTCAGTTGGATAGAGTGTTTGGCTACGAACCAAAAGGTCAGGGGTTCGAATCCCTTCGAGCGTACCAGTTCGGGAAGTGGCTCAACTTGGTAGAGCTCTTGGTTTGGGACCAAGAGGTTGCAGGTTCAAATCCTGTCTTCCCGACCATTATATATATAACTTGGAAACAAGTTTTTTTATTTGTAAAAAAAAGAATAGTAGTTGATACTATTCTTTTGATATTCTATAAAAGTTAATACTTGGATTATTAAATAATCTAAATTGATACTTGGTAGTTCCAATTCCATTATTTATATACAATTTTGAATTATCAAGCTGATAAAAAGGTTTGTAATATTTTTCACTCATTTCATTTTTATTAAATTCTCTAAAAATTGGAATGTTTATTTCTTGATTATGAGAATGTCCTGCTAAGAATATATTAGTTTTATAAGATATACTATCTACAACATCAGGTTCATGTAATAATGTTATTGTAAAAATATCTTTATTATTATTTTCATCATTAAAATAATTATATGCTTTATCTATATCTTGAGTTTTATTTATATAACTATCAAGACCAATGAGTAAAAAAGGAGTAGTGGAGTTATTGTAGATTAATTCATAACTATTATTAAGAAGTTTAAAATCACTTTGATTTAAAATTGTATTATAATGTTCAGTATCTTCTTCGCCACTAACAGAATACTTACCTAAGTTACTAGAAATACTTTTTAAACTAGTAATTAACTCTTCTTGTTCTTTTGATGATATTTCATAACTTTCATCAATTAGATCACCTGTAAATACTACTAAATCAGGATTCCTTTCATTAGTAAGTTCTACTATTTTATTTATATGATTAATATCAATATTTTTTCCATAATGAATATCGGAAATATGGATAACTTTCATACCATCAAATGATTCGGGAAGACTATTATCGATAATTCTATTTTCTGTAACAACTATTTTTTTAGTAGAGTAGTATTCTACATATAGAAAAAATAAAACAAATATAATAAAACAAATAAAAAGTATTTTTAAAGTCCTTAAAATGACTTTTTTTCTTTTTTCTCGATTCTGTTCTTTTGTAATTTCTAATTGCTTTTCTTTATTGAGTTCAATTCTACTATTCATATTATCACCTTATAAAATTATATCATAAAATTAAAAAAAATATTTAGTTAATTAAAAAAATGTGGTAAAATGTATAAAGTAAAGGGAGGTAAGATGATGAAGAAAATTTTAATGTTACTAATTTGTAGTTTTATGTTAGTGGGATGTACAGAAGAACCAGTTGAGGATTTACTAGGTATAAGTTATGAAACAGAAGAAAATGTAGTAGAATTAGAGGGGTATGAAAATACTAATCCAGTTGTAGCAATGTATATAGAAGGGTATGGATCTATTGTAATGGAACTTTATCCAAATATTGCACCAAATACAGTTAATAATTTTATTGAACTAGTAGAGAGTGGTTTTTATGATGATAATACATTTCATAGACTAGATAAGTCATTTGTTCTACAAGGAGGAGATCCAACAGGAACAGGTACTGGAGGTCCGGATCATTCTATTAAAGGAGAATTTACATCAAATGGATTTAAGAATGATTTAAAACATGAAAAAGGAGTAGTTTCAATGGCTCGTAGCATGGATAATGATTCAGCAGGAAGTCAGTTCTTTATTATGTTAGAAGATGCTTCAAGTTTAGATGAAAATTATGCAGCATTTGGAAGAATAATTGATGGATCTACTAATATTGATAATATTGTTAAAAATGAAAATGTAAGTGATTTAACAACTGGTAAATTAACTAATAACTTAGTATTAAAAAAAACTGTAGTAGATTTAAATGATTACATAACAGAAGAGGTAGAAAAAATAGAGAAATAACTTGTTTCTTTATTTTTTTTTATTTATAATAAATTATTAACAGCAGAATATTATGTTATCAGCAGAAGAAGAAATTGCAAGACAATTAAAAAATAAAACAGCTCAAAAAGTAGAACTTAAAATTTTGAAAGAAGCTTTAGAATTTATGCATAATAAAACAAGTTCAAATAACTTATTCTTAAGTGAGAATATTTACTTTAATTATAAAGAATATTATGAAGTATTAAATCTATTAGAAGAATATAAAATGCCATTTTTAGAAATTTTAGAGGAACAAGAAACCATTTCAAATCAATCGCTTGAAAAAATAAGTCCATTGGTAGTAGACTTGTATTTGAAAAAAGGCCATTTAAAGCCTACTAAATTTTTAGAAGATATTTATAACTATAATTTAGAGTTCTCTGAAACTACTTTTTTAAATACGCACTCATTAATATTATTTGGACAAGAAAGGGATGAAAATAAAGGTTTAAGGACTGATAATGGTCTATATGTAGGATATAGAGAATCAAATCATCATAAAATTGATTATATTGCATTAGATTATAATGAAATTCCAGAGGTTTTAAACTTTGTTGTAGATTTATATAATGATAAAACTGTAAAAGATATAAATGATTTATTTGTAAAACCAGTTCTTTTACATGGAGTAATAGCAGCCTGTCAAATGTTTAAGGATGGTAATACCAGGCTTGCTAGAATTTATCAAAGTCTAAAACTATGGCAATTATCCAATGAATCTGAAGATTTAGAAATTTATAAAAAACCAATTATATATATATCAGAGGCAGTTGAAAAATCAAATAGTAGAAGAGAGTACAGACATTTAATAAAAGAAATAGCAGTAAATCCATCTCCAGAATCATTTAATAACTGGTATCAATTTAATTTAGAATTAATAGATAAACAAATATATTCTAATCGAAATAAAGTGGGGGAAATAGTACCAACCTTAAATAAAATAATAAAATAGGATATATTCACATTTTTCATTGCTTATTTTTAAAAAGTATGGTATTATTAGCACTGCACTAAAAATGCGTAAAGGAGAAATATGGAAAACTTATTTAAAGATATGGAATTATCCTCAAATGTAAAAAACTCAATTGAAAAATTAGGATATACTAATCCTAGTGAAATTCAAAGACAATTAATACCGGTTATTCTAAATGGAGATGATGCTTTAGGACAAGCACAAACAGGAACAGGAAAGACACTAGCTTTTGCAGCAGGAATTTTATCAAAAATCAATAAAGAAAAAGAAGGGGTTAAAGCTATTGTTTTAAGTCCAACTAGGGAATTAGCTCTACAAATTAGTCGTGAATTTACTTTACTTGATCAAGAAAAAGAATTTAATATGGTAGAAGTATATGGTGGAAGTGATATTCAAAAACAAATAAAAGCTTTAAGAGCAAAACCAGATATCGTTATTGGAACACCAGGACGTGTAAAAGATTTAATTAATCGTAAAAAATTAAATTTAACTACAATCGACTTTTTCGTACTAGATGAAGCAGATGAAATGTTAGCAATGGGATTTGTATCTGAAATTGAAGATATATTATATAACACAGCTCGTGATAAGCAAGTGTTAATGTTATCAGCTACTATGCCTAAACAAATAAAATCTTTAGTAGAAAAATTTATGAGAAATGACTTTAAACATATAGTAGTAAAAGCTGAATCAAAAACTCATGATAATATTACTCAAAGTTATTATGTAGTAACTCAAAAATTAAAATTAGAAGTACTATGTAGAGTAATTGATTCGAAAAAAATTAATAAATCTATTATATTTGTTAAAACAAAAAGAGAATGTGATGAAATATCATTAGAATTACAAAAACGTGGATATGAAACAAAAGTATTACACGGAGATATATCACAAAATATTAGAACTAAAACTTTAGAAGAATTTAAACATGGTGGCTTTAAATACTTAATTGCAACAGATGTAGCGGCAAGAGGAATTCATGTTGATAATATTGATTTAGTAATTAATTATCACATTCCATTTGATAAAGAATCGTATGTTCATAGAATTGGAAGAACAGGAAGAGCATCTCAAAAAGGAGAAGCAGTAAGTTTAATTACTTCTAAAGAAAAAGATTTTATTAGAAAAATGGAAAAATTCGCAAACTGCAAAATTACAGAATTAGGAATTCCTACTAAAGATGAAATTTTAGATGTTAAAGTAAAAGAAATTTTAACAGAAGTAGAAAATTTAGTAGAAAAAAATGACTTAGACAAAGAAATAGAATATGTTAGAGATTTAAATAAAGGAGACTTAATTAAATTTTCAGCAGCTTTATTAAAATTTAATATAAATCAACAAATTGGAGCAGAATTACATAAAGAACTTGTAATTAAAGAAAGATCTGTACGTGAAGTTAATAGTAATAAAGATAGAGTATTTATTAATATTGGACGTAAAGATGGACTTAGAAAAAATAAATTAATTGAATTTATTGAAGAGGCAACAGAAATTTCAGAAGAGAATTTATCTAATATTGAAATTTTAGAAACATTCTCATTTGTAGATGTTAATAAAGAGTATACAGAAAAATTAATTTCAAATATGATTGGAGAAAAATACAACACAAGAAATGTTAATGCCGAAATTTCTGGTAAAAAAGCTAAAGAGCATCGTAGAAAAAGAAGTGATCATAGACATGGAAGTAGTGGAAGAAATAATCAAAGAAGAAGTGGACATCGTAGAGGAAATAGAAGATAAAAGAAATTTTATCTTTTTTTTTTATGAATAAATATATATTATCTTAAATAATTAAGTGAGGTGAAATATGTATAAAATAAAAGAATTACCAATTAGCGAAAGACCTAGAGAAAAACTAGAAGAAAGTGGAGTTAATAATCTAAGTGATAAAGAGTTACTTGCAATTATTCTAAAGAGCGGGACAAAAAATAAAAATGTAAATGAAATAGCAATTGAAATATTAAAAAAATATTCTCTAGAAGAATTAAAATCAATTGATTATTTAGAGTTAACTACAATTAAGGGAATAGGAATAATTAAGGCGATGGAGTTAGTAGCAAGTATTGAACTAGGAAAAAGAATATTTTTAGAAAAAAAAGCTACTCATAAAAAAAGATATTCTTCTTCTAAAATTATATGGCAAGATATGAAATATTTATTTAATGGACTAAACCAGGAGTGTTTTTATGTATTATATTTTAATCAAAAACAAGAACTAATAGCTAAAAAAATGTTGTTTATGGGAACAATTAATAAAAGTATAGTTCATATGAGAGATATATTTAGAGAAGCATTTAAAGTTAGTGCATCATCAATTATATGTATTCATAATCATCCAAGTAATGATAAAACTCCATCAAAAGAAGATGACATATTTACAAAAAAATTAGTAGAACTTGGAATGTTACATCAAATAGTTCTTCTTGATCATATAATATTTACAGAAAGTGATTATTTTAGTTATTTTGAAAATATGAGATTATAAAAGAAGACTTTAAAAAAATTGAAAAATAAGATATAATAAGATTATATTTGGAGGTATAAATGAGTAATAATATAAAACTAGATGAAAAAAGCACACTTGTAATGAAATTAATTCATTATTTTATTACAGAAAAAAATTATAATCCCATTGTACTACAAGGATTAGAAAATGAAGTGTGGTTAGAAAACTTAGATAAAGAATATAAGGTCATTAGAATCGTTTCCAATTACATACATAATGATGAACAGTTTGAATTTGATATATTTAAAACGAAAAGGATTTTAAAAAAAATAAAGAAAAAAACATTTTCCTTATCACTTAATAATTTATCAATATTCCTAAATCTAGGAGATAATGTATCTAATAATAAAGAAAATATTGAAAATGTTAGTGTTATTAGTATCAAAGAAGAAAAAGATTTATTTAAAAATGAAATAATAAAAGAAATATATCCAGATTTAAAAGATAAATTAACATTCGATGAAAATGGGATAGAATTATTTTCGAAAATAACAGATGATATAAATGTACATAATAAAAAAGGAGCTGAAAAAATGGAAAACACTTTTAGTAATAAAACACCTTATGTAACATATACTTTAATTGGAATAAATATTTTTATATATTTATTTGGGATATTTATGAATGTTGATAATTTATTGATTAATCTATTTGCAGTATATGGACCTTTAATTAGAGAAGGGGAAATATATAGATTATTTACAGGGATGTTTTTACATTCAGATATAATTCATCTTGGATTAAACTGTTATGTTTTATATATTATAGGTAGTCAAATTGAGAACTTTTTTGGAAAGTTTAAATTCAGTATAATATATATATTAGCAGGACTAGGTTCATCTTTACTTTCAATGACTTTTGCCAACGGGAGTGCATCAGTAGGAGCAAGTGGAGCAATATTTGGTTTAATAGGAGCGTTATTATATTTTGGATACTACTATAGAGTATATTTAGGAAATGTTTTAAGGAGTCAATTAGTTCCACTAGTGGCAATTAATTTAGCAATTAGTTTTTTAATTCCAGGAATTGATTTATTTGGGCACATTGGAGGATTAATAACAGGTATTTTAGTAACTATGGCTCTTGGAATAGATGATAAAACATCAAAATCATCTAAAATAAATGGTATAATTATTCTGATAATATTTTTAGTATTCTTAGCATTTATGGCATTTAGATATAGTGTATAAATATTGTAAATAATTAAATAAAATGTTAAACTAGGATTAGAATAAGATATGAGGTGGAAAAATGGAAAATGAAAAAACAAGTTTATTTAGTGTAAATGACATTAATAGTCAATTAATTAGATCAACAATTAACGAAGTATCATCATCTTTAAAAGAAAGAGGGTATAATCCTGTTAACCAGCTAGTAGGTTATATAATCAGTGGAGATCCAGGATATATTTCAAGTTATAATGATTCTAGAAATAAAATACAGCAACTAGATCGTACTAAAATAGTAGAAGTATTATTAACAGAATTTAATAAAGGTCTTAAATGAAGTATTTAGCAATTGATTTAGGAAGTAGAAAAGTAGGACTTGCGGTGAGTGATCAGTTAGGAATAATTGCAACAAGTTATAAAGTAATTAAACATGAAGAAGAGTACGATAAAGTAGTGTTATTAATAAAAGAAGAAGTAGAAAATTTAAAAGTAGATGCTTTAGTGTTAGGACTTCCTAAAAATATGAATAATTCACTTGGTGAAAAAGCAAATTTAAGTTTAAAATTTAAAGAAAAATTAGAAAAACAAATAAACATCGAAGTATTTTTAGAAGATGAAAGATTATCTACTAAGAGTGCTCATGATGTAATGATAAAAGGAAATGTATCTAGAAAAAAAAGGAAAGAAAAAGTTGATGCACTGGCAGCTACAATATTCTTACAGTCTTTTTTAGATAAAAGGTGATTATATTGAAAAAAAATAGTTTTACAATAATTGATAGTGATGGTAAAGAAAAGGAGTATACAGTATTATTTACTTTTGAAAATGAAAAAACAAATAAAAATTATATAGCATATACTGATAACTCTAAAAATAAAGATGGAAAAATTATGGTCCATGCTTCTATTTACAACCCAAATAACTTAGAAGAAAAATTCAAACAAATTAACACTGATGAAGAGTGGGAAGCAATTCATAAAATATTTAAAAAGATAACTGAAGAAGAGAGTGATATGAATGATAAGTAAAGAAAAATTTAAAAAACCTAATCTTTTTATGTATATATTATTTATAATAGTATTTTTCATATTATTCGCAGTAGCTTTATTTTTTTTCTTTAAATCCCCAGTAGATAGTGAAAGTAGGGAAGAGGTAACTCTTACATTAAAATCAGGTACTTCTACAAAAGAGATGGCTAATATCTTAAAAGAGAATGATTTGATAAGAAATCCACTGTTTTTTTCTTTATATGTAAAAATATTTGAGGAAGAATCATTAAAAGCTGGAATATATTTATTAAGTCCTTCTATGAGTATGAATGAAATAGTAGATAGTTTAGTAGAGGGAAGTAATATATCAGAAGATACAGTATCATTAACGTTTAAAGAAGGACAATGGATAATTGATTATGCTAAAACAATTTCTGAAAATACTAATATAACATATGATGAAGTCATTAATTTAATGAAGGATAAAGAATATATAAATGAGTTAATAAATAAATATTGGTTTTTAACACCTGATATTTTAAATGAAAATATATATTATCCACTAGAAGGTTATTTAGCACCTAATACATATTTCTTTAAAGATAAAGATGTTGAATTAAAAGAGATTATAAATACTTTGCTTGATCAAAGTGATTTGATTTTATCAAAGTATAAAAATAAAATTGATAATGTTCATTATACTTTATCAATGGCAAGTATGGCAGAAATGGAAGCTACTAAGTTAGAGGATATGAAAATGATTGTAGGAGTATTTAATAATAGGTTAAATGCTGGTATGAATATTGGGAGTGATGTTACAACACATTATGCTATTCAATCACCCTTTAGTATTGAATTAACAGTAGATCAATTAAATGCTAGTAATCCTTACAATACAAGGGCAGCAGATATGAGTGGGAAAATGCCAGTTGGACCAGTATGTAATGTATCAGAACCTAGTATTAATGCTGCTGTAAATCCAACTATAAATGATAATTATTTCTTTGTAGCAGATAAAAATGGTAAAATATATTTTACTAAGACATATGAAGAACATTTAACAAAAATAGAAGAAATTAAAAGCGAAGGTAACTGGATATGGTAGATAATTATCAAAATATTAAAGATATTAAAAATTATGCTATAGATAATCAAATTCCAATAATGGAAGATGATGGATTAGCATTTTTATTGAATCAAATAATTAAATATAAGCCAAAAAATATTTTAGAAATAGGAACGGCAATCGGTTATTCATCAATTATGATGGCTTTAACTAATCAAACTTGTACAATCACTACTATTGAGAGAGATGAAAAGAGATATTTAGAGGCAATTAGAAATGTTAAAAAATTAAAACTAGAAGATAGAATTACATTAGTATTTAAAGATGCTTTAGAAACTAATTTAACTGAGCAGTTTGATTTAATATTTATTGATGCAGCTAAAGCTCAAAATCAAAAGATTTTTGAATTATATGAAAAAAATTTAAGTAAAGATGGTATAATAGTAACAGATAACATGAATTTTCATGGTTTCAAAGAAAATATCGAAGAGATAAAGAGTAGAAATTTAAAAGCATTAGTTAGAAAAATCAAAAATTATGAAGAATGGTTAAAAACAAATGATAATTATATAACCACATTTCATGAAGTAGGAGATGGTCTAGCAGTAAGTATAAAAAAGTAAAGGTGGAGAGTATATATGAATGAAGTTGATTTAACAGTTGTTTGTAATGAACCAGAATTAGCCTATATTTTATCAATTATGAAAAGTTTATTTGATATATTACAAATAATCGTACCAATAGTTTTAATGATAGGGGTAGGGATAGAATTAATAAAAATGTTTAGTAATCCTGATAATAAAACAGGTTTTAAACCACTTATTAGTAAAATAATAGCAGCTATTTTATTTTTCTTTTTACCTATAATTGTAACAGCAATTATGGCAATATTGCCTAGTAGTTTAGATGTTGTTAAATGTTGGAATATAGCAGACGATGTAGGATCTAATGTAGCAGATATTCCAGATCAATCTGGAGGATAGTATAAAATTCTTGCAATTTTAGATAATATATAGTATTATATTCATGTACTATTTACTAGGTTTATAGATTTTTCCGTCTATTTACTTGGTTATAGCGAATTATAAAAGAAAGGAAGTGTTAATATGGCATTAACGAAAGAAGCAAAAACAAAAATTGTTAAAGAATTTCAAAGAGATCCAAAAGATACAGGATCAGCAGAAGTTCAAATCGCAATTTTAACAAATGAGATTAATGAACTAACAGATCATTTAAAAACTCATATTCATGATTTCCATTCTCGTCGTGGTTTACTAAAAAAAGTAGGACAACGTCGTAGTATGTTAAAATATTTAGCTAACAAAGATGTTACTAGATACCGTGAAGTTATTAAAAAATTAGGATTAAGAAAATAGGCACACTTTTTTGTGCTTATTTTTTTTGAAGAAAGAGGTATATATGAAAAAACAAGTATTTGAACATGAATTTCATGGAAAAAAATTAGTAGTAGAACTAGATTACTTAGCTAAGCAAGCAGATGGATCAGTTTTAGTTAGATATAATGACACAGTTGTTTTGACAGCGGCGGTTGTTAATAAAAAAGCAAATTTATTATCTGATTTTTTTCCATTACAAGTAAACTATCAAGAAAAACTATATTCAGTAGGTAAAATACCCGGAGGTTTTATTAAAAGAGAAGCAAGACCATCTGATATTGCAACCCTTACTGCTAGAATGATAGATAGACCAATGAGACCATTATTTCCAGAAGGATTTAAAAATGAAGTTCAAATTATATCAACAGTATTATCTGTTGATCAAGAATGTTCACCAGAATTAACAGCTATGTTTGGGTCATCATTAGCAACTTCAATTTCAAAAATTCCATTTGACGGTCCAATTGCCGGAGTGAAAGTAGGGCATATAAATGGAAGATATTATATTAATCCGACTCCAGAACAACTAGAAAAATCAGATATTGATCTTACAGTAGCAGGAACAAAGGATGCAATTAATATGGTTGAATCTAGTTCTAAAGAAGTTAGTGAAGATATTATGTTAGAAGCTTTAATGAAAGGACATGATGCAATTAAGGAATTAGTTAAGTTCCAAGAAAAAATTGTTAAAGCTGTTGGAGTAGAAAAAATGGATTATGAAGTCTTAAAACCAGAAGATGAAATGGTTGAAAGAATTAATGATTTAGCAACTACTAAAATGATTAAAGCTTTAAAGATTAAAGATAAATTAAAAAAATATGAAGCAATTGAAAACTTAAAAGAAGAAGTTATATCAATTTATAAAGAAGAAAATATTGATTTAAAAGATATTGAACTAAAAGAAGTATTAACAAAAGTAGGAATGGTATTATCAGATATTGAATATAGTACATTTAGAGACTTTGTTGTAAATGATAAAAAACGTGCTGATGGACGTGATATGACAGAAATTAGAAAAATTGATACAGAAGTTGATTTATTACCAAGAACACATGGATCAGCGCTATTTACAAGAGGAGAAACACAATCATTATCAATTACAACACTTGGAGCATTAGGAGAGCATCAAATTCTAGATGGACTAGGACTTGAAGATCAAAAACGATTTATGTTACACTATAATTTTCCTCAATTTTCAGTAGGAGAAACAGGGAGATATGGAGCACCAGGAAGAAGAGAAATTGGACATGGTACTCTTGGAGAAAAAGCATTACTACAAGTAATTCCGACTGAAGAAGAATTTCCTTATACAATTAGAGTTGTATCAGAAATATTAGAATCAAACGGTTCATCTTCTCAAGCAAGTATTTGTGCTGGATGTATGTCATTAATGGCAGCTGGAGTTCCAATTAAAGCTCCAGTAGCTGGTATTGCAATGGGTCTAATTACTAACGATAAAGACTATACTATCTTAACAGATATAGCAGGACTTGAAGATCATTTAGGAGATATGGATTTTAAAGTAGCAGGAACTACAACTGGTATTTGTGCTCTACAAATGGATATCAAAATAAAAGGTATTACTAAAGAAATATTTAAAGAAGCATTAGAACAAGCGAAAAAAGCTCGTCTTGAAATACTTGGAAAAATGCATAAAACTATTAAAACACCAAGAAGTGAAGTTTCTAAATATGCACCTAAAACAGTTATGTTTACAATTAATCCATCTAAAATTAGAGATGTTATTGGTCGTGGTGGAGAAATGATTACTAAAATTATTTGTGAAGCATCTAATGTAACCGAAGTTACAAATCAAAATGCTGTAAAAGTTGATTTAGAAGATGATGGTAGAGTAATTATATATCATAGTGATCAAGAAATTATTGATAAAACAAGAGCTATGATTGAAGACATTATTAAAGAGGTAGAAATTGGGGCAATATATGATGCTAAAGTTGTAAAAGTAGAAGACTTTGGATGCTTTGTAGAAATATGGCCAGGATGTGAAGGTTTAGTTCATGTATCACAATTTGCTCATGAAAGAGTAGAGGATATGAAAAAAGTGGTAAATGTAGGAGATCAAATTATTGTTAAAGCAACAGGACTTGATAAAAGAGGAAAACAAAATTTTTCAAGAAAAGAAGCATTACCAAAACCAATTAAAAAAGAAAATAAAAAAACAGATAGTTAATATCTGTTTTTTTTAATATTCTTTTTCTATTAAAAATTTATATAATTCTTTTGGATCAACATTATTATAAATAATATCATAAATCAATCTAATAATTGGCATATCTATATTATCTTTATTCATTTTAGCAATAGTTGCTTGAAGAGTATTTAAACCTTCAATTGTATTATTCTTTATAAAATTATCAATTTTATCTTTATCATTAGAACATAAAACTTCTCCAAAAGAATAATTACGACTTTTACTACTAGTAGCAGTTAGTAATAAATCACCAAATCCCGCAAGCGATAAAATAGTCTTTTGATCACCACCAGCATCTTTAATGAAATTTTTTATATCATGAATAGTTTCGTTTAAAAATAAAGCCTTAGTAGATTCATTAACGTTAAGACCATTTAACATACCAGATGCTATTGCTATAACATTTTTTATAGAGCCACATATAGCTGTCCCAATTAAATCGTTAGTTTCTCTAAGTTTAAAATAATCATTTTCAAATATTTTTTTAGTAATTTTTATAGTATTTGTATCAAGCGAAGCAACGGTTAAACCAATTGGAGTTTTATCTATTATATCAATTGCAAAAGAAGGTCCTGATATAATTGCAAATTGGTCTGTATTAATATTATCTAAGATATACTTGTGTAAAAATTCACCAGTTTCACTATCAATCCCTTTACTAGCTAATAAAAATATTTGATTACTAGTAATGATATTTTTACATGAAGCTAAGGTTTCTTTTAAAAACTTGGCAGGAATAACCCATAAAATAATATCTTTTTCTAAAATAGCATCTTCAATATTAGTAGTATATTTAATATTTTTTGAAAAAGTATAATTTCCGAAGACAGTGGGTAGTTTATTTGTTTGTTCTAATGAGACCTTTGATTCTTCAAATTTAGTCCACATTATAATTTCGTTATTATTATTTTCTAGTACAGAAGCTAGAGCCATCCCGTAAGCACCAGTACCGATAATTCCAATTTTCATAAAATCTCCTTTATATAGCATTTTAATAATAATAATGCTATACTAATTATAAGATAAATAGAATAATAAAGTAAAGGAGAATTTATATGAAAAATTTCATTAATAAAAATTATAAAGATACTTGGGTTTATACTATGTTTATGGGAACATTATTAGTATTTATTGAATCTTTAAGTAGTTATCAATTTATGATAAATGATGTGGAATTAAGTATAAAAATTATTCTCGTTCCATTATTGTTTTTTATGTTAACACTAATAGTAAAAAAACACGGTATAATTGAAAGTTTTAAATCAGTTATATCAGTATCATTATTCTTACTTTTATTTAACATATTTATGACATTTATTATAGGAACTAACTTTGATATATCATTAATTGCTCCTCAACTATTTGGATATTTTATATCATTTATAATCTTTATACTAATATATAATTACTTAATAAAAAATACTAAGCAATCCTATTTCTTAGTATTATTCTCTTATTTTTTAGGATTTGTTATATACCACTTAATATTTATTTCATTATCAATTTCATATCTAGGCTTTAATTTTATAAATTTATATTTAATAACTTTAGCAGTTCAAATGTTTATAGCAGTATTCTTAGTAGCAAGTAATAAATATATTAAATAAACATTAATATATATAGTAGAGTATTATGAATAATATGAATTATTATTGGAACATATATATTATTCGTTTTATAATACATAGTAGAAAATGCTATTCCAAGGGCTGTATAGCCTCCTATAAATAAAAATTGAATTAAACTAGTAGCAGATAAAACATGTAATAATCCAAATGTAATACCCGATATTAAGATATAGGGATATTTAGATTTAATTAAATCTTTAAAATTAGCTCTAAATACTAATTCTTCTATAATAGGTCCGATTAAGTTAACTAGAAAAAACATAATAAAGGGAGTTTTAAAAATTGCATCTTCTACTAAAGTTTCATTAATGGATGATTCATTTGTAAAAAAAGTGATAATTAATAAATTAAAGATAAACATAAATAATAATCCAATTCCCCAGTATTTAAAACCAACATTAAGTATTGATAAGTTATTTTTTAATTTATAAAAATCTTCTTTTAATTTCTTCTTAAATATTATTAATAAAATAATAAGAAGAAATAACTGACTAAATAAGGAATATAAATTCGAATGGAAAGTAGTTAAATTTTCAAAATTAATATTTATTAACAATAAAGGAAGTAAGAAAAGTAATGAAGAAGTAAAGTATAAGAAAATAACACTTGAAAATTTAAAAATAGTTTTAATATTAATCATAATAACTCCTTTTATAATTATTTATATATAATTATATCATATATACAATAAAACATTTGTAAAATAAAAAAAATATGTTATAATAGGAACTAAGAAAGGAGTGAGCAGATTGTCTCACTCTTTGTTTTTTAGGAGGATTAGTATGAAAGAAAAAATAATTGAATTAATTAAAGAAGATATTAAAGAATTTGATTTGGAAGTATCAGCTATTTTTGTAGAAGAAGTATCTGATCAAAAAGATTTAAATATTGAGTTAGATAGTGAAAAAATAATTGATTTAGAAACAATTACAAAAGCATCTAGAATAATTAATAAAAAATTAGATGAATCAACATTACTTGGAAATGATATTGATTTTGTAAGTATTTATTCAAAAGAAAAAGGAGAAAAGAAAAATGGATCATAAAGAATTTTTAAAAGCTTTAAATAATATAGTTAAAGAAAAAAATATTGATAAGAAAGTTGTATTAGAAGCAATGGAGTTAGCACTTGCTTCAGCTTATAAAAAGAATTTTAATTCAAAAACAAATGTAAAAGTATTAATTGATGAGGCAACTGGAGAAATAAAAGTTTATTCATATTTAACGGTAGTAGAAGATGATCGTTTAACAAAAGAAGAGTATGAAGAAGAATTATTCGAAAAGTATGCAACAGATGAAGAGTTAGATACTAAAGAAGATGTTGTAGAAGAAGAAAACTTAGAAGAAGATGGTGAAGAAGTACCAGTAGAGGAGTATCCTTATTTTAATAAAGACACTCAAATTAAAATTAGTGATGCTTTAAAAATTGATAAATCTTATGAACTAGGGGATACAATTGATCATGAAGTTACACCAAAAGATTTCGGAAGAGTAGCAACTGCAACTGCTAAACAAGTAGTAGTTCAAAAAATTAGAGAAGCAGAAAGAAATAGTATCATGGAAGACTTTGGAGATAAACAAGATGAATTAGTTATTGGAACAGTAGCATTAGAAGATACAGATAACTATTTTATTGATTTAGGTAGAACAAATGGGATTTTACCAAAAAAAGATATTATTCCTGGTGAAAAAATTGCTATGGGATCTCAAATTAAAGTTTATGTATCAAAAGTAGATAATAATGGTAAAAACTTATTAGTGTTATTAAGTCGTAGTCATTATGGATTTGTAAAAAGATTATTTGAACTTGAAATTCCAGAATTAAGTGATGGATCAATTATGTTATACAGTGTAGCACGAGATGCTGGAAATAGAAGTAAAGTAGCAGTTTATTCAGAAAATCCAAATATAGATCCAATTGGAGCTTGTATTGGAGAAAAAGGTTCTAGAATAGCTAGAATTATTCAAGAATTAAATAATGAAAAATTAGATATTGTTAAGTATGATAAAGATCCATCAGTATTTATTGAAAATGCCTTATCACCAGCTAAAGAATTAACAGTAGCGGTTACTGATGTTGAGAAAAAAGAAGCAATGGTTATTGCAGATGGGGATAATTTCTCATTAGCAATTGGAAAAAAAGGACAAAATGCTCGTCTAGCTAGTAGATTAACACAATTTAAAATTGATATTAAAACTACTGAACAAGCAAGAGAGTCAGGAATTAACTTTAGATAAAAGGAGATTTTATGAAAATAAGAAAAACACCTTTAAGAACATGTGTTATGACAAAAGAGCAATTGCCAAAAAATGAATTATTAAGAATTGTTAGAACACCAGAAGGGGAAGTTTTAATAGATGAGACAGGTAAATTAAATGGAAGAGGTTGTTATATAAAAAAAGATATAACAATTTTAGAAAAATTAAAAAAATCTAAAATATTAGCAAAAAGACTCGAATGTCAAGTAGATGAATCGCTATATAGTGATTTAGAAAAAATATTAAAAAAATAAATGAAAGAAGAGGTGATAAATATGATGAATGTTAGAGAATATGCAGAAGATATTTCAAGAACAGTAGAAGAAGTATTATCTTTATGTAAAGAATTAGAAATAAAATGTGAAACAGAAGAAGATATGCTATCGATGGAAGACATAGTTATATTAGATAATCAATTACAAAGTGAGCCTAATGAAGAATTACAAGAAGTAATTAAAGAAATTGAGGAAATAGAGCATGCTGAAAAAATAGCAGAAGAACTATCGATTGATTTAGAAGAAGAAGATGGGAATCATAACTTTGAAAAATTTAAAAGTAAAACAGTAAAAAAGACAGAAGCTAAAAAAGAGTTTTTTAAAGAAAGAAAAAACATGTATAAAAATCGTGAAAAATTACAAAGTAATGAAGTTAGTCAAGATGATGAAACAATAATTTATAGTAATAATATGTCAGTTGGAGATCTTGCTAAGAAGTTAGATGTTGCAGCTACTGAATTAATTAAAAAGTTAATGAAACTAGGAATTATGGCTAATGTTAATCAAGCATTAGATTTTGATACAGCAGAATTATTAGTAGTTGATTTTAATAAAAAATTAGTAGATGAAAAAATTACAGATATTACAAATTTTGAAGAATTTGAAATTACTGATAATGAAGAGGCTTTAGTAGAAAGAGCACCAGTTGTTACAGTTATGGGGCATGTTGATCATGGTAAGACGTCACTACTTGATAAAATTCGTGAAAGTAGTGTAGTTAGTAATGAAGCTGGAGGAATTACACAAGCAATTGGAGCATACTCAGTTACATGTAATGATAAGCAAATAACTTTTATTGATACACCAGGACATGAAGCCTTTACAGAAATGAGAGCAAGAGGAGCATCAATTACAGATATCGTTATTATTATAGTAGCAGCTGATGATGGAGTTAAATTACAAACAAAAGAAGCAATAGATCATGCTAAAGATGCTGGAGTACCAATCATAGTAGCAATTAATAAAATAGATAAACCAGATATTAACCTAGATAAAGTTATGAATGGATTAGTAGAAGCTGGATTAAATCCAGAAGAATGGGGTGGAGATACAATTATTAATAAAGTATCCGCTCATACTGGAGAAGGAATTAATGAATTACTTGAAAATATTTTATTAGTATCGGAAATGCAACAATTAAAAGCAAATCCTAATAAGTATGCAACAGGAACGGTTATTGAATCAGAAAAAGATTTAAAAACTGGAACAATTGCAACTATCTTAATCCAAGGCGGAACTTTAAGATTAGGAGATCCGGTTGTTGTTGGGGTTAATTATGGTAAAGTCAGAACAATGAGAGATGATAAAGGACATAATATAACAGAAGCAGGACCATCAGTTCCAGTAGAAATTACAGGATTAACAGGAGTTCCATCAGCTGGTGATAAATTCATGGCTTTTGAAGCAGAAAAAAAAGCAAAACAAGTAGCAGCTCAAAGAAAAACTAGAGCAAAAGAGATGGATCAAAACTTTAGTGGTATGACTTTAGATGAGTTATTCGGAAAAATTCAAGAAGGAAAGTTAAAAGAGATTAAAGTTATCTTAAAAGCAGACGTAAATGGTTCATTAGAAGCAGTTACTAATTCATTAAATAAAATTAATGTGGATGGAGTAGTTGTTAAAATAATAAGATCAGGAGTAGGAGCAATAACTGAAAATGATGTAATTTTAGCAAGTGCATCGGGAGCATTAGTAATAGGATTTAATTTAAAAACTAATCCAAAATTATTAGAAAATGCAAGTAGTAAAAATGTTGAGATAAAAAGTTATGATATTATTTATAAAATAGTAGAAGATATTACTTCAATAATGAATGGTATGTTAGAACCAATTTATGAAGAAAAAGTTATTGGTAAAGCGGAAATTAGACAAATATTTAAATTTTCTAAAGTAGGTCAAATAGCAGGATGTCATGTAATAAGTGGAATTATTAAAAATAAAGCAAAAGCAAGACTTCTTAGAAAAGATGAAACAGTTTATGAAGGTAGTATTGCAACATTACAATCTGAACAAAATCAAGTAAAAGAAATGACAAAAGGATTTGACTGTGGGATTACACTACTTGAATGTGAAGGCTATCAAGAAAATGATATTATTGAAGTATATGAATTAATTGAAGTAAAAAGATAGGAAGTGAAAATATGGCAAATATAAAAATTGAAAGATTAAATCACTTATTTATGCAAGAAATTGCAATGATCCTAATGATGGAAGTTAAAGACCAACATATTAAATTTGTTACTATAACAGGAGTTGATATGGTCAATGATTTAAGTCATGCAAAAGTTTATTTTACTGTTTTAGATAATGCGAAAAAAGATGAAACAATAGAAGCTTTAAATAATGCAGCATCTTTTATTAGAACTCAACTAGCAGAAAGAATAAACTTAAGACATACTCCAGAATTAAAATTTATTTATGATACATCAATTGAGTATGGAGAACATATCGAAAAAATAATTGAAGAGATTCATCAAGATAATAATGACAAATAATGAAAACTAACAAATAAAAGTTTAATTACTAATAGAATATATTCTAAGACTATGTTATATTAGTAACAATAGAAAGAGGTGTATTATATTGATAATTAATAACCATAAAATCAATTATATACAATATGGAGAAGGAAAAGATATTATATTACTTCATGGGTGGGGTCAAAATATTGAAATGATGAAACCACTTGGAGATAAACTAATAAATAATAAAATTACAATAATAGATTTTCCAGGATTTGGAAAAAGTGATGAGTTAAAAGAAAAATGGACAATAAATACATATACTAATATGTTAAAAGAGTTTATTATAAAAAAAGAAATTACTAATCCAATTATAATAGGCCATTCATTTGGAGGAAGAGTTGCAATTAACTATGCTGCTCACAATGAATGTGAAAAATTAATATTATTTGGAAGTCCTTGTATTAGAGATACTAATATGAATCTTTCTATGTCAGTAAAAATTTTAAAGAAAATAAAAAAAATTCCCGGATTAAATAGTCTAGGAGATTACATGAAAAAGTATATTGGATCAAGAGATTATAAAAATGCTTCTCCAATATTAAGAGACACTTTAGTAGAAGTGATAAATACAGATTTATCAGAAGAAGCTAAAAAAATAAAGGCTCCAACTTTATTAATATGGGGAACTGATGATGATGAAGCACCACTAAGTGATGCGAAAAAACTAGAAGCAATTATGCGAGATGCAGGTTTAATAGAATTGCCTGGAAGTCATTATGCTTACTTAGAAAACCTTAATCAAGTGATAAAAATAATTACTAAATTTATATAGGAGGTTATTATGTTAATAGGATTATATTTAATAGTAGTTATAGCTATTTTAATTACCGTAGTTTATAAAAGTAAAAAAACATTTCATATGTTACAACAAAATTTATATAATGAAAATAATCGTTATGTTAAATGGATTTTAAAAAATCCAAAACTATTTTTAGATTTAGATTTACTAATATTAGGAGTAACTATTCTAGGAGCATTTTTATTTTATCAATTTCAATTTAGTACTATTATAAATTGTATTTTAATAACTATTCTATGTTTAATACAAACAAAACTTTGGGATAATAGAAGAAAAAATGATCAAAATAAAAAACCTTTTGTTATTACAAAAAGAATTAAAAGATTATTTGTAACAGTAGGAATTATATATATAATTCCAGCTATATTATTAATTTTAAAAATAAATAATACTCAATTTATATGGTTAATGATATTACTACTAACTATTTTCTTATATATAAATCCATTAATATTATATATAGCAAATGTGATAAATAAACCAATTAATAAATTAGAATATTTATATTATTTAAATAAAGCAAAGAATAAGTTGAAACAAATGTCCGATTTGAAAGTAGTAGGAATTACAGGTAGTTATGGTAAAACAAGTAGTAAAAATATTTTAGCAGATATTTTAAATATTAAATATAATGCTCTACCAACTCCGAAAAGTCTAAATACACCACTAGGGCTAATGATTACTATAAATAATCATCTTGATAAATTTAATGATATATTTATTGCTGAGATGGGTGCATATGTGCGTGGTGAAATAAAAGGAATGTGTAGTTTTGTTAAACCTAAGTATGGAATTTTAACTAATATAGGGACAGCACATTTAGAAACTTTTGGTAGTCAGGAAAATATTGCAAAGGGAAAATTTGAATTAATAGAGGCCTTGCCTTATGATGGGTTAGCTGTATTAAATAAAGATGATAAAATTCAAGTTAATTATCCGCTTAAAAATAAAGTATCTAAGGTATGGATTAGTATTGATGAACCATCTGATTATCAAGCCTTAAATATATCTTATAGTAATAAAGGAACAAGCTTTGATGTTTATATAAAAAAAATAGATAAGACTTATAATTTTGAAACAAAATTATTAGGAAATCACAATGTATATAATATATTAGCAGGTATTGCTTTAGGAGATCATTTTAATATAGAGATAACTGAACTACAAAAGTCTGTTAAAACAATTAAACCAATTGAACATAGACTTGAACTTAAAAAATTAGGAAATTTTTATCAAATAGATGATGCGTATAATTCAAATCCAGTAGGAGCAAAAAATGCTTTAGATGTTTTAAAAATGATGCCTGGTGTTAAAATAGTTGTAACTCCAGGAATGGTAGAACTAGGTGAAAAAGAACAAGAATATAACCAGTCATTTGGAGAACAAATAGCAAAAATAGCGGATTATGCGGTTTTAATTGGAGAAAAAAGAACTATGCCAATTAAAAGAGGATTAATTAGTGCTGGATATAGTGAAGAAAAAATAGTTATTTATAATGATGTAGTAGAGGCTTATAATTTTATAAGAAGTATTGCAACAAATGAAGAAGTATATGCATTATTTGAAAATGATTTACCAGATATTTATAACGAATAGGAGAATAATATGAAAAGAAAAATTGGAGTAATTTTTGGTGGAAAAAGTGTTGAACACGAGGTTAGTATTTCCTCTGCAATTCACGCTATGAATAATTTAGATGAAACTAAATATGATATAATCCCAATTTATATCACAAAAGAAAATGAATGGTATACAGGACATATGCTTAAAGATATTGAAGTGTATTCTGATATGTCTTTATTAAAAAAATATGCTAAGAATGTTATTTTATATAAAAAGAACAATTTATTTGTATTACAAAGTAAAAATTGGTTTAAAAAAGTTATAACAGATATTGATATAGTATTACCAATAACACATGGAACAAATGTTGAAGATGGAGTATTACAAGGATATTTACAAACTATTAATATTCCTTATGTAGGAAGTGACGTTTATTCAGCAGTAGTTGCTCAAGATAAAGTTCATATGAAAAGAATTTTTGAAAGTGAACAATTACCAATAACTAATTATGAATGGTTTTATGATACAGATTATAAAAACAATGAAGAAGAAGTATTAGAAAAAGTTAATAAACTTAAATTCCCAGTTATTGTAAAACCATCTTCTACTGGATCTAGTATCGGAATAGAAGTATGTAGTACAAAAGAAGAATTAAGTGAAGCTATTGAAGATGCGATTAAGTATGATACAAAAATTATTGTTGAGGAAGTAGTAACTAATTTAAAAGAAGTTAATATTGCAGTAATGGGTAATTATACTAATCAAAAAGTAAGTGTTACAGAAGAAATGTATTCAGATAGTAAATTTTTAACTTTTAATGAAAAATATATTGGAAGTGGAGCCTCTAAAGGAAAAACACCAATGAAAGCATCAATAAAAGGGTCAAAAAGTACAGGTACTTCTGATAGATTAATACCAGCTAATATTAGTAGTAAACTATTAAAAGAAATAGAAGAAATTGCGACTAAAGGATTTAAAGCGGTAGGATCTTCAGGAAATGTTAGAATTGATTTTTTAATAGATAGTAAAACTAATAAAGTTTATATTAATGAAATTAATTCAATTCCAGGAAACATGGCATTTCATTTATGGAATAAAACAGGAATAGAGTATTCAGACTTATTAGAAGAACTTATAAATATATCTATTAAAAGTTATAAAGAAAGAAATAAAAAAGTTCACTCTTTTAAAAATAACTTACTAGAAAACTTTATTTCATTAGGTGGGGTAAAGGGAATGAAAGGTTCTAAAAAACTATAATAAATAGGCTTTTATATTAATAAAAGCTTTTTTTATTAATTAATTGACTAAATATTAAATGGGTTATATAATTTATATGAAAGAATAAATAGGTGGAAAAATGAATAATAAAGGATATACACTAATTGAACTAATAATAACAGTGGCAATATTAGCGATTATTACTTTTATTGTTTTTCCGACTGTTTTAAATATACAGGCTGAAAATAATCAAACTAAATATGAAACCTATCAAGAATCAATTGAATATGCCGGAAAGTTATATGTTGATATTTATCAAAAAGATCTTTTTACTAAAGGTCAAGCTAAAACGTGTGTGATTACCTATGATAATTTACTGGAAGAAGATTTAATAAAAGATATTACAATAGATGATATAACGTGTCAAAATGATACTGTAATCGAAGTAAAATATTCAAGTGATAATAAATTAGAATATGATGTTAAACTAGTATGTGAAAGAAAAAGTGATAAAAGTAATACATTTGGAAAAAATTCAACGTCATCTGCTAATAACTGTGATGGTACATAATAAAAAAATGAAAAAAAATAATAAAAACTGTTGCATTATAGAGAGTAATAGTGTATTATTAAGAAGTAACAAATTTATGGGCTTGTAGCTCAGTTGGTTAGAGCACACGCTTGATAAGCGTGGGGTCACAGGTTCAAGTCCTGTCAGGCCCACCATAATTTTGCCTTAATAGCTCAGTAGGTTAGAGCACTTGACTGTTAATCAAGGGGTCCCAGGTTCGAGTCCTGGTTGAGGCGCCATAAATGGCCAGTTGGTGAAGTGGCTTAACACACTGCCCTTTCACGGCAGCATTCACGGATTCGAATTCCGTACTGGTCACCAATTTAGAAATATAGCTCCAAACGGAGTTTTTCTTTTAAAACATGTTACTTATTAAGTAACTTTATGGAGCAGTACTCAAGAGGCTGAAGAGGCGCCCCTGCTAAGGGTGTAGGTCGGGCAACTGGCGCGAGAGTTCAAATCTCTCCTGCTCCGCCATTATGAAATCAAACCATCACTGATGGTTTTTTTTATTGTCTACTTATGATATAATTATTTTATAATTATAAGGAGATGATTGGATGATTCAAAAATTTAAAATACTAAAAAAATATCATACTAGCTTAAGTAATAGTAAATTTGAGTTATCTAATAATGGGACTTTATTACTTGAAAATTTTCCACTTTTAAAAAAACCTATAAAAATAAGTAAAAGTAATAATAAATTATATAAAGTATTACAAGATATATTACAAAACTATAAATATAATTTTTCTAATAAGATATTAATACAAGAATTAGAAAATTATCAAATTAATAATAATTACCAATTTTCATATAATGATCTTTATAGTGTAAAAAATATATTAGAGTATATTTTTATAGAAAAATTATTAATATTATATAAAGAAGAAGCCGCTAACCAAATTAATAAAGAAAAAATTATAGAGTTTACTAATAAAGAATCATTAACTATAAATGAAATGTTTCCTGATGATTTCAATTACTTTAAAAGTAGTTATTATATATATCAATTAAATAATAAATTATCTGGAAAAGGTGCTAAAAATAATAAATTATTTAAAGAGTTAATCGAATTTTTAAAAACTAAAAATATCAGCCTTAAAGAAGTAGTCAATAATCAAAGAAAAAAAAATAATGATAATAATCTTTTTATTAATCAATTATTTTTGAATATAAAAGAATTAATTAATTTAGAAGAAGAAGAATTATTAAAAGTAAGTAATTGTGAAAAAAAATTACTAGAATATAAAATCTATAGAAATTCAACAGTAAATACCAAAAAATTATATAGAGAAAAAATTATAAAAAAAGCTAAATTAAAAGAGTTTGACTATATAAATAAATTGTTAAAAAACAATGATTTTAAAGATGTTTTAATAATCAGTAATAAAAGAGTTATATTTATAATAAGTAATATTATAGTTTTAATTATTTCTGCTTTTTTTAGTTATATATTAAATACTCTATTGCTATTTATTCCTATAGTGTTCTTATTGTATTTAACTTTATTTTTAACAAACAAAAGAAAGACTATTAATCTTGCCACATATGAAATAGATAATAATGAAGACATTATGACTATTCTTCCAATTAGTATTATTAAAGAAGAAGATATCTTAGAAAAAGTTAAATATTTAGAAAAATTATTTTTATTAAATAATAAAAGTAATATTCATTTTCTTTTAGTAGTAGAAGAAAATGTTTCATTAAGTAGTAAAAGAATTATTGAACAATTGAAAGATTCAATAAATAATTTAAATGAAAAATATAACACAGATAATTTTCATACTATTTATTTAAAAGGGGATAATAAAGATAATTTCACTTTAATTAATAATATAATTACTAATAATATTACTAAAAGTGATAAAACCAAGTGTGTTAATTATATTAGTTTTAAAAAGATGAAATACAATATAAAATATGGGGTTATAATAAACTCATTTATTGAAGAATTATCTTTCATTAATAAGTTATATAAAATTATTTCTCATCCTATTAATAAACCAATTTTAAATAAAAATAATACTAAAGTTGTAAAAGGGTATGCTGCAGTAATACCTAATATAAAATCATCTAAAATTATAAAATTATTTTCATATAATAGAGAAATTCAAAAATTGTATGAAGAGGTAAGTTATAATGATATAGGAATATATAATGTTGAAGTATATAAAGAAATTAGTAATAATAAAAAATCTAATAATTTACTAAATACTAATAAGTTAAGAA
This sequence comes from uncultured Muribaculaceae bacterium, assembly GCA_964371025.1. Classification (GTDB taxonomy): domain Bacteria; phylum Bacillota_I; class Bacilli_A; order RF39; family UBA660; genus CAYJDP01. Next base: position 81,552 of record CAYJKH010000005.1, on the reverse strand, counting down.
TAGGGTATACTGATCAAATAAAAATAAATAATATTAATAAAAAAATAAATATAATTAAAAATAATTACATTCATTTATATAAATTATACTTAAATACATTATTTATATTATTAATGATAAATTTCTTATTTATTATCTTTTATATTATTAAACAAGATATAAGTATTTACTATAGTATAATTATTTTAGTTAATTTAAGCTTAATTTATATTAATAAAAAACAATTTATAAAAAAACAAAAAAAGCATAATAAAAAGAATGTTAGTTTAAAAAAATCAATTACATATAAAAGTGTTGATATAAAAAAAATACCAAATATATTTTTACTTTCAAATAATAATTTAACATCTATTATAAATGAAAAAGGAAATAATTATTTAAAATATAAAAACATAGATTTAACTAGGCATAATCAAGTTGAAAATATCGAATATGGACAGTTTATTTATATAAAAGATATAGAAGATAATAAAATAGTTTCAACAACATATGCTCCTTTTAAAGAAGATAGTAGTAAATATTTATATGCTTATGAAAACAATAAAGTAAAGTTTTTATACGATGATAATGATTTAAATATAATAACGGAAATAATTATTGGAGAAGAGGATATTGAGTTTAAAAAAATAACTTTAATAAATAAAAGTCAAACTAAAAAAGCATATGAAATAGCAGTTAGTACCCAAGTTTCATTAACTGAATATATGAATGAGTTATTAAATAAGAAAAAAGTATATTTTGATGTTTCATTTAAAACAAAAATAGATACCTTAATTATTAATCCACGTAAAAAAGATAATATGATTAGTATGTTTAATAAAATCTTATTAGATAAGCCTATTTCATCATATAATTATTCTTTTGATAATGAAAATGAAGTGATAGTAGATAATAAGATTGAGTTGGAAAAAAACGAAGAAACAGTATTTTATGTTTTAAACGGAGTAGTTAAAAATACTCAAAATATTAATGATATTATCAAAAAATATAACAGAAGTAAGTGTTCAGAAGAGTTTATTAAAAACGATATTAATAAACCAAAGATAAATAAATTAGCAAATGATTTACATACTTATATGTATAATAGTTATAATATTAAATTAGATGATAAAGTAAATCAAAATATAGATATTATTAATTGTAATTTATCTAAATTAGATATGGATTTAAATCAACAAACTGTAATTTTAGAAATTTCTTCTGAAAAAAATCTTGATTTCATTTTAGATATTTTAAAATGCTTTGAATACTTAAAAAATAATTTGATTTATATAAATGTATTAATTATAAATAATGCAGATATCAATAAAAAACAAGTTATAAATAAAGAAATAGAAGAGCAGTTATTTAGAATGTATAATTTAAATAGTTTTTATCATACAAAAGGTGAAGTGAAAGTCATTGATTATGAAGATATAAATTATGATGAATTAAATCTACTTAATATATTATCAACTATATACTTTAAAGTATTAGAAGAAGATAAATTGCAAGATAAACTTACTGAGTTATTAAATAGTGAACTAAATGATTTTAATGTTGATAAGCAACCTCTATTTATGAAAAAGAAAAAACTTATTTTAGAATATGATAATGGTTATGGTGGTTTTAAAAATAATGGAGAAGAATATGTTATTTATAATAATGAATTGCCAGATAAATGGGAAAATATCCTATATAATAAAGAAATAACTTCTGTTGTAAGTAATGATTTTAATTCATCAACATACTTAAATGAAAATGAATATAATATTACAAAAACATCAACATTAAATGATGCTTTAAATACGGAAGGTATTATTATTAATAATAAATTGTTTAATCCATCAGTTTGTATTCATGGACTAGGGTATTCAGTGTATAAGAGTAATTTTGATAATATTGAAACAGAAGTTACACAGTTTATACCAGTTAATGATAAAGTTAAAGTATCTATTTTGAAAATTAAAAGTAAAAATATAATTAATGATATAGATATTAAATTTTTTATTAAACCAACTCTTGGAAGTATATATGAGAAGAATAATAAAATTATTAAAACTTATTATAGTGAAGAAAATAATTATATTAAGATGATTAATCTTTTAGATAATAGTAATAAAAATACTTATTTAGCTAGCAGTCAAAAAATTAATAATATTGACATTCTTAATAAAAATATTAAGACAATTACAAATAATATATCTATTTCAAAAGAAGAAAAAACTATTATTTATATGATGGGTCTTGAAGATAATTGTAATAATATTAATTATATAGTAGATAAATATAGTAACATAGATAATGTTGAAACAGAATTAGCAAATGTTTATTGTAATTTTATTAATAATAGAGATATTACAGTTAAAACGGAAGATAATAGCTTTGACTATATGGTTAATAATTGGTATTTAAATCAAAGTATAGCTTTTAATAATCAAAAATATAAAACTAAAGATAAATTAATTAATTCTTTAAATTTAATATCTTATAATAAAAATATATGTAAAGATACTATTTTAGAAGTAGCATCTAAACAGTTCATAGAAGGAGATATATTAGGAGAGTTTTCTTCAAATACTACTTTAGGGCTTAGAACAAAAAATAAAGGTGATATATTATTATTTGTTAATACTATAATAGAGTATATTAAATATACAGATAATTATAAAATAATAGATGAAAAAGTTCATTTTATTACTGGTAATGAATTAAGTAAATATGAAGATGAAAAAATAGTTATATATCAAAAAAGTAATAATGATACTATATTAAATCATATTTTTAAAAGCCTAGATTTAGTATTTGAAAATATAGAGGATTTACCTTTATTTGGAACTGGTGATATATCAGATAATTATAACTATGTTGGAAATAGATTAAAAGGAAAAAGTGTTATCTTAGGATTTATGTCTATAAAGATAATAGAAGACTTAAATCATATATTAAAAAAGTATAATATAAATAAAAATATGTCATCATATAATAAAATAATAAAGAATATAAAGAAGTTTATTAACACTAATACATATAAAAATAAACATTTTATAAGAGGTTATTATGATAATGGTGATACTTTAGGAGCGAGTACTAATTTAGAAGGTAAAATAGATTTAAATACTCAACTTTATGCACTTACAAGTAATGCAGTATCAGTTAAGAGAAAAGAAGAAATATTAGAAAGTATAAATACATTAAATAATAATAATTTAATAAAAGATATATATCCATATTTTAACGAAACAATAAATTATCCAGGACGTGTTATGGATTACTTACCTGGAGAATTAGAAAATGGCTCTCAAATGAATAGTTCTATAGCTTTATATATTAAAAGTCTAATTAAATTAAATAAAGTAGATTTAGCATATGAATATTTTCATATAAATAATCCGGTCAATAAATCATCAAAAGACAATATTTTATTATATAAAAAAGAACCTTATATATTAGCAAAAAGTATAAATACAAAAAATTTAGAACAAAAAGCCAAAAGTGGAGTAAATGATATAAGTAGTTCGGAGTTTTATAGTATTGCAATAACTAATATTTTAGGAATTACAATAAAAGAAGATTTATTAATAATTAATCCGAAAGTCCCATCTACTTGGAATAAATATAAAATTACATATAATTATAAAGACACTAAGTATATAATTAAATTTATTAGAAATAATAATATAAGTAGTAATTATAATGAAATTAAATTAAAAAATTCTATAGAAATACAACAAGTAATAATAGAATTTAAATAAAAGTATAATATTTATACTTTTTTCTTTTAAAAATATAATTATAATGATAAACTATTTCTAGGTAAAAAAATAATACTCGAACAATTGTAGCAATTTGTAAAAAGTATGTATAAATTTAAATAATTATTTAGTAATTATTTAATTATAAAAAAACATATGCTAAACTAATAATAGAGGTGTACAATATGAATGAATTGACTGATTTTTTAACAACTAAAGAAATGATAGTAGTATATATAGTAGTTGCTAGTATTACATTTATTTCAATAATTATATATATGCTTAAGAAAAATAGTATTAAAACTAAATTAAAAAATAATACTAAAGAATTAAATACTTTAATAGATAATAATATAGAATCCCCAGTAAAAGTGTCAAAAACAGAGGTTAAAGTAATTCCGCCTATGCCTTCTCCAGTAACAATTGGGTTACCTAAAGAAGAAAAAATAGAAGAAATTAAACCAATAGTAGAAGAGAAAAAAGAAGTAATAGAAGTAGCACCTGTAACTATAGAAGAAGTAGTAGAAGAGCTTAGTGTAGAACCTATTATAGAAAATAATGAAATTATCTATGTTGAAAATGAGCCAAATAAAACTGAAGCACAAGCAGCTTTAAAAGAATTAACAGAACAATTACAAAAAGCGGAAGAAATAACTAAAACAATTGAATTAACTTCATTTGAAGAAGAACAAGAAAAAAATGCAATTATAAGTTTTGAAGAATTAATGCAAAAAACTAAACCTTTATATGATCAAAATCAATTAATGTCGTATGAAGATGAAGGTAATGAAACTATAAGTTTAAATGAATTAGAATTACAAATGAGAAGTTTAGCAGCTCCAGTAGAGGAAGTAGTAACTAATCAATTAGTAATTGAACCTATTATAGAAAAAATACCAGAGGAAATAAAAGAAGATAATCCTATAATCGAAAATACAATAATTAAAGAAGAAAAATCATTATTCAATACTAATTTTAAATTAAGTCCAGTTATTTCTCCAATTCATGGAATTGAGAAAAAAGAAGTAGTAGGAGTAAATAGTTTACAATTAGAAAATACAGCTAATTATGAAAAATTAGATGAAGAAATTAAGAAAACAAATGAATTCTTAATTACATTAAAAGAATTACAAAAAAATTTAGAGTAAAATTACTCTTTTTTTTTATGTTTGACTATTTGTTAAAATATTAGTATAATAACTTTAATATCAAGAAAGTAAAGGTGAAAAATGAAAGCAAAATTACTTAGTGGAATACTTAGTGTCGTAGGTATCTTCTTAATAGTATTAGCTGTTTTCTTTGAAACAAATACATATGCTATAAATGATACAAAAATAGAAGAAGTAAATATTAATAATATAGGAAAAATAAATAATAAAGTAGAGGGAGAGAAAACGCTACTTTATGATTTTGAAACAGTAAAAATGAAAGCAACTCCAGCGTCAATAGTTATTCCTCCTAGAGTGGAAGTTTATGAAAAAATGACAATTGAAGAATTGGGAGAAAAATTACAACGTAATATGAAAAGTTCATTACTTGCAGGAAAAGGAATATACTTAGCTAATGAATGTATTAGATTAAATGTTGATCCATATATTGCTCTTGCTATTATGTTACATGAAACAGGATGTAATGGGTCGTGTTCTAGTTTAATGAGAAACTGTAATAATGTAGGAGGCCAAAAAGGAAGTCCTGCTTGTAGTGGCTCTTATCGTGGATATGATACTCTTGATCAAGGAATAACAGGATTTGTAGAAAATCTAAGTAAAAATTATTTTTCAGTAGGAAGAACTACTCCGGAAACAATAGGTCCAAAATATGCATCAGGACAAACTTGGCCTAGTAAAATAAATTCATATGTAAGTCAAATAAGAGCTAATTAAGCTCTTGTTTTTTTGTAAATACTTGTAAAATAATTAGAATTTTCTTGAGTTAATTTTAATATAATGATAAAGTTAATTTATAAGAATAGAAGTTCTTAATAACCATATAAGGAGGTTTAGTATGAGTTCATTATCAGTAAATACTGAAAATATTGACCAACTAGCAGTAGATGTTTTAAATAAACAACAAAAATATCGTCAATTAGTTGATCAAATCAATAGCGAAATTACAACATTAGGAAATAGTTGGCAAAGTCCGGCTTACGATCAATTTAAAGCTTTATTTGAACAAAAATTACCAAGTTTAAACGAAGGTGATGAGTTAATGAAAGACTTTAAACGTAAACTAGATACGGCTTCATCATCATTTAATGAAGCAAAAAATAAAATGATGAATACATTTAATTAAGGAGAATAATTATGAATACAAATACATTTAATTATGATATAGCAAATAGTAGTATATCTACTATTGAATCATTAACAGATGAATTACAAAGTGTCTTAAATGAAATGAATGCAATTATCGAAGAAAATATAGATAATCCAACTGTTTGGAAAGGTGAATCATCAGCAGCATTTCATCAAAAATGGAATACATTTGCAGAAGCTTTCCCATCATTTGTAACAGCATTTAGAAAACAAAAAGATAACGTTCGTGTAGCACTAGAAACAAACCGTGCTTGGGAACAACAAAATATGTAAAAAAATATATTGCTTATGCAATATATTAAAAGTGAAGGATACCTTCATTTTTAATATATTACATATAAAAAGGAGGAATCAAAATGAGTACATATTATGCATATGGTTTACCTATAACGGCAAAAACATTACAATTCGACTTGTTAAGACAACAAGATATTAATGATTTAAACTATAAGGAATTGAATAATAATATTAAAGAATTTATTATGGAACTTGAATTACGAATGAGTGGTAATAGAGCTTTATCGGAAACAGCTTTAGTAGTTAAAGATGGTAAATCATTTAGTGAAACTCCAATAAATACTGAAGCAATAAAATTATTGGATGATATGATTAGTTTACAAGAAAGCCTTGAACAATTGTATAGCGAACTTTTAAATTTATATAGTGAAGAAGCAACTAAACAATTGAATAAGTGGATATATGAGACAACAAAAGAAATTAAAGGAGAAAGTGTTTAATGAAAAAAGAGCCACAAAAACTTAGTAACCCTGAAGTTTCGATTAATTATGAAGTAATTGGAGTATTTTTAGATAAAAATTATAATGTTCTAGAAGATTTAATAATAGATATAGAAAAAGGAATTGGAAAATTACTTACTAAATGTGAAGATATTAATAATAATAATAATTATTTTCTAAAAAATAAACTTAATATAATTGCTGATTTAGAAAGTGATATTAAATTAAGTGCTGAACAATTAGGAAGTATTTATGAATCTCTGATAGTGGCAAAAGATGCGTTTGAAAATGCTGATAAAGGATTTATTTTCACAGGGGAAGACAAAATCCTAAACTATATTTCAGATGGAGAGATTACATTTGATGAAGTTACATCGGAAGAAACAGGAGTAATAAATGCAATGGCAAAAGCAGTAAAAGCAGCAGCAGCAGAAAAAGCAGCCGAAGAAGCAG
>CAYJKH010000005.1:0-74213 GCA_964371025.1 uncultured Muribaculaceae bacterium | reverse complement strand
AGCAGAAAAAGCAGCCGAAGAAGCAGCAAAAGCAGCCGAAGAAGCAGCAAAAGCAGCCGAAGAAGCAGCAAAAGCAGCAGCAGAAAAAGCAGCAGCAGAAGCAGCAAAAGCAGCAGCAGAAAAAGCAGCAGCAGAAGCAGCAAAAGCAGCGGAAAGTGAAAAAATAAAAACTATAGATAATTTAAGTAATAAAGAAGTAAATGAAGAACCTAAAACTAATGTAGAACTTGGTGAATCTCATACTAGTGAAAATAATTCTGAGAGTAATGAAAGTACAGATACTTCTACTGTTACTAAACCAGAAGAAACACCTGAGACAAATACAAATGGAAAACCAACTGAACATATTGTTACTGATAGTAAGCCTAGTCAACCAGAGTTTACTCCAAATAATAGTAATAAGGGTAATGCTCCAACATTTGATGCTGGTGAAAGTCAAGCAACTGATGTTTCAGATATAGAAGTATTAGATGAAGAAGTTGTTACTGATAATGAACCAACTCATGATGATTCTATTACGTCTACAATAGATAAAGAGGAACCAACTATTATTAAAGATAATAGTACATCTACTAATAGTGATGATTCAGGATTCGGAATTGGAACAGCGGTAGGAATAGGAACTGCAGCTGCGGCAGTTGGTGGTGGAGTTTATGGAGCTACAAAGCTACTAAAAAATAAAAAAGAAAATGAATTTTATTCAGATGATACAGACGAAAATGATAATGAAAATATTACAGACGTTTCAGATGAACCAGAAAATGTTGATTTTGAAAATAATGATAAAATAAATAACTTAAAATTAGATGAAATTTAAGAAAAGAGGTAGGTTATGAATTATTTAATTATAATAGCAGTTTTACTAGTTATATTATTAGCAATATTAAAAGCTAATAAAAAGGAAGTGAAATTAGACTTTAATAAACTAGTAGAAGCCCTAGGTGGTAAAGATAATATTATTGATACTGAAATAAATGTTTCTAGGTTTAAAGTTACATTAAAAGATATAAGTCTTGCTAATAAAGATGCTATTCAGAAACTAGGATCAAAAGGGATTGTTGAAATAGATAATCAACTAAAAATAATTTTAGGACCTAATTCTAAGCAATTAAAAAAATATATAGATGAATTAAAATGACTTTTGTCATTTTTTTTTACTATAATTCGACTTGCTTCGACATTTTTTTATTTTATACTAAAGAAGGTGATAGTATGGTATTAATATTTAAAAATTTATTCATTCTTATTTGTATAGAAGCTTTATTAGTAACAATTTATTCCTTTTTTCCTTCTTCTAAGAAGAATTATAGGAACAATAAAGTTAATGATTCATTTTTTAAAGTATCACATGAAATAAAAAATTCTATAGCAGTATGTAAAGGATACTTGGAAATTATGAATAAAGAACAACTATCTAATCAATACATTGATATTTTAACTAAGGAAATAGATAAAACTTTATTAATAATAAATGATTATTCTAAGTTTGGTAAGTTATCTTTAAATATAGAATTAATTGATATATATTATTTAATTGAAGAAGTAATATTTAATTATTCAACTATAATGAATAAAAATAGTATTAAATTATTAAATAAGAAAAATATAGAATTATTTATAATGGTTGATTATATAAAAATAAAACAAGTATTAACTAACATGATTAAAAACTCATATGAAGCTAAATCTAGGAGGAAAATTTCAATTGTTATAGAAGTAATTAATAAATTAAAAAATATTCATATTCTTATAAAAGATAATGGAGTAGGTATGGATAAATATACTATATCAAAGATAAATGATATGTTTTATACTACCAAAGATGATGGGGTAGGACTGGGGGTCGTTTATTCAAATGAGATTATAAAATTACATGGCGGTAATATAAAATATAAATCAATTTTTGGAAAAGGAACTACTGTAAGTATTATAATCCCAAAACAATTAAAATAGATTGTTATTTTTTAAAATATATTGTATAATTAGTTAGGTGATTTTATGGAACGTTTACAAAAATTTATAGCAGCTTCTGGTCTTTGTTCAAGAAGAAAAGCGGAAGAATTAATTAAAAATAACAAAGTTAAAGTTAATGGAGACATTATCAATACACTAGGAACAAAAGTATCGGATAGTGATATTATAATGGTTAATGATAAGTTATTAACAAAAGAGAAAAAAGAATATTATTTACTAAATAAACCAAGAGGATATGTTTCTACTACTAGTGATGAAAAAGACAGAAAAACTATTATATCTTTAATTGATACTAAAACTAGAATTTATCCAGTAGGAAGACTAGACTATGATACAACAGGAGTTATATTACTTACTAATGATGGTGATTTTGCTAATATTATATCACACCCATCATTTGGAGTAGAAAAAGTATATAGAGCTAAAATTGAAGGTTTAATTAAAGTAGATGCTATTAATAAACTTAAAACAGGGGTATTAGTAGATGGGGTTGAAGTATCAGCTAAAAAAGTAAAATTAAAAAAATATGATACTGAGGCTAATACTTCAATGGTTTTATTAACTATTGGTGAAGGATATAATCATCAAGTTAAAAAAATGTTTGAAGCAGTTGGTTTTAAAGTGATTAAATTAAAAAGAGAAGCAGAAGGCTTCTTTGATTTGAAAAATTTAAATTCAGGAGAATATAGAAAGTTAACTACAAAAGAAGTAACTAAAGTATATGAATTAAAAGAAAAATAGACTTAAATTTAATTTAAGTCTATTCTTTTATAATGGCTCCAGTTGGACATGATTCTATAGCGTCAATAACAGTTTCATCATCAGGATTAACATTATCTATGATAACATAGGCAATTCCTTCATCATTTAATGCAAATGTATTTTCACTAATAGCAGTACATGCACCACAACCAATACAATTTTCTTCTTCAATAATAATTTTCATAAGTTCCTCCTATTTCATTATATAATGAATAGTAAGAATAGTAAATATTTGACTTTTAATTTTTTAAAAAATATGGTAAACTTTTTATAAGAAGGTGAATGTTATGCGTAGTAGAATGGATCGTTATAAAGAGGTAGAAAAAAATATAAGTACTGATGATTATAGTCGTTCAAATAAAAATCAAGTACTTTATTCTAGTTTAGGAGATAATAAGTCTTATACTAGTTTTTCAGATGTATCTGATTCTAATACAGTAGATATTACTAAAGCTGCTAAAAATTATAAATCAAGAGAAGGATATCATAAAATAAAAGAATATGATAACTTATTAAATAATGAATCTGTAAAAAAAGAAATAGATCAATTCAAATACATTCATGACCGAACTAACAATAAAAATTATGATCTTAATAGTGTTTTAGAAGAAGCAAAAAGAAATCGTAAAGAAGATATTTTATTAGAAGAAAAAAGAAAATTAAAAAATACTAATTATAATATACTAGCAGTTTTAAATCCTGAAGAGGTAGAAAAATATCAACAAATTAAAAATAGCAATAAACCAAATAATGATGAAAATTTAAGAGAGTTAATTGATACGATAACATCAAAAACTCTAGCGGGAGATATTGATAAAAAAACTAGTGTTAACTTACTTAGTGAATTAATGGCTACTAGTAATATAGAGGTTAATGACTTAGAAGATAAATCTATAGAAGAAAAAGAAGATAAACTTGCAAAGACAGATTCATTTATAAAAAAAGAAGATTTTGAAAAACAACTTAAATTAGAAAAAACAGATTCATTTGTCAAAAAAGAGGAATTAAAAGATATGGATAAAGATTTTTATACTAGAAGTATGGATTTATCAGATAAAGATTTTGATTTGGATATGAGTTTTGAAGAAAAGAAAGTTCCAGTAGCATTAACAATATTTTTAATATTGATATTTATTGGAGTTTTAGTAGGAGTAGGACTACTATTATTTAAAGTAATATAATAAACCTTAGTTAATACTAAGGTTTAATTTGAAAAATAAGGAGTATTTATATGGATGTTAAATTTATAGTTAATGATTATATATTAGTATGGAATTTATTATTTCAACCATCTGTTAGTGAGAATATTCATAAAATAAAACAAAAATTATGGGTTAATTATAAAAATGAATATAATGAAATGTATTATGAGAAAAATGAAATATTAAGTGATTATAAAAATTTTATTCCTAATAATGATTTATTATATAATATTGTATTTGATATTAAAGAATATAAATCATTATTAAAAATTTCAGAAAAATATAAATTAGAATTAATAAAATTATGGGATAAAAATAAAAAAGAAGTAAATAATATTTTAAAAGATGATCTTAGAATAGAATTGGGATCTTATAATATTTTTTGTTTATTCAAAGAATTAAATCAGTTTGTTATATCTGATAATAATATTATGTTGGGAAAAGCAGTTTTAGAAAAACATGATTTTATTACTAATAGTATTTTTCAAATATTAAAATACCAATATAAAGACTATAATAAAGAGTATCCAGAGATAGTAGAGGCTATTTTAGAACTGGCTATTTTAAATGAATTTAAGTCTTTATTTACGGATAATAATTGCTATTTACAAGGAGATGCTACTTTAAATTATTTAAAGAAAAAAATATATCCTTATTGGTTAATGTATTTAGGAATAGATGAAACTTTAAGAGACGCTAAAATGAATAGTGATAAAATTATATTTGATCCTAGTCATTTTCCGTATGAGAAAAAAATTGCAAACTTAGAACTTTCTGAGTTTATAGATTTCTGTATTAGAAATCAAAAGAAAATAATAAATTTAAATAAAATAGAAGTTATTTAATATACTAAGGTGGGTTTATGGAAGATAAAATAAAAATTCTTTTAGATAAGTTAAATATTGATAAAGATTTTTATCAATATTTTAATGATGCAATAATATCTAAAGTACTAGTAACTCCTGATAATAAAAATTGGAATATATATATATATAATAAAGATATGTTTGATATAAGTATTATAAAAGCATTATATGATAATTCTTACTTGTTAAATGGAGAAGATACAAGTATTAAATATGTTTTTAATTATAAAAATTTGGATAATGAAAAATTTATTAGTTACTATAAATATGTTCTGGATATGTTTAAAGATGAATTAGTAGTATTAGATTTATATGAAAATTGTTTAACTTTAAAAGACGATTTATTAGTAGTTATAGTAGATAGTGATATTTTAAAAGATAAATTTTTAAAAGTAAGTGATGAGTTTAATAAAATATATAAGTCACTAGGATATAATACTAAGATAGAGGTTATTACCCTTATTAAAGAATCAGTTTTAGAAGAAATTGAAAAAGAAATCGAAGAGGAAATTAAAAATATTTCTAAAATTATTCCAAAAGAAAAAGTAGAACCTAAAAAAACTAGTAAAGGTACTAAGACTAATCCTAATATTATAATTGGGCGTGATATTAAAGATAGTCCTTTAAAAATTAAAACAATCTTAGGAGAAGATGATAATATAACAGTAGAGGCTCTACTTTTTGGGATTGATTTTTTTGAATCAGCTAAGACTAATTTTAAAATTATTACTATGAAAATTACGGATTATACAGATAGTATGTATTGCAAAGTATTTGTTAAAGATAAAGAAGAATATGATAATTTAAAAAAACAGTTAAAAGTAGGTGGATGGTTTTTAATAAAAGGTTATACTAAAAATGATAGTTATGCAAAAGAAATAGTATTAAATGCTAGAAGTATTATAAAAGTAGAAAAGGAAGTTACTCAAGTAGAAGATACGGCAGATGAAAAAAGAGTAGAACTGCACGCTCATACTAAAATGAGTCAAATGGATGGGATAAGTGATGATGTAGCACTTGTTAAACAAGCTATTAAATGGGGACATAAAGGAATTGCTATTACAGATCATAATAGTGTACAAGCTTATCCTCATGTATATAACTTTATAACAGGATATAATAAAGGAAAAAGTGATGAAGAAAAGTTTAGAGTAATATTTGGAACAGAACTTACTTTAATAGATGATGCTATTAATATTGTGGTCAGATCTAATAATTTAAAATTACTAGAACAAACATATGTTGTGTTTGACTTTGAAACAACTGGATTTAATGCTGGTGGAGAAGATTCAATTATTGAAATTGGGGCAGCTATGATTAAAAATGGTGAAATTATAGATACATTTAGTCAACTAGTTAATCCTAAGAAAAAATTAAGTAATAAAATAATTGAAATAACTAAAATAACAGATGATATGTTAAAAGATGAAATATATGAAGAAGAAGCTGTAAGGAACTTTATTGAGTGGTTTAAAGATTATCCGATGGTAGCTCATAATGCTAAATTTGATATTTCTTTCCTAGAAATGGCTTATCAAAAATATAATTTAGGAACATTTACTAATCCTGTAATTGATACATTAGAATTATCAAGAACACTAGATAGTAATTTTGCTAGACATTCATTATCAACCTTAGTTAAAAGATATGATATTCCATGGGATGAAAATGCCCACCATAGAGCCGATTATGATGCAATTGCAACTGCTCAAATATTTCATAAGATGATGGTTAAGTTAGATAATAGAAATATATCTAATATGAATGAAATAAATGAAATGGTATCAACTGATGAAATACACAAATATGGGAGTAGTTTCCATGTGAATATTTTAGTTAAAAATTTAACAGGACTTAAAAATTTATTTAAAATATTGTCATTTGCTAATACTAAATATTTATATAAAAATCCCCGAATATTAAGAAGTGAACTAGAAAAACATAGAGATGGTCTATTAATAGGAAGTGGTTGTTACTTAGGAGAAGTATTTGTACAAGCTAAGTCTAAAAGTGAAGATGAATTGTCTAATATCATCAGATTTTATGACTATGTAGAAGTTCAACCATTAGAATGTTATGATCATTTATTACAAGATTCATCTTTTGCTAATATTAAGGAATTAGGAGCTAATATTGAAAAAATTATTAGAGTTACAAAAGAAGCTGGCAAGTTAATAGTAGCAACCGGTGATGTTCATCATATTACAAAAGAAGAAAAGATTTATCGTGAAATTATTGTTAATCAAAAAGTTCCAGGAGGAGGAATGCATCCTTTATCAAGAAAAAGCATTACTTCTATTCCTTCTAATCATTTAAGAACTACAAATGAGATGATTGATAATTTTAGTTTTTTAAATGATGAAAAATTAGTAGAAGAAATAGTTATTGCTAATCCAAATAAAATATTAGATATGATGGAAGACTATGAAGTAATTAGAGATACTAAAGGAATTCCTTTTTCTCCAAATATAAAAGATAGTTCTATGATTGTTACAAATATGGTATTTGATAAAGCAAGAGAATTATATGGGAATGAAATACCTTATATAATTTTAGAAAGAATAAGTAAAGAATTATACGGAGATACAGTTCTTAATGCTATTAAAAATATAGCATTAAATGAAAATAAAAGTGATGATGAGATGTTTGTTTTTACAACTTTAGAAAAAGAAATATTAAAGGGTAAAGAAAATATTATAAAATTAGTAAAAAATGATTTAAGAACTGATTCAGTTAGTGAAGAAGAACTTGATAAAATGACTAATAAAGCTTTAGCTGGAATAATTGGTGGTAATTATGATGTTATATATTTAATAAGTCAAAAACTAGTTAAGAAAAGTAATGATGATGGTTACTTAGTAGGATCTCGTGGTTCAGTTGGATCATCTTTTATTGCAACCCTTATGGGAATAACAGAGGTTAATCCTTTAATTGCTCATTACTTATGTTTAAATGATAAATGTAAATACTCAGAGTTTATTGATCCAAATACAAATAAATTTTATAGTGTTACTTATTCCTCTGGATATGACTTAAAAGACAAAGTATGTCCAAAGTGTGGTGAAAAACTATTTAAAGAAGGACAAGATATGCCGTTTGCAACCTTTTTAGGATTTAATGGGGATAAAGTACCAGATATAGATTTAAATTTCTCTGGAGATAATCAAAATAGTGCTCATCAATATACTAAAGTATTATTTGGAGAAGATAATGTGTATCGAGCAGGTACAATTGGAACGGTAGCAGAAAAAACGGCATTCGGGTATGTAAAAGGTTATTTTGAAGATAAAGAGATAGAAAATGTTAGAACAGCGGAAGTAGAAAGACTTGCTATGGGATGTACAGGAGTTAAAAGAACAACAGGACAACATCCAGGAGGAATTGTAGTAATCCCAGAATATATGGATATCTTTGACTTTACACCATTTCAACTTCCTGCAGATAACATAGATGCTGACTGGAGAACAACTCATTTTGATTATCACTCACTAGAAGATAATTTATTAAAATTAGATATCTTAGGTCATGATGATCCAACGATGTTAAGAATGTTACAAGACTTAACAGGGATTGAGGTAACAAAATTACCAATGGATGATGCCAAAATATATTCACTATTATCATCACCTGATGAGCTTGGTGTAACTGAAGATGATATTATGTGTCCAACGGGAACTTTAGGACTACCTGAACTTGGAACTAGATTTGTTATAAATATGTTAACAGAAACTAAACCAAAAAACTTTTCTGAACTTGTTAAAATATCAGGATTATCACATGGTACTGATGTATGGGAAGGAAATGCCTCACTTTTAATTGAAAAAAATATTGTTCCTTTTAAAGATGTTATCGGATGTCGTGATGATATTATGGTTAACTTAATGAACTGGGGGCTTGAACCCATTAAAGCATTTAAAATAATGGAATTTGTTCGTAAAGGAAAAGCTTCTAAAGATCCTGATACTTGGAAAACTTTTGAAGAAATAATGAAACAAGCGAAAATCCCAGACTGGTATATTGAATCATGTTTTAAAATAAAATATATGTTCCCAAAAGCCCATGCTGTTGCTTATGTAATGAGTGCTATTCGAATAGCGTGGTTTAAATTATATAAACCAATTTATTACTATGCAGCTTTCTTTTCAATTAGAGTAGATGATTTTGATATTGAAACTATGATTAAAGGGAAAGCTTCAATTAAGGCTAAAATAGAGGATTTAATGGCTAAAGGATATGAAATAACTAATAAAGAATCAAATGTCTTAGATAGTTTGAAAATAGCACTAGAAGCTACATCAAGAGGAATAACTTTTGCACCTATAGATTTAGATAAAAGTGATTCTTATAAATTTATTATAGAAGATAGTTCTTTAATTCCGCCATTTAAAACAATTGATGGATTAGGCGGAACAGTGGCAGAAAAAATAATAGAAGAAAGAGAAAAACAAGACTTTATTTCCAAAGAAGATTTATCAAAAAGAGGTAAAGTTTCTAAAACGTTAATTGAAAAAATGACATTAATGGGAATTATTAGTGATCTACCAGAGTCAAATCAATTATCGCTTTTCTAAGAGGGGGATATGAGTAAAAAGAATCGAAAAAAAATAATATTTATAATTTTATTAATAGTAGTTATATATAATTTATATACACAAATATATTTAAAGGATAAAACTTCAGTTAATAATGTACCTGTAAATGAAATTAATCAAATTCAAGAATTTAGTGACTTAGCAGAGTTAGAATATACAGGAGATATTACCTATATAGTAAACAATAATGTTCCTTTTTTTACAGAAGAAGAAAAAAGTATAACAAAATCTTTTGAAGAATATAAAGAATTAGATAATTTAGGTAGAACTGTTCAAGGATTTGCGTATTTAACAAAAGAAAATCAAACAGATGAAGAAAGAGAATCATTACAAGGAGTTACCCCAACTGGGTATATTCAAAATAGATATGAAGAGGTATCAGGAAGTTACTTATATAATAGATGTCATTTACTAGCTTTTGCGTTATCAGGAGAACAAGATAATGAAGAAAATTTAATTACATGTACTAGAAGTGCTAATGTAGAAGGAATGCTCCCTTATGAAGAACAGTTAATGGATTATATTGACGAAGGAGGGGAAGTCCTTTACCGGGTAACTCCAGTATATGAAGATGATAATTTATTAGCATCAGGTATTTTGATGGAAGCATATTCAGATGATATATCATTTAATATTTATGTATTTAATGTAGAAAATAGTATAACAATAGATTATAAAACAGGTAATAATTATACAAATTAATTAATATCTTGCACTATAAAAATCATTATGTTATAATAAGGATGATTTTAAGTTTTTATCTCGTTAAAAGAAGTTAGAAATATTTAAATTAAGTCATAAAAGAGGAGGTAAAACTATGGAATTTACTGATAAAACTATTACTTGTAAAGATTGTGGTAAAGAATTTACATTTACTGCTGGAGAACAAAAATTTTTCGCTGAAAAAAACTTTTCTGAACCAGTGAGATGTAAAGAATGTAGAGATGCAAAAAGAAATCAAAATAACTAATTTGATTTAAGAAAAATTATTAGGTTTCTAATAATTTTTTTTATTGAAAAATAAAGAAAGGAGTTTATATGAAATATACTACTATTGTGATTGATAAAAATAAATTAAAAAATAACTACTTAAAAAGATTAAAACTTATAACTATAGATGATATTTTATTAGAGGAACAAGCAGGTATTGCTTATTTAGAATTAAAAGAATATTTAAATAAACAAAAAGTAGAAATAGTATTAAAAAAAGGTTATATTCCAATTGATAAAAACGAGATAGATAAAGACTTTTATACAGGGTTAGCTCTTGATATTATAATTAAAAAAAATCAAAAAGAAGTGGATATAAACTTATATAAAGAAATCTTTTCTTTATTTGGATTTATTATTTTAAACAATCATTTAAGATATACCACTAAAGTAATTAGTAAAATTATATATGAAAATGACTATACTTTAGAGGATTATAAAAATAAATTTTCAGGGGTCGTAGTAGTTAATAAACCAAAAGGACCAACATCTTTTGATATAGTAAATGATATATCTCATATATTTGGTATTAAAAGTGTTGGACATACCGGAACACTTGATCCTTTAGCAACAGGAGTTTTAGTAATTTTAATCGGAAAAGCTACTAAGATAGCAGAACTTTTAACAGCAGATAGTAAAGAATATATTGCAACTGTTAAAATGGGGTTGAAAACAGATACTTTAGATATTACAGGGAATGTAGTAGCAGAAAAAGAAGTAGATTATAATTTTAATCTAGAAGAAGAAATAAAAAAATGGCAAAAAAAATATATTCAGCAAATTCCACTTTACTCAGCAGTTAAAGTAAATGGGAAAAAATTATATGAATATGCTAGAGAAAATAAAGAGGTTAAATTACCAGAAAAAGAGGTGGATATTAAAGAAATATCATTACTTAATGAAGAAGGTGACACTTTTAAATTTAGATGTTTAGTATCAAAGGGATGTTATATAAGAAGTTTAATAAATGATATAGTAACTTCGATTAATAATATTGGAGTAATGTCTGATTTAATTCGTACTAAAAGTGGTAAGTTTAATGTAGAAGAAGCTTCTTTAATAGAGGACATAAGAGAAAATAACTATAAATTATACAGCATTAATCAGGCGCTTGATTACAAAGAAATAGAAATAGATAGCGATTTATATAAAAAAATTAGTAATGGAGTACCTATAAAAAATACTTATAATATTAAAAATAAAGTATTGTTTATTTTTAAAAATAAAATAGTAGCAATTTATGAAAAAAAAGAAGAAAAACTTGTGAGCTATAGAGGTTTTAATTTTTAGTAGTATTTTGTTGCTATATATGATATAATCAATATCGTTGTGAGGAAAAGGTGAGTTATGAAAAAAAGAAATGTAGCAATTATTGCCCATGTAGATCATGGTAAAACAACATTAGTAGATGAAATTTTAAAATCATCAGGAATGTTTAGAGAAAATGAAGATTTAACAAATGTATCAATGGATTCAAATGCATTAGAAAAAGAACGTGGTATTACGATATTAGCGAAAACTACAGCATTACAATATAATGATGTTCAAATTAATATCCTAGATACTCCAGGACATGCAGATTTCGCTGGAGAAGTTGAACGTATTATGAATATGGTAGATGGGGTATTATTAGTAGTAGATGCTTATGAAGGACCAATGCCACAAACTAAATTCGTATTAAAAAAAGCTTTTGAAGCTAATTTAAAACCGATTGTAATTATTAATAAAGTTGACAAACCTTCAGCTAGATGCGAAAAAGTAATGGATGAAGTATTAGATTTATTTATTATGCTTGGAGCAGAAGAAGAACAATTAGACTTTAAAGTTGTATATGCATCAGCCCTAAATGGAACTTGTTCATTAGAGCCTGAAGTTGAAAAACAAACACCAGGTTTTACAGAAGTATTAGATTTAATTGTAAATGAAATTGATGCTCCTAAAGGTAATAGTGATACACCACTTCAATTCCAACCTGCTTTACTTGATTATAATGAGTTTGTAGGTAGAATTGGAATTGGTTGTATTAAAAACGGAACTATTAAAGTAGGACAAATGGTTAGTTGTGCAAGACTTGATGGGTCAGTTAAACAATTTAGAATTCAAAAATTATTTGGTTTTTATGGATATGATCGTATTGAAATAGAAGAAGCAAGTAGTGGGGATATTATTGCAATAGCAGGACTTGCTGATATATCAGTTGGAGAAACTGTGTGTAGCACTGATAATGTAATTCCACTTCCTCCATTTGTAATTGATGAACCAACCCTACAAATGACCTTTGGAGTTAACTCATCGCCTTTCGTTGGAAAAGATGGTAAAATAGTAACAGCTAGAAAAATTGAAGACAGATTATTTAAAGAAATGCAAAAAGACGTAAGTTTAAAAGTAGAAAATGCTACAAATGATTCATTCTTAGTAAGTGGAAGAGGAGAACTTCATTTAGGTATTTTAATTGAAAATATGCGTCGTGAAGGGTATGAATTAGAAGTTAGTAAAGCAAATGTTATTATTAAAGAAATAGATGGTCAAAAATATGAACCATACGAAGATTTATTAATTGAAGTACCAGAAGAGTTTGTGGGAACTGTTATTGAACAATTAGGACTTCGTGGAGCTAAGATGGAAAATATGGTTAATTTTGAAGAACAAGTAAGATTAACATATACAATAGCATCACGTGGATTAATTGGATTTTCAACTGATTTTATTACTATTACAAAAGGATATGGTATCTTAAATCATTCATTTAAAGAATATTTACCATATGAAAATATATCAGTAGGAGAACGTAAATTAGGAGTTTTAGTTTCGATGGAAAATGGAAATTCTACTTCATATTCAATCTCATCACTTGAAGAGCGAGGAACTATGTTTATAGAACCTGGAGTAGAAGTGTATGAAGGAATGATAGTTGGAGAGTGTAATCGTGATAATGATTTAGCAGTTAATGTAGTTAAAGGAAAAAATTTAACAAACGTTAGAGCAAGTGGTTCTGATAACACAGTAGTATTAAAAAGACCTCGTCCAATCACTTTAGAATATGCACTTGAATATATAAATTCAGATGAATTAGTAGAAGTTACACCTAATTATATTAGATTACGTAAAAAAATCTTAAATACTGATGAACGTAAAAAGTACGATTCAAGAAAATCAAAAAATTATTAAAAAAGAAAAAAGTGTCTAATTTATAAAAAACACTTTTTTTTATTTGCTATTTAATGATTTTTTGTTATAATAAATTATATATAATAAGAATAATAAGGGGAGATGTCTATGCAAAACCAAAACCTAACTAATAATCAAGTATTAAATATGGAAGAATTAGAAGCTGCTGCTAAATATGAGAATCAATTAAATAGAAGGCCAGCTTTAATGTTAATGGGAGCAGCAATATTTGCAATTGTAATGGGATTTGCTTATCCATATATTATGGCTTTTGTGGATGGAACTTCTTCTATTGAACAAACACCAGTTGACGAAAGTGAAACAACAGGAGCAGCTCCTAGTGAAGAAACAGAAGTTAATAAAATAACTTGTCTAAAAACAGTAACAGATGAAGCAGCAGATTTAGTATATAATTACGAAACTATTATAGATTTTAATGAAGGTCTTATTTCAATTTATACTAAGAACTTAAATGTAGTAACTAGTAATACTACTGCTACTGAATATAATGAAGTGCTTACTGCTAATAAAGCTTTAGATATTGAACAAAACGGATATACAGTAACTACTACAGAAGGACCTCAAGGATTTACTTCTAATTTAGTAATAGATTTTGCTTCTGCTGATTTAACAGCACTTACTGATGCTCATAAAACTCATGAATTTACAAAAACACCATTTGTAAAAGAGACAACTTCAGATATTGTAAAAGAAACATTAACAACAGAAGGATATGAATGTAATTAAAAAACATAATCATAAGATTATGTCTTTTTTTGATATAAAAAAAGCTACTTAAAATTAAGCAGCATTTGAATTTTTAATTAACGTTCTTTTTTCAGCATTAGAAATTCTATATTTTTTACCATTTTCATCTCTAACAACCACTAAATTAACATTTTGTCTTTTTTTAGTAGAGTTTAAAGCATGTGATCTTTGATTTTTAACATTACCAGTTCTATTTGAAATATTTTTAGCCATAAGATAAAACCTCCTTTAATCTATTTCGTCATTGCTCATTAATATTAACATATTTGATATAGAAAGTCAATATAACAATTTAAATATAAGTATGATAAAATATAGGTATTAGGAGGTATTAACTATGTATGTTCCATTATTTAATAAAAGTAACTATTCATTATTATCATCTTTATTAAAAATAGACGATATTATCAACTACTCAATTACAAACAATATAGAGTATGCTGCATTAATAGATGACAATATGTATGGCGTAATGGAATTCATTAAAAAATGTGAACAAAATAGATTAAAACCAATAATTGGACTACATATAAAAATAGATAATGAGGAAATTGTCTTAATAGCAATTAATTATAGAGGGTATCAAAATTTAATGAAAATATCATCTTTAGTTAATATTAAAACTCTAGTAAAAGAGGATTTTTCATTGTATAACAATGATCTAATTGCAATTGTATTATATCCTTATACTAATTTATTTAAAGAATTAAAAGATGTTTTTGAAAATATATTTTTAGGGTATAAAAATAAACTTGAAGAAAGCGAAGCTTTAATGTATACAAAAGAAGTAATCTTTTTTCAAGAAAATTTATATATATATGAAAAAGATTCTGAAAAATTGGGATACTTATATAAAATAAGAGATAATAAAACAGTTAGTGATGAGTGTAATTATGAAACTAATAATCATAATTTGTTAATTGAAAATATTTATAATTTATCTTCAAATGAAGGTATTAATAATACTTTGAAAGTTGCTTCTTTAATTAATTTTAAATTAGAAAAAAGTAAAAATTTATTACCAGTATTTGATTGTGAAGACAGTGATAAATATCTATTTGAACTTTGTAAAGTAGGACTTTTAAAAAGACTTAATAATAATATTAATAAAATATACCAAGAAAGATTAACTTATGAAATTAATATAATAACTAAAATGGGTTTTTCTAATTATTTTTTAATTGTATATGACTTTATTAAATACGCTAAAAAGAATCAAATTTTAGTAGGACCTGGCCGTGGTAGTGCTGCTGGATCACTAGTAGCATATTGTTTAGGAATAACAGATATTGATCCAATTAAATATAATTTATTATTTGAAAGATTTTTAAATCCAGAAAGAATAAGTATGCCTGATATTGATACTGACTTTGCTTATGATAGAAGAGATGAAGTAATTGAATATGTAGTTAATAAATATGGAAAAGATAAAGTGGCAGGGATAGTAACTTTTGGAACATTAAGTGCAAAAGCTGTTATTCGTGATGTTAGTAGAGTATTAAATATCCCAATATATAAAGTAGATAAATTAAATAAATATATTCCAAGTATAACTCAAGATAAGCTAGATGATATATATAATAAAAATTCTAATTTTAAAGCAAGTGTTGATAGTGATATAACTCTTACTAAAATGTTTAAACTAGCAAAAGTATTTGAAGGCTTTCCAAGACATATTTCTTCTCATGCTGCTGGTATTGTTATGAGTAAAAATAGCTTAGAAGAAACAGTTCCTTTAACAAGTGGAACAGAAATGTATTTAACAAGTTATTCTATGGAGTATTTAGAGGATTTAGGATTATTAAAAATAGATTTTCTAGGACTTAAAAATTTAACATTAATTGATAATATAATTAAAGATATAAATAAAAATAGTAATCAAAATATAAGTTTTAATGATATAGAGTTTGATGATAAAAAAACTTATAAATTATTTAGTGAAGGAGATACTACTGGTATATTTCAATTTGAATCTAGTGGAATGAGAAAGTTTTTGAAACAACAAAAAGTTGAGAATTTAGAAGACTTATTTACTGCTATTGCTATATATAGACCGGGTGCTGCTGAAAATATTAATGTTTATTTAGAAAGAAAACATAAAAATAATGAAATAACTTATATTGATGATTCTTTAAAAGATATTCTAAAAAGTACTTACGGGGTATTTATATATCAAGAACAAATTATGCAAACAGCCAGAATTTTTGCTAATTATTCCCTTGCTGAGGCTGATTTGTTAAGACGTGCAATATCCAAAAAAAAATATCAAGTTTTAAAAGATGAAGAAGAAAAATTTATTAAAAAAGCAATAGAGGCAAATCATGATTATGAAACTTCTAAAAAAATATTTGAATATATTTTAAAATTTGCTGGATATGGATTTAATCGATCACATTCAGTAGCATATTCATTTATTGCTTATAAAATGGCTTATTTAAAAGCTCACTATAAAGAATATTTTTATACTAATTTATTAACAAATGTTATTGGTAGTGAACTAAAAACTAGTGAGTATATAGTAGAGTTAAAAAGTAAAAATATTAAAATTGAAAAACCAAGTTTTAAAATAAGTCACTTAAATTATATTACTCTTGATAAAACAATTATATGTCCAATATCAATAATTAAAGGAATTGGAGGAGTGAATGCTAAAGCAATTATTAATATCAATACTGAAAAAGTTACTGATATTTATGAAGCTTTTTCAGAACTAGTAATTAATAAAGTATCAAAAAAATCAATGGAACTTTTAGTATATGCCAATTTTTTTAGAGAATTTAATATAAATATGGCAACTCTTATATATAATTTTGAACATTTATACAATTATGCTGAATTAGCCAAGGATATTGATCTTTCATTAATATCAAAACCAGAATTAATATTTAAAGAAGAATATAAAAATAGTTATTTATTACAAAAAGAATTAGAGGTATTTGGTTTTTATTTAGCAAATCATCCAACTAATTTATTTAGAGAAAATAATAAAAATGCAATTTTAATTAAAGATATTGATAAATATTTTAATAAAAAAATTGAAGTGATTGTAATAATAGAAAAAATTAAAGTAATTGATACTAAAAATAATAAAAAAATGGCTTTCTTAAAAGGGAGTGATGAGAGTAATAGTTGTGACTTTACATTATTTCCTAATACTTATGAGCAATATAAAGAGTTATATGTAGGTAGAATAATTAAAGTTATGGGAGTAGTAGAAAAAAGATTAGATCAATTACAAATAATTGTTCAAGGAATTGAAGAGTTAGAGGTGGATAATGAAGAAGTTTAAATTTCAACTTGATAAAATAGAGAAAAAGATATATAGTATAAGTTGTATATTTCTTATCATAGATCAGTTAATAAAAATTTTAGTTATATCTAATATGAAATTATATGAAACAATAAATGTAATACCAAATTTCTTTTATATATTTTATATAAAAAATGAAGGGGCTGCATTTTCGATGCTATCGGGAAATCAAATATTTTTAATAATAATTGGGATTATAGCACTGTATGTATTAATAAAATATATAAAAGATGAAAAAGAAATAAATAAATTTAATATAATACCTCTTGCAATTATAATTGGTGGAATAGTTGGGAATACAATAGATAGAATTATTCATAATTCGGTTATTGATTATTTATCATTTACTATTGCTGGTTATAATTTTCCGATATTTAATTTAGCAGATATTGGAATAGTAGTAGGGGCCATATTACTTATAGTGGGTATTTATAAGGGGGAAAAGAAGAATGAAAAATTTAGATCAAAAAGAATTGGGTAACAAGTTTAATTTATTAGTTAATTCATTTAAAACATATAAAATTGGGGATTTTAATAAAATAGATGGATTGAATATAGAAGTGGGAAACAAAGAAAATAGTTTTTCATATGATGAAAAAAGTAATACTATTCATATTTCATATAATGAGTATAATAGTCCTAATTTTGATAGCAATTTAGCAATTGAAATGGTTTTATTAGGTAGGAATAAAAGTAATATATTAGAAGGTGTTCATAAAGGATATGCTGAACAAGTGGCTTCAACAATAATAGCTAGAGGAGAAAATGAAAAATATTTTTCAGAAAGTAGATTAGCTAATTTATTAGAAACTATATTACCATCTGATAAAATAAAAGATTCGTTTTCTAAAGGTAAGCATGAAGAACTGATATCATTAATTGGAGATACTACAAATATAGATCCAACAGAAGTAGTGTTATTATTAAATAATTTTAATAATAATCCCGAAGAATTATTAAGTGAAACTCAAGAAAAACTAGTAGTAGGGTATATTAATAAACAAATAATGGAAAATGATAAAATAGCAGAAAGAGATAGTAATATTGAAATAGCAATCGGAGCGTTATTTACTAATCCCGAATATTTATCAACTGATTTAGCTAATAAAACAGCTGAATGTAAGAATAGTGCAGATAATGTTCGTAAGAAATTAAGTGAACTTACGAATGTGAGTAATGTGCAACAAGAGAATGGTAAATCTATATAGGAGGATATTATGATAGTTACAGATAATTTTAACCAAAGATTAGACTCTTATTTAGTAGAGGAATTAGAAATATCAAGAAGTAAAGTTCAAAAACTAATAAAAAGTGAACTTATAAAAGTAAATGATAAAGTTGCTAAAGCAAACTACACAGTAAAAGAAAATGATAATATTGAAGTTTTAGATGATTTGGATTTTTCTATTACAATAGAACCAGAAAATATCCCGCTTGATATAGTTTATGAAGATGATGATTTATTAGTTATTAATAAAGCTTCTGGAATGGTTGTTCATCCAGCTCCAGGACATTATACTAAAACACTAGTAAATGCTTTATTATATAAGTTTTCTTTATCAAATAAAGATAGTATAAGACCAGGAATAGTTCATAGATTAGATAAAGATACAAGTGGTTTAATGATGGTTGCTAAAAATGATTTTACTCATGAGTCATTATCAAAAATGATTGCAAATAAAGAAGTTGATAGACATTATTTAGCACTTGTTAATGGAATTATTAAACACGAAACAGGAACAATAGATGCTCCAATTGGAAGAGATGTTAATAATCGTCAAAAAATGGCAGTTACTCCTAATAATAGTAAGGAAGCAATTACTAATTTTAAAGTTTTAGAAAGATTTAAAGATAAAACTTTAATCGAATGTATTTTAGAAACAGGAAGAACTCATCAAATAAGAGTTCATCTAGCATACATAAACCATTCAGTAGTAAATGATCCTTTATATAGTAGTAAAAAAGGGGATAGTTTTGGACAGTTATTACATTCTAAAAGTATTAGATTTACTCATCCTAAAACTAATGAAGAATTGTATTTTGAAATAAATCCTCCTAAAGAATTTAATGAAGTAATAAAACAACTAGAAAAGTAGTTGTTTTTTACCCCTTTTATGGACAAAAACCTAATAAAGTTTGACTTTTTTAATAATTTATTATATAATTTAGATGTTTGACGCCTCAAAAAGCTCAAACCGCATTAAAAAGGTTTATAAACAATTAACTTTGTACCTTAAAAGCGAGTCTTAGTACTAAAGGAGGTATATTGATGAACGCTGTAATTAAAGTCGGTGGAAAACAATACTATGTAACTGAGGGTAGTGAAATTTATGTTGAAAAATTAAACGCTACAGAAGGTGACGTAGTTAAGTTCGATCAAGTATTAATGCTTGATAGTCAAATCGGAAACCCTTATCTTAATACTGTAACTGTTGAAGGAAATGTTATCAAAAATGGTAAACAAAAGAAAATAAAAATCTTCACATATAAAAGTAAAGATAGATCTAACCGTAAAAGACAAGGACATAGACAACCGTATACAAAAGTTGTTATTACAAAAATAAGTAAATAATGATAAAAGTAAATTTAAAGTTAGAAAATACTAACTATGTAGAAATTAAAGTATCAGGACATGCTATGTATGATGTTTTAGGAAAAGATATAGTTTGTAGTGCTGTTAGTAGTATTGTTACAACTACAGTAAATGGAATACTTTTATTAAATGAAGGTAGTATATGTTATAAAGTAAGTGAAGGTAATATCATTATTAATAATATTAGTGATGATAATATTACGCAAAAGTTACTTGAAAATATGGTTAATCTTTTAAAAGAGTTGGTAAAGCAATATCCAACAAATATTATAGTAAAGTAAGGAGAAGAATGATGGAATTTTTAAAATTAGATATTCAGTTTTTTGCCCATAAAGTTGGACAAGGATCTACATCAAATGGTCGTGATTCTGCCGGAAGAAGACTTGGAGCAAAAGCTGGTGATGGACAGTTTATACAAGCTGGATCTATTATTTATCGTCAACGTGGGACGAGAATTTTCCCAGGTGTAAATGTTAAACGTGGTAAAGATGATACATTATTTACAACAGTAGATGGTATTGTTAAATTTGAACGTTTAGGTAGAGATAAAAAACAAGTATCTGTTTATCAAATAGAAGAGAAATAAAAGCATTGCTTTTATTTTTTTGTAAATATGTTAAAATATAAGAAAGGAAGTGATCTTATGTTCGTAGATGAGGTAGAAGTTAAAGTATTAGCAGGTGCAGGTGGAGATGGTTGTACGGCTTTCAGGCGTGAAAAATATGTTGATATGGGTGGTCCATTTGGTGGTAATGGGGGAAATGGTGCCGATATAATATTTAAAGTTGATACAGGGTTACATACATTATTAGATTTAAGATATCAAAAATTAATTAAAGCTCCAAGAGGAGATAATGGTTTAGGTAAAAACCAAAATGGAAAAAGTAAAGAAGCTTTTATTGTAAGAGTTCCACAAGGAACAGTTATTAAAGATATGGATACAGGCCTTATTTTAGCAGATTTAAAAGAAAAGGAAGATGAAGCTTTAATTGCTAAAGGAGGACGCGGGGGACGTGGAAACACAGCTTTTAAGACTCATAGTAATCCTGCTCCTGAATATTCAGAAAAAGGTGAAGAGGGAGAAGAAAAAGATTTAAAAATAGAAGTAAAAATGATAGCAGATGTCGGATTAGTCGGACTACCAAGTGTTGGAAAATCCACTATAATATCTTGTATTTCTAGATCAAAACCAAAAATAGCAGCATACCATTTTACAACTCTAACTCCAAATCTTGGAGTAGTTAAAGCAAGTGATGGAAATAGTTTTGTAGTCGCTGATTTACCAGGATTAATCAAAGGAGCATCCCTAGGAGAAGGTTTAGGAGATAAGTTTTTAAGACATATTGAAAGAACTAAAGTAATATGTCATGTTATTGATATGTCAGCCAGTGAAGGAAGAGACCCATATGAAGACTATGTATTAATTAATAAAGAGTTAGAAGACTTTAATAAAAAACTATTAGATAAACCAGTAATTATCCTAGCAAATAAAATGGATATTGAAGGTTCTAAAGAAAACTTAGAAAAATTTAAAAAAGAAGTAAAAGATATTAAGGTATTTGAAATAAGTGCTATCACTAATAAAGGATTACAACCTGTAATAGATGAATTATCTAATAAAATAAAAGAATTACCAGAAGTAGAAATATATGAAGAAGCAGAAATGGAATCGCATGTTTTATATAAATTTAAAAATGATGAATCATTTAATATTCATAAAAACTACGAAGGAATTTGGGTAATTGAAGGAAAAGAAGTAGAAAGAATCTTTAAAATAACTAAATTCAATAATGATGAATCAGTATATAGATTTTCGAAAAAATTACGTAAAATGGGAATAGATGATAAATTAGCAGAACTAGGAGCAAAAGATGGAGATCAAGTAAGAATATTAGATTTCTACTTTGATTATAAAGACTAAAGTCAATAAAAATTGACTTTTTTTTTATTGTGTGGTATAATAGCCGCAGTTTATATGAAAAGGGGTTTACATATGAAACAAGATGAAAAAAGTATATATTTAGTTTTTTCAAATTTAGGTACTAGAATTGGGAAGTTTATGACTTTTAGGTGTAAATTACAATTCTGGAATAGATATGATGCAGATGATTTATCTCATGTTTCATTATCTTTAGATGATAAATTTGATAATATGGTATCATTTGCACGAAGAAAAAGAAATAATCCATTAAATGCAGGATTAATAAAAGAAAGTATCCATGCAGGTTTTTTTGAAGAAAAACAAAAAACTGGGCAAGTAGAAATAATTAAATTAAATGTAACCGAAGAACAATATAACAGATTAAAAAACAAAGTTAATGAAGATATGAAAAATTCTAAAGATTTTCATTATAACTTTATATCTTGTATTACAATGTTAATTTGTTCAAAAGGTATATTAAAAGATAATAAACGATATGTCTGTTCACAATATGTAACAGAATTATTGCAAAAAGCAAATATATTAGATTTGGATAAATATGGATATAAATGTAAAAATATGAAACCTTTTAATATTCATCATATTTATGAAAATAATGTAATATTTTCAGGAACAGTATCTAGTTTAGTTTCAAAAATGAATGAAGAAAACACGGCGAAAAATAAAAAAATAATTAAAAAGGAAGAAACATCTAGAAAAGTAGAACATAGAAAATTAAATAAAAATAAAAACACTATTGAAGAGTTAAGAATATTTAAAAAAATATTAGAAGAGTACAAAAGTGATATAAACTATAAATCACCAAGTAATCCTAAAATTCTAAGAAAGAAGTGATGATAAATGCCAGGACCAAAAACACATGATATTTTTCATAAAGATTTAGAAAGAAAATTAAGTAAAGAAACTTTAGATATATTAGATAATTTTGATGACTATAACGTATTTTCACAAGGGCATGATCTGTTTATATATCATAATTATTATAAATTATGGAATAAAAAATTATTAGATAGTAATATTGAATCTGCGAAATTATTGCAAGAAGAACAATTTCAAGAGTTTGTTTGTAACTATATGACTTATGCTAAAAATAATAATTTATTAGAAGATAAACAAGTGAAAAATTTTATAGTGGGTTATATAGCTCATCATATTTTAGATGCTTATACACACCCGTTAATTATTTATATGTCTGGAGATCATACTCCAAATCCTCTTAAAGAAACATGGGAACATGGTGTAGCAGAAAAGTTAATAGATTCATACTTAATGCTTGAAAAAGAATTGAAAAACCCAGATACTTATAAAGTTTATAAAGATTTTCATATGAAAAAAGCAATAAATAAAAATTTGAAAAAAACTATATCTGCTAGTATGGAATATACTTATGGTATAAAAAATGCTGGTTTAATAATGGGGGAAGCTTGCGAGCAATTAGAATCTTTTATAAAAAATCTGAAATATGACCCAAAAGGAGTAAAAAAAGGAATTTACAAAAAGATAGATCCTCTTTTTATGGGAGCTAATTCATTTTCTTATAATGGAAAAATTAGTGATGTGAAAAAATATACTAATGAAGAAAAAGCAGAATGGATTAATCCAACATTTAAAGATATTAAATCTAATAAGTCATTTTTTGAATTATATGAAGATGCGCTAAATGAAACAGTATTAATTACAACTAAATTATGTGAATTATTCAAAAAGAAAAATTTTTCATATCAAGATATTGTCGAATTGATTCCTAATTACTCATCTTTACATGGTCAAACAGAAAATAAAAAGTTTGAATTAAATAATACCAAAGAAGAAGCTAGTGAAGCTAGAAAAAAAATAACTAATAAGATTAATCGAGGAATTAAAATTAATGCTCCATTACATAATAAAATCAGAAATGGAACGTTAGAAAATTTTGATAGTATAAAAAGTATGAATGTTAGAAAAAAAATAGCTCCAGTAATTAAATTTGCAATTAAAAAAAGTATGAATAAAAATAATTACATATTTAAATTTACAGAAGATAAAGAAAAAAACATGGTAGATATTAAAGAGTGTAGTAGTAAAGAATGTCTGAAAAATTTATCAAAAAACAAAGGATATATTTTTGCGCCAGCACATTCTTTCGGAGAAGATTTTAAAGCTACATTAACGTCATTAGATAGAAATGTGTATGCAATTGCTGGTATAAAAGATCAATTTAGAATAAATCCAGAAACTTATATTCAATATATAAGTGGAGTTATTCACGTTGATAAAGATTCAAAACAAAGTAGATATGAAACTGTTCCAAAAGCAAAAAAAGTATTAGATAATGATAACAGTTTAGTTATTTATCCTGAAGGATCATTTAATCATAGTGAAAATTTATTATGTTTACCACTTGCCAAAGGTTTTTATAAAATAGCAAAAGAAACAGGAAAAGAAGTAGTTCCGATGGTACATATTAGTAATTATAAACAAAAAGGAATTATTACGCTTATTGGGGATCCGATTAATTATAGTAACTTTTCGGAAGAAGACGCTATAGAACACTTAGAAGGAACCTTAGCAACTATGACGTGGTATGGGTTTGAATTATGTAGCGAAAAACATAAAAGAAGCTCTAACCCAGAAATTGATAGAAAAAAATATTTAGAAGATAGAGTTAATGAGTATTTACATGTGTTATGGGATCCTAAGTCTAATTGGACTGAAGAAGAAATATTAAATAATAAATCTAAATCTGAATCAGAAAAAGATATTTTAAAAGACATTAGTAATATTGATTTAAATTCATTAAACTTAACATCTATAAGGGCGGTAAAAAGTAATTTACAAGAATATTATAGATTAAAAGAAGAGGAAAAATATGAAATTAATAATTTTGCTAAAAACAATTGGAATAGACTGCAAGATGAAAGGTTTTCTAAAAATAAAAAGAAATAAAACAACAAATTATATTTTGTTGTTTTTTTAACGAAGTAAAACATAGCATAAATTTCATATTGAATTATGTTTAAACTAATGTTAATATTATAATAGGTGATAATATGGAAAATACATATACAATTTCTTATGCAATACCTTTGGTATCGTTAATCTTGCTTATAGGGATTGCCTTATTTTATTTTAAAAAAAGATCAACTATGTATAAAGAAAATATATTTTTCGAATATATATTAATAATTTCTATTATATATTCTGTTATTAATACAACTTTACATCTTGTAGGATCGACAATTCCTATTTCTTATCAAATTGAAAATTATCAAATTAATTTAGTTATTGTTAATAAGATTTTATTTACTTTAATAACTAGTGTTCCAGTTGCTTTATTTTTATATTTAATTACTATATCCATAAAAAATGATGTTAAAAAAATATATAAAAATGTAGGTATAGTATTTTTATGCCAAATTATAATAATGAATATTTTACCATTAGAGTTTTATGAATTAAATGGTATATTGAATGTAAAAGGTTTAGGTTTTATTGCTGTTATAATATTTATAACAATATGGTTGTTATGTAGCCTTATATTAATGGTGAAAAGTAAAAATAATAAAGATAAAAGATATAATTCTTTTAAATTTTTTCTAGTAGGTATAATCCTAATTGCAATTATTAGTTATATATTTCCCTATTTTATAATATATGATTTCACATTATACATTTTAGTTTTTATAATGTACAACACTATTGAAAATCCGGATTTAAAGATGATTGAACAATTAGATGCTGCAAAACTGCAGGCAGAAAAAGCTAATCGAGCTAAAACAGACTTTTTATCAAGTATGTCTCATGAGATTAGAACTCCTCTTAATGCGATAGTAGGTTTTTCTGAATCGATGAAAGAAGAAGACTTATCCAAAGATGGTAAAGAGGATGTTGAAAATATTATAACAGCTTCTAATAACTTATTAGAGATAATTAATGGAATACTTGATATTACTAAAATAGAGGCTAATAAGTTAGAAATTGTAAATGTAGAATATAAACCGAAAAAAATTATTAAAGATGTAGCAGCTTTAGTAAATACGAGAATTAAAGAAAAACCAATTACATTTAATATAAAAGTTAGTGAAGATTTACCTGATATATTATATGGTGATTATGTTAGATTAAAACAAATTATTGTTAACTTACTAACTAATGCTGCTAAGTATACAAGGGAAGGATATATAAATTTTAATGTTTCCACTGTTAAAATAAATGGTATGTGCCGATTAATTATAACAGTAGAAGACTCAGGAATAGGAATTAAAGAAGAAAATATAGATAAGTTATTTTCTAACTTTGAAAGATTTGATTTAGAAAAAAATGCTACAATTGAAGGAACAGGTCTTGGACTTGCCATAACAAAGAAATTAATTGAATTAATGAATGGGAAAGTTGTTGTAAAAAGTGTTTATGGAGAAGGTTCAAGTTTTATAGTGGCAATTGATCAAAAAATAGTAGTGGAAGAAGCTATAGAAGAGTTAACTATTGAAGAAAAAATTGAATTTAATAATCAAAAAATATTAATTGTTGATGATAATAAAATTAATTTAAAAGTAGTAGAAAGATTATTACGAGGAGAAAAGGTTATTTTAGAAACAATTGATAATGGGTTTTCTTGTTTAGAAAAGATTCAAAATGGTGAAAAATTTGATTTAATTTTAATGGATGATATGATGCCTAAAATGAGTGGAGTAGAAACTATGAAAAAACTTCATCAATTAGAAGGTTTTAATACACCAATTATTGTTTTGACTGCTAATGCTCTTGCTGGTATGAAAAAGAAATACTTAGAAGATGGATTTGATGATTATTTACCAAAACCTATTGAAAAAGACTTACTAAAAAAGACAATTAAGAAAAATTTTAAAACATAATTAATATTTATATGATATACTGAACATAATTAAGGAGATTTAATATGAAAGATAAACAGTTTTTGATAAACAACAATGTTGATATTGATAGCAGCTTAGAATTATTTGGAGATATAGAAACTTATAATGATACAATAGGAGATTTTTTAACTGGTACTGGTGAAAAGATAATGAAGTTAAAAAATTATTTAGAAGTAAAAGATATGGCTAATTATGCCATTTATGTGCATTCTTTAAAAAGTGATGCTAGATATTTTGGATTTACTAAACTGGGAGATATGTCATATGAGCATGAAATGAAAAGTAAAGCTAATGATTATAACTTTGTTCAAACTAATTTCTTAGCACTAGTTAACGAAGCGAATAAAACCTTAAAAATAGTAAAGGAATATATGGGAATAGAAGAAGAGGTTAAAGCTCCAGTAGTTGAGCAACCTGTTCAACAGACAGTACAACAAGAACCAATAGTAGAAATTCCAAAACCTTTAGTAGTAGCAAGGGATGTTCCTATATTATCTGCTAAAACAGTATTAGTAGCAGATGATTCTAAAATAATTCGTGAGTTTGTCAAAAAAGCTTTTGAAAAATTATACGTAGTAGTAGAAGTAGAAAATGGCAAAGAAGTAATCGATATATTAAATAATCCTGCTAATCATACTCATATTAGTGCTATGTTACTTGATATTAATATGCCAGTTATGGATGGTCATAAAGTACTTGAATATATGAATAGTTTAAATTTATTAAAAGATATACCAACTATAGTTATTAGTGGAGATTCTACAAAAGAAACTATAGATAAAATATATAAGTATCAAATTGTAGACATGTTAGTTAAACCTTTTGGAGAGCAAGACATAAAATTAGCAATTGAAAAAGCTTTATATTATGGAGAAGTTATATAAAAACACATTAAGTGTTTTTATTTTTTACTTTAAAAAAAATAGAAAATGTGATAAAATATAGGAGTTAAAGGAAGTGGGATTATGGCAGGACATTCAAAATGGTCAAAAATTAAACATGCTAAAGGAGCAGCGGATCAAGCAAGAGGAAAAGTTTTTCAAAAACTTGCTAAAGAAATATTTGTAGCAGCAAAGCAAGGGATTCCTGATGTTGATCAAAATGCAGCATTAAGATTAGTAGTAGATAAAGCAAAAGCTCAAAATATGCCAAAAGATAATATTAAAAAGGCAATAGATAAAGCAAAAGGTAATACGGATGGTGAAAACTATGAAAGTATTAGATATGAAGGATATGGTCCTAATGGAGTAGCTTTCATGGTAGATTGTCTTACTGATAATAAAAATAGAACAGCATCGCTTGTGAGAAGTAGTTTTACTAAAGCTGGAGGAAAGCTTGGAACTGATGGTTCAGTAAGTTATATGTTTAATCATATTGGATTAATTGAAATACCTCTAGAGTATGATGAAGAAACAATTATGATGGAAGTATTAGATTTCGTAATAGATTTTGAAGTAGATGAGGCTTCATATATAATTACAACTACATTAGAAAATTTCATTTTAGTCAAAGAAAAACTTGAGCAAATAGAAGTAAAAGAATTCTTACAATGTGAATTAACATATATTCCCAATATGGAAATTACATTAGGAGCAGAAGATGAAGAAAAAATATATAAGTTAACAGAGATACTAGAAGATTTAGATGATGTTCAAAATGTATATAATAATTTAAAATAAGGAGGATATATGAAAATATTAGTAAAAAAAGATTCAACACTATTAAAGTATTTAGATGATAATATAGATATGCCAAATAAAAGAATAAAGCAATATTTAAAATTCGGATCAATTTATGTAGATAATGTTAAAACGACAAAACATAATTATTTATTAAAACCAGGTATGACTATAGTAATTAATACTAAAAATAAAAGTAAAACTCAATTACCATTTGAAATAGTATTTGAAGATGAATATATAATTGTAGTTAACAAACCAGCAGGACTTTTATCAATCGGAACTGCAAAAGAAAGAGAAAATACAGTTTATAGAATAGTATCTAACTATTTAAAGGCCAAAAATCCAAGGGCAAAAGTATTTGTAGTTCATAGACTAGATAAAGATACAAGTGGTTTAGTAATCCTTGCTAAAAGTGAAAAAATGAAAAATCAATTACAAGAAAATTGGAATACATTTGCCTCACTTAGAGAATATACAGCAGTAGTAGAAGGGCATGTAAAAAAAGAAAAAGACAAAATAGTTCAATATTTAAGAGAGACAAAAACAAATTTGGTATATGAGACAAAACCAAAAGATGGAAAAGAAGCCATTACTAATTTTGAATTAATTAAAGAAGGAACTCAAAATTCTTTATTAAAAATTAATATTGAAACAGGAAGAAAAAATCAAATAAGAGTAGCAATGAAAACAATAAATAATCCTATTTTAGGAGATAAAAAATATGGTAATCCTAAAAATAATGAAAAAAGATTATATTTACATGCTAATCGTTTAAAATTATTTCATCCAATAATTAAAAAGGAAATATTATTTGAAATACCAATTCCTATAGAATTTAAACAAGCAGTTAAGTAACCTTGACAAAGTTAGAAATTAGATATATTATAAAACTAAATACAAAGACAAAGGATATGATTTTTAAAATGTTTATTAAAGAGAAATCGTGGTTGGTGAAAACGATATAAATATTTAAAAGTTACTCCCTTTAGAGTAGAGTTATTAAAAGTAATTCCGGATAATACCGTTATATTAATTAAGTAAAACCAAGGATGGTACCGTGTAATTCACTCCTACATATTTTAATGTCGGAGTTTTTTTATTGGAAGGAGAAAAATATGATAAATATAAAAGAAAATGAAAAATTAAATATATTAAACCACTCATGTGCTCATTTATTAGCGCAAGCAGTGAAAAAAATATATCCAAATGCCCTATTTTGGGTAGGTCCTGTGATAGAAGAAGGATTTTATTATGATATTGATTTAGGAGATCAATCAATTAGTGAAGATGACTTTTCTAAAATCGAAAAAGAAATGAAAAAAATTTCTAAAGATGGAAAAAGAATTGTAAAAGAAGAATTAACAAAAGAAGAAGCGTTAGAAAAATTTAAGAATGATCCATATAAATTAGATTTAATAAATAATATGGAGGAAGATAATACTATTATTACTTGTTATACACAAGGAGATTTTACAGATCTTTGTCGTGGACCTCATGTTGAAACAGTTAAAGAGTTAAAACATTTTAAATTGTTAAAAGCATCTGGTGCATACTGGAAAGGGGATTCTTCAAATAAAATGTTACAAAGAGTATATGGGATTTGCTTTGAAACAGAAGAAGAATTAAATAACCATTTACATTTATTAGAAGAAGCTAAAAAAAGAGATCATAAAAAATTAGGGCGTGAACTTGGATTATTTATGATGAGTGAATATGGACCTGGATTTCCAATTTTTCTAAATAAAGGGATGACTTTAAGAAATGAATTAGAAAATTATTGGTATGAAGAACATAAACGTGAAGGATATGAGTTTATTAAAACACCAATCATGCTAAGCAAGGAACTTTGGGAAATCTCAGGACATTGGAAAAATTATAAAGAAAATATGTATATTTCGGAAATAGATGATAAGGAATTTGCTATAAAACCAATGAATTGTCCAGGAGGAATGCTTGTTTATAATAATTCACAACACTCATATAAGGAATTACCATTAAGAGTAGGAGAGTTAGGGCTAGTGCATAGACATGAAGCAAGTGGAGCATTAAACGGATTGTTTAGAGTAAGAAACTTTACCCAAGATGATGCCCATATCTTTATGAGAGAAGACCAAATAGAAGATGAAATTATTAAGCTTATGTCATTTATTGATCGAGTATATTCTATTTTTGACTTATCATATGATATTGAATTATCTACTAGACCTGAAGATAAATATATTGGAGATTTAGATATTTGGAATAAATCTGAAAAAGCTTTAGAGAATGCATGTAATAAGTTTGGTAAAGGATTTAAACTAAACCCTGGAGATGGAGCTTTTTATGGTCCAAAATTAGACTTTAAAATAAAAGATTCTCTTGGAAGAGTTTGGCAATGTGGAACAATCCAATTAGATATGAATTTATCAGAAAGATTTGATTTAACATACATTGATTCAGATGGTAGTAAGAAAAGACCCGTTATGTTACATAGAGTAATATTTGGGTCGATAGAAAGATTTATTGGTATTTTAATAGAACATTTTGCTGGGCTATTTCCTTTATGGTTAGCACCTACTCAAATGAAAGTTATTCCAGTAAATAGTGAATTCCAAGGAGAGTACGCTAAAGAAATAAATGATATATTACTTGAAAATGGATTTAGATCAGAGTTAGATGATCGTAATGAAAAATTAGGGTATAGATTAAGAGAGACTCAAACTATGAAAGTGCCTTATACTTTAATACTTGGAGATAATGAAAAAGATAATAAAACTATTAGTTATAGAATACATGGGGAACAAAAGACAGTAACTGTTACAATAGAAGAATTTATTAATTTAATAAAAGAAGAGATTAATAATAAAACAGCTAGTAAATAAAATAATATAATATAGTAATTACTTTTGGAGGGTATATGAGTAGAGAAAAAATGAAAAATCATTTACAAAAACAACAAAAAGAAAAAATTCCATATAAAGAATTTCAAATTAGAAAAAACCGAAAAAATAATATTATAAATATGAAAAATAAAAAAAGGAAAAATCCTAGGGGAGTTATTTCGATAGAGAATTTCCTTCTTACTTATTGTGGATACATAAAAGAAGAAAACTTAAACAAAGAAACAAAAACTAATCTATATAAATATAATAAAAAAGAAAATAAATTAGTTAAAGTTAAGGTAGTAGATACTAATGTCATTAGATTAACTGATGATGAAGCAAAAGTATTTGGAGCATCTCATAATGATATTCCTAGCAATATTATAATAACAACAAAAGAAAAAACTTCTCGAGAAGATGTATTAAAAGGAAAAGTTTTAATGGTAATGGATATTAATAAAGTAATAAAATATTATGAAAATCCATTACGTAATCAAACTTACGAAAAAAGACCAAAATTTAATGAACCTAAAACTAATAATTTACCAAAACCTAAAGCATATAAAAGAGTGAAAAAGTAAAAGAGGATATATGAAAAAGTATTTTTATTTACTAATTATAATATTAATGATTGTCGGATGTTCTAAAAAAGAAACTATTAAAGTAGAAGAATCAACACCAGTAGTTGAAGAGACAACTACTTCGTTGGCGATGGTTGGAGATGTTTTAATTCATAGTGCTTTATACCAAGATGCTAAAGTTGGGAATGGATATGATTTTAAACCGATGGTTGAAAATACAAAAGAACTTATCAGTAAGCATGACTTAGCTTTTTATAATCAAGAGACTATTTTAGGAGGTAGTGAATTAGGAGTTAGTAGTTATCCGAGATTTAATTCACCTTATGAAGTAGGAGATGCTATGATTGATATGGGATTTAATATGGTTTCATTAGCTAATAATCATAGTTTTGATCGAGGGGAAGCTGCTATATTAAATTCACTTGATTATTGGGATACAAAAAAAGATGTTTTAACAGCTGGAACATATCGATCTGAAGAAGAAAGAGTTAAAGAAGTTATTTTAAAAAAAGATAACCTTACATATGCAATGCTTGCATATACAACTTTAACAAATGGATTAAATACGCCAAGTGGAAAAGAATATTTGGTTAATGTATATGATTATAATAAAGTAAAAGCTGATATAAATAGATTAAGAAGTAAAGTTGATGTTTTATTAGTTTCAATGCATTGGGGAGTTGAATATACCCATGAACCAACTAGTGAACAAATAACAATTGCTAATGAACTATCTAAACTAGATGTTGATATTATTATAGGGCACCATCCTCATGTTATTCAACCAATTACTTTTATTGATAATACTCTAGTAATATATTCTCTAGGAAACTTCTTATCAGGGCAAGTAGGAGAAGAAAAAGAAATTGGAGTAATGGTAAGTGTTGACATTAATAAGAAAGAAGTAAATGGGGTAGTGAATGAGATAACTCTTAGTAATATTGGAACAGAATTAATATATACTAAAGCAGATTGTATTTATTCAGAAAAATACAGTAATTATGTATGTAATAATTATAAACTATATCCTTTTTATAAATTGAATGATTCAATTTTACCAAACCATTTAAAAATAAGAGATAAATATAATGATATATTAACTAATATGAATAAGGATATTGATATAGATAAATATAGTTATTGATATAAAGAATACAAGGAGATAATATGAGTAAAGTAATAGATAATTATGTTTATGAGAAAAAATTATATAGTGAAGGTATTAACTTAATAATGGGAGTTGATGAAGTAGGACGAGGACCCTTATTTGGTCCAGTTGTAGCGGCTTCGGTTATTTTACCAAAAAAATTTAATTTAGAAGGATTAACTGATTCTAAAAAATTAAGTGAGAAAAAAAGAGATTACTTTTATGATGAAATAAATAAACAAGCCCTAGCAGTAGGAGTCGGAATTATTTATGAAGAAAAAATAGATGAAGTTAATATTTATCAAGCAACAAAACTAGCGATGTATGATGCTATTAATAATTCAACTATTAAACCAGAACACATCTTAATAGATGCAATGCCTCTTGATTTAGATATACCTTCAACTTCTATTATAAAAGGAGATTTAAATAGTATAACAATAGCAGCAGCATCAGTTATAGCTAAAGTTACAAGAGATAAAATGATTGATGAACTAGCCAAAAAATATCCTTTATATGATTTAGAAAATAATAAAGGATATCCTACGAAAAAGCATCTTCATGCAATAGAGAAGTATGGTATAACAAAACATCATCGTAAAAGTTATGGTCCTGTAAAAAAACAATTAGAAAAAATGGGGTAATCTCTATTTTTTTTAGTATAATAAAATATAAGTTGACATAAAGAAAAAATTAAAGTATAAATATATTGGCAAAGGAGAGAATATAATGAGTAAAAATTTAGTTATTGTGGAAAGTCCATCAAAAAGTAAAACAATTGAAAAATATTTAGGTAATGATTTTACAGTTTTATCTTCAAAAGGACATATCAGAGATCTTGCTACAACTGGACAATTTGGTTTAGGAGTAGATATTGAAAATAACTTTACACCAAACTATATACCTGCAAAAGGTAAATCAAAAGTAATTAAAGAATTAAAAACAGCTGTTAAAGATAGTGATACAGTTTATCTAGCGAGTGATCCCGACCGTGAAGGAGAAGCAATTGCTTGGCATTTAAAAGATGCTTTAGGGATAAAAGACAGTAATTATAAAAGAGTATTATTTAATGAGATAACAAAAGACAAAGTTCTTAGTGCAATTAATAGTCCGGGAGTAATTGATGACAATTTAGTAAAAAGTCAAGAAACAAGAAGAATCTTAGATAGAATTATTGGATTTAGATTATCAAAACTATTACAAAGTAAAATTGGCGCAAAGTCAGCCGGAAGAGTTCAAAGTGTAGCTTTAAAGTTAATTGTAGATAAAGAAAATGAAATTAATAATTTTATAAGTGAAGAATACTGGAAAGTAACAGCAGTTTTTGAAGATTTTGAATCAGAATTATTTAAGTATAAAAATGATAATTTAGAATTAAAAACAGAAGAAGAAACTAATAAAGTTTTAGAAAGTTTAGGAAATGACTTTATAGTTGAAGAAGTAGATAAAAAAGAAAAAAATAAGAAAAGTAAATTTCCTTTTATTACATCGACTCTTCAACAAGAATCATCAACTAAACTAGGATTTCCTTCGAAAAAGACTATGTCAATTGCTCAAAAACTATATGAAGGAATTGATTTAGGAGATGAAACTGTAGGACTTATTACTTATATGAGAACAGATTCTACTAGATTATCAAATGACTTTATATATCCTACTTTAAAATATATTGAAAAAGAATATGGTAAAGAGTATGTGGGATATGCAAAGCAAGGTAAAGCTAAAGATAATGTTCAAGATGCTCATGAGGCGATTAGACCAACTAGTATTTATAAAGATCCTCTAAGTATTAAAAAATATTTATCAAGTGACGAATTTAAATTATATTCTCTAATTTATAAAAGAACTTTAGCATCCCTAATGGTAGACGCTAAAGTTAATCAAACAACAATCGTTCTAAATAATAATGACTATAAATTTAAAACAACAGGAAGTATTTTGATATTTGATGGTTATTTAAAAGTTTATAAAGATTATGAATCTAGTGAAGATAAAATATTACCAGATTTTATAAAAGACGATGTTAAACAAACAAATATCATTAATAGTTCTCAACACTTTACAAAACCTCCTGCTCGTTATACGGAAGCTAAACTAATTAAAGAAATGGAAGAATTAGGGATTGGAAGACCTTCTACTTATTCTAAAACAATTGATACTATTAAAGAAAGAAACTATGTAAAAGTAGAAGAAAAAAGATTTCATCCAACTGAAATTGGAATTGAAACAACTTATAAACTTCAAGAGTTCTTTAGTGATTTAATAAATGTAGAG
Source organism: uncultured Muribaculaceae bacterium (assembly GCA_964371025.1). Classification (GTDB taxonomy): domain Bacteria; phylum Bacillota_I; class Bacilli_A; order RF39; family UBA660; genus CAYJDP01. The sequence goes on along the minus strand of CAYJKH010000005.1, from coordinate 38,627 downwards.
TATACTAAAGATATGGAAGAAAATCTTGATGAAATAGCAAATGGTAAAATAATAGGACATGAATTATTAAAAGAATTTTATGATTTATTTGAACCAAGAATTAAAAGTGCATTTACTGATATGGAGAAAAAAGAAGCAGAAAAAACTGGAGAAATTTGCCCAGAATGTGGCAAAGAGTTAGTAGTTAGAAAAGGACGTTATGGTGACTTTGTAGCTTGCTCTAATTATCCAGAATGTAAGTATATCAAAAAAGAAATAAAAGAAGTTAAAAAGATAATGGATTGTCCTTTATGTGATGGAGATATAGTAGAAAAACCAACTCGTAAAGGTAAAGTATTTTATGGATGTAATAAATATCCAAAATGTAAATTTGCATCATGGGATTTACCACTAAATGAGAAATGTCCAGAATGTAATGAATACTTAGTTAATAAAAATAACAAAGTGAAGTGTAGTAAATGTGATTATGAAAGAGAGTAACTCTCTTTTTCTTTTACTTTACATTTAAGTATATATTAGATAGAATTAAAAGAGGTGATAACGATGAAAAAATTTAACAATTATTTTTCAGGAGTAGATAATGATTTATTAAAAAGAAATTATATGGATGCATGTTCTGATAAAGACTTTTCTAATTATTTAGATCGATTAAATATTAAAGAGGATTTAATTATAAAAAATTTATCTAATATATATGATTGTTATTTAGAAGAAAAAAATTATTTAAATGGAGATAGCGATTGTTTAAATAATGAAGTAGTAGGATTTATCAAAACCCCTAGTGTTTATCAAAATATTATTAACTATTCATATGTAGCGTGTCCTAATAAACAAAATGAGATAAATAATACAAAGTATAAAAAAAATATTGATTTATTTGATATGAGTGAAGAAATAAAAAATGCATCATTTGATTCTATTTATAAAGATGATAAGCTTAGAATGCCAATTTTAAAATACTTTAAAGATTTTATGAATGAATATAAAAAAGGCGAAAAACCGAAAGGATTATATTTAAATGGTTCCTTTGGAGTTGGTAAAACTTATTTAGTAGCAGCATTATTTAATGAAATGGCTAAAAAAGGACATAAATCAGTTCTAATTTATTATCCAGAATTTTTAAGAAATTTAAAAGCCTCGTTTTCAGATAACTATAATGAAAAATTTGAATCAGTAAAAAGAGCACCATTATTATTATTTGATGATATCGGAGCAGAAAACTGTAGTAACTGGGCTAGGGATGAAATTTTAGGAACAATTTTACAATATAGAATGGAAATGAAACTACCAACATTTTTTACTTCTAATTTAAACTTAGAAGAATTAGAAGTATTTTTAACATCAACATCAAGTGGAGTAGATAAAATAAAAGCTCGTAGAATAATTGAGCGAATTAAGCAACTTACAACTAATATAGAATTAGTAAGTGAGAATAGAAGGAATTAAATATAGCAATATTTTTAAATTTATGATATAATAACCCCATATTTATGGGGGATTTATGAAAAGAGTTATTAAATTTACAGTATTTCTTATGTTAATATCTTCTTTTTTCTTGCAATATACCGCTTATACAACAAGTGATAGTAATATTGGTAATGTTGGTTTTGAATATTTTAATGTAAAAGATATGTCAGAAGTTAATGTAAAAGAAAAAGATGATGGTTTAAATATTATTACTAGATTATTTTATGAACCTAATCTTAAAGGCAGTTTAGTGGCTATTAATCAACCGGTAAAAGAAGAGTTAGTTGAAGTAGTAGACACTCCCAAGAAAATTTGGTATTTACCAACTGAACAAGGTATAATATCTCAAAGTGTAAAACCAGGACATGTTGCATATGATATTATAAGTAATGGAAGTAGTGAGATTGTTTATCCAATTGCAAATGGAGTAGTAGTAGATATATATACTGATATGTTTGGAGCTAAAGTTGTTATAATAAATCATGAAATAGATGGAAAAAATTATTCATCTCAATATGTCCATATGAAAAGTTATGCTTCTAATTTAAAAGTAGGTAAAAATGTAACAATAAATGACGCTCTTGGAATAATGGGAAGAACAGGACTATCAACTGGAGTTCATCTTCATATAACGGTAGTGGATTGTCATTATGGGAAAGGAAGTTGTTCTAATGTTGGAAGTTATCTAAATTATGCTACTAAAAGATATTATCAAGGTTTTAAAGGATTAAGTTCGGTTATGAATGTTCCAGCAAGTTGGAATAATAGATAAAAAAGTAAATACTACTTTTTTTTTTTGTTTAAAAATGATATAATTTTATAAGAATAAGAAGGTGTTTATATGTTAGGGAATATATTAGAAATTAATGATTCAATAGTTTTAGTTAAGTTAGCAATTGATATAAATCAGCAAAACAACTTAATTAATTTACATGTTGTTTTTGAAAGTGATAAGAAAATAGTAGGAGAAATAATTAATTTATCACAAACTATTATGAAAGTTAATATAGTAGGAGAAATAGTTAATAATCAATTTATTCCAGGAGTAACATCTAAGCCTGCCTTTAAATCAAAAATTAGAATAATTAAACTAGATGAATTAGAATTAATATTTGGAAAACAAACACCAGTTCTTGGAGAAACATATTTTGGGAAAAGTAGTGTTTATGAAAATTATAATATAAATGTTAAAATAAATGATTTTTTTAATAATCATTATGCAATTTTAGGTAATAGTGGTTCTGGTAAAAGTTCAACAGTAGCATCACTTTTACAAAAATTATTTACGGGAACTAATACACCCCCAGTAAACTCAAATTTTTTCTTTTTTGATGCTTATGGAGAATATACAAGAGCTTTTTCTCATTTTTCAAAAGTAAATCCAAATCTTAATTATAAAACATATACTACAAATACTAAATTTCCTGATACAGATGTAATACAAATCCCATTATGGTTACTTGATGTTGATGACTTAGCTTTATTATTAGATGCTAATAATCCGGCACAATTACCAATATTAGAAAAAACTTTAAAATTAGTTAAAATTTTATCTGGAGATTCGCAAGAAGTAATAAAATTTAAAAATGATATAATTGCACGTGCTCTTTTAGATATATTATTAAGTGGTAGAGAGTCTACAAAAATTAGAGATCAAGTTACAGCCATTTTAACAAAATTTAATACAAGTCAGTTAAGTCTAGAAACAGAAATAGTACAACCAGGATATACAAGAACTTTTAAACAATGTATCTTTATAGATAAAACAGGTAAAATTCAAGAAATGGAATTAGTAGTAGATTTTATTAAAAAATATATAATTGAAGAAGCAGAAGAATTAAATGAGAATGATTTATATAATTATTATGGTTTAAAAGATTTAGAAAATGCTTTAGAATTTGCCTTAGTTAGTGAAGGTATTTTAAAAAGCGATAAAGTGTTTGACTATGCAAATGTTTTAATTGTAAGATTACATTCATTAGTAACTAGTGATTATTCAAAATTTTTTGAATATGATAAATATGTTACAAAAGAACAATATATTACTTCATTATTAACAACTAACTTTAATACAAAAGCTCAAATTGTAAATTTTAATATAAATTATGTTGATGATAGACTTGCCAATGTAATTACAAAAATATTATCTAAAATGTTATTTGATATCAATGCTAATTTACAAGAAAGAGGATCTCGTGCTTATCATTTAATTATTGAAGAAGCTCATAGATATGTTAAAAATGATTTAGATAGTGAACTACTTGGGTATAATATATTTGAAAGAATAACAAAAGAAGGAAGAAAGTACGGTATATTTTTAGGGGTTATTACCCAAAGACCATCAGAGTTATCTGATACAGTATTATCACAGTGTGCAAATTTTTTAATTTTAAAAATGCTACACCCTAAAGATATAGAATATGTTAAAAATATGGTTCCTAATATTACCAATGAGGTAATAGAGCAAGTTAAAAATTTAAAACCAGGGTATTGTATTGCGTTTGGACATGCGTTTAAAGTTCCAACTTTTTTGAAAATTGATATTCCAAATCCATTGCCCCATAGTATGAATGTGGATTTAAAAAATGTTTGGTATCAAAATGTAAACAAAGATTTAAATTAATAATTAATAATTGTAATTGCATAAATTTATGATATACTTATAATATCTAAAAATATGAAAATTAGTATGATGGAGGAAGTTATATGGCTTTAGAAAAAATAAAACATCTTTTTGGAAATGAAGAAATAGAAGATGGACGTGGTGGTGAAGATTTTTACTCAACTAATCGCGATGAATATAAAAAAACTAATGGACCAGGTGGATCCAAAATGATGCTTTTAGAACCTCGTGCTTATTCTGAAAGTCAACAAATAGCAGATCATTTAAAAAATCGTAATGCCGTTGTTGTAAATTTAAAAAGAGTAACCCCAGATCAAGCAAAGAGAATTGTTGACTTTTTGAGTGGAACTTTATATGCTATAGATGGAGATTTACAAAAATTAGGGGGAGGTATTTTCTTATGTACTCCTAATAATGTAAATGTTGAAGGTAATATTACTGAGGAAGCAGCAAAAAGCTCAAAAAAAAGTGTAGATAATGATATAGATTGGTAAAAATAATGCAAGGGTGATTATATGGAAAAATTCAGTTATGAAGCTAATGGATATAATCGTAGTGAGATAAATCAATTTATTACGGATGTAATAAAACAAACTGAAGGTATTATAGAAAAGTGTAGGATTCAAACTGATGATGTTAATCGACTTAAAGAAGAAGTAAAAAGATTAAATGAACAGTTAAGCTATTATACTAATCAAGAAGATACTTTAAAGGCTGCGATATTGAAAGCTGAAGAGACAGGGGTTAATATTAGAAAATTAGCACTTGATGAGAAAAACTTAATTATAACAGAAGCAAAAAATAATGCTAATAGAATTGTAAATGAAGCATTACTACGTGCTGATAAAATCCAATCTCGTGCAGACACTCTAGAATCAAATATGAAAATATTTAAACGTAAATTAAAAATAGTTATGGAACAACAAGCAGCCGTAATTGAAGAAATAGAAATATTAGAATTAAATTAAACAGTTTTCTGTTTTTTTTTATTTGAAATTAATAAACTTGCTAAAGATAGAGTAATATGTTATATTATATTTAGAAAACAAAAGCGAAAGACGTAATAATATATAAGTATTAAGAGAGATAACGGGTGGTGAAAGTTATTTACTAGTATTATTAAGATCACTTTCAAGTGTGGTTTATGGATAAGATAAATTCGGTAACGCGTTATAGTATTAAGATTAATTAATTTATTAATGAATTAAGGTGGTACCACGAACTATTCGTCCTTATCGGATGAGTAGTTTTTTTGTTTTATAAAAGGAGGAATAATGATAGTAGATATAATATTATTAATAGTGGGGTTTGTTATTTTAATAAAAGGAGCCGATTTTTTTGTTGATGGAGCAAAAGACTTAGCTTTAAATTTCAAAGTATCAAAATTACTAGTAGGATTAACCATTGTATCATTTGGGACAAGTGCTCCAGAGTTTGCTGTAAGTATTCAGTCTCTCTTAGCGGGATCAGGAGAATTAGTTTTAGGAAATGTTATTGGGAGTAATATTACAAATATTTTATTAATTTTAGGACTAAGTGCAATTATTCATCCCTTAGTCGTAAAAAATAATACTGTAAAAAAAGAATTACCAATTACATTACTTTTAACTACATTATTCTTAGTTTTAATAAGCGATACATTAATTGATGGAGCCGCAACTAGTGCATTAACTAGAAGTGATGCCATAATAATTGTGTTAGTATTTGGAGTATTTGTATATTATTTATTCTCAATGATGAGAAAGAAGAAAGATTCTCTACTAGAAGTAGAAGAAGCAAAATTAAGTATCAAAAAATCAATTATTTATTCAATAATTGGAATAGTTGGAATTATTTTAGGAAGTAATTTTGCTGTTTCTTCAGCCACTGGCATAGCAGAAACTTTAGGAATTAGTGAAAGAGTAATAGCACTTACAATTGTTGCTCTTGGGACATCACTCCCAGAATTAGTCACAAGTTTAGTAGCTACTAAAAAAGGTGAATATGATATAGCAATTGGAAATGTTGTGGGAAGTAACATATTCAATATCGGAATCGTTTTAGGAATTCCTGTTATATTATTTGGAGGAATATCAAATATTGGATTTAGTCTAATTGACTTAACAGTTATGGGCTTATCAGCATTATTATTATTTGTGTTTTCGTTTAGAAATTATAAAATTACAAGAATTGAAGGATCTATTTTATTAGGATTATTTATTATATATTATGGATATATAATTATAGGAGGTTAGAAAATGAAATTTAAAAGTTTAAGTAAAAAGAAAATAAATGAAGTAGAAAAAGATATATTAAACTCATGGGATGGAGTAGATGGGATTTATAATAGACAACTAGAAATACGAAAAAACAGTGAAAATTATGTTTTTTATGATGGACCAGCTACTGCTAATGGGCATCCAGGTCTTCACCATATGGTTGCAAAATTTTTAAAAGATACGATGTGTAAATATCAAGTTATGAATGATAAAAGAGTTGTTCGTAAAGTGGGTTGGGATACTCATGGACTGCCAGTAGAGTTACAAGTAGAAAAAGAATTAGGATTTACAGGAAAAAGTGATATAGAAAAATATGGAATTAAAGAATTTAATGAAAAATGTCGTGAAAATGTCTTTAAAAATGAAAAAACATTTTCTAATTTAACATCTCAAATGGGACAATTTATTGATTTGAAAAATCCTTATGTAACATATGATAATAGTTATATTGAAACAGAATGGTGGATATTAAAAAAATTCTTTGATGAAGGTTTATTTTACGAAGGAACAAAAATATTACCATACTGTCCTAGATGTGGAACAGGGCTTGCATCTCACGAAGTTGCTCAAGGGTATAAAGAAGTTAGTGTAGATACAGTAATTGTACCAATGAAGTTAAAAGATAAAGATGAATACTTTTTAGTATGGACGACAACTCCTTGGACATTACTAGCTAATGTTGCTGTTGCAGTTAATCCAAAAGAAGAATATATTTTAGCAGAATCTAAAGGGTATAAATTTTATGTTGCCAAAAATTTAGCAACTGAAGTTTTAGGAGATGACTATGAAGTTTTGAATACTTTTATTGGGAAAGATTTAGAGTATATCGAATATGAACAATTAATCCCAGAACTAAAAGTTAATAAAAAAGCCTTTTTTGTTACTTTAGCAGACTATGTAACAATGGATTCAGGAACAGGTATTGTTCATATGGCACCAGCTTTTGGACAAGATGATGCTGATGTTGGTAAAGTTTATAAATTACCATATTTAAATCCAGTAGGAGAAGATGGATGTTATAGTGAAGGACCGTGGACTGGTAAATTAGTATTTGATGCTGATTTAGATGTGATTAAATATTTAAAAGAAAATGATAAATTATTTAAAAAACAAAAAGTTGTTCATAATTATCCTCATTGTTGGAGATGTGCTTCTAAATTAATTTATTATTCAAAACCAAGTTATTATTTAGAAGTTACTAAAATAAAAGATAAAATAGTTGAGGCTAATAAAACAATTAATTGGTATCCATCTTTTGTTGGAGAAAAAAGATTTGGTAATTGGCTTGAAAATTTAAATGATTGGGCAATTTCTAGAAATAGATATTGGGGAACTCCACTTCCATTATGGACTTGTTCATGTGGTCATGAACATATGATAGGATCAGTTGAAGAGTTAAGAGAACTATCAACTACTAAACTAGATGAAGAACTAGACTTACATAGACCAGTGGTAGATGATATTTATATTAAATGTCCTAAATGTAAAAAAGATATGAAAAGAGTTAGTGAGGTAATTGATTGCTGGTTTGATTCTGGTAGTATGCCTTTTGCTCAATATCATTATCCATTTGAAAATAAGGAATTATTTGATGAACAGTTCCCAGCAGATTTTATATGTGAAGGAATTGATCAAACAAGAGGATGGTTTTATACACTACTTGTTTTAGGAGTTTTTGTAAAAGGGGTATCCCCATTTAAAAATGTTTTAGTAAATGATTTATTACTAGACAGTGAAGGTAAGAAAATGTCTAAATCAAAAGGTAATATAGTAGAACCATTTACAACTATGGATGAATATGGAGCAGATACAGTTAGATTTTATTTACCATATGTGTCTCCAGTTTGGACACCTTTAAAATTTGATATTGAAGGATTAAAAGAAGTTTATTCAAAATATGTATCAACATTTAAAAATACTTATTCATTTTTTGAAATGTATGCTAATGCTGATAATATTGATCCAAGAGAATATAATATAGATATTAAAGATAGAGAATTAATTGATAAATGGTTATTATCTAAATTAAATAAATTAGTAAAAGATGTAACACTTGCATATGATGAATATGATTTAAATAAAGTTACTAAATTAATCATACCGTTTTTAAATGATGATTTAAGTAACTGGTATATTAGAAGTAATAGACGTAGATTTTGGGATAGTGAATTAACGACTAGTAAAAAAGCAGTTTATTTAACAACTTATGAAACACTACTTACATTAACTAAATTATGCGCTCCAATTACGCCTTATTTAACTGAAGAAATCTATCAAAATCTTACAGAAAAAGAGTCTGTTCATTTAGAATTATTTCCTAAAGTAAATAATGATTTAATTGATGCGGTATCTGAAAAAAGAATGGATTTAGTTAGAGATATATGCTCACTAGGGCGTTTTGCTAGAGAAGAAGCAAATATTAAAGTTAGACAACCAATCCAAAATATGATTTTACCAGAAGAAAACAAAGAACTAATCGGAGAATTAGAAGTAGTTATTAAAGAAGAGTTAAATGTAAAAGAATTAGAGTATATAAAAGATATGACTAAATACTTAGATTATATTATCAAACCTAATTTTAAAGTATTAGGAAAGACCTTAGGTCCTAAGATTAAATTATTACAAGAAAAACTTAATCAATTAACAACAGAGGATATTAAAAATGTTGAAAAAATTGGATTTGAAATTGACTTAGATGGAGAAAAATTATTACTGACTAAAGAAAATACTTTAATTACATTAAAGCAAAAAGAAGGATATGCATCAAGTTCTAATAATGTAACTTGTGTTGTATTAAATACTACTTTAAGTAATGAACTTTTATTAGAAGGATATGCTAGAGAATTTGTAAGAGTAATTCAGGCTATGCGAAAAGAAAAAGACTTAGTAATTACAGATAATATTAATATTAAGTATAATGGAGATATTAAATTAGATGAAATGATGAGTACTTTTGAAGAGTACATTAAAGGAGAAGTATTAGGAATAAATATAGTAAAAGATGACAGTTTAGTTAATAATATAAAATTAAATGAATTAGATGCTATCATCGAAATAGAAAAAGTGTAAAAAACACTTGAAATTAACTGACAAATAATGTATAATTTATCTTGTCAGTTGATATGTTTGCGTAGCTCAGTTGGATAGAGCAATCGCCTTCTAAGCGATCGGTCAGGCGTTCGAGTCGCCTCGCGAACACCAGTTGAAAATAAAATAGATAAGAAATTATCTATTTTTTTTAATTTTTAAAGGAAAAAAACTTCTAACTTTAATAATAAAGTAAGGAGGTGAAATAATAACTTGAAAGTGGTATTACAAGAAGGGATAAAAGATTGTGGTATAAGTTGTTTATTATCTATTATAAAATATTATCAAGGAGATGTATCAAGAGAATATTTAAGAGAAATAACTAATACAACTAGAAGTGGAGTAACAGCATATAAATTAGTAGAAGCTTCAAAAAAACTAGGGTTTAGTGCAAGTGGAGTAGCAGGAAATTTAGAAAATATAAAAAAAAGTGATTTACCAGTAATTGCACATATCATAAAAAATAAAAGTTACTATCACTTTATAGTTATATATGAAATAGATTTTAATTTAAATAAAATGTTAATAATGGATCCAGCATTTGGCAAAAAAATCATAAAAATAGCCGAATTTAAATTACTAAGTAGTAATAACTATATCTTTTTAAAACCGATTAAAAAATTACCACTTATAACAAGAAAAAAAATAATAACAAAAACAATAACAAAATATATGAGGAAAAATAAAATATTTATTTTTTATATTTTGTTATTAACCATTATATATTTTATATTTAATGTTATATCAGCATTTCATTTTAAATACTTACTTGATTTTGCAATTACTTATAATATTGATCATAATATTAAAATTATTAGTATAATTATGATAGTAATTTATTTAATTAAAGAATTTAGTAATATAATTAAAAATATCTTATTATTAAAATTGACAACTTTTTTTGATTACTTTCTTACAATTAAAACATATGAAAGGATTATATTACTCCCGTATTTATATTATAAAAATAGAACAACTGGAGAAGTAATTGCAAAAATTAAAGATATTGGAATAGTTAAGAATTTTTTAGCAAAACTAATTATGATATTATTAACAGATTTATTATGTTAATTTTAATGTATCAAGTAAATACTTTATTATTTAGTATAACTTTATTAGTAATGATAATATTGATAATTAGTAGTTTGTTTTTTAATAGACTAAAAAAGACAAGTATAAAAAAATATTTTCAACATGAAATTAAAATTAATAATTATTTAATTGAAAGCTTAGCCAGTGTTGAGGTAATTAAAGGAATGCATTTTGAAAAAGCTACAATAGATAGATTTAAATATAAGTATAAAAAACTATTAGAAAAAACCTATTTATTAGGAAAGAAGATAGAAGCAGAAAAATTTATAAAAACTAATTTAATTAATTTATTAACAATCCTAATCTTAGGCGTTGGAAGCTATTTAATAATTAATAAAGAAATGTTACTCGGAGAGTTATTAATATTTCAAAGTCTAATTATGTATTATCTAACTTCAATGACTAATTTAATTTTATTAATTGATGAATTTAATAATTATAAACTAGCAGTTAATAGAATAGAGGATTTATATACAATTACAAAAGAAAATTTTGTTGGAGAAAATAATTACCCTGATAAAAAAGTAGAAGGAGATATAAAGTTTAATAATTTAACTTATAGTTATAGTAATAAAAAATTATATAATAACTTAAATTTAGTTATTAAAAATAAAGAAAAAATATTAATTTTTGGGTCAACTGGAACAGGAAAATCAACTTTAATGAAGTTGTTAGCTAGATATTTAGAGTGTGAATATGGAATGATAAGTATTGGTAATATTGATATAAATCATTATCATTTAGCAATTTTAAGAAAAAATATAACTTATGTTTCCCAAACAGAGTATTTATATACAGATACAATTTATAATAATATAACTTTAAAAAAAGATATTGATGAAAAAACTTATAATAAAATCATAAAAATAACCAAAGTAGATGAAATAATAAAAAAGACAAAATTAAAAGAAAATTTAATAATCGAAGAAAATGGATTTAATTTATCCGGAGGAGAAAGACAAAGAATAATATTAGCAAGGAGCTTATTAAAAAATAGTAATATTTATATATTTGATGAATCTATAAATCAAGTTGATATAAAAAGAGAAAGAGAAATATTAATAGAAGTAATAAAATATTTAAAACAAAAAACATTAATTATGATAAGTCATCGAGTAGATAATAAAGATTTATTTACAAGAGTTATAAGTTTAACAAAAGGAGTAATTAATGAAGAGTAGTTATGATAAAAAGCAACTAATAATATTTTTCTCATTTATAGTATTTATATTGACTTTATTAGTTATTATAAGTATTTATAATATGAATATAAAAACTTATACAGTAGTAAGTGGTATAGTATCTAAAGAAAATATTATAGTTATGTTAAGCCAAAAGGACTATAATAAGTTAACAACTACCCAAATAATTTACGTAGATAATCAAAAATATAAATTTAATATAAAAGAAATAATAGAAAAAATTATAAAAAAAGATAACATATATTATCATCAATTAGTATTAGAAGTAAAACTTAATAATTATAATGATACTGATGTATTAGAAATTGTAATACCAAATCAAAAAGAATTAATAAGTACTATGATAAAAAATAGTTTGAAAGGAGATAAATGAAAAAGGTAGCAGATAATAAATTAGAAAGGATAATAGGAGGGGAAATATCACTACTAGCAGTACTAGGAATAAGTGCTATTGTCGTATTTGTAGCAGGTATTTTAGAAGGGGTAACTTCTCCAAAAAAGTGTGAATAATGAAACTAAATACAAATCAAGAATTAGATAATATAAAAGGTGGATCTACAATAAGTGGTTCAGTTATTACTGCATTTACGGAAGTAATTGAATTACTATTTAATGCTGGCAAAAGTGTTGGAACATCTTTTAGAAGACTAGGAGAAAATAAACTTTGTTCACTAGAATAAGTAAAACTTGCTATAAGCAAGTTTTTTTGTAATTTAAACATTCTTTTACTTTAATAATAACAAAAGAAGTTATTTTAGAGTGATTAAAGATGGTAGAAAAGCATACATTAGTAATGTTAACAGGAATATTTAAGCATATTAGAAATTTTATGATAATTTTGTTGATTGATATCTTATTAGTGATGATTAGTTATTAAATTCAAATGAGATGGATTTTTATAAATAAAAATTGATTAAATATACTAATTCCTCTTAAAAACAACAAGAAAAACTACATTTATATAAAAAAACAATTGTAATATATAAAATTAAGTGATATAATTCTTTATAGCAAATGCGAAGGGAGGGATAAAAGATGGCAACTCAAGTAAGCGTTAAAAACGGAAATTTAGACATGGCTCTAAAAAAATTCAAGCAAAAAGTAGCAAGAGACGGTGTCCCTTCAGAATGTAAAAAACGCGAAGGTTATGATAAACCGGGTGTTAAAAGAAGAGCAGCGAAAAAAGAAGGAATTAAAAATTCTCGTAAAAGAAACAGAAATAATAATAGAGATAGAGACTAATATAATTAGTCTCTTTATTATTTTAAATAAATATAGTATAATAAAAACAGGAGAAATGAATATGATTGAACAATTACAAAGTGATATGATCACAGCAATGAAAAATAAAGAGAAAGAAAAATTAATAGTTATTAGAACTGTAAAAGCCGCTATTGATTTAGAACACATTAATACCAAAAGAGAAAAAAATGATGAATTAGCAATGGATGTTATTAATAAACAAATTAAAATGAGAAGAGAGGCTAATGTTGAGTTTGCTAAAGCTAATAGAGATGATTTAGTAATTAAAAATGAAGAAGAAATTAATATATTACTAAACTATTTACCAGAACAATTAAGTAATGAAAAAGTAAATGAAATAATTAATAATATTTTTCTTGAAGTTAATCCAAGTAGCAATAAAGATATGGGAAAAATTATGGGACTTGCAACAGCTAAATTAAAAGGTGTTGCTAATATGAAAGAAGTAAGTAATATTATAAAGGAAAAACTTTCAAATTTATAAGGAATAAAAGTAGTAAACTTTAATAATAAGTTAGAGGAATAAAGAGGTGATAATATGTTAGGACCACTTGCAAATACAATTAATGGTGTAATTGAAACTACATGGCCTATGGTTGTAATATCTATTGTAATTATTGTTACTTTAAGAATTTCGTATATACTAAAAAATAAAGAAAAAATAGTGCTATATAAAGAACTTATAAACTTAAGTTTTATAACATATGTATTATGTTTATTTCAAATTGTAACATTTCAAGAAACAGCGACTTGGACAACCAATAACTTCACACCTTTTAATGAGATATTAAGATATGAACTAGGAAGCCGTTTATTTATAAAAAATATCATAGGGAATATTTTGATGTTTTTGCCTTTTGGTATATTTGTAAGCTTTTATTTAAAGTCTAAAAAAATATATATACCACTAATACTTACTATTATAGCGTCATCTTCAATTGAAGTGGTCCAGTTAATAATAGGTAGAGTATTTGATATAGATGATATTATTTTAAATGTTTCAGGGGGAATAATTGGATTTATTTTATATTATGTATTTGTAAAAATAGCTAATAAACTTCCAAGAGTATTTAAAAGTGATCATTTTTTAAATGTTTTAGCTGTTATAGTTATTACATTGATTATAATATGGGTAATATAAGGAGGAGTAATGAAGTTCAAAGTATTTAATGAAACAGATTATAAAATAGATGAAATAAAAAAGATAGAAGAAGTATTAGAATATGCTATAAAAAAGGAGTCTTTAAAAGAAGGTGAATTTAATGTTATTATAGTAGATAATGAATATATCTTATCTTTAAATAAAGATTACCGTAATAAAGATTATAGTACAGATGTTATTACTTTTGCTTTAGAAGATGAAAAAAATATGGTAGGAGTAGATAATTATAGAATTTTAGGAGATATATTTATATCAATTGATAAAGCTAAAGAACAAGCTAATGAATATAATCATTCTCTAGAAAGAGAACTTTGCTTTTTAGCAGTTCATGGTTTTTACCATTTACTAGGATATGATCATGAAACAGTTGATGAAGAAGAAATAATGAATGAAAAACAAAATATAATATTAAATGAAAAAGATATAAGGAGATAATTATGAAAGAAAAATTATTTAATTTACAAGAAAAAGCTTATGCACCATACTCAAAATATCAAGTTAGTTGTGTAGTAGTTACTAAAGATAATCAAGAATTTTATGGGGTTAATGTAGAAAATGCTTCATATGGGGCTACTATTTGTGCTGAGAGAAATGCTATTTTAAATGCTGTTACAAATGGATATAAAAAAGGGGACTTTAAAGAGATAAATATTATGGTTTCTAGTGGTGAAATTGGAATGCCATGTTTTATTTGTCGCCAAGTAATTAGTGAGTTTTTTGAAACTGATGCAGTAGTTAGATGTTTTAAAACTAATGGTGAATTTAAAGAATTTAAAGTAAGTGATATTTGTCCTTTTCCTTTTGGAAGTGAAGATTTAGTATGAAAGTAGGATTTGTAAGTATTGTAGGGCGACCTAATGTTGGAAAATCTACTTTATTAAATAATATATTAGGAATGAAGTTGGCGATAACTAGTAATGTAGCAGGGACAACAAGAAATGTTATTCAAGGTATTTATAATGATGATAATTCTCAAATTATCTTTATAGATACTCCCGGTATTCATAAACCAAACCATAAACTAGGAAATATTATGAATAAAAAAGCTTATATTAACACTGATAATGTTGAAGTAGTTCTTTTCTTAGTAGATATTGCAAAGGGATTTGGAAAAGGAGACTTATTTGTTTTAAATAGATTAAAAGATAGCGAAGCTAAAGTTATTTTAGTGTTAAATAAAGTTGATCAGGTTAAAGAAAAAGGTTTATTATTAAAACAAATTTCAGAGTTAAAAGATTTATATGACTTCGAAGAAATTATCCCATTATCAGCTTTAAAAAAGGACAATGGTCAAAAGCTGATAGAGGTTATAAAAACTAAATTAGATGATAGTGATAAAATTTATAGCGAGGAAGAATTAACAAATGTATCTACAAGATTTATTATGGGCGAGTTTGTTAGAGAAAAAGTGTTAGAATTAACAAAAAAAGAAGTGCCTCACGCTGTAACTTGTTATGTTGAAAATTATCAAGAAGATGAAAAATTAGTTCATATTCAAGTGCTAATAGTAGTAGATAGAGATAATTTAAAGAAAATAGTTATTGGAAAAGGTGGGAGTTTACTAAAAGAAATAGGTAGCAGAGCAAGACATGATATGGAAAAATTTCTTGGCAAAAAAGTCTTTTTAGAAACCCATGTTAAAACACTAAAAAATTGGAGAGATGAAGTTAAGTATTTTAAAGAACTTGGACTGGATGATGAAGAGTAATGGAAATAAAAAGTGTCGAAGGAATAATATTATCTGAAACTAATTATAGTGAATCTAGTAAAATTATTAATGTTTTAACTAAAGAATTAGGACTTATTGGAATAATGTCTAAAGGATGTCGTAATTTAAAAAGTAAATTAAGAGCAGTTAGTAGAAAACTAGTATATGGAAAATTCCATATATATTATAAAGAAGGAAAATTATCAACTTTAATTAGTGTAGATTTAATTAATTCATATTCTACAATATTAACTGATTTAGAAAAACTTAGTTATGCTTCATTGAGTCTTGATTTAGTTACACAAGTAATTAAGCAAAATAATGATCCGGAAATTTATGAGGTATTAAAAAGTACCTTATCTAAAATGGATGAAGGATTTGATTCACTAATATTGACTAGTATTTTAGAAATTAGACTTTTAGATTTCTTAGGAGTAAAACCAAATATTGATGGCTGTGCAATTTGTGGTAATCAAAAAGGAATCATTACACTATCTTCTTATAGTGGCGGATATATTTGTAGAGATTGTTATACAAATGAAGGCATTGTAAAAGAAGAAACGATTAAGATGATAAGGTTATTATCCCTTGTAGATATTTCTAAGATTACAAAGTTAGATTTAGATAGAAGTATAATTAAGGAAATAATGGATTTCTTAGATGATTACTATGATAGATATACGGGTCTATATTTTAAAACAAAAAAGTTTTTAAATAAGATAGAAAAAATAACAATTGACAATTAATATAAAAAGGAATATTATATATATAAGTTGTGATGACCAAGGGTGGAAGCTTGAGAGCAGTATACTAAGAGTTGATTCTTCTAGAATAAGTAAGGTGGAACCGCGGATAATATCCGTCCTTACATATCTAGGAGTTTTTTTATTAGTAGAAAAGGAGAATATGATGAAAAAAGAATTAACAATGGAAAAATTAGTAGCATATTGTAAACAATATGGATTTATCTACCAAGGAAGTGAAATATATGGAGGACTTGCTAACACATGGGATTATGGACCTTTAGGAAGTCGTATGAAAAATAACTTAAAAGATGCTTGGAGAAAAAGATTTATTCAAGAGAAAAGAAATTCTTATGAAATAGATCCCAGTATTTTAATGCATCCAAAAGTGTGGGAAGCAAGTGGACATGTAGATGGGTTTTCAGATCCTTTAATAGATTGTAAAAGTTGTAAATCACGTCATAGAGTTGACAAAATGTTAGAAGAAGCGGGAGTAGAAGCAGCAGATGCACTAACACCAGAAGAAATGATGAAAAAAGTATATGACTTAAAAATTAAATGTCCTAAATGTGGAGAAGGAGAATTCACAGATATTAGACAATTTAATTTGTTATTTGAAACTTACCGTGGAGTAACAGAAGATTCTAAAATAAAAATATATTTAAGACCAGAAAATGCCCAAGGTGAGTATGTTAATTTTTTAAATGTTTTAAGAAGTAGTAGATGTAAATTACCATTTGGTATTGGACAAATAGGGAAAGCTTTTAGAAATGAAATTACACCAGGTAACTTTACTTTTAGAACAGTAGAATTTGAACAAATGGAATATCAAACTTTTTGTAATGATAAAACAGATACAGATTTATATGAACATTATAAAAAATTTGGTAAGAAATTCTATATGGATTTAGGTATTAAAGAAGAAAATCTTGATTATCATGATCATGATAAATTGGTTTTTTATGCTAAAGCAGCATGTGATATAATGTATAAATTCCCATGGGGGTATGATGAAATAAATGGTACTCATAATAGAACAAATTATGATTTAACACAACATCAAAATTACAGTGGAGTATCAATGGAATATTTAGATCCAGAAACAAATGAAAAATATATTCCATACATTATAGAAAGTACATATGGAGTCGATAGAAGTATACTTGCTTTATTATGTGAAGCATATGAAGAAGAAGAGATGGAAAATGAAACAAGAGAAGTGTTAAGACTTCATCCTTATATTGCTCCATATAAAGTAGCAGTATTACCATTAATGAAAAAATATCATAGTGAAAAAGCTGAAGAAGTATATGAATTATTAAGTAAAGAATTCATGACTACTTATGATGATGCTGGATCAATTGGTAAAAGATATCGTAGAAATGATGCGATTGGAACACCATTTTGTATTACAGTAGATGATAATACATTAAGTGATAACAAAGTAACAATTAGAGATAGAGATACTATGGAACAAATAACTTTAGATATTAGTGAAGTTCCTAAATATGTTGCAGAAAGAATTAAATTTTAATTAATAAGAATATTTTATAAATATTCTTTTTCTTTTCTTAAAATATGATATACTAATTATAGAATAAAAGGAGTATATATTATGGAAATAGCAATTTATTTAGATACACTTTCATTTATATATTTATTGATAATTGGAATGATATATTTCACGAAAAAAAGAGTTAATAATATAGACAATAGTATTTTTTCTATACTAATAATTTATACAGCTATATCTATTATTATTGAAATATTATTATTCATTTTAACTCATGGTAGTAGTTTGAATTTTTTATCATATTTATTATTAAAAACTCAAAATGTTTTAATTTTAGGGTGGATTATCTTATTTGGAGTATATGCATTTGTAGTATCTAAAAAAGATGAATATAGCGATGATGAAATAAAAAAAATTTATAGAAAACCTTTAATATCAATAAGATGGATCTTTGCTGTGTCAGTTTTAATAATATATGCTTTACCACTTTATGTAACCAAAGGTATTAATGTTAATTATGCTGAAGGTTTAAGTTTTGATTTTTTAATATTAATGTCTTCAATTACAGTATCTTTAGTTATTATGATATTAATAAAAAATTATAAAAAAATAAGTAATAAAACTTATTATCCTGTTATCTTTTTTGTTTTATTAATTGGGGTAACTGTTTTGGTAGAAAAGTTTTATCCTGAAATTTTACTTATTAATTTAGTGCAAACTATTATTATATTTTTAATGTTTCACACAATTGAAAACCCAGATATAAAAACAATTAGTGAACTTAATGTAGCAAGAAATAATGCCGTAAAAGCTAATAATGCAAAAAGTGATTTTTTATCAAGTATGTCTCATGAAATAAGAACTCCTCTTAATGCAATAGTAGGGCTTTCAACTTATTTAAGTGAACAAAATGATATTCCTAAAAAATATAAAGAAGATACAACAGATATAGTTAATGCGTCTCAAACATTACTTGATATAGTAGGTAATATTTTAGACATTAATAAAATAGAGACTAATAAAATGACTGTAACAGCAGTACCTTATTCTATAAAAGAAGAATTAACAAATATTCTAAAAATAAATAAAGGAAGAATAAAAGAAAAAGAATTAGAGGTAATTGTAGATATTTCTAAAGATATTCCAGATTTATTACTAGGAGATAAAATTCATGTAAAATCGATTTTAAATAATTTAATATCAAATGCTTCTAAATATACTGAGTCAGGTACAATAAAAATAAAACTTAAAGCAATTAATAATTTAGAAAAAATGAAAACAAGTTTAATAATAACAGTAGAAGATACAGGCCGCGGTATAAAAGTAGAAGATATTAAAAAATTATTTGAAAAATTTGAAAGAATTGAAGTTGAAAAGAATAGTACAACAGAAGGGACTGGACTAGGTCTTGCAATAACAAAACAATTAGTTGAGTTAATGAATGGTACTATTAATGTAAATAGTAATTATGGTGAAGGAACTTTGTTTACTGTTACATTACCTCAAATAATTCATAAATTTAATAAAGAAATAAATGAAGAAGAAATTGATATATTAGATTTTGAAAGTACTACTGATAAGTTATTTGGAGATAAAAGAATATTAATAGTAGATGATAATAAAATTAATATTAAAGTAGCAAAAAAAATGTTGGAAGGATTTAATTTTACAATAGAAGAATGTTACAATGGGATCGAATGTTTAGAAAAAGTAAAAATCGGAAATGAATATGATTTAATATTAATGGATATAATGATGCCACTAATGGATGGGGTAGAAACACTAAAAAAATTAAAAGAAAAAGAATTATTTAGTATTCCAACAATTGCTCTAACTGCTGATGCAATTGCCGGAGCAGAAAATAAATATTTAGCAGAAGGTTTTGTAAACTATATAGCTAAACCAATGACAAAAGATAAATTAGTAGAAGTAATTAAAGAAATAGTATAAGCAAAGAAATTTTGCTTTTTTTCTTGTAATTTTTTAAATGTATGATATAATAATACAGCCAAAAAGGGGGAGAATTATGCATAGAATAGAAACATTGTCAGATATTGTTGAAATAGATAATATGTATGACAAAAGAGAGTATTTACAAACTGGACCTTATGATATTCCAATTGAAAGAGATATTGCAGATTCATATAATAAAATAATAGAAGAAATAATAATTGATGAGGATATACCACATGTAACTAAAATAAAGAAGTTATTATTGATTGAAAAGTGGGAACAACCATTGGATATAGAAAAGTTTGCAAAACGCTTAGGTTTTGAACTTTATTTAAGTAATACAAGAATGCTGCAAAATGCAGATGCAATACTGGAAGATCATAACTCATATATTAATAATAGTAATCCTTTATTAATTGAGGAAAACTTAAATAATAAAATTATAATAGATAAAAGTTTTTATAAAAATACAAGAAAAAAGAAAATAATAATTGCAACTTTACTAGATGAGTACATTAAAAATGGGTTTAGATATTCAGAAGAAGAAATTTTTGGAAGAAGAACTATTAGAGTATATGGAAAAAAGATTGCTATTCATCAAGAGGAAAATCCTGTGAAAAAAATCAAAAGAAAAAAGAAAAACAATAAAACTGTTGACTTATAAAGGAAAATACTTTATAATTTAATGTATCGAGAAAAGGAAAGAGATTTTATATCCACCTGATGGCCATAGCCTTGGGTAAAACGCCGAATACAATTTATATATAATATAAGTATTGGTTTTTTAGTGGGTATAATTTTTTATACTCACTTTTCTTATGTAATGGAGGTGTTTGATATCGCAAAAAATAATAACCTGATAAATGAACAAATTAAAGCTCCAGAGGTTTTAGTAATAGGACCAAATGGAGAACAAGTTGGGATTAAACCAATAAAGGATGCTTTAACATTGGCTAATTATGCTTCACTAGATTTAGTATTAATAAGTCCAGGAGCAAAACCACCTGTTTGTAAAGTAATGGATTATAATAAATACCGTTATGAAAAACAAAAAAAGGAAAAAGAAGCTCAAAAGAAACAAAAAGCAACAAGAATTGAAATAAAAGAATTTCGTTTATCACCAGTTATTGATGTAGGAGATTTTGAAACAAAATTAAGAAATGCATCGAAACATTTAGAAAAAGGCGGTAAAGTAAAATTAACTGTTAGATTTAAAGGACGTCAGATGGCGCATACTAGTTTAGGTAAAGAAGTATTAGAAAAATTTGCTGATAAAGTTAGCGAATTTGCAACAGTAGAATCAAACCCAAAATTAGAAGGTAGGGTTATGCATATGCTTATAACACCTATAAAAAATAAGTAAGGAGAAAAATTATGGCTAAAGCAAAGAAAAACAAAACTAAAAAATACAAATTAAAATCACATAGTGGTGTTTCTAAAAAAATTAAAGCTCGTAAAAACGATTTCAAAATTGGTAAAGTAGGAAGTAGACATTTTACTGGTAAGAAAAGTGCTAGCTTTAATAGAGGAACAAGAAAAGGATCAACACTTGATAGTGGAGACTTAAAAAGATATAAAAATTTAGTTAAATAATATAAGGAGGAAAACATGGCAAGAGTAAAAAATGGTGCAGTAACAAAAGCACGTCATAAAAAAGTATTAAAAGCTGCAAAAGGGTATTTTGGTAGTAAACATAGATTATATAAAACTGCTAAAGAACAATTAATGCATTCTGGGCAATATGCTTACAGAGATAGAAAACAAAGAAAGAGAGATTTCAGAAGATTATGGATAACAAGAATCAATGCGGCATGTCGTCAAAATGATATTAGTTATTCAAGATTTATTGAAGGATTAACAAAAGCGGGAGTAGAAGTTAATAGAAAAATGTTATCAGAAATAGCAATTAATGATCCAAAAATGTTTAGTGAATTTGTAAAAGTTGCATTAGACGGAAAAGCTGGGAAAATTACAGCATCTACAGAAAATGTTAATACAGAAGTAACAATTTCAGAAGGTAAAGCACCAGTGGCTAAAAAAGAAACAGTAAAAAAAGCTGAATCAAAAAAAGTAGAAGTTAAAGAAGAAAAAACTGATTATAGTAAAATGACTGTAGCAGAATTAAAAGAAATAGCGAAAGCAAAAAATGTTGAAGGAATTTCAACTATGAAAAAAGCTGACTTAGTAGCAGCATTAACAAAATAATCATATTAGTGAATTTATTTATCTAGTGCCGTAAGGTGATAAGTATTCGAAACTAGTAGAAGAAAAAACAAAAGGAGAAAAATATGGTAGTATCAAAAAATTATTTATTAGAAGCTGGTGTTCACTTTGGACATCAAAAAAGAAGATGGAATCCAAAAATGAAAGAGTATATTTATACTGTAAGAGATGACATCTATATTATTGACTTACAAAAAACAGTTAATAAATTAGAAACAGCTTATGCTGCAATTAAAGAAATTGCAGAAGCTGGTGGAGAGTTCTTATTCGTAGGAACTAAAAAACAAGCTCAAGAAGCAAGTGAAATAAGTGCTGAAAGAGTTGGTATGTACTTCGTTAACGAAAGATGGTTAGGGGGAACTTTAACAAATTTTAAAACAATTAGACAAAGAATCAGAAGAATGGATGACATTGACAAAATGGAAGCTGATGGAACTTTTGAAGCTTTACCTAAAAAAGAAGTAGTTAATATTAAAAAAGAATATGAAAAATTAAATAAAAATTTAAGAGGAATCCGTGAAATGAAAAAAATGCCACAAGCAATGATCATTGTAGATCCTCGTAAAGAAGAAATTGCTATTAAAGAAGCAAGAATTTTAGGGATTCCAGTATTCGGAATTGTAGATACAAACTGTGATCCAGATATGGTTGATTATGTTATCCCTGGTAATGATGATGCTGTACGTTCAGTTAAATTATTAGTAGGTATCTTAGCAAATGCTATAGCAGAAGCTAATGGTAAAGAAGTAATTGATTATATTAGTGATGAAGATAAAACAAAACTAAAAAACAAAGAAGAAAAAGCAGCTGAAAAAGCTATCAAAAAGGAAGAAACTCCTAAAGTAGAGGCAGCTCCAGTAAAAGAAGAAGTAGTAGAAGAAACATCTTTAGCGGATATGACTTTAGCAGATTTAAAAGCTAAAGCAAAAGAAGCTGATATTAAAGGTTATTCAACTATGAAAAAAGCAGAATTAGTAGAAATTTTAAGTAAATAATTATTTAAAAAGAAGATGAATAATTATTCATCTTTTTTAATATGGAGGATATAATGATTAAAGCAAGTGATGTTAAAGAATTAAGAGATAAAACAGGAGCAGGAATGTTAGACTGTAAAAAAGCTCTAGAAAATAATGGTGGGGATATTGAAAAATCAATAGACTGGTTAAGAGAAAAAGGTATAGCAAAAGCCGCTAAAAAAGAATCAAGAGTAGCAGCTGAAGGATTAAGTGAAATAATGACAGAAGGTAATAATGCTGTTATTATTGAAGTTAACTCTGAAACAGACTTTGTTGCTAAGAATGAAAACTTTATTGATTTTGTTAATTACCTAACAACAACTATTTTAAATAATGATTTAAAAAATAATGAAGAAGTATTAAGTTATGTTGATAACACTTCAATCGAAGATCAATTAGTAGCATTAACAGCAAAAATTGGAGAAAAAATTAGTTTCCGTCGTTTTGAAAAAGTTACAAAATCTGATAATGAAGTATTTGGAGCTTATAAACATATGGGTGGAAAAATTGGAGTATTAGTAGTTTTAGAAGGAAATGATAGTGAAGTAGCAAGAGATGTTGCTATGCATATAGCTGCAATGAATCCGACTGCTATTACTAGAGATGAAGTGCCAGCAGATGTTATTGAACGTGAAGCTAAAGTTATTAAAGAACAAGTTATGGCTGAAGGAAAAACTGCAGAAATAGCAGAAAAAATGGTAGCAGGAAGATTAAATAAATTCTATAAAGAAATTTGTTTAGAAGAACAACCATTTGTAAAAGATTCTGGAATGACAGTAGCACAATTCTTAAAATCACAAAACTCATCAATTAAAACTATGATTAGATTCGCAGTAGGTGAAGGGATTGAGAAAAAAGAAGAAAACTTTGCAGAAGAAGTTATGAAACAAATCAATAATGCTTAATTAATAATAAATAAACTACTTACATAGTAGTTTTTTATTAATTAAATATTTTACCTTTATTTTAGTTGATAAATATTATATAATATTAGTTAAGGAGAGATGAAGTATATGGATAGTAACATGATAATGTTAGAATTAGAAAGTAATATGAATAAAACAATAGAAAGTTTGATTAAAAAATTTGCATCAGTACAAGCAGGACGTGCTAATCCATCGTTATTAGACGGAATAAACGTTATGTATTATGGTAATTTAACTCCTCTTAAACAAGTAGGAAATATATCAGTACCAGAAGCAAGACAATTACTAATTAAACCATTTGATAAAAGTTGTTTAAAAGATATAGAAAAAGCAATTATTGTAGCTAATATTGGACTTACTCCTTCAAATGATGGAGAAACAATTAGATTAATTATTCCAGAGTTAACAGAACAAAGAAGAAAAGAATTAGCAAAACAAACTAAAGCAATAGCAGAAGATGCTAAAGTTAGTATTAGAAATAATCGTCATGAAGCTTTATCAGAAATGAAAAAAGCTGAATTTTCAGATGATATTTCAAAAGGATTAGAAAAAGATATTCAAGATATAGTTAATAAGTTTAATAAAAATGTTGAAGACTTATTTAAAGAAAAAGAAAAAGAATTATTATCAATATAATTAAAATCTATGATAAAGAAGTAGTAGTTAATTAAATTATTTAAAGAGAAATTGTGGTTGGTGTAAACAATTAATAATTATTAATGAATTCATCTTTGGAGACTTGTTCTAAAAAAACAAGCGTTTATCGCGTTAAGATAGAAGAGTATAGTTAACTATAAATTAAGGTGGTACCACGGAAATGTTCGTCCTTAAGTTTATAGTTTTTTTTGTAGGAGGATATATGGAAAAAATCAATAAAATAAAAGAAATGTTAAAATTAGAAACAGCTATTAATTCGGTTCAAGAATTAAATGACTTAAAAGTTAAATACATGGGAAAAAAAGGGCTTATAACAGAGTTATCTAGTGAAATAAAAAATATCCCAAATGAAGAAAAGAAGAATTTTGGAATGTTAATGAATAAATTGAAGAATGAATTTAATGATTTTTATAATGAAAAAAAAGATATAATCGATAAAATTAAATTAGAGGAAAAGTTAAATAAAACAGCAATTGATATAACGTTACCAAGTAAAAAGGTAAAAAGAGGAAGCAAGCATCCTTTAACTAGATTAGAAGAAGAGTTTGAAGATTTATTTACAGCAATGGGATATACTGTTTATAACGGAGTTGAATTAGAAAGTGATGAAAACTGTTTTCAAAAACTTAACTTACCAAAAGGACATCCAGCAAGGGATGCCCAAGATACATTTTATTTAGAAAATGAATTTGAAAATTATTTACTTAGAACTCAAACATCTACTGCTCAAGTTAGAGCAATGACAGAAAATCAAGAAAAAGGACCACTTCGAATTATATGTCCTGGTAAAGTATATAGAAGAGATGAGGATGCAACTCATTCTCACCAATTTATGCAAATAGAAGGATTAGTAATTGATGAGAATGTTTCAATGGCTGACTTAAAAGGAACATTAGAGTTGTTTTGTAAAAAAATATTAGGAGAAAAAACTGAAGTTAAGTTTAGAGCAAGTTTCTTCCCATTTACAGAACCGTCAGTGGAAGTTGATGTTACATGTTTTAAATGTAATGGTAATGGATGTAATTTATGTAAAAATACAGGATGGATTGAAGTTTTAGGAGCAGGAATGGTACATCCAAAAGTATTAGAAATGTCAGGTTATGATAGTGAAAAATATCAAGCATTTGCTTTTGGAACTGGTGTAGATAGATTTGCCATGTTTAAGTATGGAATTCCAGATATTAGAACTATATACGGGAATGATATTAGATTCTTAAAACAATATGATAGAAAGGATGTGTAAGAATGATTTTAAGTAGAAATTTTATAAATGATTATGTTAATTTAGATAAAGATTTAGATATTACTACTATTGGAAATGATATGACTAATATTGGTAATGAGTATGCCGAAGCAAAAAAAATAGTAGATGTAGATAATTTAGTAATAGGTCATGTATTAGATGTAAAAAAACATCCCAATGCTGATACTTTAAATGTTTGTAAAGTAGACTTAGGAGAAGAAATAGTTCAAATAGTTTGTGGGGCAACAAATGTTACAAAAGATATTAAAGTCATCGTTGCAAAAGAAAATACTGTATTACCAGGTGGAGTAATTAAAAAAAGTACTATTAGAGGAGTAGAATCTAATGGTATGATATGTGCTTTAAGAGAACTTGGGATAGATGCAAATGTTTTAGCTGATAAAGATCCAGAATGGATTTATGTATTAGAAAGTGATGCTAAAGCAGGAAGTGATCCGATTAGTTATTTGGGATTAGATGATGAGATAATTGATTTTGAACTTACAGCTAATCGAGGAGATTTATTATCTATTTTAGGGATGGCTTATGAACTAGGAGCTTTATATAAAAAAGAAGTAAAAGAAATGGATATATCTTATAATGAATCATCTGATAAAATAGATTTTGAACTAGAAGTGAATACTCCAAACTGTAGCTTATATATTGCTAAAAAAGTGACTAATATAAAAATTGAAAAAAGCCCAAAATTTATAGAACAAAGATTAATTGCATCAGGAGTTAGACCAATTAATAATGTAGTAGATATATCTAATTATGTAATGTTAGAAACAGGACAACCATTACACTTCTTTGATTTAGATAAACTAGGAAATAAAATTGAGGTTAGACAAGCTGCAAAAGATGAAAAAATAATTACTTTAGATAACCAAGAAAGAGTTTTATCAGAAGAAGATATTGTAATTACTGATGGAATAAAACCGGTAGCCTTAGCAGGAGTAATGGGTGGTGAAAGTACTGAAATAGATTTAGACACTCAAAATATTTTAATTGAGTCTGCTATATTTGATGGAGTTAGTATTAGAAAAACTGCTAAGAAAACTTTACGAAGTGAAGCATCTAATCGTTTCGAAAAAGGCCTAGATCCAAATAGAACATTACTTGCAATAGAAAGATGTTGTCATTTATTAGAAAAATATGCTGATGCTACTATTATCAGTGATATTAAAAAGTGTGATAATGCAAGTTATGAAAACAAAGTAATTAACTTAGAAATTAATAAAGTATATAAAGTTTTAGGGATAGAAATCACAAGAGAAAACATTATTGAAATATTAGAGTCATTAAAATTTGTAGTAGAAGATAATAATACTCATTTAAAAGTAGAAGTACCTTCAAGAAGAGGTGATATATCAATTAGTGAAGATTTAATTGAAGAAGTTGGAAGAATATATGGAATGGATAATATTAAGGCTAAACAACCAGTATTACCGCTTCAAGTAGGAAAAAGTAATAGTACTAAAAGATTTATTAAAAATAAATTAATTGATAGTGGACTAAATGAAGTAATAAGTTATTCATTAATAAATGAAAAAGATGTAAAAAAATATACCCTGGACAACTTTACACCTATTAAAATAGCAGATCCAATGACAGTTGAGAGAACAACTCTTCGTTATAGTTTAATTAGTTCATTAATGGAAGTATATGACTATAATAAAAAAAGAAACAGTTCAGATATATCTATATTTGAAATGGGAAAAACTTACTTTAAAGAAAATAACGAATATACTGAAACTGAAAAATTAGCAGCTTTAATAACAGGTAATTATATACTAGATATAAAGCCTACTAAAGCAGACTTTTATATTTTAAAAGGTATAGCAGAAGAATTACTTGATACTTTGGGATATATTAATAGATATAGTTTTATAGTACCAAAAGAATTACCAGAAGAATTACATCCTAAAGCTAGTGCTTTAATAAATTTACAAGGTAAAAATATTGGAATCATTGGAAAAATTCATCCATCTATTACTAAAGAAGATATTTATGTATTTGAGCTTAATATTGAAGAAATATTAAAAAATAAACCAACAAGAATGACTTATAAAGAAATACCAAAATATCCTAGTATTATTAAAGATATGGCATTTATTGTACCAAAAGAAACTAATGCAGAAGAAATTATTACAGTAATAAAAAAAGCTGGTGGTAAATTATTAACTAATATATCAATTTTTGATGTATATGAAGGTGATAATGTATTAGAAAATGAAAAATCAATAGCGTTTAATTTAGAATTTATGGATTTAACAAAAACTTTAACAGATGAAGAAGTTATGGCAGTATTTAATAAAATTATTAAAGAAGTAGAATCTAAAAAAGATGCAAAATTAAGAGATAAATAAAAAAAGATAGAGAATTTGTTTAAAATTCTTTATTTTTTTGATTAATAAGCAAATTTATAGTAAAATTGTAATAGGTGATATAATGACATTTAATTATAATAATAAAGAATATCAAATAGTTGTTGAAAAGAAGAAAAGTAATAAAAATACATATATAAGAGTAAAATCAAATTTAAATGTATTAGTAACAACTAATTTATTTGCAACAAAGTTTTTCATAAAAAGTCTTATTAAAGAAAATTATAACAAAATATGTAAAATGATTGATCAAGCAGAAAATAAAAAAAAGAATAATGAGGGTTTTAATTACTTAGGAAAAAAGTATAATATAAATGAAACTGATAAATTAGATATTGTATTTTGTGAAGATGAGGTTTTTTTGGGAAATATTGATATTGATAAATGGTATAAAAGTAAGGCAAAAATTATATTTAAAGAAAGATTTGATATTTGTTATAATAACTTTTATCCAAAAGTCACATATCCTAAACTTAGAATTAGAAAAATGACTAGTAGATGGGGAGTTTGTAATGTAACAACCAATACAATAACTCTTAATTTAGAATTAATTAAAAGAGATATTAAATATTTAGATTATGTAATAATTCATGAACTATCACATCTAATTCATCCAGATCATTCCCGTGATTTTTGGAATTTAGTAGAGTATAATATGAATGATTATAAAAAATATAAAAATGATATGAAGGAGTTTTAATGGAAAAAATAGTTAGTTTAGAAAATAAAAAAGTAAAAAAATATTTGAAATTAAATTCTAAAAAATATAGAGAAGAGTATAATCAATTTATTATAGAAGGAGAACAATTAATCCAAGAGGCTTATAATGCTGGATACTTAAAAGAAGTATTAACGACATATGAATTGGATATTGATATTGCTCAGTATGAAGTGACAAGTGATATCTTAAAAAAAATATCTTCTTTAGAAACTACTCCAAAAGTAATTGGATTATGTGATAAAGTAAGTGAAAAAGTAATAAAAAATAAGATGATTGTTTTAGATAATATTCAAGATCCTGGTAATTTAGGAACTATAATAAGAAGTGCTATTAGTTTTGGGATTGATATGGTAGTATTATCAAATGATACAGTTGATTTGTATAATCCAAAAGTTATAAGAGCAACTCAAGGTAATTTATTTAAAGTTAGTATTATTAGAGCTAATCTAGAAGAATTTTTGTTAACATTAAAAGAAGAAAATATTAAAATATATGGAACTAATGTTTCAAAAGGATCTAATATTAGTGATATAAAAAAAGAAAATAAATATGCTTTAATAGTGGGCAATGAAGGTCAAGGTATGAAAGAGGCTATAAATAATTTATGTGATGATTTTGTTTATATACCTTTAAAAAATAATGTAGAAAGTTTAAATGTAGGAGTAGCAGCTAGTATACTTTTATATGAGTTTAGTAAGTATGAATAATATATATATTGGAAAAATAATGTCTACACATGGTATAAAAGGAGAATTGAAAATTAAGAGCGAATTTTTATATAAAGAAAAAGTATTCGCTAAAAATAAAAAAATAATTATAAATAATATAGAATATATTATTAAGTCTCATAGAGTGCATAAAGATTATAATATGGTTACTTTAAATGAATATACAAATATTAATGAAGTTTTATTCTTATTAAAAGAAAAAGTCTATATAAAAAAAGAAGAACTAAATTTGAGTAATAACGAAATTTTAGATGATGAACTTATAACTTATAAAGTGATTACTACAGATAAAGAAATAGGGAATATAATTGAAATATTTAATGCTAGTAAAACGAATAAAATATTAAGAATAAAGTTAGAAAAAGAAATTTTAATTCCTCTTAATTCCCCATTTGTAAAAGATATAAATAAACAAAAAAAAGAAATAATTATAGAAAGAAATGGAGTGTAATATGAAAATTGATATATTAAGTTTATTTCCAAGTATGTTTAATAATGTATTTGAAGAGTCTATTATAAAAAAAGCTATTGATGAAAAATTAGTATCAATTAATGTTATTAACTTTCGCGATTATTCTCTTGATAAACATAAGAAAGTAGATGATACACCATATGGTGGTGGTGGTGGTATGGTTCTTTGTATTCAACCAATATATGATTGTCTACAAGCTATTAAAACAAAAGACTCAACAGTAATATTATTAACTCCAGATGGCGAAGTATATAATCAAAAAAAAGCTTATGAACTATGTAATAATAAACATCTTATTATTATATGTGGTCATTATGAAGGTTTTGATGATCGAATTAAAAATTTATGTGATATGGAATTAAGTGTTGGAGATTATATTTTAACCGGAGGAGAATTTGCTAGTATGATTTTAGTAGATTCTATAACTAGATTAATCCCTAATGTTATAAAAGAAGAGTCTCACATAAATGATTCATTTAATGATAATTTATTAGATTATCCAACCTATACTAAGCCAAGAGAATTTATGGGAATGGAAGTACCAGAAATACTATTATCTGGAGATCATAAAAAAATTGAAAATTATCGAAAAGAACAACAAATTAAAAAGACCAAAATAAGAAGACCAGACTTATTAGAGGCAAAGGAATTTTATGAATAATTATATATTTAAAAATAAAAGAAAAATCAAGAATATTAAGAATTTAAATTTAGAAGAAGGATTTAATATTGCTAGCAAAAATAAAGTCTTTAGTAATTTAATTTTATTTGACATAGATATTACTAAAAAATACGTAATGCAACTAGTATCGAAGAAATATGATATATTAACAAATGATATAATGGAATTATTAACTGACGATGAAAGTGATGATAATGGATTAATTGTAATGAATAATATTGAAAGATTTAGGATAGTTATTAAAAATAAATATAAAGATTATATAGATAGTGAAACTTTGAAATTAATGGGGCGAAATCTTGGACAATTACAAAAATTAGCAACCGAAATGGAAGAAAATAAAAAAAAGAATATGTATATGAATAATAATAGAGTTCGCTAGTACAAAAATCTTTACAAATAGTGTTATAGTATGGTATAATTAGCTTGTTAAGAAGTGATCCGCTGGTTTTTATTAAGATCATTAGAAAAAAATA
This sequence comes from uncultured Muribaculaceae bacterium, assembly GCA_964371025.1. Classification (GTDB taxonomy): domain Bacteria; phylum Bacillota_I; class Bacilli_A; order RF39; family UBA660; genus CAYJDP01. The sequence goes on along the minus strand of CAYJKH010000005.1, from coordinate 7,025 downwards.
TATAGAGGAGGATGACTTATGAATATTATTGATAAAATCAATAAAAATCAAATCAATCCTAACGTACCTGAATTTAGAGTTGGGGATACAGTTAGAGTTGACGTAAAAATTATTGAAGGTAAAAGAGAACGTATTCAAGCATTTGAAGGGACTGTTATCGGACGTAAAGGTGGATCTGTTTCAGAAACATTTACAGTTCGTAAAATGTCTAGTGGAGTTGGAGTAGAAAGAATTTTCCCAATGCACTCACCAAAAATTGCTGGAATTACAGTTGTACGTAAAGGTAAAGTTAGAAGAGCTAAACTAAATTTCTTAAGAAACAGAGTTGGTCAATACCGTATCAAAGAACGTGGACAACAATAATAAGTGAGAAAGATTTTGTATCTTTCTTTTTATTTTAAAAGGAGAACTAGATGAAGATAATAAAGGGTTTAATACCATATCTAATTACAATCATAGTAGTATTATTAATTAGAGAATATGTTGGTATTCCGGTAAAAGTAACAGGAGTTTCAATGCAAGATACTCTTTATCAAGGAGATCTATTATTACTTGATAAAGTAAGTTATAAATTTAGCAATATAAAAAGATTTGATGTGGTAGTTGTAAAAGAAGAAGATGAACTATTAATAAAAAGAGTTATAGGATTACCCGGTGAGTCTGTAAGTTATATTGATAATGAATTATATATTAATGATGAATTAGTAGAAGAAAATTATTCAATTGGAGAAACTGGAGATTTTTTATCTGAATTAAAAAATGATGAATATTTTGTGATGGGGGATAATAGAGAAGAATCAGCAGATAGTAGAAACTTTGGTAGTTATTCTAAAGATGATATATTAGGAAAAACCTCGTTATTAATTTATCCATTTGACAAAATAAAAAATCAGTATTAAGGAGAATTATGAAATACTTTGCAATATATGAAACTAGAATTGGATATATACAAATAGGATATGAAAATAATAAAGTAACCTATTTAAAAAAGATAAAAGAAAAACCAAGTGATTTAGGAGTTAAAACTAAGTTATCAGATAATGTAATTAATCAAATTAATGAGTATTTGGAAGGTAATAGAAAAGAATTTAAAGTAGATATAAATCTAAAAGGAACTGATTTTCAAAAAAAAGTTTGGTATGCATTATGTGATATTCCTTATGGAGAAACTAGAACTTATAAAGAAATAGCAATTGCTGTTGGAAATGAAAAAGCAAGTAGGGCAATTGGTATGGCTAATAACAAAAATCCTATATCAATTATAGTACCATGTCACAGAGTGATTGGATCAAATGGAAAACTAGTAGGATATGCTGGTGGTCTAGATATGAAAGAGGATTTATTAAAATTAGAGAAAAAACTATAGAGATGTAGTTTTTCTTTTTTTTGATAGTTATGATATAATTATATTAGTTATAATCCAAAAAGGAGGATATGGAGAGTAATAGCGCATGGATCAGCAATGATTGACGAAGAGTATAGTTGTCGAATATCAGCGGATGCTATACCGGCCAAAGGTCGTTAAATATATGACAAAATATAAAATATTATTATAACAAAACATATATTAAAAGAAAGAGAGATACATATGTGTGGAATAGTAGGATACGTTGGGAATAAAAAAGTTGCTGACGTTTTAATAGAGGGTTTAAAAGCCTTAGAATATAGAGGTTATGATTCTAGTGGAGTAGCATTGCTTTCAAGTAATGTTAATATATATAAAGCAATTGGAAAAGTAATTAATTTAGAAGATAAAACAAAAAATATAAAAGAAAATCATAAATTAGGAATAGCTCATACGAGATGGGCAACTCATGGAGGTGTAACCGAAGAAAATTGTCATCCTCATAAAGCGGGAGATATTACTTTAGTTCATAATGGAATAATTGAAAACTATATTGAACTTAGAGAAACTTTAAAAAAAGAAGGATATAGTTTTTGTTCTGATACTGATACAGAAGTAGCAGCGGCATTAATTGACTTTTTTATAAAACAACATGGTATAAAAGAAGGGATAATTAACGCAAAAAAAGAAATAAGAGGAAGCTTTGCACTTTTAATAATATATAAAAATGAAGAAACAATTTATTGTATTAGAAAAAATAGTCCCTTAATAATAGGAGTAGGAGATAAAGAAAATTATATAGCATCTGATATTTCAGCAATTCTTCCTTATACAAATAAATATTTAGAAATTGAAGAAGATGAAATTTTTGAAGTTAAAAGTGATAAAGTAACAATATATAAAGGGAAAGAAGAAATTAAAAAAGAAGTATTAGTAGAAACAATGACAATTGAAAGCGCTAAAAAAGATGGTTATGATTTTTATATGTTAAAAGAAATAAATGAACAAAAGAAATTAGGAGAAAAACTATCACTAAAATACTTTCCGAATAATAATTTTTCTAAAGAAATTATTGATTTAGGAAAATACCAATTTATAGATATAGTAGCTTGTGGATCAGCTTATTATGCCGGAGCTATTGGAAAATATTTTTTAGATAAATATGGAGATGACTTAATAGTTAATATAGATGTAGCTAGTGAATATAGATATAAAACTCATCATTTTCGAAAAAATACATTAGTAATTTTAGTAAGTCAATCAGGTGAGACAGCTGATACTATAGCAGCTATGAGAATGGCTCATGAAAATAATATTGATACTCTTGCAATAGTTAATAATACACTATCAACTATTAGTAAAGAATCTAAATATGTAATTCCAATGCTTGCAGGGCCTGAAATAGCAGTTGCAACTACAAAAGGATACTTTACACAAGTTATTATATTTAATTTTTTAATATTTAAATACTTAGAAAATAAAAAAATTAAAACAAAAGAAGAAATTAATTTATTAGTAAAATCAATTTCTGAGTTAGAAGATAGTTTAGAAAAACTAATTAATAATATTGACTATAAAGATATAGCAAAATGTTTAATAGATAAAGAACATATTTACTTTTTAGGAAGAGGAATAGATTATGTTAGTACTTTAGAAGGTAGTTTAAAACTAAAAGAAATAAGTTACATTCATAGTGATGTTTATCAAGCAGGGGAGTTAAAACACGGATCAATTGCTTTGATTGAAGAAAAGACTCCAATTATATCTTTGATTACAGAAGAAAAATTAGCAGAAAAAACAATTAGTAATATCATAGAAGCAAAAGCGCGTGGAGCAGAAGTTTATACAATAAAATTAAATAGTATTGAAACTGCTAGTGACTTAAGTAAAAAAGAAATTAGCATTAATAAAATTAATGAATTTGTTAATCCTTTAATTTCTATGATACCAATGCAAATGCTGGCATATTATGTAGCACTATTAAAAGAGTGTGATATAGATAAGCCGAAAAATTTAGCTAAATCAGTTACAGTAGAGTAAAATATTAAAATAACATTACTTAATGTTATTTTTTTATTATATTTTATGCTAAAATAATTTATAGGGTGAAGAATATGACATTAGAAGATATAAATGAAGAGTATATAAAAATGCAAAGTAAATATGGTGATAAAGATTTAGATGCTATCTTAAATGGTGGATGTGAAAAAAATCCAGATATTTGTTTTGTATTTATGAATCCTACCAAAAGAAATATAGCATCATCAAAGAATTGGGAAGGATTAAAAAGTCCTTGGATTGGAACAAAAAATATATGGACTTTATTTCATAAAGTTGGTCTACTTGATAGTGATATTTATAATAAAATAAGAAATATTAAAGGAAAAGACTGGGATGAAAAATTTGCTGAAATAGTTTATAAAAATGTAAAAAAACATAATTATTTTATAACTAATCTAGGAAAATGTTCTCAAATAGATGCTAGACCATTACCAGATAAAGTGTTTCATAACTACAAAGACTTATTTTTTAAAGAAATTGAAATAGTTAATCCAAAAAAAATAATTTTATTTGGTAATCAAGTTAGTTCAATTATATTAAATGAAAAAATATCTGTTAGTAATACAAGAAAAAAAGAATATAAAAAAGAGATAAATAAAAAAAAGTACACTTTTTATCCCGTATTTTATCCAGTTGGAAATGGGGCATTTAATATTGATAAAGCAATCGAAGATATTAAATATATTATAAAAAAGGACTAGTATTATGAATAAAACAAATGCAATGAGATTACTTGATCAAGCTAAAATAGAATATAGTGTTATTCAATATAATGTAAAAGATAATTCCTCTTTTGGAGAACAAGCAGTAAAAGAAATAAGTTTACCAGCTTCTCAAATATTTAAGACGCTTATTACAAAAGGAGATAAAACGGGAATAGTAATATTTTGTATACCAGTAAATTGTGAGTTGAATTTAAAAAAGGCAGCAAGTATAAGTGGTAATAAAAAAGTAGAAATGATTTTAAGTAAAGATGTATTATCTTTAACAGGATATATGACAGGAGCTTGCACTCCTATTGGAATGAAAAAAAGATATCCAATATATATAGATGAAAGTGCTTTGCAATTAGCTTTTATTGGGATAAGCGGAGGATTAAGAGGGTACGAAATAGTTCTTAATCCTATTTCATTAGGTGAATTTATAAATTGTATATTTGTAAATATTAAAACTAATCCAATTAAAGTATAATTGCTTTATAGTAAAATTTTAAAATTATGATATAATAATAAAAGGAGGAAAACTTATGGCATATATTAAATATAAAGAATTAACAAAGTATTTTAACTTTGAAGTAGAGATTGATACTACAAAATTACCACAATATGTAATTGATTATATTGAAGAATTTGAGGAAATTTATGGAGCTTATAAAAATAGTAGAGATTATATAGTATTTACAAGTGATAAAATAGTTTTATTTGATAAAACTCCATTTACTGCTGAAAAAAAGATACATATAATTCCATATTATTCTATTTCTACTAGTACATTATCATTTACTTTTAATAAAGCAAACATTTTAGCATCCTTAGATAGTGGATATCCACTTAGAATTAATTTTATAAAAATGAGTGATTCAAAAAAGAAAAATTTAAGACTATTATATAAAAAAATGATGAAGAAAAAAATTGAATTGACAAGTAAATAATAATTTTAAAAAATGCATACTGAGTGCATCTTTTTTTAATATTATGATATAATAAAATTGTTAATGTTTACAAAATATAGAAAAGAGGATAATATGCAAAAAATTTATTTTAAAGATATAATAGGAGAAGCTTTTCAAATATTGTTAGGAAATACAAATGAAAAGTATATATCGTTTTATGATTTAGAGCGTTATGGTATAGAAGTAATGAAAATAATGAATGATAATGGAAAATATTCAAGTTTAACTTTAGATAAAAAAAGTATTGAACAATTTTTACTTGATCATAATAAAATTTTTGAAGGAGATTTTATAAATGGAAATTATGGGGTAAGAGTTAAAAGTAATGATAAAGAATATGTCATGAACTATATTAGTAGTAAAATTACTCAAACTGTGCCAGAGGATATTATTAATGCAGCATGGAGTGAAAAATCAGTTGATAATTTATTATCGTTAGTAAAAAAAGAAGAAAATAGTTTTTGCTTAAAAAAAGAAATAAAGAGGTAGTTATGAAAAAAGAAAGATTATTTATTATTGATAATATGAAAGGAATCTTAATAATTTTAACAGTATTAGGTCATTTATTAAGTCAATGTTTACATGATTACTTTCCAACTGATCTAGCCTATATTTTCATATATTTGTTTCATATGCCAGCTTTTTGTTTATTATCTGGATTTTTCTCTAAAAATTTAACCAAAGATAGGAAAACATGTTTTAGAAAATTAATCATTCCATATATAATAATATATGGATTATGGTATTTATATTATTTATTTGTCTGGGATAAGAATCCGTCATTTAATTTATTTTCACCAGGATATGCTCAGTGGTATTTACTATCATTAATTACATGGAAATTAGTTACAGAACTATTCGTTAAATTAAAAAGACCAATATTGATAAGTGTTATTCTTGCTTTATTAGTAGGATTAATAGATGGGATAGGTACTGATTTTTCTTTATCTAGAACTATTGTGTTTTTTCCATTTTATTTAATAGGACATTATTTAACAACTGAACATATTAATAAAATAAAATCATATAATCCACTTTATGCAGTAGGAAGCTTAGTTTTTGTCTTAGTAGTAGCCCTTATTTATAATGTAGCTAGTTTACCTATGTCTATGTTATATGCAAGAGGAAGTTATGAATTATCAAATAGTAATGATATAGAAGGTATAATAATAAGATTATTAATATATGGAATTGGAGTATTAGCAACTTTAGCTATTATAAATTTAACTCCAAATAAAAAAATGAAACTAACTCAAATAGGAGTAAATTCACTTATAGTGTTAATACTTCATGTATATATAATTAGATGTATTACTTTTACAGATCTATTTGCATCTTTTAATTTAACAGAAACAATTATATTCATAATAATATCATGTCCAATAATAGTGTATATTACATCTAGAAATATATTTAAGAATATTTTTGATTTACTATTTTATCAACAAAATAATTTTAAGAAAAAAAAGGAGATAAGATTATGAAGAAAACATTATATATATTATTTATAGTATTATCAATAGTAACTAGTTTAGCACTATTATTGAATCTTCCTTTTATTTTTATAGGAGGCTTTATTCTAATAACTGTTGATTTATTACTAATAGTGTTATTAAATAAAAAAATAACAAAAATAATAAAATTTATACTAGTTCCAGTATTAGGTATCATATTATTACTTCAAATAATATGGACTATACTATTTTCTATTGACTTATCTAAATTTGAAAATCATCAAGAACCAGAATTTGCTCAGGATATAACGAATACAACATATTATCAAAAATATCATGGAGTAGGGTATGTTATTCACATTAATAATGGTTTTAACCCTGATACAAAAAAGATAGTTGAGTTAGAGGGTGAATTTATACTATTTGGGAAAGTAATATCCGCGTGGATAACTTAAAAAGATTAACAATATGTTAATTTTTTTTTAGGAAAAAT
>CAYJKH010000004.1:0-146722 GCA_964371025.1 uncultured Muribaculaceae bacterium | reverse complement strand
CTTATTAAAATATTAGGTTTAGAAGATAGAATAAATCATTTACCTAATGAATTATCAGGAGGAGAACAACAAAGAGTATCTATTGGAAGATCTTTAATTAATAACCCTTCAATAATCCTTGCAGATGAACCAACTGGTAATTTAGATAGTAAAAATTCTGATGAAATTGTAGCATTATTAAAATTATCGAATAAAAAATATAAACAAACAATAATTATGATTACTCATGATATTGAAATTGCCAAAATAGCGGATAGAGTTATTACTATTGATGATGGTAAAATTGTAAAGGATGAACAAAACTATGAAGATAATAAATAAATTAACTTTAAAAAATATAAAGTTAAATAAACAGCGATCAATTGTAACAATTGTAGGAATAATGTTATCTTGTGCTTTAATTACTGCTCTTTTAAGCTTAGTAGTATCATTCCAAGATACGTTAATGGAAGAGTCCCTTAATAGTTATGGGAATAGACATGTAACATTTGAAGATGTTCCTAGTAGTGAACTTTCTAAAATAAAAAATCATAAAGAAGTAAAAAGCTATTATATGACTGCTAATTCTACCATAAAGTTAGATACTAAATATGATGAATTAGCAGGACTTGTTGGAATTGATAAAAAAGGTTTATCAGATTTAGAAAATTTATTAGATAGTGGAAAAGTTCCATCAAATGAAAATGAAATAGTAATAGATTCATACTATGCAGAAAGATTTAATGTAAAATTAGGAGATGAAATAACTCTTGAAATAGGAAAAAGATATTTAGACGGGGAAGAACTTAATGATAATAACTCTATGACTTATGATGAAAATAATAATTTATTAGAATCATTTGATGTTATAGAAACAAAAACTTATAAAGTAGTAGGAACAACAGGATATTATACATTTTTAAAAACTATGTATAATTATAGTTTATTTACATACCAAAGTGAATTTAATGATTATACTGATATCCATGTCCTTTATGAAAATCCTAAAAATTATAGTGAGATAACAAATTCTATAAATGATATGGAAAATAATGATGATATGGGTAAATATACCTTCAGTACTAATAGTGAATATTTAAGATGGGCTGGATATAGTGTAGATGATAGTACTAGAGAATTCATTTATTTATTCGCTTTAGTAATTGCTTTAATTATAATGGGAACATCTATATTTTGTATTAAAAATTCATTTGCTATATCAACAACTGAAAAAACTAAAATGTATGGGATGATTGCTAGTGTAGGAGCTACTCCTAAACAAATAAAAAGATCAGTTTTATCAGAAGGATTTTACTTAGGAATTATTGGAATTCCACTTGGAATAATAGGAGGACTAATTACTACATTTATTTTAATTAACGTAGTTAATTATTTATTACCAACCCTAGAAGATTGGGAATTTATATATAGTGTTTCATTACTATCTATAATAATTAGTATAATACTTTCATCGGTTACTATATACTTTTCAGCACTAGGAAGTTCTAGAAAAGCTAGTAAAATAACAGAAATAGAAGCTATTAAAAATCAAAATGAAATAAAAATAAAAAAGAAAAAAATAAAAGTTCCAAAAATTATAAGTAAAGTATTTAAAATTGGAGGAGTATTTGCTTATAAAAATGTCGAAAGAAATAAAAGTAAATTTAGAACAATTACAATATCTCTTGCTGTTAGTGTAACAATATTTATTGCTCTTTCATATTTTATACAGCTTGGTATGGATACAACAAAAGAATATTATAAAAGCGCGACATATGATTTAGGAATAACTCCAACAACAACAGGAGAACCATATGCAAACCAAGCAATTTTAAATGCATATGATGACATACTTAAATTAGGAAAACCTAATCAATATTCAATAGCAGAGTATAGTATTTTTGATATTGATAAAAAATATATGAATGAAAGATTGATTATTGAAACTATTGATGAAGAACCTATTTACACAGTACAGTTACTTGCTATGGGAGATAAAGAATATAAAAGAATCCTAAAAGAAAATAATTTAAATTATGAAGAAGTATATAATAAAGGTTTAATAATTAATAACAAAATAGAAATTGTTAATACCGAGGGTGAGAATGAATGGATTAAGTTATTTAAAGATAATGTTAATAATATAGAAGTAAAAAAAATAGATTCAAATAATATAACTAATATTGACTTAATTAATATTGAAAAATTACCAGTTGGTAGTGATAGTTTTCTTTATTCAGCAGAACCAGTTATTCTTGTTTCAAATGAATTTTTAAATAGTATTGATACTAATATACATGTTGGATCGCTTTATTTAACTACTGATAATATTAGAGAGTATCATGATAAAATAATTGAATATGATAATATTAGTGAGATGACTTTTTGGGTAAATAATTTAGAAGAAATTGTAGAAATGCAAGAAAATATGATTTTACTAATTGGGATATTCTTATATGGATTTATTGGAGTAATTATTTTAATTAGTTTAACAAATATATTTAACACAATAACTACAAATATGAAACTACGTAGTAAAGAATTTGCTGTATTAAAATCAATTGGTATGTCAGATAAAGAATTTAAAAATATGATAAGACTAGAAAGTATATTTTATGGTACTAAATCACTATTATATGGATTAATATTTGGATCACTTTTAGCATATTTAATGTATTATTTATTAATGAAATACGATATATTAGCAGGAGCAGAACTTGGTTATAATTTCATATTACCATGGAAATATATGTTAATAGCAATTATATTTGTATTTTTAATTATTTATTTAATAATGAGAATATCCCTTTTAAAAATTAACAAACAAAATACAATTGAAACAATTAAGAATGAGAATATTTAATTTTCATTCTTTTTTATAAATATGATAAAATAGTATTAACAAAGGAGGCTTTATGAAAAAAATATTACTTGTAGAAGATGATAAAAATATATCAGATGCTATTACTTATTATTTAGATGATTATTATAAATTAGATATAGCACATAATAAAAAAGAAGCACTTGAAAAGATTAAAAATTATTATGACTTAGCAATACTAGATATATCACTTCCAGATGGAACAAGTTTTGAATTTTGTGAAAATTTTAAATGTCCTATCATATTTTTAACTGCTCATGATGATGAAGAAACTACAGTACAAGGACTCTTAGTCGCAGATGATTATATTACTAAGCCTTTTAAAAATAAAGAATTACATTTAAGAATAGAAAAGATACTTAAAAGAAATAACAATAATATTTTAGAATATAATAATTTAATTATGGATTTAAATGCTAATAACATATTAGTTAATAATAAAGAAGTAGAAGTAACAATGTTAGATTTTAAAATAATGGAGTTATTTTTAAGTAATATAGGCAAGGTTATTACAAGAGATAAATTGTCTAGTATTATATATGATCACACTGGGAATTTTGTTGAAGAAAATACACTTAATGTTTATATTAAAAGAGTAAGAGATAAATTAGGAATTAATTTTATAAAGACAATAAAGAAAGTAGGGTATATAATTGAAAAAAAATAGTTTGATAATAGTTTTATCTATAATTCTAATTGTAGGAATATCCTATTTTAATTTTAAAATATATAGTTATGCATATAATGAAAAAATGTTAAATGTTATAAGTGAAATAGTAAATAAAAATCCTGATATAGATATAGACAATATTACTAAAATATTTGATAGTAAAAGTAATTCAAATATTAATATTTTAAAAGAATACGGTTATGAAAAAGAAGACTTTTATTTTACTAATGACATTAAAAATAAATTTATTCTAGTATTAATTATAAATGTAATAATAGTTTTAGGAGTTGCTATTTTATTTATAAAAATAGCTAGTTCTAAAAAAGTAAAAATAAAAAAAGAAATCGAAGAACTTATTATTTATTTAGAAAAAATAAATAACGGTAATTATGATATTAACTTAGAAAGATATACGGAAGGTGAGTTTTCAAGACTACGTGATCAAATATATAAAACGACTATTTTACTAAAAGAAAACGAAAATAATTTACTTTTAGATAAGAAGAACTTAAAAAACAATTTAGCGGATATATCTCATCAATTAAAGACTCCTTTAACATCAATAATACTAATGTTAGAAAACATAGTTAACGATGATAAAATGACTGTTCAAAAAAGAAATGAATATATTAATAAAATATCAAACCAAGCAGATAAAATGAAATATTTGATAGATATATTACTTAAAGTATCTAGATTTGATGCAAGTATTGTAGAATTTAAAAAAAGTAAAATTAAGGCAAGCAGTCTATTACAAAGAGTTATTTTAAATCTAGATTATTTAATTAAAGAAAAACAGATTAAATTAAATACTAAATTTTCTCAAGATGGTATTATTCTATGTGATGAAAAATGGCAAGAAGAAGCTATTACAAATATCTTAAAAAATTCAATTGAAAATAGTGAAAATAATAGTAAAATAGATATTATAATAAAAGATACTAACTTTTATACTTCGATTATAATTAAAGACTACGGAAGTGGGATTAGTAAGGAATTACAAAAACAAATATTTGAAAGATTTAAAAAGAGTGAGGATTCCAGTGGAGTTGGCATAGGACTAAACCTAGCAAAAACTATAATTGAAAAAGATAAGGGTATGATAATTTTAAATTCAGTATTAAATAAATATACTATATTCGAAATTAAATATATGAAAAGTAAATAGTAGTGTAATAATTAATGAATTCCAAAAAATAGAGGGATTATTTACTTTAGATACAATAGTTTTATGTGAAGAGTTTGAGTTAGTTTACAAGTATTGACGTTTTTATTTTTATAAATTATTTAAAATATTTTTTTGTATAATATAATATAGGAAGAGGAGAGGATATTATGGATTTTGAAATAAAAGAGGTAAATCAAGAAAATAATAAAAATAAAAAAGGGAAAAAACTTATAATAATATTAATTTCAATTATAGTGTTATTAATATTAGTAGTAGGAGGATTATTATTTTCTAATGAGATTAAAGCAATATTTAATGATGATTTAGAAAAAACTTCGAATGAAGTGGAAGAAGAGAAAGAACCTGTTGCTAAAACCCAAATGGATACAAGTGATTTAAATGCTGTGATAACACTAGTTAATAAGTATGAACTAGGTGGAGCAGATTCTGGTAGAACATTTCACTTATATTATGATAAAAATGGGTGTTTAACATCGGGAGCTGGCATTAGTGATTATAGTAAGTGTTGGTATGGTGATAGTGTTTTAACACTTGATGAGATGAATGAAAATTATGTAAGACAATTAGCGATTTCTACTGGAAGTGAAACTTATAATGGAGCAACTGCTACAAAAGAGCAATATGATAATGGGATGAAAACATTATTTGGAGATTTTTATTTAGAACCAGCAGAGATTAAATTTAATTATGGATGGGACGATCATGAATTTACTATTTATAATTACGCTAATGAAACATTTACAGAAGAGGGTGCTACATATGGTCCGCCATTTGAATATACCCTTGAAATAGTTAAAAAAATAACTGACGTGTCACAAACTGACACTACTATGGAAGTAGAATTAGCAGTTGGTCAAAAAATAACTAATCATAGTATTGAGGGATTGCCTAGCGAATTTTATGCAAATATAATTGCCCAAGATTTATTCCCTGTTAAAGATGATTTTAATATAGAAACAGATTATAACTTATTAGATAAATATAAATATGTATTTAATTTTGATAATGTAACAGGTAATTATACTTTAAAAGAAATTCAAATAGTATTAGAATAAAAGAAAATATTAGGATTTCCTAATATTTTTTTATTTATTTATGCAAAATAGTTTTTTTAAAAAGTGTAAAATGATATAATATATACTAGGAGAAAGTTATGGGATATTTTACGAATTATAAAAGCATTATTATTATATTTACTTGTTTTATATCTGTTATGTTTATGTCAGTAGGATATTCAGTCCTTAATACAGAATTAACAATTAGTGGAGAAGCAACAGTTTCAGCGGCTCCAGCTATTGATGGAATAAAAGTAACAAATATTAGTGTTATAGAAGAAACAAATGGAGCATTTCAGACATATACGCCAACTTTTACTGATGATACTAGTAATTTATTTGTTACACTTCCTAATTTAAATTCTACAATTACATTTTTAGTAGAAGTAACAAATGAGACTGATATATATTATCATTTAGATTTTATTAATGAATTACTACAAGTAAATAATAGTATTGGATATGAAATAGTTAATAAAGAAGCTCAATATTTTTTAGAAAATAGTGTAACAGAGTTAGAAATAAGGTTCTTTCATAAAACTGATATAATATCAGGTATAGAACAATCGCTTAATTTAGAATATACTTTTGCTGAAGTTCCATATCGTCGAATTGATTATATAAAATATACCGGAAAACAAAGTCTTGATACAGGTATTATTAATACAGGAGATTATGAGTTTGAACTAGACTTTATGCTGGAAGGATATAGTGGTGGAGCATCTCCAGCAGGAGGTTGGCTTATATCAGGGAGAACATCTTATAGTTATTCTTTAGGAGTCTTTTTTTCCTCAACCTCAGTATTTAGTGGTTATGGTGGTACTACAACAGCAACATCAAAACCAAAAGCCTTAAATGTATGGCATGATTTATATTTTTCTAGAAAAAAACTAGTTATATCAGGTACTAGTTATGTTGTTCCTAATCAAATACTTATTCCAGCAAGTTATGCTAGAACGATTGTAATAGGGGCAGGTACTGGTCTTAGTAGTGGAGGAATTGATCCGAGACATTTCATTGGTAAAGTTAAATATGTAAAAATAACTGATGCTGTTACAAGTAATTTACTTACATACTTTGTACCAGTTGAATTAAATGATACTAATGAGATAGGATATTGGGATGAGATTAATAATCAGTTTCATACTAGTAGTGGAACAGAGGACTTTTTATATCCTTAAAATATAATTATGATATAATACTTTAACGAGGTGTTTTATGAATAATATAGCAAATATACTTAAAATGATAGATTTACTTAGTACTGGCAAAAAATATACAGTTAAAGAACTATCTAATATCTTAAATGTAAGTGATCGAATGATTAGATATTATAAAGATAAATTAAATGATGCTGGAATATATGTAGATTCATATCTCGGAGTAGATGGAGGATATGTTTTATATAAAAAACTTAATTATTATAATCAGTTAAATAAATATGATATTAGATTATTAAAAGAATTAGATAAAGAACTTGATTGCAAAGAAAACCCTAATAAGGGATTAAAAAAAGTTATAGATAAATTAGATTTAATTGATGTTATTACTGATCAAGATAATATATATGATACTGTTATTTTTGATAAGGATAAAGATGATATTACTTTAATTATAGAAGATGCGATTAAGAAAAATATAAAATTAAAAATAATCTATGAAAATATTGAAGGAATAAATAGAGAAAGAATAGTTACTCCTTATCAAATATTTAAACATGATAATAGAGTATATGTTATTTGTTATTGCGAATATAAACAAGATTTTAGACATTTTGAAATTAAAAGAATTAAAATTATAAAATAGACAATATATTTCCTACATAAATGATATCATTTTCTTAGTAAGGAAGTGAGAAAATGAATATAACAATAAAAGCAAAAGAATTTGCAATAACCGCTCATCAAGGACAAGTAAGAAAATCAGAACCTAATAAACCAATGATTATTCATCCGATTAATGTAGCTTATATTTTAGAAGAATATAACTTTGATGAAAATGTAGTAGCAGCCGGATATTTACATGATGTAGTAGAAGATACTAAGTATACTAATAATGATATAAAAAAAATTTTTGGAAGTGATATAGCATCTTTAGTATATGGAGCAAGTGAACCAGATAAGACCCTTTCTTGGGAAGAAAGAAAAAAACATACCATTGAGGAGTCTGCCAAACTTGATTTAAGACATAAAGCAGTAGTAGTAGCAGATAAAATTAATAACTTAGAAGATTTAGATAGAATTATGAATACAAATAAAAATTTTACTTTTGATAATTTTAATCGAGGTTATGAAAAACAAAAATGGTATTATACTAATTTATGTAATAAAATATGCGAAAATGAAAGTCATGAAATATTTGATAGATTAAAAGATATAGTAGATAAAGTATTTAATAATAAATCAGATATTGCTCTTAAATACTTAGATAATGATACTTATAATAAATTATTACATATTCATTATTTAAAAAAAGAAATAAAAGGAATGATGAATTATTTATCTAACAAACCTTTTGTAATAGAATTTTCTGGGACTCCAAGAACCGGCAAAACGACTATTATAAATAATTTAGAAGATTTCTTTAAAAAAGGAGGATACAAAGTCAAAGTTATTAGAGAATTTACATCCTCAAACTTTTATAAAAAAGAAATAAAAGAAAAATTGAAATATGAATATAAAAATGTTTTGAATACTGAAATACCTAAATATGTAAACAGTCAGTTAGATGAGGTTTTAAAAGAAGAAAGTGATATAATTTTAATCGATCGCTCACTATTTGATAGAACAATTTGGATAGATAGATTAAAATTAAAACAAGGAATAAGTGATAAAGAAGTAGATGATTATTATAATAAATATGTTCCTATTATAAAAGAAAAAATAGATTTAGTAATTGCAACTTATTGTGAGACTGATGAAGTTTTAAAAAGAGATTATTATGCTAACTTATCGTTAGAAATGAGAAAATTCATAAACGAAGATAATATTAATGAATATAACACTTCTTTAAAAAATAGTATTAATTTAATGGATGACAATAATTATAAAGTTAATTTATTTGATACAACTAATAACTCATTAAAGGAGATTGAATATGAAATAGTAAAATTTATTTTAAATAAATTATGTAATAAATATAAATCAACTAATTATACTTTAAAATGATTCAAATAATATTAGTGTAAAATAGTTTTTTAAGGTATAAAATGATATAATAAATTTATAAGGGTAGAGAGTAGGAAATATTATGAGTTTAATTAAAAAGAAAGTTACTAAAAAGTTAAATAATTATGATGAGATAACTGCATTTATGAAAAGGGTTTTTCCAAAAGAAGAATTAATGCCAATGTGGTTATTACATTTAATAACAAAGAAGAAAAATTATGATTTTAGTGCTTATTATGATAATGATTTATTTGTAGGTATTACTTTTACAATAAATTCAAAAGAAACATTATTTATATTTTATATAGCGGTAAATGATAAAATTCAATCAAAGGGATATGGTAGTAAATTATTAGATAATTTATTTGAAGAGTACAAGGATAAACCTATTTCTTTATTCATCGAAACAATGGATGAAAAAAATGCTAGTAATTATGAACAAAGAGTTAAAAGATTAGCGTTTTATGAGAAAAATGGTTTTTTTCATACTGGTATAAAAGCCGGGTTTAAAAAGCCTTTTGTGGATATTTTAGCTTCAAATAAAGACTATAATGTATCTGATGCTAAAAAATTATTAAAATTAATCCCAATGAGAATATTTACAGATAACATTGAAGAGTAGACAAAGTGATACAGTTTTATTTTAAATCAGTTGAAAATAAATTTTAAAGTATGATATACTATAAATGTATACCAAAGATAATTTAATAAAGAAAAGATCATACGTGAATAAATGTATGATTTTTGATTATGAAGAATAAATAAGGAGTAATTATGAGTATAATACCTACTAGTTTTATATTAGGAATCGCTGGAATTGATCCGATTGGAGTAATAATTGTTATATCAGCTCTTGCTATCGGAATTAAAAAAAATAAAATCTTATTATTTGCCTTTATGGTACTTTTTGGAACTATCTTATTAGGGATTTTTAGTTCGGGAGTAGTTCTTGATGGAGTGATTAATTTTATTTCTAATATATTTAATTATATTCCTGATTATGTTTATATGATTTTTGAATTTATTACGGGTTTACTTCTTTTAGCACTGGCTATGGATAGATTATTTTTTAGAGAAAAAAAAGTTGTTAAAACAAAGAAAAAAGAATCAGCTTTTAGTGGATATTTAGAAAAAGGGATTTTATTTGTTAGTTTATTATTTGTTCTTTCTACTTTTGCGGATCCATCATTTTTAGCTTTAATAACATTACTAGGACAAAATGGTAATCTTTTTGAAAGTATTATCGCTATTTCAATATGGGTTTTAATAAGTCAGATTCCTTTATTTATATTAACAATAGCAGTTATTTTTAATAAACATGAAAAGTTGATAGAGTACTTTAAAAAGAAAATGAATAATAAAAAAACGGCAATACTTCGAAAAGATATATCTTATATAATATTGTCAATAATAATATTATTAGGAGGAATCTATTTAATAATTAGTTCTATGTATTATTTAAGTACAGGGACTTGGTTATTTTAATAAAGAATAAAAGGAGTAATTATGGTAGATAGCAAGATAACAGAAGAAAATAAAAATAATAAATTAATAGGAACAATTGCTTTTACATTGGTTGTAATAGCAATTATAATTTTTACTATTATAACTACAATTAGTTTTCTTAATGAACGCATAAATTTTGTTAGTATAGAGGGGACTTTAGTAAGTTATGCAAAAACAGAAAGTTCAGATGATTCAGATGTTTATGTGTATCTTGGAATATATGAATTTGAAGTGGATGGACAAATTTATGAGTTTATTGACGGTGAAAGAGTTAATTCAACCAATGAATTAGAAGAAAAAAAAGAAACTAGATATAATCCTGATGATCCTTCTGATTATAGTTTAACTGATATACGCTTAGTAATCATTTTATGGATTTTTTCTGGTTTCTTTGCATTTGCTACGTTTTTTCTTCTTAAAGATGTAAGAGTTCGTATGAAAGCTTTAGAGGGGAATCAGGAAGCTGTAAAAGAAGTTGAAAAACTCGATGAACAAGTTGAAAAGAGTGTAGACGGGATGTTGAATATTACTTCAAAAATTGTAAGTACACAAAATACGTATAATTTTTCTCTTGATAAAATTAAATTTATAATTTCAAGTATAGTTATAATATTTTTAATTACTTTAATAGGGATTTTAAGAGTGAATTTTCATTTGAATAATATTAAATTATTTAGTGATAATTATAAAGAAACAATAGGAGTTGCAGTTGATTATAATACAATAACAAATAATGAAAATATAAAATTAAAAAATGAACCAATTTACGAGTATGAAGTAAATAATCAATACTATAATGTGTTGGACTCTTCGAGTGATGAAGATGTAGTACTTGGGAAAGAAGCTATAATTAGATATAATATAGATGATCCGGAAGAAGCATATGTAAATATTAGTGAAGCACCATCCTCGTCTTATGTAGTTTCTCTTGCTATTATATTACTTTTTATCTTTATTTGGTTAAAAGGATATAAAAATTATAAAAATATAAAACAAGAATAATTAGAGATTAATAATAATTAGTTAAACTTACATATTTATATGTGAGTTTTTTTATGGCATTTAACTTTATTGACATATATCTTATTTGGTGTTAGGATATGCAATTAATAAATATTGATTTATATAAAATTAATATATTCGGGGGATAATATGAAGAAAAAAATCGTTTTTAGTTTAATATTTTTAGTAACTTTACTAATAGGAGTTAGTAGTGTTTTAGCATTTCCTACTAAATCAAATAATCCAGTAGATGTTTCAACACCAGATGAATTGAAAGAAGCCTTAGATTCATCAACTAATATAAATATAGTAAGTGATTTAAATTTTTTAGAGCATAAAATTACAGGAAGTGCTTTTTATCTAAATGAATATTCAGGAGTAATTAATGGGAATGGATATGCTATTAAAAACTTAAATGGGGCTTTATTTGATAATTTAAATAATACAAATATAAATAATTTAATCATAGATGGTTCTAATATTTTAACGGATAGTTCTTATGCAGTTATGGCTAATAATGCAATTGATTCAGTATTTAGTAATATCCATGTAATTAATTCTAATGTTTTGTCTAATTCTAATAATGGAGCAAGTGGATTAATTGCAAATGCATCTGCAATTACTGTTAATAATTCATCTATTACTAATACAACAATTGAAGGAGATAAATATGTTGGAGCTGTTGTTGGGCGTAATACTGGAACATCTGAGTTTAATAATATTTTTATAGAAACAACCACTATCGGTAAAGACTATTACGTTGGAGGAGTTGTTGGATATAATGATGGATCTTTTACAATTAATAATAGTATTTTAAATAATTATTTTAATTCTCCAAATGGAACAAATAATAGAGGTGGGATTGTTGGTAATTCTAGTGGAAACTATGTATATTTAAATAATGTACTAAGTACTACAAATGGAGAAAGTCCTAATATAAATGAAATAATTGGAGCGGGCAATATTGATGGAGTTAATTCATATAATTTATTAAATAGTGGTTTAAAAGAACAAAATTATGCTTGGTTAACAAAGGTTAATCAAGATGATATTAATGATGATTTCTTCTTAAATAGTGTTCTACTAGACTCTAATATTTGGAATATAAAAGATACTAATAGTGACAACTTACCAGTTTTAAAGTCATCTAGTATAATTGATGATTACCTAAATAGAAAACCAGTTACACCTGATTATTTAAATACAGTAGCTGAGTTAGATACTTTAATTAAAAATGGTTATAGTAATAATATAAGTCAAGATTATGAAATGCTTTTAATGAAACGTGATTTAATAAATAATATTGGATATGATTACTTAGTGAATTTTGCAAGTTACAGTAATGAAAATGAAGAGTTCTTAAGATGGTTAATAACTGATTATGAAAACTTAAGTTATTACACTTTAGGAGGATCTCCAGATGGAACTTATATAAATGAATTAAATGTATTATATATGTTGTATAAAGATTCTAGTATAAGAAGTGATTTAGAAAGTAATGAAGTAACAAGTGAAGGAAATGTTTTAGGAGACGTTTATAAAAAAATGTTTTTCTCAATCGGAAAAGGATATAGTATAACGGTAAGATTTTGGACTGCTAAAGAAAATGATGCTAATAATGATGGGATAGATGTTGGACCATTTACTTCTTATGATCATCCTAGTGTATCTAATCCAATTGATAGATACAATGTATTTAAGAAATTACATAAAGATAATTTACTAGGATATCAAAGAGAAGATGGGGTTTATATAAACAGTAATAAAATGTTTGAAAACTTAGAAGTAGAAGAAATGCGATATGTATTAAATGCTCATTTAGATGATAAAACAGTGGAGTGGTTAAATTGGTATATTGAATCAGAAGACGAAGCAGCTGGTTTAAATGAAGAAAAATACTATGATACTCCTAATAGTAGAAGAAATCCTTATACTTATATGGATTATAGAAGTGATTTTAATTATTATAAAGATGAATTTTCGGACCCTCTTAAATTTAGCGAATGGGATAATAAATATAAATTTTCAAAGTTTGGAATAAGTAAGCTTTATTATGAAAGTCCAAAAATGTGGACAGTCTTTGAAGGGAACGGAATTTGTTGGGGTATTTCCAAAACGGGAGCAGATATTTGGAATGTATCAGGAGTTCCAGCAAGTGCTGTTAGTCAACCAGGACATTTAGCATATGTTTTCTCATCATATGATGATGATGATGATAAAATGTTTTGGGGGTGGATCTATAACAGTGTTTCAAACTGGGGTTTAACTGGAGAAGGTGGACCAACTGCTATGCATGATAAATTTTATGTAAGAATGCCTCTGTCTTGGGGAGATGATAGTTCTGTAAAAGGATATAATGCTAGTTATATATTATTATCACAAGAAAATTTAAATAACTTTGATGTCTATAAAGAAGGATATTTAAATAGATTAGCTACTAATTCTTTTAAAGATGATTTAGGACAACAAGAAGTGATTTTAAGGAATACTTTAGCTTTAAATAATCGTGATTATGGGGCTTGGTTAGAACTTGTTTATTTATATTTAAATGATAGTTCAAAAACAAATGATCAGTATATATCTTTATTAGAAGAAATTTCTATTGCCTTAGAATATAGTCCATTACCAATGTATCATTTATTTAACCTAGTATTACCAAAAATAGAAGATTCATCCTCTCACAGTGTTAAATATTATAATATGTTAGAGGCTAACTTAAATAATGATTTATTAGTAACAGAAACTGATAATTTAGAATATTTAGGAATTAAGTCACAAGCTGAATATTTATTAGGAATGGTTGATACTGATTTAGCTCTTTTCTCATTTGATGGAGATGATGCTAATAAATTAATGTTATCACCAGAAAAGTTTGAAGGAAGTCAAGTTACTTGGGATTATTCATTTGATAATGGTCTAACTTGGACACAAGTTGAAGAAAAAAGCATTTTATTAAGTGATGAGGAAATAGAAAAGATAACATCCAAAGACGATATTAAAGTTCATATAGTAGGACTTCCTTATACCGATGAGAATATTTTTACAATTGATATATTAGATGGAGTAATGGATTCAAATATATATTTAAATGATTTAGAAAACAGATTAATCGGATCTAGTAAAACACTAGAATATTATGATATTGATAAAAATGAATGGGTAAAAATAAGTGATCAAAGATTTGAGGGGAACACTTTAATAAACGTTAGAGTTAAAGCATATGAAACAGTGTTAGCAAGTGAATCAAAAGAATATGAATTTACCAAAAATAAAAATGATAAAAATGATAAATATATTTTAATTGAAAATATTAAGTTTATTGAGGGGTCAAAACCTTATAATGATGATAAACTTGGATCAAACTTTATTGATGGAAATATATATACTAATTATTATAGTTTAGAAGAATTACCTCAATATACTATATTTGAATTTACTAGTAATATTAATTTGACTCGTTTTGAATACTTACCTTATCCTACTAATATAGGAAGAGCCAAAGCAATTACAATTTATGGTAGTTTAGATGGAGAAGATTATACAAAAATTCAAAGTTATAATGATATTGAAAATAATGGGTTATTAAAAAACTTTAAATTAGAAAAACCAGCAGAAGTTAAATTTATAAAAGTAGAATTTACAGAGTCTCACGGTGGTGGAATTGCTGGGAATCTAATTAATTTTTACGAAGATGAAACTCTTTATATAACAGAATTAGAAAATATCATAAAAAAAGCAGAAGAATTATTATCAGATAATAGTAAATCAGAAGAAGCTAACAAATTGTTACTTGAAAAAGTGGAACAAGCTATGGAATTATTAGAAAGTGATTATACAAAAGAGGAAGTAGACGATATGGTAAATCAATTAAATCAAGCGATTAATGATTTTAATGAGTCAATTGATGTAATAGATATTAGCCAATTAGAAAATAAGATAAAAGAAATTGAAAATTTATTATTAAATAGTACTAAGCCTGATGCTGCTAATATAATGTTACAAACGATTTTAGAAGAAGCAAAGTATTTACTAGAAAATGATTATACAAAAAATGATATAGATGAAATGGTAAATAGAATAAATGAAGCAATTTTTATTTTTAATAATTCGGTAGATAAAATTGATACTACAAAATTAGAAGATGTTATAAAAAAAGTAGAAAGCTTATTAAAAAGTAATAATAAGACTAATCAAGCAAATATTCTTTTAGAAGAAGTATTAAAAGAAGCTAAAGAATTATTAGAAAGTGATTATACAAAAAATGATATAGATGAAATGATTAATAAACTAAATCAAGCTTTAGTGTATTTTGATAATTCACTAAATAATGACTTCTTTTTTGAGATTGATACTTTAGATAATAAAGAAACTAATAACACTTCAAAAGAAAACTTTCAAAATGATTCTGATAATTTGGATTCAATTACAAAAGATAAAGAAGTTAAAGAAAATCAAAAAGAGATTATCCCTATAAAAGAAACTGCTAATAATTACTGGTATTATATAAGTGGAGTATTAGGGTTATTAATAATTATAATTTTATTAATAAGAAAAAAAATCAATAAAGCTGATTTGGCATAAAAATACTTTCTTTTAAGAAATAATATAATAACATTTACTCTGTAATATGGGTAAATGTTATTTCTTTTGAAGATAGAAAATCTAAAAACAAAAAAAACAACATATTTTTATAATGAAAACAGTTTTTTTTAATAAAAATATTGATAAATATAAGAAAATATGCTACACTATCACTTTAAAGGAGGGAATAGGTTGAAAAAAGTTGAAGAAAAAGAGAGTAATGTAAGAAATATTTTGAAAACGGTATTTAATATTGTTTTTTGGGTAGCAATTACAGGGTTAGCTATAATATGGATAACGGAATTTATTTTAGTTAATCAGGAAAAAGAACCAATGTTTTGTTTAGAAACAACAATACATGAGTTTGAAGATGGTACAGTAGAGGAATGTACTGGTATAGGGTATAAAGTATATGAGTATGATAGAGAAACATTAAAAGCAACTGAGTTTGGACCATTCTTTATAAAGATGGAAGAGTAAAATAATATAAAGAGGAGTAAAATATTATGAGTAAGAAAAAAATAACAGCGATAGTACTATTTATCTTTTTAAGTTTATTTATCTTTACGTTTGCCAATCCAAGCGATGGGCTTGAGCCAATTGCAGGAGAAGGAAATGATGGATTAGATACTAATGATGATAGTAACAATCAAGAAGGGACTGAATTATTACAAAATAATAATCAGCAAGCTGCAAACGTATTTGCAGGACAATTACCTAATTTTAATTTTGGTAATTTAGAAACGGGTAATACAGTAGGAAATGATAGTAATAATAATGGTAATATACCAGAAGAAGTATCAAGCTTAGCAGTAGCATTTAAATATAATAATAAAGATAATGCTAAAGTTTGGTATAAAAATAATGTTAAAGTTAAATATGAAGTTGTAGAAAACTCTAATTTAGTTATTTCATCAGTTAACTTTTGTAAAACAACAAATGTTGATTGTGTACCGACTAAAACAACTACGGATTTAGCAGCAACTAAGAAATTAAAAGAAAATAATCAAGCAAATAAATTATGTTTACAAGCAGAATATACAAATGGGACTAGTAGTAAAGTATTTTGTAGTGAAACTGTAAATATTGATAAAACTAATCCAACAATCACAGTTGATCCTATTGTAGTAGATATTAATGGAACACTTGATTTAAGAGATGGAGTAGTATTTACAGATAATAATTCTGGAATTGATACTTCATATGGTCAAAATGGATTAAAAGTAAATAAAACAGTTAATGGAACTAAATTAGATTTAACTACTGCGGGAGATTATGAAGTTAAATATACTACATATGATAATGCAGGTAATAAGACAACAGTTAAAAGATTAGTAACTGTAGTAGCGCCAGCTCCAACAGTAGAATTCTCTGTTTCAGGGAATGAAAATAAAATCTTTAATAAAAATGGTTGGGCTAATGAAAATGTAAAACTTAATGTAGTAATTACAGATAACAGTAATACAGGAATTAGTGAATCATTATACTGTACTAATGGTAAAGTTAAAGACTGTACACCTAAAAAAGATTTAGTAACTAACACAGTTAAAATGACTGAAAATAGTAGTACAAATAAAGTGTGTGTTAAAGTAACTGATAATGTAGGAGAAACTACAGAAGTTTGTAGTAATTCTTATAAAATAGATAAAAAAGATCCAAATATAACAGTACCAGCAACCGCTAAAACAACTTTTGATATTTATACTACTATTGAAGCTATTAATAAAAGTCTATTAGCTGAAGTAATTACAACAGATAGTTTATCTGGTATTAACGCAAATAGTTTAACAGTAGACGCATCAAATGTTAATGTTAATAAAGCAGGAACTTATGAAGTTGAATTTACAGTTAGAGATAATGCTGGTAATAAAACTACAAAAAAATTAGATATAACTATTGATGCACCAGCACCTACTGTTACATTTAGTGATAAATTTAATGTTATAAATAATGGATGGTCAACAACTGTTCCAACTATCATAGAATTTGATGTTAAAGATTACAGTAATACAGGAATTAAATCAGTAACTTATTGTAAAGCAAATAGTGGGAATACTATTAATACTAATTTAACTTGTGTTCCTAATATTGATGTGAAAACAACTCCAAGAAAAGTTAGTTTTAATGCAGAAGTTAAGAATCAAGCTCTTTGTGTAAAAGTAGTAGATAATAATGGTAAAGATACAACTACATGTTCTAGTGAAACTTTGAATTTTGGAATTGATGCGACAAATCCAGAAATCTCAGGAATTACTAATAATGAAGTTACTAATCAAGCAGTAAATATTAATGTTAAAGAAATTAATCTTTCTAGTATTAGTATAACTAAAGATAATTTAGTAATTACTAAAAATGTTGATTTAACAAAAATTAATAATAAACTTGAGTTTACAGAAGAAGGTAATTATATAATTACAGCAACTGATCAAGCAGGGAATACTACAACTTTGAACTTTATAATTGATAAAACTGCTCCAAGTATTGTTAATGAAAAAAATAATGGAATAATTGATTTATATAATAAAAATCATATTAATTTAGTAATAACAGATTCTAATTTAGATAGAGTTGTTTATACATTAAATGGTGGAGAAGAAAAAACTGCTACACCAATTATTAATGGTAGTAACAAATACCAATTTGGAGATGTTACTAGAGGAGAAGGTGATTATGTAGTAACTGCATATGATAAAGCTGGAAACTCTAAAACAGTAAGTTTTACAGTAGATAAAACTGCTCCAAGTATTGTTAATGAAAAGAATAACGGAGTAATTGATTTATATAATAAAAATCATATTAATTTAGTAATAACAGATTCTAATTTAGATAGAGTTGTTTATACATTAAATGGTGGAGAAGAAAAAACTGCTACACCAATTATTAATGGTAGTAATAAATACCAATTTGGAGATGTTACTAGAGGAGAAGGTAATTATGTAGTAACTGCATATGATAAAGCTGGGAACTCTAAAACAGTAAGCTTTACTGTAGATAAAACTGCTCCAATAATTAATGGTGTAACAAATGGTGGTATGTATAATACTACACCAACTATTACAATATATGAAATTAATTTAGATACAGTAGTGATTACTAAAAACGGTAATCCATATACTAAAGGAATAGATTCAATTAAATATGATGGTGTTTATATTATTACAGTAACTGATAAAGCAGGTAATACTACAACAGTTAAATTTACGATTGATAAAACAAAACCAGAAATAATTAATTCGGAAAATAATGGGGTTATTAACGAATATAACAAAAAACAAATAAATTTACTTATTACAGATGAATACTTAGATAAAGTAGAATATACTGTAAATGGAGGAGAAGTAAAAATTGTTAATCCAATTAATGCTGGAAGCAGTAAATATCAATTTGGGGATAACACTAGAGGAGAAGGTAGATATGTAGTAACTGCATATGATAAAGCCGGAAACACTACAACAGTAAGTTTTATAGTAGATAAAACGGCACCAGTAATTACTGATAGTAATAGCTCATCAACTATTAATGTTATGATATCTGATGAAATAAAAGTATTAGAGGGTATAACTGCAACTGATGCTTTATCAGGAATTAAATCATTTATTCCAACAGGAAATGATGTTGTAGAAATAAATGGTGAATATTATCTTAAACCAAACACAATTGGTAGATCAATTGTAGTATATACTGCCATTGATAATGCTGGTAATACTAAAACTTATGAAAGAATTTACAATGTAGATGATGTTACTCCAACATTTACATTATCTACTGATGCTAAACTTAATAGCAATGGTTGGGCAAAAGCTGATATTGGTGTAACAATCAATACAGCGGAAACAGATTATACTAAAAAAACGTGTTTAACAACAGGAAATAGTTGTACTCCAACAACAGATAACGGATTACAAATAACTAATGAATCAACTTCTAGTAAAATGTGTGTAACTATAACAAATAAATACGGAAAAGAATCAGCGCCAGTTTGTACTGATTCATATAAATTAGATAAAACAGCACCAAATCCAGGAAAACTTGTTATAAAAGGAACAATGAATAATAATACTGTTACTGTTCCAGCATCTTGTCCTGAGGGATATCAAGAGTCAACAGGACTTGATATTGCTAAAGGTGAATGTAGAAGCATTAACGCTATAGATGTTAATTATGGAGAATATGTATATGATTATACAAATAAAAATCCAGAAACAACAGTTTTAGAACCGACAGGTTGGTATATATCAAATGTTGTATATTATGCAACAGGAGCAAATGATCCTTTGTCTGGGTATAGTGGAATTACATATAATCATAAAAATAATACTGTTATTGCAGATGGTGATAATATTATGGTTAGAGCGTATGTAACTGATAAAGCATATAATTCAAGTTATTTAACAGAATACATTAAAAGAGATACAGTAGCACCAACAATTGGTGAAGGTATAAATACAGAAGGTAGTGAGTTTTATAAAACTCAAGAAGTTTTAATTTCTACTTTTTATGGAAATTTATTCGATGCAACATCAGGAGTTAAAGAATTAAATATAACTGGTGATGTAGTGTTAAAAGATGATGTTTACTACTTAGATACTTCTACTCTAGGTAATAAAAGTATAACTTTAGAATTAATAGATAATGCAGGACATAAAACAACTAAAACAATTAATTCTAATGTAGAAGAAAAAAACTTACAATTAAATTTAACATCAGCGGATAACAATGATTGGACTAATCAAGATATTCCTGTAAAAATAGAAATAACTGATGAAGCAGCAATTGGAGTAAAATCGATTAAATATTGTGAAACATCAGAAGAAAAATGTACACCAACTACTTTAGTAGAAAATACTGATACAGTAATGATTACTGAAGAGTCAGCAACTAGTAAAGTTTGTGTATTAGTAACAGATAACTTAAATAGAGAAATAACATCATGTAGTAAAGAATATAAATTAGATAAAACAGCACCCGAGTCAGCTAAAATAGTTTTAACAGGAACAATGAATAATAAAACTGTTACTACTCCAGCAACTTGTCCATCAGGATATCAAGAGTCTACTGGACTTGAATTATTACAAGGTGAATGTAGAAGTATTAAGTCTACAGGAAATCACTGGATACTTGGACCAACATATGATTATACAAATAAAATAAAAGAAACAACATCTACAGAACCAACAGGTTGGTATATATCTGATGTTGGGATTTCTGTAACAGGAGCAACTGATACATTATCTGGATATAATGGCTTTACAACTAATCACACTAATAACACTGTTACAGTAGACGGTGATAATATTATAGTTAAAGCAACTATTAAAGATAATGTTGGGAATACTAGAGAATTAACAGAAACTATTAAAAGAGATACAGTAGCACCAACAGCAGCACTAGATGTTGAAGGTACATTAGGAGAAAATGATTGGTATACATCATCAGATAGTTCACTAGGTTTATTCTTTGAACCAAGTGGAGATGATGAAACTAGTGGTATTGCTAGTGCAGAAATTATTTCTAAACCAAATACAGTTTTAAGTACAGGTAAAAAAAATTATATTCAAACAGTAATAGGTGGAACGTATGATATAAAAGTTAAAGTAACAGATAATGCAGGACATACTGCTGAAAAAACAGTTACTTTAAAATATGATGGTACTGCACCAACAGTAAATCTTGGTGGAGTTATAGGAAACTTATTAGGAACTGATGGATGGACTAATAAAGACTTTACATTAACTAATTTAGATACTACTAACTTAACTGGTGATGTGTATGATTTAGAATCTGGAATTCAATCTGTTTCAATTGATCCAACAACAGTAACAGAAGAAGGAATTACAGATGTTAAAGTAACTGCTAAAAATAATGCAGGATTAACAACTGAAGAAATAATTCAAGTTAAAATAGATAAAACTGCACCAACATTTACAGGAATTAAAGATACTTCTATTATGGTAGGAGATAACTTTAATCTTAAAGATGGTGTAACAGTAAATGATAATTTAAGTGGTATTAGTAGTGTTGTAACAGCAATTGAAAAAGATGGTTACTTTGCCTTTGTAGGGGATATTAATACTATAACTAATTTAGATTTTAATAATATCTTAACTAGTTTATCAACAGCGGTAACTACGATTGATACAACAAAAGCAGGAGTTCATACAGTAGTGTATGCAACAATGGATAAAGCTGGAAATTTTGCCTTTGAAACAAGAAAAGTAACAGTAAAATTTGACGCACCAACACTTGCTTTAGATTTCAATTTAAAAGATACTACTAAACCTTTAGCAATTGATAACTTTAATTTTAACTTAGGTTTAACAGATAGTACTGATAAACAATTAGAAAATTTAAAATTTTGTATGCCAGGACAACCGGCATGTAGATTAAATATAGAAGTTAATTCTAACTATATCGATACTGTTTTAGATGATTATGTACCAGATGAATATCAATCATTAGTGCCAGGAATTAATAGTTTATATGGTGTAGCAGAAGCTACTAATGAAGATATTTGTTTAACGGTATATACAGGAATAGCAGGACTTGAAATTACTGAATGTGTTGGATATAACCCAGTAGCAGATTCATATAACGATGGTGTTGCAGCAATCGAAGAGTTAGAAAGAAAAATTAATGAAAGACTTCAAGCAGAAATTCAAAAAATAATGGATGCTAAAGATAAAGCAGAAGCTGAACTTAATAAAAAAATTGAAGAGCATAATCAAGCAATTAGTGAATTAAGAACAAAGCTACAAGTAGAAAAAGACAAATTAGTATCAGCAGCAGAGGATGCTAAAGAAACAATTGAAACTGAAATTGCAAAAATTGAAGCAGAAATTAAAAGAATTGAAGATTTAATTAATTCATTAAAATAAGAGTGAAACTGACTACTAATCAGTTTTTCTTTTTTATAAATATATAATATGTTATAATTATATTAATAAATTGAGGTGAATAAAATGGATTTTAGAGAAATAAAAGAATTCTTTTTAGATATATCAAAGTATCTAATTGTAATAGTAGCAGTTATAGTAATAGTCTTATACGTAGTGTCACTACAACAAGTAGTAGGAGACTCAATGTCACCAACGTTAGAAGATGGAGATGTTTTATTACTTAATAAAATACATTATAAATTATTTGATGTTAAAAGAAATGATGTAGTAGCAATTGAATATGACGATTCTAAATATTTAATTAAAAGAGTTATTGGTCTTCCTGGAGAACATATTGAATATAAAGATAATATTTTATATATAAATGGAAAAGGATATCAAGAAACATTTGAAAATGATTTACAAACTCCAGACTTTAATATTACAAGCTTAGGAGTAGATAAAATTCCAGAAGACATGTATTTTGTAATCGGAGATAATCGTGATAATTCTCTAGATAGTAGAGAAATTGGCTTTATATCACGTAATGAAATACTAGGTAAAACTACTATGAAAATATGGCCGTTAAATGAATTTAAATTAATAAAATAAAGGAGATTAGATGATGAATAAAGCAAATCATATTATGAGATTACATAATGCACCATTTTTACTTATAAAATCAGGAACTAAAACAATTGAAATGAGAGTAAATGATGAAAAAAGAAGATTATTGAATATCGGAGATACTATTACATTTATTAGTAGAACTACTGAAGAAGAAATAGTAACTTGTATTACTAATCTTCATTTATTTAAAGATTTCAAAGAACTTTATAAAAACTTTGATCAAGTAACAATTGGGTATAAGTCAGATGATGATATTGATCCAAAAGATATGGAACAATATTATGATGAAGAAGATATAAAAAAATATGGAACTGTTGCAATTGAAATAAAAAAAATAGAAGACTAGTTACTAGAGTCTTCTTTTTTTACTATAAAACTAATAATAGTGATGTATACTATTGTAAAAATATAATATTTTACTTTAACTAACTGATTTAACATTATATAATAAATTATAAGATGATAATAAAAAGTAAGGATGGTAATATGAGAAGATTAAAAACTGGTGAAGAACTACTACATAAACTGTATAGAAATTTATATTTAGAATATAAAAAAAATGATAATCTACCGGCACATGGAAGAATAGCAAAGATGTTAGAAAGACTAGAAGCTGTAACAACAAAAACTATAGAAAAAGATAAATATGATTTAATTAAAAAATTATATTATAATAAATATGTAATAAAAGAAATACCAGATAGTTATTATAAACTTCAAGAAAAAATTGCGTTAGAACGAGGACATGGGAGAACTCATTATACTGAAAAAATGAAAGACCGAGAAAAAGAAGTGATAATAGATGAACAAAAAGCTTCTTTAGATGCATGGCTTGACTATTTTAATAGTGATGATGCAATGTATCCAACATGGGCGAAATATTGGGCATTTCAAGGAATGTTAAAAATGGGAAGTTATGATAAAGAAAAAAGAGAGTTTACAAAACGTTCAAAAAATACAACTAGCCCATTTATAGATTTAAATAGAGAAGTCTTAGCTTTATCAGTTGACTATATGATGAAATTTTTAGATGAAGAAACTTTATCAGACGATGAAAAATTAAATAAATTAATAGAGGTAGGATCATTTAAAAAGATATATGAACATATATATAACAATATAACATATAAAAAACAGGAAAATAATACGATTGAAGGAAAATGGGTAAAATATAATCAAGGAAGTGACCATATGCCTTTAGTGGAATCATTAAAAGGAAAAGGTACTGGTTGGTGTACTGCAGGAGAAGAAATAGCAAAAAATCAATTAAGTTATGGTAATTTTTATGTATATTATAGTAAAGATGAAAACAACTTATTTACAAACCCGAGAATTGCAATAAGAATGGAAGATAACTTTATTGCTGAAATCAGAGGAGTAAATAAAAATCAAAATTTGGAACCAGAGTTAGATTCTATACTTACTGAAAAATTAGAAGAATTCCCGGATAAAGATAAATATATAAAAAAAACTAATGATATGAAGATGTTAACTCATATATATAATAAAGATTGCAAAGGCGAAAGCTTGACGAAAGATGAGCTAATATTTTTATATGAGATTGAAAATCAAATAGATGGATTTGGATATGAAGATGAACAGGATCCCAGAGTAAATGAAATAAGGAAACGTCGAAATTTAAAAAAGGACTTAGCATGTATATATGATTTAAATGAAGAAGAAATTACAAATGACAAAAGGGATTTATTTAGTGGAAAAAGTATAAAATATTTTTGTGGATCTATTGGTATTGAAGACTATGAAAAGAAAAATTTTCAAATGCCGGATAATATTTTAGGGAATTTATATTTACATCGTTTGAAAAGTGCTAGAGGGCTAAAATTACCAACAATGATAACAGGAAGTTTGTCTTTAGCTGACTTAAGAAGGGCTGAAGGATTAGAGTTGCCAATAACAGTAGGAGATTTAGATTTAAGAAGATTAACAAGTGCTAAAGGTTTAGAATTGCCAACAACAGTACAAAAATTAGATTTAAATAGCTTAACGAGTGCTGAAGGCTTAGAGTTGCCAACAACAGTAAGAAGTTTAGATTTAAGCAGCTTAACAAGTGTTAAGGGTTTAAAGTTACCAACAACAGTAGAAGAAAGTTTAGATTTAAGAAGCTTAACAAGTGCCGAAGGTTTAGAATTACCAACAACAGTAGGAAGTTTATATTTAAGCAACTTAACAAGTGCTAAGGGTTTAAAGTTCCCTGCAGCGCTAGAAAGTTTATATTTAGGAAGCTTAACAAGTGCTGAAGGATTAGAGTTGCCAACAACAGTAAGAAGTTTATATTTAAGCAGCTTAACAAGTGCTAAGGGTTTAGAATTACCAACAACAGTAGAAGATTTAAATTTAAGAAGATTAACAAGTGCTAAAGGTTTAGAAATACCAACAACAGTGAGAAGGTTAGATTTAAGAAGCTTAACAAGTGCTGAAGGATTAGAGTTACCAACAACAGTAGAAGAAAGTTTAGATTTAAGAAGCTTAACAAGTGCTGAAGGATTAGAGTTGCCAACAACAGTAAGAAGTTTATATTTAGGAAGCTTAACAAGTGTTAAGGGTTTAAAGTTACCAACAACAGTAAGATGGTTATTTTTAGAGGGCTTAAAAAGTGCCGAAGGTTTAGAATTACCAACAGCAGTAGAAGTGTTAGATTTAAACGGTTTGAAAAGTGCCGAAGGTTTAAAGTTCCCGGCTGTGATAGAAAGTTTATATTTAAATGGCTTAACAAGTGCTAAAGGTTTAGAGTTACCAACAAAAATAACAGAAGAACTAGACTTAAGAGGATTAATAAGTGCCAAAGGAATAAAAGTTCCTAATAATTTTTTTTGTAGTACTCGTATAAATATTGGGGACAAAAGACTAAATCAAACTGAATTTTTAGAAGAAGTAAGAAATGCGAATTTAGATAATGCTACTACAAGAAGTATGTAAAAATAAAAATAGAAGACTAGTTACTAGAGTCTTCTATTTTTTTATTTGCTTCCGCTATTGGGATAAATAATTTACATAAACATTCATTGGTTTTTATAAAGTCATCACAAGGACATAAAGTAGTATCATCTACATCTATTCGACATGGGCAATGACCATTTTTCTTTTGTAATCCTTCCATAATAATATTTACATATTTTTTATCAGGATTTATTCTTATATTTTTCATGTTATCTCCTTACTATATAAATTAATTATAGCAAATAAATATTTTAACTTCAACTTTATATATAATAAGTATCATGATATATGATATAATTAAATGGGTGATTAATATGAAAAAAGTACTTTTAATAGATGGTAATAACTTAATATTTAGATGTTATTATGCAACAGCATACAGAGGGGTTATAATGAGAAATTCAAAGGGATTTCCGACCAATGCTTTGTATGGTTTTATAAATATGATGAAAAAAATAATAAATGAAGAAAATGCTGATTATGTAATGGTTGCATTTGATAAAGGAAAGACTTTTCGTCATAAAAAATATGATTTTTATAAAGCCGATAGATCAAAAACTCCTGATGAGTTAAAGGAACAAATGCCTAAAGCAAAAGAATTACTAGAGGCTATGGGAATAACTTATTTAGAAGTTGATAATTATGAAGCTGATGATATTATTGGAACATATAGTAAAATACTAGCTAAAGAAGCAGATATTTCTATTCGAATTATATCTAGTGATAAAGATTTATTACAGTTAATTAATGATAAAGTAGATGTTAAACTTTTAAAACAAAATGATTATATTATTATGGATAATCAAGAATTTATTAATACTTATAAAATTAATCCGATTAATATGATCGATTTAAAGGCCTTAATGGGAGATCCTTCTGATAATATACCTGGAGTTAAAGGAATTGGTGAAAAGACTGCTATTAGCTTATTAGAAGAGTATAAGACATTAGATAATTTATATAATAATATTGATAATATAAAAGGAAAGACTAAAGAAAAATTAGAAGTATCAAAAGAAGTAGCATATATTAGTTATGAACTTGCTACTATTTATAATGATATAGAGTTAGATATAAATTTAGAAAATTTAAAAATACATGATGAGAATCATCATAAATTTATAGATATGTTAAAAGAATTTGAATTTTTATCATTAATAAAAAAATATGATACTAAAGAAGTAAAAGAAGTTAGAAAACTACTAAAAAAAGATATAAGTGAATTTAGTAATAAAGACTTTTCTTTCTACATTGAAACAACTGGTGAAATATATAGTAAAAGTACTATTTTAGGAATTAGTTTATTTGATGGAGAATATAATTATTTTATAAAAGAAGAGGATATAAATAAATATAGTCATATCTTTGAATCAAATCTTAATAAAAGTACATATGACGCAAAGAAAGCTCATGTTTTATTAAATAAATATAATATAATAATTAATAACTTAAACTTTGATCTTATGATTGGAGCAAATATCTTAAATTATTCTGTTAAAGATGATATAGCGTATTTAGCCCAGTCACTAAATTATGATATTTCATTTTATGAAGATGATTACGGAACTATAAAAAGACCAAAAGAAAAAACTTTATTAGAAATAGAGGATATTTGTAATCATAAAGTTAATTTTATATATAATATTAAAAGTATCATAAATGATGAATTAATTAAAAATGAACAATTAAAACTATTTACTGATATTGAAATGCCTTTAGTAGAAGTATTAGCTTCTATGGAAATAGAGGGGATTAAAGTAGATCAAAAATCCCTTGATAATCTTGCTAAAGAATTAGAGGATAAACTAAGTATATTAGAAAAAGAAATATATACTTTAGCAAACCATGAATTTAATATCATGTCTCCAACTCAATTAGCAGTAATTTTATTTGAAGAGTTAAATATACCTTATCCAAAGAAAGTTAAAAATAATAAGTATTCTACATCAAAAGATATCCTAGATAAAGTGAAAGATGATCACATAATTATAAATAAAGTTTTAGAATATCGTACTTTATCTAAGTTATATACAAACTATGCGGTAGGATTAAAAAACGAAGTTCGAAGTGATGGAAGAATTCACACTACTTACACGCAAACACTTACTAGAACAGGTCGTTTATCATCACTAGAGCCTAATTTACAAAATATACCAATTAGAAGTGAATATTCTAGTTTAATTAGAAAAGCTTTTATACCAGATGATAACTCGCTATTATTTGCAAGTGATTATTCACAAGTAGAACTTAGAATATTTGCCCATATGTCAAAAGCAAGTAACTTACTAGAAGCATTTAATAATAATATTGATATTCATACCAAAACGGCAGCAGATATATTTCATATAAATATAGAGGATGTTACTAAAGAACAAAGAAGATGTGCAAAAGCAGTTAACTTTGGAATATTATATGGTATTAGTAGTTATGGTTTAAGTGAAGATTTAAATATCGATATTGCATCTGCTAAAAAGTTTATCGATAATTATTTAGAAACATATCCTGGAATAAAAGACTTTATGGATAATGAAATAAAAGTTGCTAAAAACCAAGGTTATGTAAAAACTTTATTTAATCATAAAAGAAATATCGAAGACATTAATAGTACTAATTTTATGATTAGATCAGCAGCTGAGCGAATGGCTTTAAATACACCAATTCAAGGAAGTGCAGCTGATATCTTAAAACTAGCAATGATAAATATATATAAAGAGTTTAAAAAACGTAATTTAAAAAGTAAAATATTACTTCAAGTACACGATGAGTTAGTTTTTAATTGTTTAAAAGAAGAAAAAGAAGAGGTTGAAAAAATAGTTATTGAGACAATGGAAAATACCGTTAATTTAGATGTTATCTTAAAAGTAGAAGCATCTTTTGGAGAAAATTGGTATCAAACTAAATAGGAGGATATATGCCGGAAAAACCAGAGGTTGTTACAGTTGCCAAAAAATTGCAACAAGAAATATTAAATAAAAAAATAACTAAATGTAATATTTTTTGGGATAAAGCAATTGAGTATCCAACAACTGAAGAATTTAGAAAAAAGATTATAAATCAAGTAATAAAAAATATTACAACAAGAGGGAAATGGATAGTTGTAACCTTAAGTGAAGATATATTATTAATTCATTTAAGAATGGAAGGAAAATTCTTTATTAAATATAATAATGAAAAATTAACTAAACATGATATAGTAGAACTTATTTTGGATGATAATATTTCAGTTAGATTTAATGACACTAGGAAATTTGGGAAGATGCATTTAATAAATAAGGAAGATTATTTAAATAAAGCCCCGCTAAATAAACTAGGGTATGAATATAATGATAAAGCTATTACTAGCACATATTTAAAAGAAAATTTTAAAAACCGTAGTGTTCCTATAAAAACAGTATTACTAGAACAAAATGTAATAACAGGAATTGGGAATATATATGCAAATGAAATACTGTTTTTATCAAAGATTAATCCACATAAAAAAGCTAATGAGTTAACTTTAAAAGAATTAGATGAAATTATTAAAAATACGGTACTAGTTCTTGATAAAGCTATAAAAAAAGGTGGAACTACAATTAAAAGTTTTACTTCAAGTGAAGGAGTTCATGGATTATTCCAACAAGAATTAATGGTTCATGGAAGAAAAAAACAAAATTGTTATCTTTGTGATACACCAATAACTGTAAAAAAGATTAATCAAAGGTCAGCTTATTACTGTTCTACTTGCCAAAAATGATAAAATGTGGTATTATTAAGTGCGCAAACGGAGGGATAAATTGAAAAAGACAAAAATTATATGTAGTATAGGACCAGCGAGTGTAGATACAAATGTTATGACTCAAATGGTTGAAAAAGGAATGAATGTAGCAAGAGTTAATTTTACTCATGCAACTATAGAAGAAAGAGCAGAAGTTGTTAAATCAGTTAGGGAAGTTCGTAAAATAACTGGTAAAAATATAGCGCTATTATGGGATACAAAAGGACCAGAATTAAGAAGTGGTGTTTTTAAGAATGAAAAAGTAAAATTAGAAGATGGAAAAACTATTCGAATTGTTAAAGAGGAAGTATTGGGAAATGAAGAAAGATTTACAATTAATCATCCTAATATACTAAGTGATTTAGAAATAGGAGATGTTATTTTACTAGAAAATGCTAAAATGAGATTAGAAGTTTTATCAACTGAAACTGATGGAGTTACTTGTGAGATTATTAGTGGAGGAGTTTTAGGTAATAAGAAAAGTATTTCAATACCAGGTAAAAAACTAAACATTGATTATGTAAGTCCAACAGATTATGAAGATATTAAGTATGCTTGTCTAAATGGAGGAGAATACTTAGCTATATCATTTGTATCTTGTAAAGAAGATGTATTAGAAGTTAAGAAAATATTAAAAGAATATAATCGTGAAGACTTTCAAATTATTTGTAAAATTGAAAGTGATCTAGGAATTAAAAACTTAGATGAAATTCTAGAAGTATCAGAAGGTATAATGATAGCTCGTGGAGATTTAGGAACTGAAATTCCATCTGAAATGTTACCTATTGTTCAAAAAGAAATGATTCAAAAATCACGCCAAAAAGGTAAGATTTCAATTGTTGCAACAGAAATGTTAGAAACAATGATGGAAAATACTAGACCAAAAAGAGCAGAAACAGCAGATATTGCAAATGCTGTATTTAATGGAACTGATGCAGTTATGCTTAGTGGTGAAACTACTATTGGGAAATACCCGATTGAAACAGTAGAAGCTATGAGTAATATTTGTGAAACTGCAGAAAATTATGCTAAGTTTGATTATACTGATACAGTAGAAGAAATATCAATTCCATCATTAATAGCTCAATCAGTAGTGAAAAGTTCAGATAAATTAGAAGCAAAAGTAATTTGTACTGCTACTATTTCAGGAAATACGGCTAGAATTATTAGTAACTTAAAACCAAATGCTCCAATTTTAGCATTAACACCAAATGAAAAAGTAGGTAGACAATTAGCACTTAACTGGGGAGTTTATCCAGTTAATTTACCACTTTGTAATTCAACAGATGAAGTTTTAGGAGAAAGTGTTAAAATAGCAATTGAAACAATGAATTTAGAAAAAGGAGATATTTTTGTAACAACAGGAAATTTCCCTAATAATCATGAATCTAGACCAACTAATTTAATGAAAATTGAAAGTGTTCAATAAAGAAAAAAAGATAATTAAATTATCTTTTTTTGTTTAATATGTTTTATTATTAAGACCTAAAAGCTTTAAATAGTTTTTAGGATTTTTTAATACTTCTAATGAAATTAATTTATCAGATAAAGTAACTATCCAACTTTCTTTATATTTAGGAGGCTTAATATTAAGCGGAAACATGTGCTTAATAATTGCATCTTTAGATATTTCATCTAGATGAATATCGAAATGGGTAATAGCATTATCATGAGAATTTTTAGCATGAACAAAACCATGTTTTTTAAATAAATTTTTTGGTTCACATTTCTCTTGCCAAGGAGTTGTATAAAAATCATGCAGTAAAGCTCCGATTACAGCTGACTCAGTTCTTAGTCTTAACTTCTTAGTAATACGAAAAGTTAAATACGCCACACGCATACTATGCATATAAACAGACTCTTCCCCATGGTGTTTAAATTCTTTTCTTTTTTGATACTCTTCATGATTAATTATTTTATGACAAATAGCTAAAAATTCTTGATTAGTTTCCATATTCTCTCCTTATCTTAAAGGGTGATTTTTATATTCTAATTCAATTAGTTCTTTTTTCTTGTCTTCTTCTAATATAGATGCATATGTACATGTTGCTTTAAATTCTATATCAATCATTGGACTTTTTATTTTTGAAAAATTACTAATAATAGGAATATCTACCTCTTTTTTTATTTTATTTATATATTTTTGTCCTTTACTATTGAATCCTAATATTCTAATATATTCTATATCTTTATTAATATTATCACATTTTTTAAAATTGCATAAGATATGATTTAGAATTCGACTAATTTTATTATATGTATATCTTTTAGATTTAATACTCTTAATTAATTCATCATAACTAGTAGCACTTATTATATTTTTCTTTATTTTATTATCAAGACCCTCACTAATATTAGCATAATGACTTATATTGTCTTCATTCATAATTTTATATTTTAAAAATTTAAAATAATTTTCTTGAAAGTGAAGAGGTTTTTCTAAATATTTTATAACATTATTTGGAATATTGTTTACAACAGATTTATTTTCAAGTAATCCTTTTCTAATAGCAGAGGCACTAGTAATAGGAGTGTCAAGACTCATACTGTGAAAAGAACTAGTTCTCTTTATACATAAAGGATTAAGTTTATAATTATTTTTCATAATAGCTTTAACATAACTGATTCCTAAAACATCATTTGGAAGAGTTATATTTTCGCCACATATATCAAGCAATGATTTAGATAGGGCAGTTGGATAGTTTTCTCCCATTTTCATATATATTTTTGTTAAAACATCAAACTGCTCATTATTTAATTGGACTTGTACTAATTTTTTGATTTTTTCAATGTCGTTAGATTCGCTTCCGAATATTAAGTTTTCGACTTTTAATTTTTCAAGTAAAGTAGTAGAACCATATGCAAAAGTATCAGCAGACTGAGTTGAAAATACAAAGGGTAGTTCTATTACTAAGTCAATTCCAGATTCAATTGCTATTTTAGTTTTATCCCATTTATTTATAATCGAAGGTTCTCCTCTTTGGCAAAAAGATGAAGACATAACCAGTACTAAAATACTATCTGGATAGATTTCTTTTATTTTATTTATGTGATATAAATGACCTTTGTGAAAAGGGTTATATTCTGCTATAATTCCAACTGTTTTCATAGATTCTCCTTTTCTTTTTATTTTATCATAAATTTCAAAAAAATAAAATGACAACTAATTGTCTAGTTTTTTATAAATAATGTAATTTATTTACAATTAATATAAATTGATATATAATTATACTAAATAAAGAGGTAATGATATGAATAAAAAACCGATGTTAAAAGAAAAAAAATTAGCAATAGTAGTAAGTATCTTTTGTTTGATAATTGCAATAATTACAGTGTCTTATGCTTTATTTTCAGAAAACTTTTTAGGAATAGAAGAAAATGAAATATCAACTGGGACTTTGTCTTTAACTTTAACAGATGAAAATCCAATTAATTTATCAAATGCTGTCCCAGTGGACGATAGTGTAGGATTATCTTCAACTCCTTATACTTTTACAGTTACAAATGATGGAACTGTTAGTAGTAGATACCAGATATCAATTGTAGATCATACTGAATCATATGATGAAACAGGCTCTCACGAGAGTAGAATAGGATGGAATTATATAAAGTATAGTTATATTAATGAAACAGCATCTGTTCCAGCTTTATTATCAAGTAATAACGGAGTTTTATTTGAAGATGTAATAGGTCCGAAAGAATCAAAATCATATGATTTAAGAATGTGGATTGATTATGCTACTGATGCAACTCAAATGAATAAACATTTTTATGGAATAGTTAAACTTACAACATTAGGAGTTGAATAAATATGAGAGTAATTATATCAGCAGGAGGAACAGGTGGACACATATATCCAGCTTTAGCTATTATAAATAAAATAAAAGAAGAAAATCCTAAAAGCGAATTTTTATATATTGGTACTACTGATAGAATGGAAAAAGATATTGTACCATCTTATAATATTAATTATAAAGGAATTAAAATAGCGGGAATTAATAGAAGTAATCCTTTTAAGAATATTACATTGCCTTATAAGTTTAATAAATCAATAAAAGAAGTAATTAATATTATGAAAGAATTTAAACCAGATATTGTTATTGGTGTAGGAGGATATGTTACAGCTCCTGTATTAATTGCGGCTAATAAATTAAAAATTAAAACTTTAATACATGAACAAAATTCAGTTCCAGGAATTACAAATAAATTATTGTCAAAAAAAGTTGATGTAGTTTGTACATCACTTTTATCATCTAATCAATACTTTCCAAAAGAAAAAGTTGTTTATACGGGAAATCCAATGAGTGAAGAAACTTTAAAGGTTAAAAAAGAAAGTAAAAGTAAATATGGTTTTACTTCCTCGATGAAATTAGTAGTGATTGTAATGGGATCCTTAGGATCAGTATCAATTTTAAATAAACTAAAAGAAGTAATTCCTTTATTTAAAAATAAAAATTATCAAGTATTATTAATAACTGGAAATAATAATTTTCAAATATTTAAAGATGTTAATATAAGTGAAAATGTTAAAATTGTACCTTATGTTGAAGGATTAAATCAGTTATTAAAAGATACAGATTTACTAATATCAAGAGCAGGAGCTTCAACAATAGCAGAAATTACAGCATTAGGACTTCCTAGTATTTTGATACCATCACCTTATGTTAGTAATAATCATCAATTAAAAAATGCTTTATTTTTAAAAGAGGCAAACGCATGTGAAATACTTGAAGAAAAAGAGTTAACTACAGAAAGTTTAATAAATAGTATTGATAACATATTTGATAATATAACTTTACAAGAAAGTATAAGTAAAAATGCTAAGAGTTTATCAGTAGATAATTCCCTTACTTTAATATATGAAGAAATAAATAAATTAGCAGGAGAAAAATAATGAAAGAACTAATAACAAAATTAATAAAAGCAGATATTGGAAAAGTTGAAAAAAATGTTTCATTAAAAAAATATAACACATATAAAGTTGATGGTGTTATTAGTTGTGTTATTCACCCTCTAAATACTTCATCGCTAATTAGATCATTAAAAATAATAAAAGAATCTAAAATAAAATATAAAATTATAGGAAAAGGGTCTAATATCTTATTTTCAAATAGTGGTTATGAAGGGGTATTTATATCATTGAATGAATTTGATGATTTAGAGTTTATATCAACTACTAAATTTAAAGTTGGTAGTGGATATTCATTAATGAAATTAAGTAACGCAGTTGCTAAAAAAGGTCTTGCTGGTCTAGAATTTGCATCAGGAATTCCTGGTACTGTTGGAGGAGCAATTTTCATGAATGCTGGTGCTTATAAAAGCGATATGGGATATATTGTTACAGAAGTTAAAGTATTAACTCCCGATTATCATGTTATTACATTAAGTAACAAAGAAATGGATTTTCATTATCGTACTTCATTTTTGCAAAAAAATCCTGATTATATATGTTTAGAAGTAAATATTAAACTAAAACGAGGAGATAAAGATGCTATTATAGCAGTAATAAAAGATCGTTTTACAAGAAGAAAAGAGTCTCAACCACTTGAATATCCTTCAGCAGGATCAGTTTTTAGAAATCCATCTTTAGAAATTCCGGCAGGTAAGTTAATTGATGATTTAGGGCTTAAAGGAGAAATGATTGGTGGAGCTAAAGTAAGCGAGAAACACGCTAACTTTATTATTAATTATAATAATGCAAGCGGACAAGATATAAAAAAAATGATTACTAAAATAAGAGACTTAGTAAAAAAAGAGTACAATATTGATTTAAAGGTAGAACAAGAAGAAGTTAAATAGGAGAATTAAATGGGTAAGAAAGTTGTTAAAAAAAGGAAAATTAAAAAAAGAGCATTCCTAATTTTATTTTTAATAATAGGATTAATCGCACTAAT
The DNA here is from genome assembly GCA_964371025.1 of uncultured Muribaculaceae bacterium. Lineage (GTDB taxonomy): Bacteria > Bacillota_I > Bacilli_A > RF39 > UBA660 > CAYJDP01. The sequence goes on along the minus strand of CAYJKH010000004.1, from coordinate 110,581 downwards.
ATGTTATTTAGTGATGCAAATTAAGATAACAAATATTTTAATTTTAAATAACACTTTTTTAACTGATGACTATATTATAAATAAAGCAAATATAAAAGACTACCCAAGTGTTATTAATATTAATCCATTTAAAATAGAGGAAGAATTAAAAAAAGAATTATCTATAAAAGATGTAAATGTTAGTTATGATTTTTTTATGATTTTAAAAATTGATATCGAAGAAAATAAACCTCTATATATAAATAGTAAGAATGAAATAGTTTTTGAAGATAATGAAGTGTTAGCTAATAATGAATCATTTAATATACCAACGCTTATGTCAGAGTTAGATAATTCTATGACGAAAAACTTTACTAGTAAACTAAGTAGAGTATCTCCTAATATTTTGTCAAAAATATCTTCAATTAAGTATGTTCCAAATGAATTTGATAAAGAAAGATTCTTATGTTATATGGATGATGGTAATTTAGTATATATAACTTTAACTAAAATTGAATCGATAAATTACTATAATGATTTCTTAGAACAACTGGAAAATAAGTTAGGAATTTTATATTTAGATAGTGGTAATCACTTTGAAATTAAAGGATAAATATATCCTTTTTTATTTTTGTGAAATATTAGCAAACAATGTTGACAAGTGCTAAAAAAGTGTGTAGAATATAGTTAGCACTTAAATGATTACAGTGCTAGGAGGAAGGGAAGATATGTTAAGTGAAAGACAAGGTAAATTACTTAAGTTAATAGTAGAAGACTATATTAAATTAGCAAAACCTGTAGGGTCTAATGCGATTAGTAAGAAACTTAAATGTTCTAGTGCAACTATCAGAAATGAAATGTCGGCTTTAGAAGAGATGAATTTACTTGAAAAAACTCATACATCTAGTGGGCGTGTTCCAAGTGAGAAAGGTTATCGTTATTATGTAGATAACTTAATGGAAGCAAAACAGATGAATGGCGAAGATATGCTAAAATTACAGCAAGTTTTTCATAATCAACAACTCGCACTATCTGATGTAATAACTAAATCATTACAGGTTATATCAGATATGACTAATTATGCAACAGTAGTACTTGGTAGTACATCTCATGAGAATCTTCTAAAACAAATAGAAGTAGTTCCTTATGATGACGTTAGTATGGTAGTAATAGTAGTTACAGATAAAGGACATATTGAACATAAAAATATTAAATTAAAAGATGTTTCAACAACTGAAATAAAAAAGATGGTGGGACTTATTAATAATTTAATAGTCGGAACTCCGATTGATGAAATTAGTACTAAATTAGAGTATGAAATCAAACCAATTATAGGTAAATATGTAAAACAACATGAACAGTTATATAATGCTTTTTATCATGTGTTTACTGATTTTACATCTAACGGTATAAATGTGGTTGGTAAAAATAAAATATTAGAACAACCAGAATTTACTAATGTAGATAAAATAAAAAATGTATTTAACAAATTAGATGATGACAAATTACTTTTAGATATAAAAGAAGATGATTCAAATAATATTAAAGTATACATTGGAAAAGAAAATAATATAGATGAGGATGTTACTGTTATAAAGACAAACTTTAAAGACGGTAATGATAATGGAACTATTGCAATTGTTGGTCCTAAAAGAATGGAATATGACAGAGTAGTTTCAATGCTTGAATATATTAAAGAAAATATTGAAAGGTAGAATATGGATAAAAATAATGAGACTGTAGAAGAATTAGAAACTGTAGTAAGCGATAATTCAACTGAGAAAAAAGAAAAGAAAAGCTCTAAACGCGATAAAGAATTAATTGAAAAATTAAAACAAGACGTAAAAGAGTTAACAGATAAAAATTTATTATCACATGCTGAATTAGTTAATTATCGTAAAAGAAAAGATGAAGAAATGATTAATACAATTAAGTATGCTAATCAAGATATTATTAAAGATTTAATTCCACTAGTTGATAACTTTGATCGAGCAGTTAGTGTTACTAACAAAAGTGATGAAGTAAATAAATTTTTAGATGGTTTTAAAATAATGCATTCAGCTTTAAAAGATATTTTAAAAAAATATGGAGTTGAAGAAATTAACCGTGTAGGAGAAGTATTTGATCCTATGCAAGAAGAAGCTTTAATGACAGAAAATAATCCTGATATGGATGATGATATTGTTATTGAAGTATTATTAAAAGGATATAAATTAAAAGATAGAGTTATTAGACCGGCATCGGTTAAAATAAATCAACAATAAGAAAAGGAGAAAAATTATATGGGAAAAATTATAGGTATCGATTTAGGTACAACAAATTCATGTGTAGCAGTTTTAGAAGCAGGAGCTGCTAAAGTTATTCCAAATCCAGAAGGAGGAAGAACAACACCATCAGTAGTAGCTGATAAAAAAGGAGAAAGAATAGTAGGAGATGCAGCTAAAAGACAAGCACTTACTAATCCAAATACTATTTCGTCAATTAAAAGATTAATGGGAACTGGTAAAAAAGTTGAACTTAATGGTAAAAAATATTCACCAGAAGAAGTATCAGCAATGATTCTTTCTTATATTAAAGAATATGCAGAAGATTATTTAGGAGAAAAAGTTGATAAAGCAGTTATTACTGTTCCAGCTTACTTTAATGATGCTGAAAGACAAGCAACTAAAAATGCTGGTAAAATTGCTGGACTTGAAGTAGAAAGAATTATTAATGAGCCAACAGCAGCAGCACTTGCTTATGGTTTAGAAAAAGATAATGCTCATACTATCTTAGTATATGACTTAGGAGGAGGAACTTTCGATGTTTCTATTCTAGAATTAGGAGATGGAGTATTTGAAGTTAAATCAACTAACGGAAATAATAAACTAGGAGGAGATGACTTTGATGAAAAAGTTATTGATTACTTAGTAAAAGAATTTAAAAAAGAAAATGGAATTGATTTATCAAAAGATAAAATGGCTATGCAAAGACTTAAAGAAGTTGCAGAAAAAGCAAAAAAAGATTTATCAGGTGTAGTTTCAACTCAAATATCAGCACCATTTATTGCTAAGGGTGATGATTCAGAGCCTCTACATTTAGATATGACTTTAACAAGAGCTAAATTTGAAGATTTAATTGGAGATTTAGTTAATTCTACACTAGAACCAGTACGTAAAGCTTTAAAAGATGCAAAAATGTCTAGTAAAGATATTGATAAAGTAATCTTAGTAGGAGGATCTACTCGTGTACCGATGGTATATGATTTAATTACTAAAGAATTAGGAAAAGAACCTTCAAGAGAAGTTAATCCGGATGAAGTTGTAGCAATGGGAGCAGCTATTCAAGGTGGAGTTTTAACAGGAGATGTTAATGATATCGTATTATTAGATGTAACACCATTATCACTTGGTATTGAAACAATGGGTCGTGTTATGACTACATTAATTCCAAGAAATACAACTATTCCAACATCAAAAGCAGAAGTATTCTCAACTGCAGCAGATAATCAACCAGCGGTAGATATTCATGTATTACAAGGTGAAAGACCAATGGCAGATGATAATAAAACTTTAGGACGTTTCCAATTAACTAATATTCCAGCAGCACCACGTGGAGTACCACAAATCGAAGTTAAATTTGATATTGATGCAAACGGAATTGTTAATGTTACAGCAAAAGATTTAGGAACTAATAAAGAACAATCAATTACAATTACTTCTAATACATCATTAACTGAAGAAGAAATTGAAAAAATGACTAAAGAAGCTGAAGAAAATAAAGAAGCTGATCAAAAAAGAAAAGAAGAAGCAGAACTTAAAAATGAAGCAGAACAATTAGTATTCCAAACTGAAAAATCACTTAAAGATTTAGGAGATAAAGTAACAGAAGAAGAAAAAACTGAAATTGAAGAATTAATTAAAAATACAAAAGAAGCTTTAGAAAAAGAAGATATTGATGCTATTAAAGAAGAAAAAGAAAAACTACAAGAAAAAGCAATTGCTTTAGCATCACGTGTTTATGAAGAAGCAGCAAAAGAGCGTCAAACTGAAGAGGCATCTGAAGAAAATAAAGATGGTGAAGAAGTAAAAGAAGCTGAAATTGAAGAAAAATAAAAAAGTTATAAGTTCTAGGAAACTAGAACTTTATAATTTTATTAAGGAGTAAAAATGAGTAAAAGAGATTATTATGAAACCTTAGGAGTAGATAAGAATGCAAGTGAAGCAGATATTAAAAGTGCTTTTCGTAAAAAAGCTAAGGAATTTCATCCAGACTTAAATAAAGATAATCCAAAAGCGGAAGAGAGTTTTAAAGAAGCTCAAGAAGCTTATTCAGTATTATCTGATAGTCAAAAAAGAAAACAATATGATCAATTTGGCCATTCATTCAATAATAATGGAGCTTCTGGTTTTGGAGGTTCTGGATTTAGTGGAGCAGACTTTGACTTTGGAGATATTTTCGATAATTTATTCGGTGGTTCAGGATTTTCCGGTTTCGGAGGTTCATCAAGAACAAGAGCCCGTCAAGGATCTGATGCAATTATGCGTATGCATCTTACATTTGAAGAAGCAGTATATGGAACAGAGCGAAAAATTGATTTAGATGTAATGGATGACTGCAGTGAATGTCATGGAGAAGGTGGATTTGATTCAACTACTTGTGCAACTTGTAACGGAAGTGGGCAAGTAACATCAGAACAAAGAACAATTCTTGGAGCTTTCTTAACTAAAACAACTTGTCCTACTTGTGGGGGAGAAGGTAAAACATTTAAAACAAAATGTAAATCTTGTAATGGAAAAGGAAAAATCAAGAAAAATAAAGAAGTAACTGTAACAATTCCAAGTGGGGTATCTACTGGAGAACAGTTAAGACTTTCTGGAAAAGGAAATCCAGGATTAAATGGTGGACCAAATGGAGATTTATATATTGAATTTATTGTAAAAGAACATGAATTTTATGAAAGAGATAAAAATGATATATATTTAGAAGTACCTATAACAATTGTGGATGCTATCCTAGGATGTAAAAAAGAAATTCCAACAATTCATGGAAATGTAAAACTACAAGTACCAACTGGAACCGATACTGGAGATAAACAAAGAATTAAAGGAAAAGGTATATTTAATTCATCATCAAATAGAAAAGGTGATATGTACGTTGTCTTTAGAGTAGTAACTCCGAAAAAAGTTAGTAAAGATGAAAAAAAATTATTAGAGAAATTAGAAAAATCTTTAGTAACAGATAGTTTTATTAAAAATTTTGATAAATTTACTGAAAAAAATGAAAAATAAAAAGTAGAATTATATTCTACTTTTTTTAGTTATCATATTTATGTACTCGATATGTTTTACTATCTAATTCTTCTGTATGATCATATATCTCTAATATTTTTTCATCAGTATCAAAGTTATATTCAGTAATGATTGCTTTGTTATCTTGAGTTTCACCCCAAGCAGATAAGAAAATATTTTCATCAGTTGATAATCTGATAGTTGAACCTCTTATACTTCCAAAATATCCATCAATTTGGAATTCATTAGCTTTAATTAATTCTTTATTATCTTCATCTAACTTATACTCTAAGATTCTTGATTGTTCATTTGTATTACCATTATCATATAATGTTAAGGTATCATTAATTGATATAGTAGCATAGTGTTGACGTGATGGTTGATAATTGCCAACATCAAATTGATCACCAATTCCTCCTAGAATCCACATAATATCAGAAGTTTGTTTATTAACTTTAATAATTCCATCCATACTTCTTAATGAAATAATATAATTACCATCATTTGGATCAATTATAACAGAGTTTAAATGCATATAATCTTGATATTCATCATCTCCATAATTATTACGATCAGTACTATACTCATATAATTCTGGATAGTTAATAGAATTAAACTCAAATATTAGCTCATCATCTTTTATTTCTTGGAAAACTGCTGCTGCAACTTTTGCCTCTTTATCATCATTGATCATTAAGTCTGCAGAAACATTATCAACATCTTCTGCAACGTATGCTGTTACAATATAATGTCCTAAATCAAGTATTTGATAGTCATGATTTTCTAGAGAATGATTTTCATGAATACCATTACTAGCATTTAAGTAATCAACAGTATCTACTATATTATACTCATCATCCATTACAATAAGTTTCATATGTTTAGCACCTTCAACAGTAATATTATCGTAAACATAAGCTTGTTCTAAATGACCATAATAAGTTTTACCATCAATTTCATATTTTTTGAAATTTCTAATAAACTCTGTTACTTTGTAAAATACAACATTCCCTTCATTATCCATCTTAACTGCACCATTATTATAATCAAAATAATAGTAACCATCATCACTTTCTCCTTGTGTGGAAAAGTTAATGTTTTCATGTAAAGTTCTAATTAATACATCTTTTTCTTCATTATTTTTACTAAGAGTAATATTTATATATTCATCCATACTTAGTGTATCTAGGTTTATATCTAGACTTTTCTTATTAGTTAATTTTTCTTCATTAACTAATACCTCATATCCTTTAGAATTACATAAAGTAATTTCATTTGCCAATTCAGTAGTTAGTTGAGTAGTGTTATAGTGTACCTCATCACTTTTAGTATCAACTACTAAAGGGTAACCATTTACTAAAAATAATATTTCATGACTAGTAGTTTTAATATCCTCACAACTATTAGTATCAATTTGAGTATGTACTAGACTATAATCTATATTATTACTTTTAATAAAATAGATTGTAACTCCAATAATTATTATTAATATTAAAATAATGCTTGGAATTAGTATTTTTTTATTTTTTAATTTTTTCATTTTTCCTCCTATAATATAAATATATCATATATTTAAAAAAAACATAGTATTTTTTGGATTTATGTTATACTAAAATAGAGGTACGAAATATGATAGAAAAAGTATGGAGTAAAAGTATAAGAAGAGGATCAATAATATTATTAAAAAAAGTAAAAGAAGAGTATAGTGAAGTTAAAAGTAATATTATATGTGAACAGTGTGAAAATGAACTATTTTTATTACTTCAAAAAGAGGAAGTAAAAACAAAGAAATATTTAAGATTTGAAGAACACTAAAAAAGACAAGTTTCCTTGTCTTTTTAATATATCATAGTATGTAAAATACGATCTGTATTTTTAAAGTTTAATTTAGCAACATCTTTTAGTTTATCTTCATTATATTTTTCTACTAGTTCTTCTCCAATTTTATCAACCTCAACACCTGCACCTTTTGGAAGAGGAAGAGCAACACTATCTGATAGTTTATCAAATTCTTTTAAAAATATATATCTAGATATAATACTAGCAGCTGCTACTGCTAAATTTTTATCTTCCGCTTTAGTTAGAAAAGTTAAACCTCTTTTAACTTCACTACAATCACTTAAATACTCATAATAACGGTTTTCACGAGCAAACTCATCAATTATAATTAAATCATATTTGTCATCTATTTCATTAGTTAACTCCAGTAATACTTTATTATGTAAAAGAGCTTTAATCTTATTCATATTTACATTTTTAGAATACTTTTCATTATATTCTTTATTAGATAAAATAGTGCTTTTATATTTAATTTGTTTTGCAATTAGTGGAGCAATTTTTAAAATCTTCTCATCATTTAATTTTTTTGAATCAGCCACTCCTAAATCTTCTAAAAATTTAATTTCTTCTTTTTTAACGTAGGCTGCACTAACAACAATTGGTCCAAAATAGTCTCCCGTACCAACTTCATCAGATCCAACTGATGATATATTATAATAAGTCATATCTTTAATAACTTCATTTTTTTCTTTGGCTTGATCAACGGCAATTCCCCACATCGAAGCATCAACATCTGCTGATAGTCCTTGGAACATTACTTTATTTGAAGTATACATTGTAATTACAGTATCTTCTTCATCTGCTTGAAAAACAACATAAGGGATTTCTTTATCTCTTTTTTTGTCTTTATAATATTCAATCATTTTTGCTTTTGTTTCTTCATCAACTTTAATAACTATATTCATAATACACCTCTTAAATAATTATAGCATATTTTTAAAAAATAGTTTATACTATAAATAATCAAGGAGGAATTTTTATGAATGTTTTTGATATTGGAGTAATATTATTAATAATTATGAGTGGGCTAGTAGGACTTAAAAAAGGTGCTATAAAAGGAGCTATTTCAATTATTGGAACAATTATAGTATTTTACTTAGGATTTACATTTTCAAAAGAATTAAGTAACATTTTAAGTACATACTTACCATTTTCTAATTTTTGGGGAAGTTTTGAAGGAATAGACTCTCTTAATATATTAATGTATCGATTAGTAGGATTTTTACTAGTATTTGGTGGTTTATACTTTGTTTTTTCTATAATATTAGCAATCACAGGGATTTTACAAAAACTAGTAGATATGACAATTATTTTACAAATACCTTCTAAAATAATTGGATTTTTAATTGGATTAGTAGAAGGATATATTGTTATATTTGTAGTTTTATTATTACTTGCCATTCCACTAGGAAATATTGATTTATATCGTGAAAGCAAAGTAATAGACTATATAATTCATGATAGTTTATTCTTATCAGATAAAACTAATAAAGTAATTGAACCAATCGATGAAGTTTATGAATTAACAAATAATATTCAGGATGAAAAAATTACTAATATAGAAGCTGATAATCAATTAATGGATATGTTATTAAAATATGAAATAACTAATGTTGAAACAGTAAAAGTATTAGAAGAAAAAGAAAAATTAGATAATGTATCAAACTTAGATAATATATTAAAAAAATATGAATAGGAGATTTATATGAAAATAATAAATAATAAAAATGAATTCTTAGAAGTAATAAAAAAAGATAAAGTTTTAGTGGTGTTTTCTGCTACTTGGTGCGGACCTTGTAAAATGATAACCCCTACTTTAGAAGAGATAGATACTATTGATATTTATAAAATTGATGTTGATGAAAACGTTGATTTAGCAAAAGAATATAAAGTATTTTCAGTACCTTCTATATTACTTTTTAAAAATGATAAATTAATTGCTAAAACTGGTGGTATTTTATCAAAAGAAGAAATAGAAGAATTTAGTAAAAGTGAGTAGGTATAAAAATAGATACTTTTAATATTATAATTATTAGTAGTATTATTATAATTTATCTTATTTATGTAATAAGTCTATATAAAGTATTCAAAGATATAGGAATTAAGGCTTATAAAAGTCTAATTCCCATTTATAATCTAGTGTGTGTGTCTAGAATTATTAATATCAATCCGTTAATCTTATTTGGATTATTATCCATATTTATACCTTATGTAGGAGTGTTTTTATTCATTTTAATTATATTAGGAATTAACTCATTATTATTAACATATTTAAATAAGTCGTATGTTTATATTATTTTAAGTAATTTATTTTACCCATTCTTAAATATATTATTATTATTTTCAAAAAATAAATTAATTAACCCTAGTAATAAAAAAATTAAAAATACTATAATTATTTCTCTTTTGATGACTATTTTTATATTTTTAATTTTATCTTTAGGAGTTTTGTTACTAATCTTAATTTTGATAAATGGTATATCATAACTGATATACTTTTTTTCTTGTATAATTTTCTAATTATTGATATATTTATTATAGTATAAGGAGGATATATGAAATTTGTATACTTATTTAATGAAGGTAATAAAAATATGAAAAATATACTTGGAGGAAAAGGTGCTAACTTAGCAGAAATGACTAATTTAGGACTACCAATTCCCCAAGGATTTACTATATCAACTGATGCTTGTTTAGATTATTATAAAGAAAATAAGAAAATTAAAGAATCAATTGAAAAAGAAATATATGAAAACATTGAAAAATTAGAGAAAATAACTAATAAAAAGTTTGGAGATATAAATAATCCTTTACTTGTATCAGTAAGAAGTGGATCTCGTGCTTCAATGCCAGGAATGATGGATACTATCCTAAATTTAGGACTTAATGATGAAGTAGTTAAAGCTTTAGCGATAAAGACTAATAATGAAAGATTTGCCTATGATTCATACCGTAGATTTATTCAAATGTATGCTGATGTTGTAATGGATGTTAAAAAGTCTTACTTTGAAAAAATAATTGATGAAGTAAAAGAAAAGCGTAATATTAAAAATGATACAGATCTTACAGTGGATGATTTAAAAGAGTTAGTTAGACTTTTTAAAGGTATTTATAAAGATAATAAAGGAGAAGAATTTCCGAATGATGCTAAAACTCAATTACTAGGAGCAGTAAAAGCGGTGTTTAATTCTTGGGAAAATAATCGAGCAGTAGTTTATAGAAGAATGAATGATATTCCCGCTAGTTGGGGAACTGCTGTTAATATCCAATCAATGGTATTTGGAAATATGGGTAATACTTCTGGAACAGGAGTAGCATTTACTAGAAATCCATCAACTGGAGAAAATAAAATATATGGAGAATATTTAATTAATGCTCAAGGAGAAGATGTTGTAGCAGGAGTTAGAACACCTCAAAAAATTGAAAAATTACAAGAAGACATGCCTGAAGTTTATGAACAATTTGTAACAATTGCTAAAAAATTAGAAAAACATTATAAAGATATGCAAGATATGGAGTTTACTATTGAAGATAAAACCCTATATTTCTTACAAACAAGAAACGGTAAAAGAACAGCCCAAGCAGCTCTTCAAATAGCATGTGATATGGTTGATGAGAAATTAATTACTAAAAATGAAGCAGTATTAAAAATAGATGCTAAATCTCTTGATCAATTACTTCATCCAACATTTGATATGAATGCTATAAAAGAAGCCAAAGAAATTGGAAGTGGACTTGCGGCATCTCCTGGTGCTGCATCTGGTAGGATTTCATTTAATGCCGATGATGCTAAAAAACGTGGTCAAAAAGGAGAAAAAGTAATTTTAGTAAGACTTGAAACATCTCCTGAAGATATTGAAGGAATGCATGCCAGTCAAGGGATTTTAACAGTTCGAGGAGGAATGACATCTCATGCAGCAGTTGTTGCTCGTGGTATGGGAACTTGTTGTGTATCAGGTTGTGATGATATAAAAATTAATGAAGAAAAAGAAGAGTTTACTTTAGGAAATATAACCTTTACTAAAGATGATTATATTTCCCTAGATGGTTCAACTGGTAAAATATATCAAGGAAATATTAAAACAGAAGAAGCAAAAATATCAGGTAACTTTAGCAAAATAATGGAGTGGGCAGATTCAGTTAGAACTTTAGGAATTAGAGCAAATGCTGATAATCCAACAGATACTAATAAAGCATTGGAGCTCGGTGCTGAAGGAATTGGACTTTGCCGTACTGAGCATATGTTTTTTGATAAAAGTAGAATTATAAAAATTAGAAAAATGATTTTAGCAAGTGATGAAAAAACTAGAATTGATGCCCTAAATGAATTAATTCCATTTCAAAAGGATGATTTTAAAAACATGTATAAAGCAGTTAAAGAAAAACCAATGACTGTAAGATATCTAGATCCACCATTACATGAATTTTTACCAAGTAAAGAAGAGGATATAGTAGAATTATCAAAAGAGATGAATATATCAGTAGAAGACATTAAATCTAAATGTAGTGAATTACATGAGTTTAATCCAATGATGGGACATAGAGGCTGTCGTTTATCAATCACTTATCCAGAAATCGCTAAAATGCAAACAAGAGCTATTATTGAGGCTGCAATTGAGGTTAATAATGAAGAAGGTATTAATATAGTACCCGAAATAATGATTCCGTTAGTAGGAACAGTTAATGAATTAACATTTGTAAAAGATATAGTTAATCAAGAAGCTGATTTAATTCAAAAAGAAAAAACTACTAAAATAAAATATTTAGTAGGAACAATGATCGAAATACCAAGAGCAACAATTATTGCTGATAAAATAGCAGAACATGCTGATTTCTTCTCATTTGGAACTAATGATTTAACTCAAATGGCATATGGATATTCAAGAGATGATGCTACTAAATTTTTAGATAGTTATTATCAAAATAAAATATTAGAAAATGATCCATTTGCTAAACTTGATCAAGAAGGAGTAGGACAGTTAGTTAAAAATTCCGTAAAATTAGCTAAAACTACTAATAAAAAAATTCACTTAGGAGTATGTGGTGAACATGGAGGAGATCCTTCTAGTATTGAGTTCTTTAATGACATAGGACTTGAATATGTATCTTGTTCTCCATACCGAGTACCAATAGCAAGACTAGCAGCAGCTCAAGCAGCACTAGAACATATTATTTAAATATATAGACTAAAATTATTTGGAATAGTTTTAGTCTTTTGATTTACTTATAAATATTTTAATCTAGTTTATAATTGATGAGATATGATATAATTTATATGTTAGAGGTAAGTATATGAATTATGAAAAATTAAAAAAGATAGATAGAAAATTAAGTGTAGAAGAAAAGAAAATATTTTATAAAGAAAAAAAAGTAAGAGACATTATTTTAGATAAGGATAATAAATATATCCTTAATTCATTTTTTTGTGAATTTAATAAAGATAGTATACTAGCATTTATGAATAATGATACTATCAATGAAATGACAGATATTCCTTTTCTAGTAAGTTATATTAATGCAATGTTAACTTCAAAAAATGAGGGATTATTTGATTTGTTCTTAAATGATAATTTTTGCTATTTAATAGCTAATAATCGTGAAATTACAGGTGATTATTTTTATAATTTAGAGGCTAGTGCTTTTAACAATTACTATAAATACCTAAAAGCTACAAATAATGAAAATATAGTAGAAATAATTAAACAAGTTCTTTCAGAAACACAAATTTATGTTTTGGATAATAATGAATTTTCTAATCAAGAACTTGCAAATATAATCTTTTCTTTAAAAAAAGAAACTATTGACCATATATTAAATAATATGATTGATGCTAGTAGCTTATCAGTAATTCAAAAATTTGATTATAATAGTTTAGCAAAAGACCCATATATTTTGCCTATATTTATGTTAGATAATAAAGATGTTATTAATAGAGTTACCCACACTTATAATTCATCAGTTTATAGGTATGCAGCTAATAATTTAATGGTAAATAATGATGCTACTGGCATTGAAAATGAAAGAAAAAAGTTTGTTAATAAACTTATAACTACTTTAGATAAAGAAAATGAAATGTTTTCTTTATACTCTGAGTTATTTTCATTTATAAAAGAAAATAACTATGGGGTTAATAGGGAAATGCTTAATGAATATTTAATTAATAAAAGTGAGATTACAGTAAAAGGTGAGTTTAATAATTTGGTAGAACCTCTTTTACAAATAGTAAAACTAGGAGAAAATGCTATAAAAGAATATTTGCAATTAGATACTAAATTGGTTTTATCTGAAATGATTATTGATTATCATTTTGAGGATACTTTAACAAATGTTTTAAGAGATACTGATGAATTACTAACATATAATTTATCTATACCAGATGATATAATAAGTAAAAAAGATTTAGATATGTATAATAAAATTAATCATATAAAATTATATGATTTTAATACAATAATTAATTTACATGAAGAGTTGAATAAGGAAGAACAAATTGAAAAATTTTATGATAATGTTAGAGGGGCTAAAAATAACGCTTATCATAAAATGAAACACGAAATGATTAATGATACGAATATTCTCGAATACAAAAATTTGGAATTATCTGCTCAAACAGGATTAGATTTTTTAGTTTTAGATGGTAAACCGTTTAGAGCCTTAGTTAAATCAACTACTACACATACATCGAGCCCTGGAAATGAAAAATTAATAGAGGCTGAAAGAAAAAGTGGCTGCTTTAGTTACATTGGAAATGAAAAATTAACTACTTACCATGATCCTCAAGATATGTATACATTGGTGTATACTGATTTTAATATGAAAAGACTTAGTCATGCTTATCCAGTTGATTCATTTTCATCATACAAACAAGGTGCTAGTTTTACGGATAAACCAAATAAAATTATGAATCCTAAAAATATAATTAGGAGCGGGAGTTCATATAATGAAATTATATTTGATACTATTGATTATTGTAACGATTCTAATGAATTAGTTAAACCAAAACCACGATTTATATTATGTTATGATAAAGTGAAAAAAAATCATTTGAAAACTGCTGAAAAATTAGAGTTAGGGATTTGTTTAGTAATTACTAATAAATATAAAGAGGAAAAGGAAGATCTTTATATTTTTGCACTTGATAAAGATTATGTAGCATCTCAATACGATTCTAATATAGAAAAATCTAAAAAAATTTATAATGTTGAATATATTAGAGTTAAGTATCAGGATCAAAAAAATAAATCTATATAAATTATTATATGATATAATAAATTATAAAAGAATGGAGAAAAATATGAAAAAAATAATAAATATGTTATCAATTATCTGTTTAATAATATTAGTAACAGGATGTTCTAATGATAAGGAAAATAATGATAAACTAAGTATTGTAACAACGATATATCCAACATATGATTGGATAAATGAAATAACTAATGGTAGTGATAATATTGAAATAACCCTTCTTGGAGATACTGGAATTGATTTTCATAGCTATCAAGCAACAACAGAAGATATAGTAGCTATTAATAATGCTGATTTATTTGTTTATGTTGGTGGTGAAAGTGAAGAATGGGTTTATGATGTTTTAGAAACAAGTAAAAATAAAGATATCGAAGTAGTTAATTTATTATCTATTTTAGGAGATAAAGCAATCATTGAAGAGCACGAACACCACGAAGAAGAAAATCATGATGAGCATGAACATTCTAATGATATTGGACATTATGATGAACATGTTTGGCTATCTTTAATGAATGCTGAAATATTTGTTAATGATATAACAAATAGTATAATTAAAATAGATGAAGCTAATAGTAAATTATATGAAGAAAATCGTGATTTATATATAAATAAAATTAAAGAATTAGAAGAAGAGTATGCTAAAACAATTAGTGAAAGTAGGGAAGATACTTTACTTTTTGGCGATAGATTCCCTTTTGTTTATTTAACAAATGATTATGATATAAAAGTTCATAGCGCTTTAAGTGGATGTTCTACAGAAAGTGAAGCAAGTTTTGAGGTTATTAAAGAATTAAGTGATGAAATAAATAATGGAATTTCATATATTATTGATTTAACAGATCGCAATCACAATATTCCAGAAGCGATAAATAATGCTGCTAAAGAAAAAGTTCAGATATTAACTTTAAATTCTTTACAAAGTATAAAAGAAAGCGACTTAAAAAATACTAGTTATTTATCAGTTATGGAAGATAATTTAGAAGTTATTAAGAAAGCTTTAAGTGGTAATTAATATGGAAAAGATTGTATGTGAAAATTTAAGCGTTGGATATGATAAAGTAATTTTAAAAAACATTAATTTAACTATTAATGATAATGAGTTTTTAGTTATTTTAGGAGAAAATGGAAGTGGTAAATCTACTTTGATTAAAACAATTATTGGACTATTAAAGCCCCTTAGTGGAGAAATTAAGACTAATAATCTAAAAATAGGATATCTTCCTCAACAAAATAATATTGGACAAAATTTTCCTGCTACTGTTATGGAAGTAGTATTAACTGGGTTTCAAAGTAGTGGTAATTTTAAATTGTTTTATAAAAAATCTGAAAAAGAAAAAGTTATTGAAATTTTAAAGAAACTAAATATTTCAAAACTAGTAAATAAACAATTTAAAGATTTAAGTGGCGGTGAAAAACAAAAAGTATTACTGGCTCGTGCATTATGTTTAAATGATAATATATTAGTCTTAGATGAGCCGATTAATGCTTTAGATCCATCTGCTAAAGTTGGAATGTATAATATATTAGAAAAATTACATAAAGAAGGAAAAACTATTATTATGATTTCTCACGATATTGATAATGCAATAAAGTATGCTACTCATATCCTACATGTTGGAGATGATTCAATGTGTTTATGTAAAGAAAAATATCTTAAAAGTAATAAATATAAAGCTTATAAATTGTTACAGGAGGAAAAATATGATAGATAAATTATTTGAATATTTAACTTATCCTTTTGTAGCGTATGCTTTAATTGTAGGAGTTTTAATTGCGCTTTGTGCATCACTTTTAGGAGTAACTCTTGTTTTAAGAAGATATTCTTTTATTGGAGATGGACTGTCTCATGTTGCCTTTGGGGCTTTAGTAATGGCTATGTTAATAGGATTTATCGACAATATGATTATTACTTTAATAATTACTATAATTGCAGCAATTTTTATTCTTAGAACAGGTAATAATAAAAAAATTAATGGAGACGCCGTTATTGCTATGATATCTGTATCATTTATGGCAATTGGATATTTATTGATGAATATATTTCCAGTATCTACTAATTTAGCTGGAGATGTATGTGTAACATTATTTGGTTCAACCTCAATTCTTACTTTATCAAGTATAGAAGTTATTACTTGTATTATTTTATCAATTATTGTAATTAGTTTATTTATAATATTTTTTAATAAAATATTTGCAACAACATTTGATGAGGATTTTTCTAAAGTAATTGGAACTAAAACTAATAATTATAATTTATTATTAGCAGTAATGATTGCAGTTATTGTAGTTCTGGCTATGAACTTAGTCGGAACACTACTAATATCTGCTCTAATAATATTCCCAGCACTATCAGCCTTAAGTATAAATAAATCATATAAAGGCACTGTAATAACTTCTGCTGTTGTAGGAGTATTAGCAACATTAATTGGAATAATCACAGCAATCCTAGTAGGAACACCAGTAGGGTCTACAATAGTAGCTATTAATATTATTGTATTTATATTATTTTTTATACTAGGGTTTATTAAAAGGAGATAATCAATGAAAATACTTAATATATTATTAATATTATTTTTATTAACTGGATGCACTGTTAGTACTAATAATGATATAAAAACAATTGTTCCAGAAGGTGTAGAAGCTCCGATTGAAAATGATTTTCAAGAAAAATACAATGTCAATATATCTGAGGATGATATAGATATAAATCTAACTACTCTAAGTAGTACAATGGTTTTTGGAGAAGTTTATGACATTGTAAATGATCCAAAAAGCGCTGTTGGAAAAACGATTAAATTAGAAGGAAGATATTCTACTTACAATACGGGAGTTGAAGATATTCATGTAATTATTATTACTGATGCAACAGCATGTTGTGCTCAAGGATTAGAATTCATTCTTAAAGATGGACTTGATTATCCACCACTAGATACTAATACAACTATTTATGGAGAATTTGAAATATATGAAGAAGATGGTATGGTATACTCATATAGAATAAAAGATGCTGTTTATACTACAAAGGAGAATAAATGATAAATTTTTATAATAGTTTTCCAAGTCTTGATATACATGGAGAAACAAGAGATAGTTCAAGAGTATTAATAAATGCTTTTATTAACGACTGTATTATCTTAAAAGAAAAACAAGGAATAATAGTACACGGTGAAGGAGAGGGGATTTTGAAAAAAGCAACTCAACAAACCTTAAAAGAAAATAAAAATATCTTAAGTTATAAAATTGATAACTTTAATACAGGTATGACAATATTTATAATAAAATAAAAAAACTATTTACTAGTTTTTTTTATTTTAGGTAATCTAAGTCTATTTAATTTTGCTAATTTATTAATATTAATACTAATAATATTTGGGAATGCTCTAAGAATATGTTTGTATAATATATTAGATTCAGTTAGAAGTTTTTTAAGACAATCTTTAATTTCACTAGTATTATCAGTAATAACATTGGATTCAATTTTTTCCTTCAATAAAAATGTTGCATAAGTACAAATTGCAAAATCTATTAAAAATAAAATAGCTAAAATTGATGCTATAATCATTATAATTAAAGGATCGATACTATGAATATAACTATAAACAAAAGGATTAATAAAGCTTACTAAAATAACTCCAGCAAGTCCAAAACCAATTAATACTGATAAAGAAATTCTACCATTAAGGTTATATTTGTGAGTTGAGTAATCCCACCATCTAAGACCAAATATTTTTTCCATAAAATAACTAGTAAGATACTCTAAGATTCCGCATAAAGCAATACTCATTATAAACACTGTAAATAAATCATTACTATATTTACTAAGAATAGAAGTAATAAGTAAAGCTCCAATTCCAAATATTGGAATATATGGCCCTAGTAGAAATCCTCTACTATAAATAAATTTCTTTTTGTCATATAGTAAATGAAGAACTTCAATAACATATCCTAATACAGAATATATAAAATATAATAAAAATATATAAGAAAAAAATAAATACATAAAAACCTCTCAATTATTATCATTATATCATATATTATTAATAAATTTATGTTTTTTATAAATTTATATGATAAAATATTTATGAAAGAAAAGAGGTTTATATGAAAAAAAATAATATATCTTGGGATGAATATTTTATGGCAATTGCAAAACTTAGTGCCTGTCGTAGTAAAGATCCTAGCACAAAAGTTGGAGCATGTATTGTAAACAAAGAAAATAGAATTTTATCAGTTGGTTATAATGGAACTCCTAATGGTTTTAATGATAATGAATTTCCATGGGGAAGAGAAGGTGATTTTGTAGATACGAAGTATGCTTATGTTTGTCATGCGGAATTAAATGCTATTTTAAATTATGCTGGAGCAAGAGAAGATTTAAAAAATGCAAGGATTTATGTTGATTTATTCCCTTGTAACGAATGTGCTAAAGCTATTATTCAATCTGGTATAAAGGAAGTTATTTACTTATCAGATAAATATAGTAAATCAGATAATAATATTGTAAGTAAAAAATTACTAGAAAAATGTAATATTAAAATAACTAAACTAGAACCAATTTCTAAAAAAATATCTATTTCATTAGAACCAGATATCGAGGCAATTGTTAAATAAAGAGGTATATATGAATTATGAAAAAATAATGAATGAACAAATTAATGATGATAGTTATGGTAAAACACTATTACTACATGCTTGTTGTGCACCATGTTCAACAACTGTTTTAGATATTGTAGCAAATCATTTCAAAGTTACTATATTTTATTATAATCCTAATATAACGGATAAAGAAGAATATGATATTAGACTAAATGAACTAGAGAAAATCTTAAAAAAAAGTAATTATAAGTTTAAAGTTAATTTAATAAAAGCAAACTATAATTCAAATGAATTTTATAATGAAGTAAAAGGATATGAGACTCATAATGAAGGTGGTAAGAGATGTTATTTATGTTATAAGTTACGATTAGAAAATACTGTTAAGTATGCAAAAGATAATAATTATGACTATTTTTCAACCGTTTTATCAATAAGTCCTAGAAAAAATAGTAAGTGGATAAACGAGATTGGAGAAATCCTTAATAATGAATATAATGTGAAATTTTTATATGCTGATTTTAAAAAGAGTAATGGTTATATAAATAGTATTGCTAAATCTAGGGAATTAAATTTGTATAGACAAACCTACTGTGGTTGTGAATTTTCAAAAAGAACGTAAAGTTCTTTTTTTTCATAATTTCCCATAATTGAATCATAATATCTCCATAATTATTTTATATACTTAATTCATCAAAGGAGGTAGATCATATAATAGAACAATAAAAGAATATAGATAAGAACAACTTAACTTTTTATCCTCTCACTTAAAAGTTAAGTATATAAATAAAAATATGAATTATGGAGTTGATATAATAAGTAGTACAAAGATATATGAAAATATATCTTTTTTCATAATTTCCCATAATTGCATCATAATCCCTCCGTAATTATTTTATATACTTAATTCATCAAAGGAGGTAGATCATATAATAGAACAATAAAAGAATATAGATAAGAACAACTTAACTTTTTATCCTCTCACTTAAAAGTTAAGTATATAAATAAAAATATGAATTATGGAGTTGATATAAAAAGAGTACAAAGATATATGAAAATATATCTTTTTTCATAATTTCCCATAATTATTCTATATTTTAGATACTACTTTATAGTATAATATAATTAGAAATTAATAGGAGATAATATGAAAAAAATAGGATTAGTAGAAGATGAGTTGGATCTTCAAAATATTATAAAATTATATTTAGAGAAAAATAATTATGAAGTAGTGTGTTTTACTAAAGGAAGTGACGCTATTTCTTATAAAGAAAGAATTGATTTATGGATTTTAGATATTATGCTAGAAGATGATATTTCAGGATATGACGTTATAAAAGCAATTAGAAAAGAAAATGAAGAAGTACCAGTTATATTTACCTCAGCAAGAGATCAAGAAATTGATAAAATATTAGGATTAGAACTAGGGAGTGATGATTACTTAACTAAACCATATTCCCCTAAGGAATTAGTTTTAAGAGTTGATAAAATAATGAAGAGAGTTTATAAAAAGACTTCAAAAGATTTTATTTACTATGAAGACTATTCTATTAATATTGAAAAAAGGATAGTAAAGATAAAAGATGAAGAAATTAAATTAACAACACTAGAGTTTGATTTATTAGTATTATTAATAAATAACATGAATAAAAGTTTTGCACGTGAAGATATGTTAGACTTAATTTGGGGTAATGATTACTTTGGAACTGATAGAGTAGTAGATGATTTAGTAAGACGTTTAAGAAAGAAAATGCCAATTTTAAAAATAGATGCTATATATGGATATGGGTATAGATTAATATGATAAATAACAAATTAAAACTAACCAAACAATTATTAATTATTATTGGACTAATCTTTGTTATCTTAACATTATCACTTGGGCTATTACTTCCTAATTTTATCTTACCAGCAGCGGAAAGTAGTTTATATTCATACTTATCTAAACCATTAATGATGAATACAAATGAACAAGTTCCAGTTGAAATAGATAGTGAGGTTGCTGTTATTTATATTATTGACGGAAAAATATTAACTAGTAATAATATAAATGAAGTTATTAAATATAAAGACAAAGAAGAATTAATTTCATATTTAGCAGATGATTATGGAAAAATTGAAATAGGAGGAGGAACATATTACTATTATCAGACTATTAGTGATAATTTAACTAAGATAGCAATTACAGATGATAAATATATTAATTCATCTTACTCATCCTTAGTTAGTAGAATTATGCCTGTTGTTTTAGGTACCTGTTTATTAATTGGGTTGGTTTTAGTATTATGGTCTAGTTATATAATAAAAAAAATCGAAAAACTAAAAGAGAAAATAGATAATATTGATA
Source organism: uncultured Muribaculaceae bacterium (assembly GCA_964371025.1). Classification (GTDB taxonomy): domain Bacteria; phylum Bacillota_I; class Bacilli_A; order RF39; family UBA660; genus CAYJDP01. Next base: position 89,308 of record CAYJKH010000004.1, on the reverse strand, counting down.
AGGATGATTATGATCATAATATTGATTTTACAATTGATGATGAGATTAAGTCATTATTATTAGCTATGGAAGATATGAGACTTTCTTTAAAAACTCAAGAAAATTATCGTACTCAAATGTATCAAAATATATCACACGACTTTAAAACTCCAATTGCTGTTATAAAGTCATACATTGAAGCTAGTGAGGACGGCATAGAAGATAAAGATAAGTCAATTGCAGTTATTAAAGAGCAAATAGATTCTTTAGAAAAAAAAGTACATTCTCTTTTATATTTAAATAAACTAGATTATTTAAGTGATGGAAAAAATGTTTTAAATACAAAAGTAGATATTAATGCTATAATATTAAAAGAAGTAGAAAAATTTAGATTTTTAAATAAAAATATTGAGTTTATAATAGACGTACCAAACAAGGTTGATTTTACAGGAAATGATGAATACTGGGAAACTATATTAGACAATTTATTCTCTAATGCTATGAGATATGCTAAAAGTGTTATTAAAGTAACTATTAAAAATAATAAACTAATTGTTTATAATGATGGTGATAATATTGAAGAAAAACTTTTAGCAGGAATTTTTTCACCTTTTCGAAAAGGTGTTAATGGTCAGTTTGGATTGGGATTATCTATTGTCCAAAAAACATTAAGTTTAATTAATTATAATATTACAATTAAAAACGAAAAAAATGGAGTATCTTTTATTATTAGCAAAAAGTAATATTTTACTTGAAATGGTAATGAATATTTGTTATAATTTATTTGTTACCTTTTATGGCGATGTAGCTCAGCTGGCTAGAGCGTTCGGTTCATACCCGAAAGGTCGGGGGTTCGATCCCCTCCGTCGCTACCAATTAAATATTAAATGACTTCTTTTTAGAAGTCATTTTTCTATATAAAAAAGTATAAAAAAATGATATAATAAATATATTGGAGGAGTATTATGAAAAGAGAAAATATTAGAAATTTTTGTATTATCGCGCATATTGATCATGGAAAGTCAACTTTAGCAGATAGAATACTAGAAGAAACAGGAGCTATAACTAAAAGAGAATTAAAAGAGCAAATGTTAGATTCAATGGATATTGAACGTGAACGTGGTATTACAATTAAATTAAATGCTGTGCAACTTAATTATAAATATGAAAATGAAGACTACTATTTTCATTTAATTGATACTCCAGGACATGTAGATTTTTCTTATGAAGTATCTCGTTCTCTTGCTGCTTGTGAAGGAGCGTTACTAATAGTAGATGCTGCTCAAGGAGTTGAAGCTCAAACTTTAGCTAATCTATATTTAGCAATGGAAAATGATTTAGAAATAATTCCAGTTATTAATAAAATAGATTTACCTTCGGCAGACGTTGAAAAAGTTATTAAAGAAATTGAAGGTTTAGGTTTTAATAAAGAACAAATAGTATTAACTTCTGCAAAAAATGGAATTGGAATTAAAGATGTATTAACAAGTATTATTAAATATATTCCATCACCAAAAGCTAGTAGTAATGATAAACTTAGAGCTCTAATATTTGATAGTTTATATGATCCTTATAAAGGAGTAATTGCAAGTATTAGAGTTAAAGATGGTACTATTAAAGTTGGAGACACTATTAAAATGATGGAAACAAATGCTGTTTATGAGGTTAATGGTCTTTCCGTAAATACTCCCCATGAGAAAAAAGTAACAAGCTTAAGTTGTGGTGAAGTAGGTTATTTGTATGCTTCAATTAAAAGTATCAAAGATATTCATGTTGGAGATACTATTACCCATGATAAAGAGGATGTTGAAAAATTACCAGGATATAAACCTATGAAACCTATGGTTTATTCAGGACTTTACCCAATTGAAGCATCAAAATTTGAAGATTTAAGAGAAGCTTTAGAAAAATTAAAATTAAATGATGCAGCCTTAGAGTTTGAACCAGAAACATCAAATGCTTTAGGATTTGGATTTAGATGTGGTTTTTTAGGACTTCTTCATATGGAAATTATTGAAGAGAGAATTGAAAGAGAATTTAATATTGATTTAATTGCAACATCACCATCTGTTATATATGAAGTAGTTTTAAATAATGGTAAAACAGAACTAGTAGATTCACCATCTAAAATGGCTAGTAGAGAAGCAATTAAAGAAACAAGAGAGCCTTATGTAAAAGTTAGTATCTTTTCTCCAAGTGAATATATTGGAGCAATTATGGAGTTATGTCAAAATAAAAGAGGAATATTTTTAAATATGGATTATATTGATAATGATCGAGTTACAATATATTATGAGGTACCTTTAGCAGAAATAGTATATGACTTTTTTGATAAAATGAAATCATACACAAAAGGTTATGCTTCATTTGATTATGAAGTTATAGGATATCGTCCTAGTAATTTAGTAAAGATGGATATTTTATTAAATGGAAATGTGGTAGATGCATTAAGCGTTATAGTCCATAAAGAATTTGCTTATACAAGAGGAAAACTTGTTGTTGAAAAATTAAAAGAAATTATTCCTCGTCAAATGTTTGAAGTACCAATCCAAGCAGCTATTGGAACACATATAATATCTCGAACAGATATAAAAGCAATGAAGAAAAATGTCCTTGCAAAATGTTATGGTGGGGATATATCTCGTAAGAAAAAATTATTAGAAAAACAAAAAGCAGGAAAGAAAAGAATGAAACAAATTGGTAGTGTAGAAGTACCACAAGAAGCATTTTTAACAATTCTTTCAACTAGTGATAAATAATGAAAAATTGTTATATTCATATCCCTTTTTGTGAAAATATTTGTTCATATTGCGATTTTCCAAAGCTTTTTTATAATGATAACTTAGTAGATAAATACTTATTAAGCCTAGAAAAAGAAATAAAAGAAAAATATCAAGGCGAAGAATTAGAAACTCTTTATATTGGAGGAGGTACTCCTAGTTGTTTAAATATTAAACAGTTAAAAAAATTATTTGGAATAATAAAAATTTTTAGATTAAAAGAAAATAGTGAAGTTACTATTGAATGTAATTTTGATAATACCACACCTGATAAGTTATTGCTATTTAAAAATAATAGAATTAACCGAATAAGTTATGGACTAGAGTCAATTAATGAGGTTAATTTAAAAATTTTAAATAGAGTAATTGATGTTGATAAAGTAAAAGAGTTAATTAAGTTTACCAAAAAAATCGGGATTAATAATATAAATCTTGATTTAATGTATGGGATTACTCCAAATATTAATGTTTTAAAAAAAGATGTAGAGTTTATTTTAGAACAAGATATTACCCATATTTCAACATATTCTTTAATAATTGAGAAAAATACTAAGTTATATATTAATAATTTTAAAAATATTGAAGAAGAAATAGATTATAATATGTATCAATATATAAAAGAGGTATTTAGTAAAAATAACTTTAATCATTATGAAACTAGTAATTTTTCAAAAGTAGGATATGAATCAAAACATAATTTATGTTATTGGAATAATAATACATATTATGGTTTTGGATTAGGAGCTGCATCATATATTGATAATAAAAGAATAATAAATACTAGAAGTATTAATAAATATATATTAAATGAATATATCAAAGATATTGAAATACTTACTATTGATGATGTATTAGAATATGAAATATTACTAGGATTTAGAAAAATTAAAGGTCTTAATAAAAGTAAATTTATTAAAAAATTTAATAAACAAATAAATGAATATTTCGATTATTCAAAATTAATAGAAGAAAATTATATAAAAGAGAATGAAAATTATATTTTTATTAATCAAAATTATTTATATTTAAGTAATAGTGTTATAGTTAAATTTTTAGAAAGTAGGAAAAATGAAAAGTAAAGAATTTAGTAAAGAATTAAGTTATATAAAAAATGATAATATAAAAAAATCAGCAGAAATAATGTTAGAGTTATTACCAGATTATTTTTATGAAGTTCCAGCATCGTCTACTGGTAAATATCATCCTAAATATACAACAGGAGATAAAGGATTAGTAAGACACACTAAAGCTGCTGTAAGAATTGCATTTGAATTATTAAATAACCCCTCTATCGGAGATAAATATAGTGATACCGAAAAAGATATTATGATAATGGGTTTATTACTACATGATGGATTAAAAAGTGGTTTAGAAAAAAGTACTTATACTTTAGTGGATCATCCAATATTAGTAGCTAATTATATTAAAGATAATAAAGATAAATTAATGTTAAATGATGATGAGGTAATACTATTAACTGATAGTATTAAAACTCATATGGGGCCTTGGAATAAAGATTATAGAGGAAATGAAGTATTAGAAAAACCTAAAACTAAACATCAAAATTTTGTTCATATGTGTGATTATCTAGCTAGTAGAAAATTTTTACTAGTAGATTTCGATGATAATAATATTATTATTGATTAAGATTGTTTAATATTAAATATTTTGTTATTATATTAGTAAGGTGGTAAAATTTATGAAGAGTAAAATTATTGTTATAGAAGGAACTGATTGTTCTGGAAAAGAAACGCAATCTAAGTTATTAGAAAAAAAATTATTAGCAGCTGGTAAAAAGTGTATAAGAGTAGAATTTCCAGCTTATGATAGTCCAACTGGTAAAATAATCGGAGGCCCATATCTTGGGAAAAAAGAAATATCAGAAGGTTATTTTAAAGAAGGAGCTACTAATGTTGACCCCCAAATAGCATCACTTTACTATGCAGCTGACAGAAAGTATAATGTAAATAAAATATTAGAAATGATAGATGAAGATTGTTATATAATCTTAGATCGTTATACATCATCTAATATGGCTCACCAAGGTTCTAAAATAATAGATAAAGATGAAAGATTTAATATTTATAAATGGATAGATAAATTAGAGTACTGGTTATTAAAATTACCAGTACCCGATAATACAATATTTTTACATATGCCTTTAGAATATTCTTTGGAACTCAGAAAAAATAGAGTTTCAATAGATCAACATGAAAGTGACTTAAATCACTTACAAGCAGCGGAAAATGCTTATATAGAATTATCTGAATTATATAACTGGGATGTAATATCTTGTATTAAAGATAATCATATAAAAACAATCGAAGAAATAAGTGAAGAAGTATTTTCAAAAATAATTAAAGACTAAAAAAAGCAATTCATATCAGAGTGAATTGCTTTTTATTGATTATTTGATTGGCTATAGTGTTGAATAAGTGTATTATTAGGGGGAGTTATTGCATTAATTGGAGTGGTTGTAACTTGAGAATCTGTTGTTTTATCTATTTTAGGTTCTACTTTTTTTACAATAGTAGATTCATCTATTTCAATAATTCTATATATTTCTTCAAATGTAGTTAAACCACTCATTATTTTAAGTAATCCATCTCTTAATAAAGTTATAGTATTATTTTTTTCATAAACTTCCGCTCTTAATACTTCTTTTTTAACATTTTCCTCATTTATAACATCACGTAAATTTTCATTAATTTCTAATACTTCATGAATTGCAATTCGTCCTTTATAACCATTTCGACAATTTTCACACCCATCTTTATTAGCGTCCCATATATTAGTAATATCTTGATTAGCAAATGTTTTATAAGCTTGCTTTTCTCCAGGAGTAGCGGCTCTTTGTATACGACATTTTGGACATAGCTGTTTAGCGAGTCTTTGAGAAATAATACCAGTAATAGCGCTTGATAAGAAATATCTTTCAACATCCATATCAAGTAATCTTTCAATTGTAGATAATGTATTATTAGTATGTAGAGTAGATAAAACTAAATGTCCTGTAATAGATGCTCTTACTGCAATTTTGGCAGTTTCCGAATCTCTGATTTCTCCAATTAGAATAATATTTGGGTCTTGTCTTAAGATAGATCTTAAAGCAGTTCCAAAAGTCATTCCAATTTCTGAATTTACTTGAACTTGATTAATACCTTCAATTGACATTTCAACCGGATCTTCTACTGTAACAATATTAATCTCCGGTTTATTTAGAGCTTGGAGCATAGAGTATACAGTAGTAGATTTACCACTACCAGTAGCACCTGTGACTAATATAATTCCATTTGGAACTTCAATCATCCTTTTTATTTTTACTAAATTATCTTGATTAAATCCTAAATAATCTAGGCCTTGAAAACTTCTAGTATAATCAAGAATACGAATAACTATTTTTTCTCCTTCATTAGTGGGAAGAGAAGAAACCCTCATATCTAAATATACTCCCGAAAAATCACCCTTAATTGCACCATCTTGTGGTAATCTAGTTTCTGTAATATTCATATTAGATAAAATTTTAATACGAGTTATTAAATTTTTCTGAAAATCTTTAGGAATAAATGTGAAATCTTGTAATTCTCCATCTATTCTGATTCTAATCATTAATCCTTTTTCACGAGGGTCAAAGTGGATATCAGATGAACTAGCTTTAGCTGCATATAGTATTACATAGTCTACTATTTGCGTAACTGGTGTTTTTGTAAAATCAAATGTAACCATATTTTCAACCCCTTTTTAATAAATTGCTATGGTATTCTACTATAAATTAGTATATAATAAATAATAGAGAATAGCAAGGAGAAATTATATATGAAAAGTAATAATTGTAAAGGGTTTGTAACAGTAGAATTACTAGTAGTATCAGCTTTTTTAATGTCTTTATTTGCCATAATCTTTGTAAATAGTGCTGTATTTATGGGAGAATATGAAAAAAGAGAAGTATATGACGATGTTAATAGTAAGTATGGAATGTACTGGATTATAAAACTTATAAAAGATAATAATAAAGATACTGCTAGTAGTGAAGTGGATGCTGCTATTGGAACTAATACTTTTATAAAATATGAAAATAGTGATGTTTGTACTTTGTTAAATGCTGAACAAGAAAATTCTTGTAGAGCTTTAGTTTCAGCAAATGATATTAAAACAGTGTATATAACAAGTTATAAAATAACAGACTTTAAAAATACTATAAATAATTCTGATATTACAACAGAGGGATTCAAAATATATATAAATTCTCTACCTAGTTTTACGGTAGCATCTAAATACAATAATAAATATAGAATGTTTGTAGAATTCGAAAGAACTTCTAGTACAAATGGTGAAAAATACCTTTCATATAGTAATATGGAATTTAGTATATAAGGAGAATATATGAGAAGAATAAATAAAAAAGGGTTAACTTCTGTAGAATTAGTAATTACTTTTTCAATAGTAGCAGTATTATCAGTAGTTTTATTTAATTCAGTAATTGGATTTTTTAACAAAAATACTATTGAAGCATATAAATTAGATTTATTTACATATAAAGATTTATTAAATAGAGATATTCAAAAGGATATAGTAGAAATGGGATTAGAAGATGTAACATTTAATACAACAACAGCGGGTAATACAAATAATGATAATACTAAGTATGTAACTACTAGTAATATAACTTTTTCTTTTACAGATGGTTCTACAAAAGATTTGATTATAAAAAGTAGAGATGTTGCTGGTTTATTAGAAGCAAATGAAGATGCTTCTGTAATAGCAGAGTTAATCAATTTAAAAAGCATAACATCAATTATTTATGATGATGAAGATTATAAAGTACCAAATCTAGGAGAAAGAGAATATAAAGATTCAGGAATCTTCTTTCCTAACTTAACTATAAGTAATATTAAAACAACTATTAGTAATAGTATATTTACACTTGAAATAAATTTTGCTCATAACGAATTAGAAGAACCGTATGATTTAATAGTTACAGTTCCTGTTAATTATGATGAATTTGTAATGAATTATGATAGAAGTGATGCAGTTAAAATGAAAGCTTTTGACGCTACTGGTGGTTGGTATGATGCTATGTTCACAGGATATGATGGAGCAACATTTACTCCTAAGTTTGAACTAGAGGGTGTTTTATTTGAAAAAGGAATAGATCAAGCAGCATATGATAACGCTACAAATAAATGGGACTATTCAGAAAATAATGATGGTACGATTCTAGCATATATTGATAGCACTAATGTTTTACATATTCAATCTAATAATAGAATATTAGCTCCTGAGAGTATTCAAAATATGTTTAGAAGTTTTACAACATTGAAAACTATTGAATTTAATGGAATATTTGATACTAGAGATGTAACTAACATGGGTGGTGTATTTATGGATTGTTCAGCAATCGAACATTTAGATGTATCAACTTTAAATACTGATAAAACAACTTATATGTATGGTATGTTTAGACAAATGGATAACATAATTAATCTAGACTTATCTACTTTTAATGTTACTAATGTTACTAATGCTTATGCTATGTTTGCTTATAATTACAAAATGGAAACACTTGATTTAACGGGTTTTAATCCTCATTTAATAACAAATATGCAAAGTTTTTTCCTACATTGTTATAAATTGAAATCACTTGATATATCTAGTTGGGATACGAGTAATGTTGAAAATATACAATCAACTTTTAGAGGGTTAACTAGTATGACAACTTTAGATTTATCTAAAAATGATTTTAGTGGGGTCTTAACTGATGTATCATACAATATTGCAGCAACTTTTGCTGAAAATACGACACTTAATACAGTATATGTGAGAAATACTGCTGATAAAGCTATATTAGAAAAAACTAATTCTAGACCCGCAGGATTAACTTTTGTAGTTAAATAATGAGATAACAAAGAGAACAGTATATATGAAAAAATTAAAAGCATGTAAAGTCGAAATAATAGCATTATTTATAGTAATTATATTATTAATAGGGTCATCAGCTCCTTATTTGTAATATCTAATCAAAGTACTAATGAAATAAAGTTTACAGGACATCAGTATCAATCTCTTGTCTTAAATGATACTGAAGCAACTTCTATTAATATGTTAAATGCATATCCTATGAGTGACTCTAAAGGATTAGAAATATTTCTAATCCTTTTATTATATTTTTCACCTAGAATTAAATATTTAATTATGATATTATTAATATACAATAAAGGAGCAATATGATAAAAAAAGGATTTAATAAAATAATAGAGTATATAAAAGAAGAATATAAATTTTTAATATTTTTAATAATATTTACAGGAATATTAATATTTCCCCTTGATTATTTAATCTTTACAGGAGGAGGAATGCTTAATACAACTGATAAAATTAAAGTAGAAGATGCAACTTCTAGTGAAGGAACTTTTAATTTAAGTTATGTATCCCAAAAAAAAGGTAATATATTAACTGTGGGACTTAGCTTTTTAATCCCATCTTGGGAAAGAGAAAAATTATCTGATTATACATATTCTGATGATGAAAGTTTTGATGAGATAAAAAAAAGAAGTGAAATATCTTTAAATGAAACAAATCAAAATGCTATATATTTAGCATTTACAAAAGCGGGAATTAATGTTGAAAGTACAGGAACTGATGCAATTGTTATATCTAATATAGGGGATAATAATTATTATAAAGTGGGGGATATTATTAGAAAGATTGATGATGTGAATTTTTTTGATATTATTCAACAAGAAGATTATTTTAAAAAGTATGAAGCTGGTAGTGATGTTGAAGTTTTAATAGAAAGAGATAAAAAAGAAAAAATAATAAATGCTAAACTAGAAGAAATTGATGGTAAAAATGCTTTAGGAGTAGCCTTATCAATTATGAATACATTTGATACTCCAGTTGATGTTGATATTAATTTTTCTTCTTCTGAAGGTGGTCCAAGTGGTGGTTTATTAACTACTTTATATATATATGATCAATTAATTAAAGAAGATTTAACAAAAGGCTATACAATTGCTGGAAGTGGAACAATTGATTATGAAGGAGTAGCAGGAGAAATTGGAGAAGTAGAGCATAAAGTCCGTGGTGCGGTTAAAGAAGGCGCAGATATTTTTATAGCGGTTAATGGTAATAATTATAATAATGCTAAGAAAGTTATAAATGATGAAAATCTTGATATAAAATTAATCGGAGTAGATAGTTTTGAGGATGCTGTTAATAAGTTAGAAAAATTAAAATAACCTTTATTAAAAGGTTATTTTTTGATATAATACTTTGAGGAGAGACATATATGCGAAGATCGGAAATTGATAAAGAAAAACTTAGTCCAATGATGAAACAATACATTGAAATAAAAGAAAATAATGAAGATTGTATTATTTTTTTTCGACTTGGAGATTTTTATGAAATGTTTTTTGAAGATGCAGTAAATATGTCAAAAATCCTTGATTTAACTTTAACTGGCAAACAAGCTGGACTTGAAGAGAAAATTCCAATGTGTGGGATTCCTCACCATGCTGCTAGTAATTATTTAGAAATTTTAATCGAAAAAGGATATAAAGTTGCTTTAGTAGAACAGATGGAAGATGCTAAAGATGTTAAAGGGATGGTAACTCGTGAAGTGGTTCAAATAGTTACTAAAGGAACTATTATTGATACTAATTTAGATTCTAAGAGTAATAATTTTATAGCTAGTATATATGACTTTAATTTTTGTTTTATTTTAGTATATATAGATATATCTACTGGAGAAGTTAATGCTAAAATAATGGACAATGATATTGATAAGATGATTAAAGAAGTTATTCGACTAGGAGTTAAAGAAGTAATTGTAAGTGATAATATCAACCGAGAAATTGTAGAGATTTTAAGAAGTGTTTACAATGTTATTGTAACTATTACTAACGAGACAGAAGAGTTAGTTAATTATAAATATATATATAAGGATATTGATGATGATAGAATAATAACAGGAATTAAACATTTACTAAATTATATTATTTCTAATAAGAAAAGTGATTTAGTTCATTTACAAGAATGTTCTATATCAAGAAATGAAGATATTTTAAGATTAGATATTAATACTATTAAAAACTTAGAATTAATTACATCAATTAAAGATTCCTCAAAACAATATACATTATTTTGGTTATTAGATAAATGTATGACTGCGATGGGATCACGTTATTTAAAACACAATATCTTAAACCCGTTAACATCAATCGATGATATTAATCATAGGTATGATTTAGTAGAGAAATTTTCTACAGAGTTTATATTAAGGGATGATTTAATTAATGAGCTTGATAATGTATATGATTTAGAAAGATTAGTAGGAAAAGTTTCTTACAAAAATTTAAATCCTAAAGATTTATTACAATTAAAAAATTCTATTAAAGTATTTCCAAATATTAATAAAATAATCAAAGATATCAATTATAAAGATGAATTAATTATATTAGATGATTTATATAGTTTATTAGAAAAATCTATTAATGAAGATGCTCCTTTTAATTTAAATGAAGGTAATATCATAAAAAATGGTTTTAATAAAGAATTAGATGAATTAAGAGAAATTAGTAGTAATTCAAAAGAGTATATTATAAAAATAGAACAAGAAGAAATAAAAAAGACGGGTATTAAAAATTTAAAAGTGGGGTTTAATAAAGTTTTTGGATATTATATAGAAGTAACTAAAGGACAAAAACATTTAATAAAAGATGAATTTGGATACGATAGAAAGCAAACTTTAGCTAATTGTGAAAGATTTATTACTCCTTTACTTAAAGAAAAAGAAGATATAATTTTGTCAGCACATGATAAAATTATAAAGTTAGAATATAAATTATTTAATGATGTAAAAGAAGCTACTAAACGATATATTGATAAGATTCAGTATAATGCTAAGATTATTAGTGAAATAGATTTATTACAAGCATTTTCAATATGTACAGATAAGTATAAATTAAATAGACCTATAATTACTAATGATAATATAATTAAAATGGTTGACTGTAGACATCCAGTAGTAGAAAATGTTATTAAAGATAAATATGTATCTAATGATGTTTCTATGAATCAGAATACTAATATTTTACTTATAACAGGACCTAATATGTCTGGGAAATCTACTTATATGAGACAAACAGCTATAAGTATTATAATGGCTCAAATCGGGTGCTTTGTTCCATGTTCCAGCGCTACTATGCCAATATTTGATCAAATATTTACTCGGATTGGAGCAAGTGATGACTTAGTTAGTGGGGAATCTACTTTTATGATAGAAATGAAAGAAGCCGAACTTGCAATAAGTAATGCTACTAATAAAAGTTTAATTTTATTTGATGAATTAGGAAGAGGGACCGCAACTTATGATGGGATGAGTATAGCACAAGCTATTTTAGAATATATTCATGATACTGTAAAAGCAAAAACCATATTTTCAACTCATTATCATGAATTAACAGCACTAGAACAACAATTGCCTACTTTAAAAAATATTCATGTAGCAGCAACAGAAGAAAACGATAAAATAACATTTTTACATAAAATTAGAAATGGGGCAGTTGATAAAAGTTATGGAATAAATGTAGCAGCCCTTGCCAAACTTCCAAAACCAGTAATCAAAAGAGCATCAGAAATACTAGATATATATGAAAAAAGTAGTGTTAAAAAAAGTACTTTTACCCAAACTTCCTTATTTGAAATAACAGAAGTTAAAGAAGAAAGTAAAATTGAAGAAGAAATTAAAAAGTTAGATCCTCTTAATATGACTCCTTTGGAGGCATTAGAGTGTTTATATCAATTAAAAAAGAATATAGAAGATAAATAAAGGAGTAAATATGAAAAATAAAAGTGAATTAAGAGAAATAATTATAACTGTTTTATATCAAGTAAATATTATTAACAATACTAGCTATGAATATAATATAGAGGACTTAATTAAAGAAAAAATTGAAATAGAAAATAACTTTGTTAATGATTCTATAAAATATATTTTAGAAAATGAAAAAAGTATTATAGAGTTAGCTAATGAACATATGACTAAAAACTGGACAATCGATAGATTAAATAAAGTAGATCAAGCTATTTTAAAACTAGGAATTTATGAATTAAAACATAGTGATACTCCAAGTATAGTAGCTATTAATGAAGCAGTTGAGTTATCTAAACAGTATAGTGATGCGGCTGTTACTAAATTAATTAATGCTGTCTTAGATAGTATTTATCATAATTGCGAATAATAAAAGTGTGTAGATAAACTACACACTTTTTATTTAATTATTTCAATAATATCATTTATTACTTTAGTAACAGTAGATTTTGGTATTACCCCAACAAATCCTTCTAAATTACTTTCTGAAACCCCAAAGTTTTTAACCCAACCAGATATATTAACTTTGTTCTCTATAAATTCTATTTTAATATATTTAGCAGCAGTCCAAAAACCAACTCCTTTTTTATAAACGCTTTCTCCATTGTAATTAAATGGTTTAAATTCATTAGAACTTAGAATACTATTAATATTAGTTATTAACTCCTCTTTATTTACTTTATATTCAATACTTTTAATTGTTCTTGCCATATTCACACTCCTTGTAAAGGATTATAACATAAATAACTTATATACAACAAAAAAATATTATGATAAAATTATTATATAAATTAGGAGGTAATATGAATGATAAATACATTAGTATTTCACAACTAACTAAATATATAAAGTACAAAATAGATAATGATAGCCATTTACAAGAAGTGTTTTTAAAAGGGGAAATTTCTAATTTTAAAAATCATACTAGAGGGCATTTTTATTTTACTTTGAAAGATGAAAATTCAAGAATAAATGCTGTAATGTTTGCATCAAGTGCCTCTAAAATAAAATTTACTCCTCAAGATGGAATGAAAGTTTTAATTACTGGAAAAATTTCAGTGTATGAACAAACTGGAGGATATCAAATTTATGTAGGAGAAATGTTAGAAGATGGAGTAGGGAACTTACATATAGCGTATGAACAGTTAAAAGAAAAACTCCAAAAAGAAGGATTATTTGATTCTTTATGCAAAAAACCAATTCCAAAAATCCCTAAAAGAGTTGGAGTAATTACAGCTCCAACTGGAGCTGCTATAAAAGATATTATTTCTACAATTAAAAGAAGATGGCCCCTTACAGAAATTATTTTATTTCCAGCTTTAGTTCAAGGAGAATTTGCAAAAGATGATATTGTAAAACAAATAAAACTCGCAAACTCATATGATTTAGATACATTGATTGTTGGAAGAGGAGGAGGAAGTATAGAAGATCTATGGCCCTTTAACGAAGAAGAAGTAGCTAGGGAGATATATGCATCAAATATTCCAATTATTAGCGCTGTTGGGCATGAAATTGACTTTACAATTAGTGATTTTGTAGCGGACTTAAGAGCTCCAACTCCAACAGCAGCAGCAGAGTTAGCAGTTCCTCATATTACAGATGTCACAACTTATCTAAATCAAATAAATATTAGATTAAATAAAATTATTACTAATAAATTAGAAATAAACAAAGAAAAGTTAGTATCAATTAAATCACGTCATATCTTACAAAAACCAATGAATTTAATCGATAGTAAAGAAATGCATTTTTCTGCTCTTTTAGAGCAATTGAAATTTAATATAATGAACTTAACATCAATTAAAAAGAATGATTATAATAAAGTAAGTAATTCTTATATATTAAATAGTCCTAAATTATTAATTGATAATAAAACTAATAAATATTTACAATTATTATCTAACTTAGAACCATTATCTCCTTTACTTACTATAAAAAGAGGATATACGATAACTAAAAAAGATGATAGAGTAATTAATAGTAGTAAAAATTTAAAGAAAAAAGATAAATTATCAATAGAATTTAATGATGGTAATGTATCAGTGGAGGTAATATAATGAGTAAAATAAATAATGAATTAAGCTTTGAAGAAGCACTTCAAGAATTAGAAGTAATTGTTAAAAAACTTGAAACAGGAGAAGTCTTACTAGATGATGCTATAAAAGAATTTAATAAAGCTATAGAATTATCAAATATATGTGATAAAAAATTAAAAGCAGCAGAAGAGACAATTGTTAAATTAGTAAATAGTGACAATAAACTTGAAGATTTTAATATAAAAGAGTCAAGTAAATAGTAATATTTTGCTATATAATTGACAATTAAAGTTATGTATTATACTATATTAGTATAATTGAAAGGAAAATCATATGGGACTAAATGAAAAAGAACAAATAGCTAATTTCGGTAATAGCTTTAATGAAGAAAGCAGAAAAAAGATAACAGAACAAGAACAAAAAGAAATTAATGAATTTTTAAAACCAATTATAGATTATAATAATAAACAAACAGAAAAACTAAATAATGTAGGAGAACCCTATACTTTTGATAAATTTAAAAAAGATCAAGAACTACTTAAAAAGACAAAAATAAAAAAAGCTAAACTTGAAATGCAACGTAACCGAGCTAGAAAGATTGCCAAAATAATTGCTGGTATAATTATAGCAGGAGGACTAGTTACTGTAACTTCTTGGTTAAATTCAGAAGATATTAAAGATTTAGAAAAACAAGCAGAAATGTTCGAAAATATCCAAAATCAAAATAAAATTGAACAAAGCCTTGAAGAAAGTCAAAATCAAAAAAATCTAGACGATGCTGCTCTTATGCAAATGCAACAAGAACACTATGACTCAATTGATAAAGATAATCAAGAAAAAGGTGAAACGATCATTAGAGGTAAATAAGGAGTATTAATATGAACGAAGAAGAATATGTTGAAGTAAATGTATATGAAATAAATAATAAAAAGTATTATGAAATTGATTCAATTGAAGTTAGAGGTAGTAAATATTTATTTTTATCTTATAGTGAAGACGAAGAAGAGTTAATTGTAAGAAAAATAAATACTGAAAATAATACTTTAGAAGATGTAAAAACTGAACAAGAATTACAAATAGTATTCTTAGAATATGCAAAAAAGTTAGCGTAAAGATGAGTTATCATCTTTTTTAATGAATAACTATACGAAAGGAGAAAGATTTGATGATTAAAAACGAACTTACTGAAGAAGAAATATTTGCTAAATTAACTACAAAAAATAATATAGCTAGAAAAAAACTTAATAATGAAAAAATAACTACAGAAGAAGAATTTATATTCCAAGAAAGAATTAATCCTATTACAAACAATGATGAGTATATTGATCCAGAAGAATTAATTAATTCAAGAAAATATCAAGATGGAGTATTAAGGTCAATATTAAGAATAGAAAAATTACGTAGAAAAAAACTAATAGAACGTACCATAGCAACTGGGATTGCTCTTATAATTGGTGCTACATCATATATTTCAATGGATAATGATAAAGATACTATTTCTATTAAGGAACTTTTAGAAAATTCTAAACAAAAAATAAATCATGAAAAAATTATTAATTTAAAGCCTCAATCTATTTCTTCTCCTAAAATAAAATAAAGAATTTTTCTTTATTTTATTTTATAATAGTGTTAAAATACATACAAAGGAGATGATTTTATGAATTTTGAAAGATATGAACTAACCACTGATGTAAAAAATGAAATTATTAATATTCTTCCTACAGTTCTTTTTTATATGAAAAAGGAGGAACCAAAAAAAGTTTATGGAAACTATTCATCAGTAAATGATGGTACTATTAATTTTGTTGTAACAGAATGGGGATATTATAGTATTAATGATGATAAATATAAAAATAAAGAAAAACTTGAAGCTTTAACTACTATATTGGAAGAAAATAATAAAAATGTATCAAGAAGTAAACGTAGTGCTGAAATTAATAGAGTTAATGGAACTTGTAAAACTTTAGTGAAAAAATAAAGATGTATCCACATCTTTTTCTTTTATTTATAAGGTTTTTATGTTATTATATATATCATATTTTGAGGTGATATATATGAAAGTGTGGAGTAAAATAAAGTTAAAAGATAATGATAAATATGTGAATTTAGTTAGTAATTCATTAACTAATTACTTATATAATAATAGTCCTATAAAAGATATAAAACAAAAATACAAAATATCTACTAAAGAAATAAAAGAACTTGAAGAATATATGGCATCAAGAATAGCGGGATTACTTCTTTTATATAGTACAAAAGATACTAGCAGAATTAATGATATAGTTAATAAGTATGGTAATAATAGTATAACTAAAACGATTATACCAGAACTTGAGGTATATTTAGACAAATAAAAAAATCTATAAATAGATTTTAAAACATAAACACGACTGTAAATAGTCCAGCTACCATTGATAATAAAACAAGAATAGTAACTATTTTAATAAATTTATTACTCATACTTCACCTCAACTTAATTATAAAATAAATACTAGTAAAAGTAAATATGAATTAATTGCGACATAATAAAAATAATGATATAATTTAAAAATGAAAAGGGTGATAAATATGAAAAATAAAAAAGTAATTATCGGAATGAGTGGAGGAGTAGACTCTTCTGTTGCAGCGAAACTATTAATTGATTTAGGCTATACTGTAGAGGGTTTATTCATGCGTAATTGGGATTCTACAGCTAATAGTGACTATTTAGGTAATCCAACCCTAGATGAGGATATATGTCCTCAAGAACAAGATTATAATGATGCTAAAACAGTATGTGACAAATTAAATATTCCCCTTCATCGAGTAGATTTTGTGGAAGAATACTGGGATAATGTATTTAAGTATTTCTTGGATGAATTAAATAAAGGAAGAACCCCTAATCCAGATATTATGTGTAATAAGTATATTAAATTTGATTATTTTACGAAAAAAGCAATCGAGTTAGATGCTGATTTTATTGCAACAGGACACTATGTTAAATTAGAAGATGGTTATTTAAAAAAGGCTATTGATAATAATAAAGATCAATCATACTTTTTATCCCAAGTAAGTCAAAAACAATTGGAAAATGTTTTATTCCCGCTTGGTAATTTAAAAAAGAGTGAGGTTCGAAAAATAGCAGAAGATAATGACTTAATAACATATAATAAAAAAGATTCAACTGGGATTTGTTTTATTGGAGAACGAAACTTCAAACAATTTTTAACTAATTATTTACCTAACATGGAAGGTGATATTGTTGATATAGATACTTCTACTATTCTTGGTAAACATCATGGATTAATGTATTATACAATAGGGCAAAGAAAAGGTTTAAATGTAGGTGGAACTATCGATAAATTATTTGTAGTTGGTAAAAACTTAGAAAAAAATATTCTTTATGTATCATTAGGAGATGATACTAAGTATTTATATTCTACTAGTTGTGTAGTAGATAGTTTAAATTTTAATTGTGATTTAAGACCAACATCATGTTTTGCAAAATTTAGATATAGACAAGAAGATATTAAAGTAAATATTGAATATAAAGAAAATGAAATAATAGTAACTTATGATGATGTAAAAGCAGTTACTCCAGGACAAGCTTGTGTATTATATGATAATGATATATGTATAGGTGGTGGAATTATTAAAGAAGTCAGAAAAGAAGGTAAAAAACTATGGTATTTATTATAGGAATTAATCTCTTTTCTTTTCTTTTGATGATTTTAGATAAACTACTAGCTATTTATAAGAAAAGACGTATATCTGAAAAGACTTTTATAATATTATCTATTTTGGGAGGTTCTCTTGGAGTTATAATGGGTATGATTACTAGTAGACATAAAATTAAGAAAATCAAGTTTAATTTTATAATTCCACTAATATTTATTACTCAGATAATATTATTTATGGTATTTAAGTAAAAGAGTAGGGGAATAGCCTCCTAAGTTATTAGTTTGTTAAAAAATGTAAAACATTATACAAATACTTACTTGACTACTTGACATTAGATTGGTAAAATTATTATTAGGAGGGTAGATGTTATGAAAGAATTAAATGTTTTATTAACAGAACTGGGAATTAGTAAGGTTAGACTAGCTAAATATTTAGGAGTTTCAAGACAAATGTTATACAATTATTTAGCAATTGATAATATGAATGATTGGCCTAAAGAAAAAGCGGTTAAATTACTTAGTTTATTAAATTTAGAGGCCATTAATGATATTAAAAATATTAACTTAAGTGGAGATTATATCATTGAAGTTGAAAAAAGATTAAAAGAAGGTGTTAATGATTCTTCTCGTGATTTATTTTGTGATATGAGGGGAGTTAATAAGAAAGAACAAGCCCTATTTACAGATTTAATAAATATTTTAAAAGAAAAACTTATTAATGATTCATCAGATGAAACATATACAACGTATAACTTCTTATACCACTTTATTCAAGCTATGGAGACTAATGTAGAATTAAAATATATTCTAGCATATGTATCTAAGTCTTTAGGACATACTAATCCTTTAGAATTTGAATATGATGAAGATAAGCAATATAGATTTGAAAGTATCTTATTTAGTGCCATAACTATGTTTAATGATGGTACAGCTTTAAAAAAAGATAAAGTAAAAGAATCTCATCAAAGATTTGTAGAAGATATTGAACAGAAAAAAGAAGAAATTTTATCTCGTACTCAGGAATTAAATACAGTTAAAGTATTAGCATTAAGAGAATTAGGTTTTAATAAAATAACTGATGATAATGCCAAAGAAGTATTTGAAAAAATAGCAGAAATACAATCTAGAAAAGTATAATTACAACTTCCTATAATTGATATTATGTTAACTTTCAATTATTAATTAAAAAAGAACCTCGTTATATATAGGGTTCTTTTTTTTACATTAAATCATCTAATATACTTATACCTATCTTAGGTAGTTCTATATTAAAATTATCGGCTATAGTTGCACCAATATTAGCTAAAGTATTAAATTCTTTTAGTCTTTTAGGATGCTTAAATTCTCTAGAATATATAATTACTGGAACATTTTCTCTAGTATGATTACTTCCAGTAAATGTTGGATCATTTCCATGATCTGCTGTTATAATAACTAAATCATCATTTTCTATTTTATTTAATAACATAGATATTTCTACATCAACTTCTTCAATTTTATTAGCATAAGATTCTAAATCTCTCATATGTCCATATGTATCAAAGTCTGATAAATTAGTAACACATAGACCTGTAAAATCTTTATCTATAATATCATTTAATTTATTAATAGCCTCTTCATTAGAAGTAGCATTTATTTGTTTAGTTATCCCTACTCCAG
Organism: uncultured Muribaculaceae bacterium; assembly: GCA_964371025.1. Taxonomy (GTDB): domain Bacteria; phylum Bacillota_I; class Bacilli_A; order RF39; family UBA660; genus CAYJDP01. Next base: position 69,324 of record CAYJKH010000004.1, on the reverse strand, counting down.
CCATTAAATTATTAATCTTCCCTATTCCGATAACATTATACTTATTTTCTACTAATGACTCTAAAACAGACTTTGCAGGAGGTTTTAGAGAATATTCTCTTTTAGCAGAATTAATTAATTTATATTTACCAGGAATTCCTGTAAAAGGCCTTGCTGTAACTGTTCCTATTCTAAAATCTTCAGTTAAAGTTAAAGCCCTAATACTTTCTGCATATTGATATAGTGTTGGAAGTGGAATAGAATCTTCATGGGCTGATATTGATAAATCTGAATTAGCAGAAGTATATATTATCAAAGATCCATAATTAACTTGTCTTTCTCCTAACTCATTAATTATATCAATTGGCTGAGCACTTTTATTACCAAGAACTCTTCTACCTGTAATTTCCTCTATATTGTTTAATATTTCAAACGTAAAGCCATTATTATAGGTTTGAAATGGTATTGTATTCTTAACACCAAACATCTCATAATGACCATTTATACTATCTTTACCAGCGTTATTAGGTTTAGCTATTGTATAATAAGCATCAACATTTTGATTATCACTCATACTAATAGTATCTAAAAATCCAATTTTTTCTAAGTTTGGAACAAACAAATCATAGTTGGCCTTAATATTTCCTAAAGTATTAGCTCCTGTATCACCATAATTAATAGCATCTTGTGCCTCTCCTACTCCTAAAGAATCTAGGACTATTACAAATATTCTTTTATATAACATTTAAATCACCTCTTATATCTTGTATGAAACATTTCATATTCTTCCTTAACTTTATTATCACTTATATGAGTATATATCTTAGTAGTAGAAATATCACTATGTCCTAATAATTCTTGAATACTTCTTAAATCCGCTCCATTTTCTAGTAAATGAGTAGCAAAAGAATGTCTTAAAGTATGAGGAGATATACTACTATCTAAATTCTTTTCTTCTAGTAATTTCTTTAGTATTTTAAAAAAACCTTGTCTAGTTATCCCAGTACCATGATTATTTAAAAATACTTTTGATGTAATTTTCCCCTTTAATAAACTATTTCTAATATTTAAATAATTTAAAAGAGCAATCTTTGCATATTCTGAAAATAAGGAAAATCTTTCTTTACTACCCTTACCATATATTAAAATAGTATTATTTTCAATATTTATATCATTTAACTCTAAATTCACTAATTCACTAACTCTTAGTCCTGATGAATACATTAGTTCTAACATGGCTTTATTTCTTATATCAAAATTATTTTCAATGGTAATATCTAATAACTTTTCAATATCATTATCACTAATAGTTTTAGGTATTTTTTTTAATAATTTAGGTTGTTTAATTGAACTAGTAACATCATCAAGTACTAGTTTATTTTTATATAAATATTGATGAAAACTTTTAATAACTGTAAGATTATGTGCAATAGTAGATACTTCTTTATTATTAATATATTTTAAATAATCTTTTATATTATCTACACTTATATTAAGCGCATCCTCTATTTTTTTAGACTTCAAATAATTAATATATATTTTTAAATCATTTAAATACGAATCCTTAGTATGGTTAGCCAACCCTTTTTCAAAAACACAATAATTTATAAAATCATCTTTAGCATCTTCTATATTCATCTAATCACCATAATAATTATCTCATATATTAAAATAATAAGCAAATACTCCACCTCATTTATGAGATGGAGTATAGTATTTAAGCTCTATTTTGTAATTGTTTTGTTATTAAAACTGATACATTATCAATTATATTTTTATCTTGAATATCTCTTACTTGTAAAACATCATTTTCTACAATAACTTCTAAAACAACATATTGTTCTGTGGGATTATTGTCTCTAATAATATTACAAAAAGCAAATTTTCTATTTAAGTAATTAACTTCTTCTACTACAAATACTTGATTACCATTATTTAATGATATAACTTTATCTTTCATAATTTCCCCTTTTCACTAAAAAATTATCTTGATTTACCTTGAGTATACTGATCAATATTTGTCCATGCCTGTGATTCACCCGATGTATTTTGAACATCAATTGCTATATTATCAGGATTATATCCTTGATCAATTAAATCAGAAGCACTAACTCCTTCTTCACTAATAATTTGCTCTACACTTCCCGCATCATCTAATATAGCAAATCTTCCTATTTCACTGTTTTCTCCATTTACATACTCTGAATTAAGTGATTCTACATTTACATCATCAACTGCCATATTAGAAGAATTATATCCTTCTGTTATATTATATGAATCAATAGACTCACCTATTTGAATTGAATCATATGGATTAGAAGGTTCTGTTGGAACTTCTAAATTCGAAAAATTTGCTTCTGCTTTGTTTACCACATCTGATATACTCGATGAACCGCTATCGCCGTTTGTCATAGCATGCTGAATTCCTGTTTCAATAATTCCCGTAGCAGCAGCCCCAATCGCAGCTCCTTTAACAAAGTCCAGTGTCTTATCTAAATTTCCATTTAAAACAAAATCATGAAGTTTATGGTTTAATTTTTGTTTTAAATTTTCATCATTTTCTATAGAAACTATAACATTTTCTGGTTTTATTTGTGATTTTAAAAATTTACCAGTTGCTAAAATAATAGCAGATGTAACAACAATAGGAACACTTCCTACTAATAAGCTTAATCCAGCTCCTGCCAACGCTCCTATTAGTATACGTTTTACTTTATCTTTATCTATTTTTTTATTTACCTTTTCAAAATTAGAGGATACTGGTACAATCGGCTTTGCTTCCACTGGTACAATTGGATTATCAACTGTATCAGCACCATTAGGATTTATAGTTTTTGCAATACTTACTTTTTCTTTATTATCACTAGTTGTTCGAGCTAATCCTGCTGTCCACACTTTATAATCAACTTCATCTTTTTTTATTTTATTTTCTAAAACTTCTGCATAATACTCTAATTTATCAGCATTAGAATTATAAATAACATCTTCTTTAATTAATTTTTCATGAGTTTGCATAAGATCCGTATAGCTGATTTTTTGATATTTTTCAAATCCGTATACTTCGCAAGCTTTTTCAATTTCTTTTAAATTATCATTATAATTAATTATATTTAAAGCTTCTCTAAATAATTCCTTGGAAATATAAGATTCCCCAGTATTATAATCAACAACTATTTTTTTAGCTTCTTCTAAACGATTGATAACTACTTTTTCAATCGCTTCAAAATATTGTACTTTCTTTTCTTCAATTAGCGTAGCTTCTACCGATTGATTATATAATTCTATCATTTTACTATCCATCTTATCAATTAACATTGACAGAGTTATAGGGCTACTCATACTATATCTATTGTTTAATTCATCATTTTCTTTAGAAGTTTCCAACTCTGGATTAATAATAGAATTTACAAAGTCTTCTGCTTGTTTTGCATATTCTTCTGATGTTCCTGTTGTTGATGAGTACACATTAGTATTAACAGGTTCATTTTGATTAATAACAGAATTTACAAAGTCTTCTGCTTGTTTTGCATATTCTTCTGTTATTCCTGTTGTTGATATATAATTATTATTTTCGTTCATTTTATCCCCCTAATACTAATTATTATTAGCACTTTCTAATATATTTTGAACAAATAAAGGCATAATTTTTCCCATTATATCTTTAGATGGTTCATATAAATTATTATTTTTATATTCTACCAGTCTTATCGTTTCTGTTGGTTCATCATTTTTCAGTAAAACCAGGCAGAAAAGTTCCATATTTTCATAAGTCATTTTATCTAGTACATAGTACTCATTATTTTCAAATTTAACTACATCTTCTATTTCCATAACCCTTTTCAACTCCTTATAGCGGTTATAATACCATTTTTCAACATTTTTGTCAATTTTGCTATCTACTTGTTCTACTATTATTAAATAAACTTTTATGTTAAAATATATTTATGGAGGCCTTTATGAACAAACCATTAGCTCAAAGATTAAAACCAGTAACATTGGATGATATAATTGGACAATCTCATTTAATAGGAGAAAATAAAATATTAACTAATCTAGTTAAAAGTAAAAAACTATTTTCTTTAATTTTATTTGGAAAACCTGGTATTGGAAAAACCTCAATTGCTCATGCTTTAGTAAACGACCTTGATATGAGATATCGTTTTTTAAATGCTGTTAGCAATACAAAAAAGGATTTAGATATTGTAATTGAAGAAGCTAAAATGTATGGCTCAATCATTTTAATAATGGATGAAATTCATAGACTTAATAAAGATAAACAAGATATTTTATTACCAGTAATAGAAAGTGGTTTAATTATATTAATTGGATTAACCTCATCCAATCCTTACCACTCTATCAATCCCGCTATTAGAAGTCGTTGTCATTTATTCGAATTATATGAACTTACTAATCAGGATATAATCAAAGGATTGAAAAAAGCAAGCTTATTAGAAGAGTTTAAAGATAAAACTATAACAGATGAAGCAGTATCTTTAATTGCTAAAGTATCTGGAAATGATTTAAGATATGCTTATAACCTATTAGAAATAGCTTTTATTACAGATGAAAAAGTAATTGATATAGATGTAATTAAGTTAATTAATAGCAAGGCAGTCTTTTATTCTGATAAAAGCGATGAATATCATTATGATGTATTAAGTGGTTTACAAAAATCTATTCGAGGAAGCGATGTTAATGCTAGTATTCACTACGTTGCAAGACTTATTACTCAAGGAGATTTAGAATCAATATTCCGAAGATTATCGGTTATTGCATACGAAGACATCGGACTTGCTAATATTGATATGGGTCCTCGTCTGGACGCTGCTATTAATGCTGCTCTTCGAGTTGGCATGCCAGAAGCTAGAATTATAATTAGTCAAATCGTAATTGAAATGGCTCTATCTCCTAAGAGTAATACTGCTTATTTAGCTATTGCTAGTGCCTTAGAAGATATAAAAGACGAAAATACTTCTACTATTCCAAAACAAATAAAGACTAATAGCCCAACTTATATTTATCCTCATGATTATCCCAATGTGATGGTTAAACAAACTTATTTACCTAATTCTATTAAAAATAGAAAATATTATATACCAAAAGAGTTAGGATATGAAAAACACTTAAAAGAAGTATATGATAAAATAGAAAAATTTAAAGAAAGTAAATAATTACTTTCTTTTTATTTTATTTGTAATATAAACATTTTAATTAGATGATGTTTATCTATATCAGTACTCTTCATTTTTATATCTAAATCTCTTAAAGCTTTAAATAATTCTAATAGTTCAGCTTTAGAAAAGTTATTTATTACTTCTTTTGTTTTATTGATTCGAAATGTGGTTTTTTCATTTAAGATATTTTTCATATCTTCATTATTTAGTTGTCTACTACTTAGTATTTTAACTTTATATATTATTCTAAGTTGACTTGCAATAAGTCCTAATATAGCAATCGGTTCTACTCCTTGTAGTTCTAATTTTTCATAAGAATAAAGAGTATTTTTAATATCTTTTTTTGATAAGTATCTAACAAATTCAAATGATAAATCTTTATCTTCTTTTACTAAATAAAATAAAGCATCTATAATATCTTCTTTTAATATTTCTTTTTCTTCTATTTTATAAGCTTTTAATATATTAATATCATTATATAGTTTATCGATATTATCATTAGAATATTCTAGTAATGTTTTAAGTGCATCACTATCTATTTTATAATCTTTTAACTTTTCTTTTGCAAATCCTTTTATATCTGGTATTAACTTATTATAATTTGTTAATGATTTAATTGCTTTATATACTTTTTTTCTCTCATCCATTTTGGGAGTAGTTATTATTAATAAATTATCATCATGTGGTTTATTTAAATAATTTATTAATAAATTTAATTCCTCTTCCCTTACATCTTTAAATTCAATATTATTTATAATAATAGTTTTCTTTGTATCAAAAAAACTATAAGTATCTAAATCATTAATAGCATCAATTAGCGCTACATTAGTTAAATTATAAATATTTTTATCAATATTAGAAAAATCCTTTTTTAATATTATTTCATTTATGAAATTATTAATTAATATATAGTTATCACTTTCTAGTAAATAATTATTCATTACTTCTTAGTGTAGTATTTGCAAAATTAATAGCTTTATCTAAATTAATAATTTCTTTAGATCCACCTCTACCAAAACTAGCACTTCCTCCACCATTTCCATTACAAATATTACTTATTTCTTTAATGATATATCCTATATTTACACTTTTATCATTACTTTTTCCAATAAAGTTAACACTATCATTATGAATATTAAATAATAAAATAGAAATGTTTTCATATTTATTAGCTAAAGTATCTGTAATTGTTTTTAATATTTCATTATCTTGATTACTTACTGTTTGAATTAAAATATTTTTATTATTTACATTAACTATTTCATCAGTATAAGAGTTAAGTGATTTTAAAGACTCTTGTTCTTTTAATTGTAAATATTTTTTTTCTAAATCTTTAACTTCAGCTGTTATATATGATAATTGATTACGAGAAAAAATAATATCATTATATGAATTTCCTGGTACTTTTTCAACATTAACATTAAAATCTAGATTTATATTTTCTAATCTAGCTTTTTCAATTATATCTTTTGATTTCATTAATAATTTGATAATTGCATCATTATAAGGTTTTAAAATTTCAAAAAAAGCTTTTTCAAATTTAGTTTCATTTATTATTTCAATTCTATAAACATTACTTCCCTTAGATTCTAAATCAGTTATTGCTATTTTTTTAATATCTTTAGTATTAGCTACGTGAGTACCACCGCATAATTCAATGGATTTCCCTAGTTTAACTACTCTTACAACATCTGTGTATTTTTCTTCAAAAAATGCTAGTGCCCCTAATTTTTCGGCTTGTTCTAATGTCGTTGTTTCAGTTGAGCAAATTGAATTTTTAGAAATGTGATTATTAATAGTATCTTCTATTTTAATAATTTTTTCTTCTGAAATTTTATTAGGATAAGTAAAATCAAATCTTAATTTATCTTCATTTACAAAAGAACCTGCTTGTTTAACATTTTCTCCTAGTATTTCGCGAAGTGTATACATTAAGATATGGGCTGTTGAATGATTTTTTTCTATTGCTCCTCTTCTTGCTTTATCAATTACTAGTTCACAAGAGTTATTTTCAGTTATAGTTCCAGATAACATTTTAATAGCATGAACATGTTGTCCATTTGGAGCCTTAAATACATCTAATACACGAGCTTTAAAGTTTTCACCAATAATCATACCAGTATCTCCTACTTGACCGCCAGATTCAGCGTAGAAACATGTTTTATCACATACTACAAATCCTGTTTGAGTAATTTTTTCTAATTTTTTTTCTTTTGAAAAAACTTTTAAAACTTTTGCTTTTAATCTTGTAGGACCATATAAGAAAGTAGATTTTTCAAAATAATTTAATAACTGTTCATTTTGACTAGCCATAGCAGTCTTATTTTTAACATTCTTTTTTGCTAAATCTTTTTGACTTTGCATATATTTATCAAATTCTTCTTTAGATGTTGTAAAATTATTTTCTTTTAATATTTCCTCAGTTAATTCATACGGAAATCCATACGTATCATATAATTTGAATACATCATTACCACTTATTGTATTATGAATTGAATCATTCATTAAATCTTTTAGAAGACGTTCTCCTTTTTCTAGTGTTTTTGAAAATAGTTTTTCTTCTTCTAAAATTAGAGTTTCTACTAAAGTTTGTTTTTGTTTTAATTCAGGATAAAATTCATCCATTATATTTACTACATCACTAACTAATTTATACATAAAAAGATCTTTAATATCTATTTTTTTAGCAACTCTTACTGATCTTCTAAGTAATCTTCTAATAACATAACCACGCCCAACATTTTCAAAAGCTGCTCCATCTGTTAAAGCAAAAGTAATTGCTTTTATATGATCTGCTATAATCTTAAACTCAGTTTGTCCTGTATACATAATATTTGATAATTCCTCAATATGTTTAATAATAGGAGTAAATAAATCCGTTTCAAAATTACTATCTACATTTTGGAATATACAACAAAATCTTTCTAATCCTGCTCCTGTATCTATATTCTTACTTGGAAGTTCTGGATAATCAACTCTATCTTTTCCTTCAACTGCATTAAATTCAGAAAAAACATTATTCCATATCTCAACATATCTTTCCTGTTCTTCGTCTTTACTAAATTTTAAAAAGGCATCTTTATTCGGATCATACTTTTCTCCTCTATCAAAAAATATTTCTGAATCAGGACCACAAGGACCAGGCCCTATTTCCCAAAAATTACCTGAAAGTTTTACAATATGACTTTTATCTATTCCTAAAGATAACCACTTATCATATGCCTCATCATCTTTATCATAAACACTTATATATAATAAATCCTTATCGATATCAAATCCGTCTTTTGAAGTTAACAATTCAAAGGTAAATTCAATACTTTCTAATTTAAAATAGTCTCCTACCGAAAAATTACCCATCATTTCAAAAAAAGTATGATGTCTTTTTGTTATACCCACTTGAGTAATATCATTTGTTCTAATACATTTTTGAATTGATACTATTCTTCTTGAATCAGGAATGCTAGTTCCATCAAAATATTTTTTTAACGGTGTAACCCCTGCATTAACCCAAAGCAGACTATCATCATTAATCGGAATTAATGGTGCACTCGGGAATATTTTATGGTTATTTTTTGTAAAATAGTTTATCCATATCTTTCTTATTTCTTTATGTGTTAAATACTTCATTATTTACCTCTTTTCATTTACTAGTTTATTTGCTTGTAATTTTAAATCTTTTAATGTTTTATTTATTATTAAATAGTCTACATCATTGTAATTATCTAATCCTGTCTCTGTTAAATGATTTTTTTGATCATTTGATAAGTTACTTTCAAAGTCTTCTCTTTTTATTTTAATAGTTATTGCATCTGGATATGATTTTTTAACATAGTCATATTCCAGTACTAATCTAACATCTGAAATTATAGCTACATCAAAGTAGTTTTCTAATACTTGCAAGTCTTCTACTAATCTTTTAATTAAAAATTCATCTTGCTTCATTTTAACTCTAATAACTTCTGTTCCAATTTCTGTTAAGAGACTACGAGGTTTTGTACTTTCTTTACCATCCCAATTAAAATGATCTTTAGCATAATGTTTTAAAGGATTACTTATTTGCATTATACATACTTTTTTATTATTAATTTCTTCTGCTTCTTTTAGAAATTTTGCCAGAGTATCTTTACCATTTCTGGCTTTTCCTCCGATTAAATATATTTTCATACTTCCTCCTTATTATTAGAAAAAAAGACCAAGCTTTAGGAGGACAAAAGTCCGGTACCATCCTAAATTTGGTCTTAATTGGATAACGATCACTCGAATAAACTCTTAAAGTAGCTTTCATGATATATTTAATTTTAACTTCCACCCTTTGTTAAATCTCTATAAATAAATATATTATTACTTTTCTTTAGTCCCTGTTTATTTAATTATTAACTATTTTTTCTTTTATATTAAATCTTTCATTTGTAAAATTAAATATAACTTTAATTGATGCTACAATCGGAGTAGCTACAATCATTCCTATGATACCAAATAATTGTTGGAAAATCAATAAGGAAATAATTATTGTAACAGGATGTAGTTTAACAGCATGTCCCATTACAAGCGGTGAGAAAAATACATTATCTAGTAATTGAACTACTAAAATTGTTACTAAAACAAATATTCCAACAAGTGGATTTATTGTAAATCCTACTATAACTGCTGGGATTCCTCCGATATATGGACCAAAATATGGTATTACATTAGTAACTGCTCCAAATACTGCAAATACTAGAGGTGACTCTAATCCTGATAATGTATATCCAATACTTTGGAATACAAATATTAATACCATTATGATTAACACTCCTTGAACATAACTTCTTAAAGAAGTATTAATTCTTTGACCCAACTCTTTTGCATTATTTTGCCATTTATTAGGAACAAAAGCCATAATAGCATTATTAGCTTTTTTAAAGTCATATAGTAAGTAAAATCCTATAATTATACTTAAGAATAAAGTAAATCCTATTCCAACAGCACTTGACCCTATTGAAATTAGTAAATTAGGTAATGTTGTAGATAAAGTACTAATTATTCCTCCTAAAGCTCCACTAAACTGCTCCTTTATATTAACAACTTCATTTAAGTTAAGAGTATTTGTAAAACTAGTAGCAGTCTTTAAAGCTTCTTCTGCTAAAGCTGGAATAGTTTCTGCAAATGATATAACTTGATCAATAAATGATGGTGCTATTAATGTTATTGCTAGGATTAATACTCCCCAAAAGGCAATATATGGGATTAAACAAGCTATAATTCTCGGAAGTTTCTTCTTCTCTAAAAATGTTGCAGCTGGTTCAAATAACCACGCTATAATAAATCCTATTATTAATGGTGAAATCACCGAAAAGAACGTCTTAATACCACTAAATATATTCCATTCTTTAAATACATATGTTGCTAGTAATATTGCTCCTATAACTGTTACAAATAATAATACTTTTATTAGTTTATTTATAGAAACAAAATCAAAATCTTTTTTATTTATTTTCATAATTTCCTCCTCTAATATTCATTATACAAATATTTTATTAATTTGTATATATCTTATTATTAAAATTAGATATAATAGTAAAAGGAGTTATTATGAAGACAATAAAAGAAAATATAAAAAATGAACTAATTATTAAAAATTCAAAATTCATTACATATATATTCAAAGTTAATGACACTGTTCAAGTAGAAATTTATTTAACAGAATTAAGAACTTTATATAAAAAAGCTAATCATCATTGTTATGCTTATGTAATAAATGATATATATAGAGCAAGTGATGATGGAGAACCTTCTTCAACTGCAGGTCTTCCTATTTTAAATGTTATTAAAAAAAATGATTTAACTAATATATTAGTAGTAGTTATTAGATATTTCGGAGGAACATTACTAGGTACTGGTGGTTTAATTAAAGCCTATACATCCTCTCCAATTGAATGTTTAAAAAAGGCTGAAATATTAAATTTAATTAAAGCTTATGAAATAAAGATAACTATTTCTTATGATAAGGAAAAAGACTTAAATCTATTATTAAAAAACTCTACAATAGTAAGTAGAGTTTATAAAGAATTAATTTCTTATACAATTATTGTCCCTGTTAATGAATATACTTTTTTTAAAAAGTACTCTCCTACTTTTATTAAAGATAGTTATATAGAAGAAAAAACTTCATTATAGTGAAGTTTTTTTATTTATATCAAGTGATGCACTATACCCAGTAGACATTGCGAGAGTAATATTATATCCCCCTATTGGGCCATGAATATCAAGTGATTCACCAATAAAGTATATATTATTATATTTATGAGTTGCAAATGTTTTAGTGTTAATTTCTTTTAAATTTATACCACCACCTGTTGCATAAGCTAACTCTATTGGTGATACTTTTTTTATTTCGATATTCATATCTTTTAAATTATTTAATAACAAATTTAATTCTTTATGATTAATTTGCTTTATTAAACTACTTTTATCAATATTAGATTTATTTAATAAGAAGATACTGAATTTTTTGGAAAAATAACTATTTAAAAATTCTAAAATTCTATTATTTCGACTTAATTCTAATGAATCTTTTAATAAGCATAGATCTAGATTAGGTAAGAAGTCAATTTTAATATTTTTTATATTTTCTAAATAAATATATTCACTTATCTTCATAATAGAACTACCACTTAAACCATTATGAGTAAACATAACATTACCCGTTTTTTTATGTTTATTAGCAGAAACTGTTACTTCACTAATACTTGTACCACTTAAATCAAAGGTATCTTTTATAATAATACTGTTTTCTACTGGATATAAATTAACCGTATCTATATCAAGATTTTTAGCAAATTTAATATGATCGGCCGTACTACCAGTTCCTTTATAACTTGCTCCACCTGTTGCAAATACAACATTTTTAGTATTTATAATTCCTTTATTAGTTATTACATTTATAAAATCATCCTCTATATTTATATTTACAACTTTTTCGTTATAATTAATTTTACAAGTTAATCGGTTTTCAAGATTCTTAATTAATTCATTTGAATTACCACTTTTCAAAAAGATTTTATTTTCTTCTTCTTCGATAAAATCAATATCCTTAAAATACTCTAATATATCACTTGGTCCAAAGTTATTAATTGTAGAATATAAATATTTTTTATTATGTTTAATTTCTTCTAAGAAGTCTTTATTTGATTTATTATTTGTAATATTACATCTTCCTCCTCCTGTTAGGAGTAGTTTTTTACCGATTGTATTATTCTTATCAATTATTAATACTTTTAAGTTTTTATCTAAATTAAGAGCACACATTAACCCGGCTGGGCCTGCTCCGATTATTACCACATCAAACATAATTATCTATGTGAGTTATAAAGTCTTTCATTTTTATCAACACTTTTTCTAACTTTTTTCATTATTTTTTGATTATGTAATTTAGTAACTTCTCTTGCTACTGCATCTTGTTTTTTAGAACTAGATTTATCATCTGCTTCATCTACTTTTTGACGTCTTGTTCCTCTTTTTTTCTTTTTAGGATTACTTTTTTCTTCAAGTTCTTGATATGTTTCAATGAATCTTGTTGTAATTAATTTTTCTACTTTCGGAAATATTTCTAATTCAAATTGTTCGATTAGTTTCCAGTTATCAGTATCAAAGGCTTCTTTATATCTATAAAGAGCTTCATTTATTTCTCTAAATAATCTAGGATTATTGGCCTCAACTACATCGTGTAACCATACGTGTGCTTCTTTTGAAAGTAAAGCACCATTTTCTACTGTATTTTTACCACCATACTCCTTCTTTTCTAAATGATGATATTCTAGTTCTCCTTCTTTTCCAGTTAGCATGCATCTATCACCATATAATCTTCTCAAATCTTTACGAAGGGGAATTATTTTATTTTCTTCATTAATGTCAATTAGATCGATTTTTTTATATACTTCCACTGTTTTTAATTTTAAATTTTGATTTAAAACTTGAATAGTGGCTCTTAATAATTTATCATTTCTTGATTTACATACTGCATATGTAATTACATCATTTTTTAATTTTAAATAATTTGTTTCTTTGTTTTCTTTTATACTTATCATATGTCCTCCTGTATCTATAATTTTAGTATAACACAATTAAAAAAAAAGAATATATTTTTTTTATATTCTTTTCTTCTTAATAAATATTTTAATTAAATAGTATAAAAATACTACTGTTAATCCTACTAATAAATATTGTAGAGCAATATTTATTGGATCTATAGTATATTTATTAATTACTTCTGTTAAACTAGCTGGAATATATGTCACAATAAAGCTTGATATTTCTCTTATTGGGATAACCTTTGCAGCAAAAGCTAATAAGTTCATCAATATATCCATTATAAATATTATCAATATAACTGGAAATAATCTTTTTTTAGTTAATGCTACTACTATTATTATGGTAGCTATTACAATTAAATCTAAGTACATAAGAATCTCCTATTAAAAAAACATATTATTATTTATTTCATCATCTAAAGTAGTTTCATCTCCGTGTCCAGGATAAATAATCATATTTTTATCATATTCTTTTATTTTTTCAATACTAGTCATCATTTCATTTTGATTTCCTGTTGGTAAATCAGTTCTTCCGATTGTATTTTTAAAAAGAAAGTCTCCACTAAAAAGAGTATTACTATCTTCAAAATAAAATGATACTGAATCACTTGAATGCCCTGGTGTAAATATAGGTTTAAAATTAAAATCTCCTATTTCAACATTTTCATTATCAACTAGATTACTTTTTTTAAATATTTTAATTTTTTTATTTGTTAAAAAATTTCTTAATGCTCCAATATGATCTGAGTGCGAATGAGTTATTAATACTCCTAATACTTTTCTCTCATTGATTGCATCTTTTATTTTGGGGAAATCTGCTCCGGGGTCTACAACTAAGCAAGTTTCTTTTTCTTTTATTATATAACAGTTTTCATCTAAAACCCCTGTTATTACCTTTGTTATTTCCATTCTATCACCTTAATTAATATATCACGGTTTATTAATTTAGAAAATAAAAAAGAGAAAAGATTGCTCTAAACTCTTATTTTTTCTTTTTTGCTTTACTTTTCTTTACAACTTTTTTCTTTGTTGTTTCCTTCTTTTTAGTTGGACTTTTAGTTTTTGAAACTTTAGTATTTTGTGATTTAACTTCTTCAAACTGAGAATTATATAATTTTGCATAATGTCCATCTTTAGAAATTAGATTATTGTGATTCCCGTGTTCTACAATTTTTCCATTTTCCATCACAATAATAACATCTGCATTTTTAATAGTAGATAATCTATGAGCAATAACAAAACTTGTTCTACCCTTCATAACATTATCCATAGCTTTTTGAATTAATTTTTCCGTTCTAGTATCTACATTACTAGTTGCCTCATCTAAAATTAATATCTTTGGGTTAGCAAGGATTACTCTTGCAATTGTCATAAGTTGTTTTTGTCCAATTGATATGTTATCGGCTTCTTCATTTATTACCATATCATATCCGTTTGGTAATGTTTTAATGAAATGGTCTACATTAGCAGCAATACATGCTTCTTCTACCTCTTTATGAGTAGCATTTAAATTACCATAATGAATATTTTCTTTTATGGTACCATTAAATAGCCAAGAATCTTGTGACACCATACCAAATAATGTTCTAAATTCATTACGATTAAATTTAGTAATGTCCTTTCCATCTATTAAAATTGAACCACTATTTAATTCATAAAATCTCATTAAAAGTTTAATAATAGTAGATTTTCCTGCTCCAGTTGGACCAACTATTGCAACTTTTTGACCTTCTTTTACCTTTATAGAAAAATTATCAATTACTAATTTTTTATCGTATCCAAATGACACTTTTTTAAATTCAACATCACTTTTAATTTTTTGAATACTATAAGCATCTTTACAATTATTAACTTCTTCTTCTAATTCTAAAAATTCTTTTACTCTTTTAGTAGCAGCAAGTGCACTTTGTAAATTACTAATAACTTGTGCTACTTGAGTAATTTGTTGCGTCAATTGTCTAATATATTGAGTAAAAGATACGATATCTCCTACTTGTGTTTTATTTTTAGTTACTAAGTAACCTCCTAAAATGGAAATTACTACATACCCAAAATTTCCTATAAAGGTCATTAATGGTTGCATTAAATTAGTAAAAAATTGACTTTTCCAAGCATTATCATATAAATCTTCATTTATATCTTTAAATTCTTTAATACTACTTTTTTCACCATTAAATGATTGAATTATATCATGACCAGCATAACTTTCTTCTATAAATCCACTCATATCTCCAAGAACTTTTTGGTTATTATCAAAATAAGTTTGACTCTTTTTAACTATTGATTTAACAATAATCATAATTAACGGAACCATAATTAATGACACAACAGCCATAATCCAGTTAATTGTAAACATAATAATAATTATCCCAACAATTGTAACTGTTCCTGTAATAAGTGTTGTTATAGATTGTGATAACATTTGAGTTAGTAAATCTACATCATTCGTTATTATCGATAATGTTTCTCCATGATTTTTTTGATCAAAATATTTCATAGATAATTTATTGATTTTTTTACTTATTTTTCTTCTTAAATTAAATGCTATATTATTAGCAACTTTAGCCATAATTGTATTT
Source organism: uncultured Muribaculaceae bacterium (assembly GCA_964371025.1). Lineage (GTDB taxonomy): Bacteria > Bacillota_I > Bacilli_A > RF39 > UBA660 > CAYJDP01. The sequence goes on along the minus strand of CAYJKH010000004.1, from coordinate 53,523 downwards.
TGTAAGATTGCAAAAATAGAACTTACTACATATAAAACAATTAAAATTATTGCCCATTTAGTAATAAATTCAAAATTTATTCCACCATCTCCTGTAATACTTTTGATAAATCCTTCAAAAACTTCAGTTGTGATGATACCAATAAATTTTGGCCCTAGTATTGCAAAAACAGTTGATAATATCGCAAATATAAATACTAAAAATAACCTTTTCTTATAGTTTCCAAGAAGCGAGGCTAAATATTTTATACTTTCTTTCATTAGATAACCTCCTCTTCCTCATTTAATTGAGAATTTGCTATTTCTTTATAAACATTACATGATTTTAATAATTCATGATGCTTTCCACTACCGACAATACTCCCTTCATTTAAAACAATAATATTATCGGCATCTTTTATAGTTGAAATTCTTTGAGCTACTATAAAGACTGTCTTATCTTTAATTTGTTTTTGTAAAGCTTTTCGAACTTTAACATCTGTTTTATAGTCTAAAGCAGAAAATGAATCATCAAAAATTAGAATATCTGGATTCTTAGCAATAGCACGAGCAATTGCTAAACGTTGTCTTTGACCACCACTTACATTTGAACCATCTTGTGATATTTTATGATTTATTTTATCTTTAAATGATGATACAAAAGATTTTGCTTGAGCAATTTCTAAAGCGTTAGAAATATCGGTATCGTTTATTTTACGATTTGCAAACTTAATATTTTCTTTGATTGTTTTTGAAAATAAAATACCTTTTTGAGGAACTAACCCTATTTTATTACGCAGTGATTCTAAATTAGCTTCCTTAATATTAATACCATCAATGAAAATTTCACCACTTGTTGTATCGAAAAATCTTGGCATTAAATTAACTATAGTAGATTTCCCACTACCAGTAGACCCTACAAACGCTGTTATTTGTCCAGGTTTTGCAGTAAAAGTAACATCTGATATGGTATCATAATCAGCATCAGAATATTTAAATGAAACATTCTTAAACTCTACTAAACCTTTTTTAGTTTTGTCAAAATTTTTGGATTTTTTATTAGTTTTAATATTAATTTTAGTAGTTAATACCTCATTAATTCTTTTAGCCGAGATATTTGCTCTTGGAAGTAATATAGCCATAACTGATATCATTACAAATGCCATTATAATTTGCATTGTATATTGAATAAATGCCATTATATCCCCTACTTGCATTGTTCCTAAATCAACACTTTTTGCTCCAAAATATACGATTGCTAAAACTGTTATATTTAATATTAGCATCATCATTGGCATCATAAAACTCATGATAATAAGTACTGATTTATTATTTTTAGTTAAAGCATCATTTGTTTTTTCAAATTTTTCTTCATCTTGTTTCTGATTAGAAAATGCTCTTATAATAGAAATACCTGCCAAACTTTCACGTGCTACTAAATTTAATTTATCAATTAAACTTTGAATTTTCTTAAATTTAGGAAGTGCAAAAGTAAATAAAATCATCATTAAAAGTAAGATAGCAATTAATGAATATAATATTATATCTAGCATTTCATTATTAGTATTGCTGGCTTTAATAACCCCTCCAACTGCTATAATCGGAGCATATATTACTATTTTGAAAAATACTGCCATAACTGATTGAACTTGTTGAATATCATTTGTTGTTCTTGTAATTAATGATGCTGTTCCAATTTTAGTAACATCATCCTTTGACATTTTTAAAACTTTAGAATAGACTTTATTACGTAAATTTTTAGCAAGAGTAGCTGCAACTTTGGCACTTAAGTAAATAACTGCTATTCCTACTAATGCAGCACTTAATGTAATTAGTATCATTATAATACCAGTTTTTAAAATATATGATGTTTGAAATTGATCAGTATCTATTTCAATTCTTTCATACTCTTTATTTATAAAGGTAATAGCTCCTTGCATTAAGAAAGTATCAGGATATTTTGCCATTTCTTCAGTAATAGTTTTATTAAACATCTCTAACTGTTTAGCATCCATTGCCCCAATATAATGATATATATTTATTGGACTTTCCATGTTATTTTCTTTTGCAAATTCTGGACTTTCTAGCATATTTAAAATATTCATAGGTTCCAGCATTACTTTACTTACCTTATCAATATCTGCATTTGGGTTTAACGTATAAATATTTTCGCCATTAAAATAATATTTATAAGAATAATTTTCTTCTAAAACTAATGCATCATCATGATTCATTAAATATTTTAATTCATTATAAGTCGACTCTCCAATTTCTTCAATTGCAGCATTTTCAATTCCACCTTGTGATATACCAACGTCTACTATTTTAGCGGTATAATCAGGTAATGTTAAATCCAAAAAGGCTTGGAGAATTAATAAACAAATTATTAAAATAACTAATATAAATGAACTTTTTAAATATTTTAATAATCTAATCATTTAATCTCTCCTTACCTATTTCAATATTTTTATATAATTTTAATCTTTCTTTTATTTTATCAATTCCTAAGATTGTAAGTATTTCATATAAATCAGGAGATTTAGACTTACCAGTAACTACTACTCTTAATGCTTCGCATAATGTTCCAACATGTCCAATATAACTATCTGGATCTTTTTTATACGTTTTAGGATTTGGTGCAAAACCATTATTAATAGCAAACTCTTTAGTCGCCATAAACCACTCATCTTTTGTCTTATCTAAAACAAGAGAATCAATATACTTACTTAATAACTCTGTATCATATTTATCTTCTATATTAAGATATGCATACTTTTCAAATAGTTCATCAAAGGCATAGTAAAATTCTTCTTTAATATCACTATATTTAGCAATATCTTTTCTAACTCTGTCTCCATCTTTTTCAATATTTAAAAATTTAATCATATTTTCTTTATTGTTTTTCATTAATAAATTAAATTCTTTATCAAACTTTTCTGTATAAATTAAAGCTTCTTCATAAATATCATTTGTATTTTTAGTAGAAAAATAAGTTTTAGAAATATTCATTAGTTTTTCTAAATCAAATAATGTTCCACTTACAGGTATTTTATCAAAAGTAAAAGTAAAGTCAGATATTCCTTTAGTTGGATTTTCTAAATACCACTCTTCAAAATTAGTGTTCATAATTGTAGCTAAGTATAAGTGAAGAGCTTCTACTGGAATTCCTTGTTCTTCATAATAAGATGCTTTGGCCTCAGGATCTTTTCTTTTCGAAATTTTACGAGTTTTTCCATCCTCTATTTTATTAACTGTTCCGTGATGAGCATAGATTGGTTTTTCTAAATTAAGATAATTAAATATTTGATAGTGAACTGGTGTACTTGATAACCATTCGTCTCCTCTTATAACATGAGTTGTTTTCATTAAATAATCATCACATACATGAGCAAAATGGTATACTGGTGTTTTATCTTTTTTTATTAAAACATAATCTATATCATTTTCTGGAAATGTAATATCTCCTTTAATAGCATCTTTAATAACTACTGTGTTATTAGGATTACCAAATGACTTTAATCTAATTACATAACTTTCACCATTATTTATTTTATTTTCTATTTCTTCATATGATAAATCTCTATCTGTTGCATAATGTCCATATATTCCAAACTTAGTTTTATTAATTTCTTGTTCTTCACGAATTGCTTCTAATTCTTTTTCACTCATAAAACATGGATATGCCTTATTATCTATAATCATTTTTTTAATATAAGAATGATAAATATCATTTCTTAAAGACTGCTTATAAGGTCCATAATTACCACCGAACGATTCTCCTTCATCAGGAGTTAAATTAAATGTATTTAAGTCATTAAATACCCCTTCTACACCGCCTTCTACTTCTCTTTTACTATCCGTATCTTCAATTCTTAAGAAAAACACTCCATTTGTTTGATTAGCAAAAGTTTTATCAATAAAAGATCCATACAAACTACCCATATGAATAAATCCGGTTGGAGATGGGCCCAGTCTTGTAACCATTGCTCCATCATTTAAATCACGAGGTTTATACATATTTTCAATTTCTGAAATACTATATTTATTATCAGGAAATAATAACTCTGCTATTTTAATTTTTTCTTCCATATAAACTCCTTCCTATTATTTAGTATAATACTTAATAATTTCTTTATTACTCATTTGTTTTATAATTTTCTTGTCATAAAAATCTGACATATCAAAATGTTTATTTAAGTTCTCTTCATTAAATGTATAAATACTTTCTACATAAGATTTTTTCTTTAATTCAATTTCATCAAGTTCTAGTTCAACTTTAACACAGTTATCTTCATACTCTCCAAAAGATAATTTAAACTCATTGTACTTATAAGTATTCCATATACCATCTTCATTTAAAGTAACTGATAATTTCCCTTCCTTAAACTCTTTACCATTTAATTCTCTTAAAGAATTAACATTATCAGTATCAACACTAACCTCAATTGTTCCATGAACAATACGATCATTTATTAATATTGGATAAAAACTAGTTCTTAAACCAATCGTTATAATATTACACTCTTCAAAATAACGATGTCTAATATTTATTTCACTAGATTGAACTTTTACTTTTTCGCCTTTTATTTTTAACATATTCCCTCCACTTTTCTTATCTATTTTAACATAATTACTTCCTAATTTCTAGTAAAAATAAATATAATTAAACAAAAAAGATTAGAAATTATCTAATCTTTTATTAACTTAATTTAAGGGGTTCCAACAATTACATTTAAACCTGTTGGTTTCCCACTTGATGTATCATATTTTGTTTTATCAGCTAATGTTCTTGCATATACTGTTGTTACAGCACTTTCAAAAAACATATTACTCATATTTGTTACTTTACTTGTATCAAATGAATTTAAATCTAGACTTGTTACAACACTATTATAAAACATATATTCCATATCTGTTACTTGCCTTGTATCAAAATTAGATAAATCTAGGCTGCTAATTTCACTATTTGAAAACATCCATCCCATATCTGTTACTTTACTTGTATCAAATGAACTTAAATTTAGACTTATCTCTCCAATTTCTCCAAACATTGAACTCATATTTACTACATTGCTTGTATCAAAACTATTTATATTTAAATTTTGAATAGTTTCTGTGGCAAACATACTACTCATATTTGTTACTTTACTTGTATTAAAATTATCTAAATTTAGAGTATTAACTTTACTAAGTTGAAACATCCCGCTCATATCCACTACATTACTTGTATCAAAGCTAGATAAATTTAAACTTTGCACTTCAGTATCTTTAAACATATTATTCATTTTTATAACCTTGCTTGTATCAAAATTACTTAAGTCTAAAGATGTGAATTTACTCTCATAAAACATTTCGCTCATATCCACTACATTACTTGTATCAAAAGAACTTAAATCTATACTAGTTAATTCACTATAATTAAACATATTAGTCATATTTATTGTATTTATGGTACTAAAATTTTCAAAGTTGACTTTTGTAATAGGAATAGCAAACATATTATTTAAACTTTCAGGTGCTAAAATTTTATTTTCAGACTGGATATGAAAAACTTTATTATTGTCAAGATACGCTAAGATACTTTCATCATTATTATTGGAAAAGTCCCATTTATTTATAGCATTTTCATATGAAGTTGTGTCACTACTTTTTTCAAAGATAATTTCATTAATTTCATCATATGCAACAGAAGTTTGATATATAGTTCCTAACGCTTCAAACCATCCACCCGGAGCATCTACTGCCTTCATCGCAGAATACCTTTCAATAGTTTGGCTACCTAGTACTTTAACTTTACCATTAAACATTGTTCCTTGAACAGTATCAGGAGCATCCTCTTTTATCCATATTTGATATGAATAAGTTATAGTTTCTCCTGGAGCAATTAATCCTTCGTCTATAATGATTTTTTTCATAATAGTATCATCCATAGTTGGATCGTCTTCAGTTAAAGGCATAGTTGGTAAACTTGATAATTCTACTACTGGATTAGTTGTTCCATTTTTTGTAAATGATATCTTTTTATATTCCCCTAAAGTCTCATTTGGAAGGTCTTTATAAGTATCAATATATAAAGTATAATCTTGATATATTGTATCATTATTTGTTAAAGTAAATTCATAAACTGTTGTTCTTAATCCTTTAGAGTCACTCATAGGATATGCATTTAACATATTAATAGAAGTAGCTTCAGTGTCATTTAAGACAAGAGATTGATACTGATGTCCTGTAAACTTTATTTCATTAGTACTTTGATTAGATATTACAAATAAGGCATATGATGACCCTATTAATAATATAATTACTATAAATAATGCTATTATTTCAACTTTACAGTTCTTTAATTTTTTCATAAATTCACCTCTTTATTCTTTTAATTCTGCTTTATAAAAATTATAAAATAATGGAGTCGTTAAAACCTTAATAGCTTTTTCTAAATCCGTAAAAGTACATTTACCATTATATGACATAAACATATAGTCTCCGTCTCCGTATTCATGGACTAAAAATGATTCTAAAGTAAAATTATTCTTAATATAGAAATTATATCTTTGTAATCTTTGGCAATAATTATCATATTTTTTATCTACTTCTTCAATTGTTAAAAATACTTTATTATCATTTTTATATTCTTTTACAAAATTTAACAATCTACTTCCATAACCTTTACTTCTAATATTAGGATTTATTGCAAAATATAATAAAAATGTCGTGTTTTCACTTAATATAAAATATGTAAGTCCTACAAGTTTATCATCATCATAAAAAGCATAAAATTTTATATATTTATTTTTACTTCTTAATATCAAATACCATAACGGTGTTCTTTGATCCTTCGGAAATGAGCTATTTAATAACTCATTCACTTCTTTCTTTTCTATTTTATTTAAATATTTTACTTCTTTATACCGGAAACTCTCCATCTTTACTCCTTATATTTTATTTAATATCATCGCATACTGCTCCGAATTTCTCTGCTAATTCTTTCCATTCTTTTACTAAAACAGTTCCATCACTATTAATAACATTGTCACTACTACCCTCTATTTCTAAAAGACGATTCGTATCAACAATATCATACTTTATTAATGTTTCCTTAGTTACTGTATTATCTTTTTTTATTACCTCAGATTCATACCCGTCTAGCCCCTTATATGATTCATTAATTCTTTCATAAGCACTTTTATATTCTTCTAACGTTTCATTATTATCAGATGTAACTGCTTCACTACTATAAAGTATTTTCAAATATTCTCCTTTATAATATGCTGTATAATTAAGATTTGCTGTTAAATCATCTTGATCAACACTTCTTGTACACCTTATTAATTCTAAGTCTGTTTCTTCTGTAAATTCTTCATCAGTTTTGGGGGCTGACTGACATCCTACTACAAAGATTAACCCTACAGTAAGAAAAAATATTTTATTTTTCATTTTTCTCCTCCAATAATGTTTTAATCTTTTTATTCTCTTTTATTAAATATTCTATTTTATCATGTAAGTCTTCTAGTATTAATTCACTTTTTAAATCCGTCCTATAATCATTATGATTCCTTAAACTATCTTTTTTATTTTGTCTATTTTGACTCATCATAATAATTGGAGCTTGTACTGCTGCAACACATGATAAAACTAAATTTAGTAAAATAAATGGATATGGATCAAAAGAAGATGTTGCAAATAAGATTCCATTCATCACTATCCAAGCAATCAAAACTGCTATAAACGTTAATAAAAAGTACCAACTACCTGCTACTGCACTAAGTTTATCAGCCATCTTATCTCCAAATGTTATATTCAATTCTTCTTGTTTATCTATATCAATTGCTATTGGTTGATCTATTAATAAATCCAGTAATTCTTCTTCGTCACCTTCTTTAATTTCTTTATTTTCAAGTAACATTTGAACTAATTCTTTTTTTGTTAATTTCTTTTTAACTTCGATTTTTGACATACTTCCTCCTTATTTTGAAAATAATTTTATTTGTGTAAAAACATCATCCGATAAATTATAATTTTTATCTGCAAGTATATTATGACTAGCATAAGGAATTTCATATATTTTACTTTTTTTATTATTTTTTATTATATTTTCATAATATTTAAATATTGATTTTTTGAAAGGATCTGCTTCTCCAGTAATAATTAAAGTATCGGGAGTTGAATTATGCATTTTTTCTAACTCAAATAATTTATGAGTTTTATTTTTATTTTTATAATCATCTATAATTTTTTTAGTTTCTTTAATAAAATCACTCTTTATGTTATTTACTTCATTATTTATAATAATTGGCGATATAAATACTTGTTTTGTAATATTGAAGTCCTTATTTTTATTTGCTAAATCTGAAATATTACTAGCAAGTGTTGCTCCAAAAGAATCACCCATAACAGTAATTTTTTCACTTAAAATATCAATTTTTTTAGCATTATCATAAATATATTTAACTACATCATATACTTCATCTAAAGATGAACTATTAGAAAGAGACGGATAATTATAATCAATTGCTATAACTAATTGATCACATTTTTTTGCTAAATCTTGACATACATAAGAATAACAATTAGTTAATCCTGTAATTTTACCAGTTCCATGTAAGTAGATAATAATTGATTTAATTGAATCTAATCTTTTTGGATAAAAGATCCTTACTGGAAGTAATTTTTCATTAAAAATAATTTTATAGTCTGATATATTTTTTTTCGATATACTTGGTTTTAATATTTCACTTATCTCTCGATACATTTTATATTTTATATCATTATCAAATTCATTTATATACATAAGAATCACCTATATATATAATAGCATATTTTAAATTGTTATGTTTAGCAAGATTGACTACTTTACATAATTTAACACAAATAAAAAAGATAAGTTTAACTTATCTTTAGATTTCTTGAATAACTGTAATAATCATTGGTTTAGATCCAGTTTCTTTATAGAAAAATCTTCCTAATTTATCACGAACTTCTGTTTTTATTCTAGTATAATCTACTTTTTTTACATTAAGTTCGATGTTATCTTCAATAGCTGCTTTAGCAATTTCTTTAGTATTTTCAATTAATTCTTGGCTTTCTTTAACATAAATAAAACCTCTTGTTAATACTTCTGGAGTTGCTAAAACTTCTTTAGTCGCTCTTGAAATTGTACAACTAATTATAACAATTCCACTTTCACTTAAAATTTCACGATCCTTTAATACTAAATCTCCGATATCTCCTTGATTTTTACCATCTATCAATATTTCATCTACTTCAATATTTTCTTTAACTTGTGATAATTCACCTTTTTCAAACGTAGCTACTTCTCCATTTAGTTTTAATATAATATTATCTTTACTAATGCCAACTTTTTCGGCAGTTTCAGCATTAGCGTATTGATTTTTATAGTCACCTTTTACAGGAAAGTAATACTTTGGATTCATTAAATTTATCATTAACATTAAATCTTCTTGAGATGCATGATGTAACAAATGTTTTTTATCAAAACTAACTGCATTAGCTCCAAGCATTGCTACCTCGTCCATAATTAAAGCCATATTTTTTTCAATCCCTGGATAACTAGGTTCTGTAATAAAAATAGTATCAGTCTCTTTTATTTTTATAAACTTATCATAGCCTTTTATAATTCTTTGTAAGTTAGCAAAAGGTTGTTCTTTTAAATCTGAAATTAAAACAATAACATCTTTTAATTCTAAATCCTCTAATGTTCCAATTCTCGATTTATCAAATGTTAAATATCCATCTTTTAAAGCACTATTAATTAGTTCTTGTAACTGTTTACCCATTATTACTACTTTACGATTTGTTTTAGATATTTCATTTAAAACCTCTTGCATTCTATAATAATGTGACGGAAATATAGTTGTAATTATTCTATTATTATTTTTAGTAATAACTTCTCTAATAAAAGAAGTCGCTCTATTATTCGGTGAAGTGTGACCTCTTTTTTCAGCATAAAATGATTCACTTAATAAACATAAAACTCCTTGTTTACCTACATAAGCTAGTTTCCCAATATCAGTTTTATAAATATCAGGTACTGTTGAATCAAATACAAAATCTCCTGTATAAACAATTGCTCCTTGATCTGTATATAACACATAACATACCGCATCTGGTATTGAGTGTGTTACTGCGATTGGAAAAATTATATTTCTCCCAAACTTAATTTTTGTATGAGCTTTAATTTCAATAAAGTTATACTTAGCAGGATTAGATATATCCTTTTTCACAATATCTAAAGTTAATTTAGTCCCATAAATTGTTAATTCTGGTATTTTTTCTAAAATATCAGGAACTGCTCCCATATTAGCTTCATGCCCGTGTGTTAAAAATATTCCTTTTACTCTTTTTTTATTTTTAATAACATAATCAAAATTAGGTAAAATATAATCTATTCCTAAGTTTGAATCATTATCATATTTTATTCCGGCATCAAATATAAAGATATCTTTATTTACTTCTACTACATACATGTTTTTTCCATTTTCGTTTAGTCCACCTAAACTAAATATTTTAATTTTACTCATTTTTGTCTCCTTTCTATATTATGCATAGTTTCGTTTTAGCACTAGCACATTATAACATATTTTCAAAATTATAGCAACTTAAGTCGCTAATTTAGAAATAGCAACTTTAGCAGCTTCTTGTTCTGCTTCTTTTTTCGAAGATGCTGTTCCAGTTCCAAAGACTAAATCATTTATTAACACGTTAACTGTAAATTTTTTATCATGAGCTGGCCCTTCTTCATTAATAAGTTCATAAACAACACTTTCTTGATTAGTTTGAACATATTCTTGAAGAGTTGATTTATAATCACTAAAAAAGACTGTTTTAGGATTTTCTATATATGGTACTATTATAGATAAAATTACTTTTTTAGCAGTAGCATATCCTAAATCTAAATAAATTGCTCCCATTAAAGCTTCAAATACATCAGCAATAATAGTCTTTTTATATATACCACCATCTTTTTGTTCACCATATCCAATTTTAATATATTCATTAAGTCCCAAAGCAATTGAATATTCATATAAAGCATTTTCACATACATAACTTGCTCTAATCTTAGTCATTTCTCCTTCATTTTCATGTTTACTTTTAAATAAGTAATCAGATACTGCTAAATCAACTACAGCATCTCCTAAAAACTCTAATCTCTCATAACTAGCTTTTTCTTTATGTTCATTTATATAAGAACTATGAGAAAAAGCAGTTTTATAGATTTTTTTATCCTTTGGAGTTATGTTTAATTTTAAAAATATTTTTTCCATGTTATCACCAATTACATTATATCAAATCAAAATAATTTAGTATACTTATAATTGATATTTTAATAAATTTATAGTAAAATAATATTAGGTGACTTTAATGAAAAATATATTAATTAAAATTATAAAGTTATATCAAAAAACCCCAGTTAGTAGTCATAACTATTGTAAATTTCTACCTACTTGCTCTGAATATACAATTATAGCATTAGAAAGACATGGTCTTTTTAAAGGGTGTTTTTTAGGAATAAAAAGGATTCTAAGATGTAATCCCCTCTTTAAAGGTGGAATTGACTTAGTACCTGAAAAAAAGGAGAAAAAATAATGAAGAAATATTTTATGATAATTTTTATGCTAGGAATAGTTATATTTAATAGTGGTTGTACTACTGACAATATGGAAAATATTGATATAGTAACTACTAACTATCCAAATGAATATATAACTAAGGAAATTTACGGAGAAAATTCGGTGGTTACCTCAATTTATCCAGATGGTATTAATACTGATACTTATATTATTAGCGATAAACAAAAGGAAGCTTTTGCTCAAAAAGATTTATTTATTTATAATGGTTTAATTGATAAAGAAAGAGATTTAGCTGTTGATTTGTTAGACATTAATCCTGATTTGAAAATAATTGATACTGGATATATATTAAAAACTACTTATTCTCCTGAAGAATTATGGTTAAACCCATCATCCCTGTTAATGATGGCCCAAAATATTAGATTGGGTCTTCACGAATATATTAAAAGCGCTTATTTATTAGAAGATATCGATAAAAATTATGAAGACTTAAAATTAGTTTTATCAGAAATAGATGCTGAATATAGATTAACAATAGATAATGCGGATAATAAAACTTTAGTAGTTGCTAATTCCGCTCTTAAATATTTAGAAAACTTTAATGCAAATATTATTTGTTTAGATGCGGATGCTACTGCTAAAACAATTAATGAAGTTGCAACACTTGCTAAAGAAGGTACTATTAAAAACATTTATATTTTCGAAGGTGATGAATTAAGTGATGCTGCCAAAGAATTAGTAGAAGATAACAATATTACCATTACTACTCTACATAAATTAGATAATATAACAGATGATGAAAGAAAAAATGATTATGATTATGTTTATTTAATCAATGATAATTTAGAAAAACTAAAACAAGATTTATATAAATAAAAAAATAACACTAATTGTGTTATTTTTTTATAATTATACTATTGCTTAGATTAGTCTTTTTTTAGTAAAATAACTTCTGCATAGTTATCTAAGTTTATTAAGCTTCTTATTTTATTTAATTTATCAAATGACAACTTATTTATTAAAGATATTTCATTTGGATCATATTCATTATAAAGTAATAAAGAATAAAATATTTCATTTTCAATTTTTTGAATTGATTCATAATTTTTAAAATGATCAGCTTTATACGCTTTTTTCATTCGATTTAAATCATTATTTGTAATTATTCCAGTTTTTAATGTATCAAAAATCAAAGATTTCAATTTCTCACTATTGTCAGTTTCAGCCTCTAATTCTAAGATAAAGTGACTATCCCCTCTAGAAATACCATAATGAAATGCTGTAGCAATTTCCTCGTTAATTATTTTTTCTTTAAATAACGATGTATTACTAAATAACTCTTTTAAAATTAAATTTAAATACATACCTGTTTCAATACGTTCAAAGCTTTTAAATAGTTTTTTATTTAATTTTATATTTAAACAATATTTATTTACTGCTGTATTATCGTATATTATTTCGGTCTCTTTTAATACAGTATCTTCTTCTTTTTCAATTATAATTTCTGGTAATTTTCTTTGTTTTAAATTTTTTGTTTCATTATTGATTAATTTAATCGTTTGTTCCAAATCAAAATTTCCTACTATTAAGATTCCCATATTAGCTGGAGAATAAAAATTATTATAACATTTATATAAATCTTCTTTTGTTATAGTATAAATACTTTCAATTGAACCTCCGATATCTACACGATGTTCATCTTTATGAAATGTATTTTCCTTTATAGTTTTGTATAACTTATATTCTGGTCTATCCATATACATTTTTAATTCTTCTGCTATAATTCCTTTTTCTTTTTCAACATTTTCATCAGTAAAATATGGTTGATTAACAAATTGTATTAAAAATTTTAAATTTTCTTCAAAATTAGTAGTTCCTGTACAATCATAAGTAGTAAATTCTTCTGCAGTACCAGCATTATTGTAAGATCCACTTTTAGCAAAAAACTTAAAGGGAGATATTCCCGTTTCTTGTTCAAACATTTTATGTTCTAAAAAATGAGCTATTCCATCTGGAACTACACATTTTTCATTATTATCTACAAATTTCGTATGAACCGAACCATATCTTGTATAATAATTAATACTATATTCTTTTTTATCAAGTAATGGAAGTAAGTGAAGTTCTAGTTTATTTTCCAATATTACTTTGGTATACTTGATTTTTTCTAATCCTTCAATTGTTAAATTTTCTCTAATCATTTTTTTCTCCTTTCAACAAATATATTGTATCTATTTGTAATTTTTTCATTAAATTTGCTATTTCTTCTTTTGTAACTTTACTATTTAATTTCATTCTTTCTTTTTTTTCTTTATACCCTAAGTCTTGAACTAGTAAATAATCTGCTAATATATTAGTTAGTTTTTCCGAAAGTTTATTTTCACTATTAACTATTTTATTTTTAGCACTTTCTAATTCTATATCTGTTATTTTACCATTTTTTATATTTTCAATTTCTTGATAAATAAGTTCTTTTGTTTTCTTATAGTTTTCACTTGAAATTGAAGCAGCTATTTCGAATAAATTTTGAACATATGTATATGATGAATGGATTGTATAACAAAGTGAATGTTCTTCTCTTACTGTATTAAATAACTTAAAATCAATTCCTCCTAAAATTATATTTAACAAAGGAGCAACATACCTTCTTTCATAATCAGTCGGATTTTTAAATAAACCAATCATTCTTACGATTGATTGCTCTAAATCTTTTTCTTCTACTACCTCTTTGACTATTTCGTTTACCTTTGGTTTTTCTATTATCTCTAATTTTAAGTCTTTTTTTGAATTCTTAAAACTTATTACTTCTTCAAATACTTTAGTAATATCTTCTTTTAAGTCTCCTACTACATAAATTTTAATTTTAGAGTTATTAATCAGCTCTAAATATATATTATATAACTCAGTAGATGTAATACTATTTATTTCGTAAATATATCCTGGTCCTCTTAAACCAATTAAGTTTGGATCAAACTCTTCTAAAGCACGTCTTTTTGAATAAATACTTGGTGTTTCCTCTTCATTTAACAGTATCGTATATAATTTATTTTTGACTATTTCTAACTCATTATCATCAAATTTATTATCTTTAATATTCGGATCAAAAAAACAATTTAAGTAGTGTTTAATAGTTTTTTCTAAATTACCTTCTTCTGTGAATTTATCATTTAAAATATCCATGATTATTGTAGTTTTGTATAAGTTATTATCTATACTTCCAAAGATTTTAATATTAGGAGCATATAATTCTTCATTCATTATTTTATTTTCTCTTAATGTAGGGTATTTTTTAGAACCTCTGCCAAGCAACATATATAATAAGTTTTTCTTAGTTAAGGCCTCTTTGTTTATATCTTCTTCAATTACTATTTTTACTAGTGTTGTATTAAATTTTTTTATATTTAATAAATGTAATTCATATTTATCTTTATTTATTACTTTTTTTTCCATATTAATCTCCTTTACTATGTTAGTATATCATATTATATCTTTACAAATAAAAAAAGTAGATAAATCTCTACTTTAAGGTACAGTTAAGGTAAATCTAGAGGAATGATTTGGGTCAGCGGCTCCACTATAAGTTGTATAAGAAAATATTCCATTTACAACGGGGTCATTCCCCCATAAACTTCCCCCTCGGTAAAACCAGTGGTATTGTAAATAGAATCCAGCTACCCCACGATCTGAGTAAAATCCTAATGTATCAGTTAAAGCATCCCCTTTTATAGAAGGTGTTGTATTAACCCCGTAATTACCATACGGATAAACATTTATATACTTTGCTTCTGGTAGTGATGTAAATCCTGAGGCATCTGGATAAAAGTCTCCTGTTTCTGACAAAACTGAACCCATGACTCTATCAAATGTTCCACCAACTGTATCATATACTCCGTATATATTACCTGTAGTCGATGCTCCCATTCCATTATATGTATCATATGTATTCACACCACATGTTGCGGTTGTTTTAAGAGAATGAGGTGAGTCTCCTCCAATTCCAGTACTATAATTAATACAATTATTAGGATAAATTTCTTTGTTTGCTCCTGTATAGTCTGGATTACCGTATTTACCATATTTTGATTGAGATAAGTACGCCATTGCTCCCCACTCAGTATTTTTTATTAGATGAGCATCAACATTATCTATATATCCATAATTATTTTGTCCTGTTTGTCCATTCATCAAACTTTGAACCATATAAAATGTACTAGATATAGTGATTTGATTCATTGGTAACATGTTTGGTTTTGAATAAAGAAGATTCCCTACTTTTGAAGCTTCAAATTTAGCAATCCAAAAACCTGGTACTTCCACATTCTCAGAATCTGATCTTGTGTCTGGATTATCACACGTATTGCCCCAGCAAAAACTTGGTGATGTATGATAGTTTGAGGGAGCTCCACTAGTATATTTAGCAGTTCCTAAATCCGTTTGAGATGTTCCAATAAATTTTATATTAAATCCTCCAGGAGTAGACAATGATGGCGTTGAAGCACCAGTACCAATTTCTCCAAATTGTTCTAATAATGTGTATGAAAACCTTGGAATCCATACTAACATAACTGTTATATCATCCATAGAAACTTCTGTTCCAATTGGCGCCGTAAGATAATAGTTTCTTTTACTTTCGACAACTGTTGCAACATTTGCCCATTTTGTATTAACGTAATTATACCACTCATCTGTAATTGGAGCTTTTTCCCAAGTATTAGTAGTTTCATTATAAATAATTGGGATCATTCCATCTGCTAGTACAGGATCTGCTCCATTTAATATGGGATCTGTAAATATTTCTGTCTCTGTTAAAAATTCATACTTTAAATTTAGAGAAATATCAGTAGCTGGTGGTATAGCCCCTTCATAATAAAATTTTATTTGAAAAACTATTTCTTCTCCTGCTTTTATAATTCCATTAATTGCAATACCTTCTATAACATATTTAATATCTGAATTACTATTAACTTCTTCAAATATATTTGATAATACATAATCCATATTTGTGGTATTTGATAATGTTACATTATATGACACAGTAGAATTTTGATTCGGTAGTGAAACATGCATTTCTGTTGTATCTTCTGTAAATGATGGATTATATAAAGAAAATCCGCCATTTAATAATTCATTATCTTCAATTTTAGTAATCTTTAAAGAATCTGTCTTTAAAACAACAGCCTCACCACTAATCGTTAATGTAGTATTAAGAGCAGCATAACCAACAGACATAAAAAAGATAGAGAATAAAACAAAAAAAGAAATAATAAAATTTCTAAGTAAATTTTTATTTCTTTTTTTATGTTTCATAATTTTCCTCCTTATTATTTAAATGATGATTCTAAAGCTAAAATAATCATATCATCTAATGAGGTCTCTCTTTGTTTGCTTGTAACAATATTATCATCATATTTTGAGTCTACTACAGTTAATAATGTAGCTGCTTCTTTATTAAATTTAGTAGCTAAGTATAATAAACAAAATGCTTCCATTTCGCTAGCAACAAAATTTCTATCTGATGGAAAGTTTTTAATGAATTTATCTCCATCAGCATATACATCAAATACATCACTTGTAATTACTTCTCCTGTTACTAATTTACTTTTTAAATTTTTATTTGCAGTGATTATATCATTTATGATACTTTCAGTTGCTTTTGCTTCATACACTTCTTCATCAAATAATAGTTTTGCATATGGGTTTAGAGTATAAGCTGATGTTGCTAAAACTACATCCAATAGTTTTACATCAGGATGGTTAGAACCACAACTTCCTATTCTAATAATTTTATCTACATCATAAAACTTAAATAATTCATAAGCGTATATTCCAATACTTGGAATTCCCATTCCAGACGAGAAAACAGTTACTTTGTTCCCTTTATAAAATCCAGTGAATCCATAATTATTTCTAACTTCATTTACTAATTTAACATCTGTTAAAAATTTATCTGCTATATATTTAGCACGTAGTGGATCTCCTGGCATTAAAACTACTTTTGCTACATCTTCTTTTTCACTTGAAATATGTGGTGTTGGCATAAACTACCTTCTTTCTTAATCAATATTTTCTTCTAATTGAACTAAAACTTCTCTTGGTTTTGATCCGTTTACTCCCCCAATTATTCCTCTTTCTTCTAATAAATCTATTATTCTAGCAGCTCTATTATAACCTAGTTTAAACCTTCTTTGTAATAGTGATGCGCTGGCTTTTTGAGTTTGGATAACAAATTCTACTATTTCATTATAAAGTGGATCATCATAGTCTTCTACTTGATTTTGATCTTCTATTTGAGATGCACTTTTAGTTGTTGATTCAGTATCTAAATTCATCAATTTTTCATCAAACTCAGCTTTTTGTTGTTTAACTGTAAAATCTATAATTCTTTTAATTTCATCATCTGAAATATAAGCTCCTTGAACACGTTGGGGTGAATTAACTCCAGTTGGGAAAAATAACATATCCCCTTTTCCAAGTAGTTTTTCTGCTCCTGTTTGATTTAGGATAGTTCTTGAGTCTATTCCACTACTAACTGAGAATGATATTCGTGATGGGATGTTAGCCTTAACAACCCCAGTAATTACATCTGTGGATGGTCTTTGAGTTGCAATAATTAAATGAATTCCTGCTGCACGGGCCATCTGTGTAATTCTCATAATTGAAGCTTCAACATCTTTTGATGCAACCATCATTAAATCTGCTAACTCATCAACAATTACCACTATATATGGCATTCTTTTTTGTTTATCATCATCGCTTAATTTTAAATTGTTTTTATCTATCAATTCATTATAACTTGTAATATTTTTTGTTCTTGTAGATTCAAAAACCTCATATCGTCTTTCCATTTCTCCAACTATTTTCGATAAAGCAACCGATGCTTTTTTAGGGTCTGTTACTACAGGACACATTAAATGAGGTATTCCGTTATATCCTGATAACTCAACTTTTTTAGGATCAACCATTACCATTTTCACCTCATCAGGTCTTGCTCTCATTAAAATAGTAGAAATAATCCCGTTAATACATACTGATTTACCACTTCCTGTTGCACCTGCTACTAGTAAGTGAGGGGTTTTATCGATTTCACACCAAATAACGTTACCCATAATATTTTTACCTAGAGGCACTAATAATTTCGAACTTTTCTTATCTGCTGGTATTTTATCAAATATTTCTCTAAATGAAACAGCCGCTACAGAGTCATTTGGTACTTCAATCCCTACCGTTCTTTTCCCAGGAATTGGAGCTTCAATACGAACATCTTTTTTAGCAAGTTCTAATGATATTTCTTTATTTAAACTTACTATTTTACTAACTTTTGTACCACTTTTAATTTCTAATTCATATTGAGTAACTGCCGGTCCAATATGGACTTCAACAACTTTACCATCAATATTAAAATCTTTAAGCACTTGTTCTACTGCTACTATATTAGTCTCAATCTCTGCTTGATTCATTGTCTTTTTATCTTTTTTTACTTTATCTAAAATATCAGAAGTTGGTAATTTATAATTACTATTAATAATACTTTTTTCTTTTTCTACTATTTCAGTTGACTCAGGAACTGATTTTGCTTCTTCATTATTATTTAATGAGTTAAGTTCATCAATACTTGATATTTTAATGTGGTTTTTCTTATCTTTCACCTCAGAAACTACTTCATCATTTTCTGAGTTATTAATAATTACTTCTTTTTTAGTCTCTTTAATGTTTTTAGGAGTTTTTTCTTTATTATTAATATTTTCTTTAATAAAACTAATTAAAGAGAACCCTGTAAACATGGTAATTCCGATTAATATTACAAGTCCTGCTACTATTTGCATTCCAATATATGAAAATAACATATTAAATAAAATAGTAAAGAAACATCCAATTATTCCCCCACTCATTACTAAACTACTTCCTACTGCTGGATTTGTTATACTATCAAATACTCTAAATAATTGTTCTGTTGTAGTTCTAAATATATCCAGTTCTGCTCCTGTTGTAAGTATGACATAATCTTTATGTAAAAATACTAAACATCCCACTACCATCAGATATATCCCTGTCATTTTTAATGAAAAAAAGTCGGGCAATTCATGTTTAATAATAATATACAATCCGATTAAAATAAACGACGCTAATAATAATATATATAAACTCCCTGTTAGAAAATAAGAAATAGACATTACTAAGTTTCCAAACATTCCATATTTACCTAATCCTAAAATTGCTACTACTATTAAAACTATTCCATATAACTCTTTTTTATATTTAAACTTTGTTGTAGTTTTCTTTTTTCTTCTAGCCATGATTTAGTCTCCTTATATTATTAATTATATACTATTACCAAAAAAATGTAAAATAAAAAGAGCATAATATTATGCTCTTGATGAATATTTTCCATCACTAGTTGAAATTATTATTTCTTCATCTTGATCAATGAATAATGGTACTTTTACTAGTAGTCCTGTTTCTACAATAGCATCTTTTAGAGCATTGTTTGTAGTATTACCTTTTGTAGCAGTATCTGTTTGGATAACTTTTACAGTTAATTTATCTGGTAATTGAACCCCTAAAATTTCTCCTTCATAACTAGTTATAATTACTTCTAAGTTTTCGATTAAAAATTTTACACTATCTTCAATTTGTTCTTTTTTAATTTCTAATTGCTCATATGTTGTTAAATCCATAAAATAATAAACATCATTAATATTATATAAATATTGCATATTTTGTTTATCAATTCTTGCAGTTGCTAATTTAATTCCTGAGTTGAAAGTTTTTTCAATTGTAGATCCAGTTCTTAAATTTTTTAATTTTGTTTTAACAAAAGCTGCTCCTTTACCAGGCTTAACATGCAAAAAGTCTAAAACTGAATAAATTGCTCCATCAAGTTCTATTGTAATTCCTAATTTTAAATCATTTGTACTAACCATTTAAATCTCCTCTATAAAACAAAAAATAAGTATAAATTATCTTATTTTTTTTCCTTATGCTCTGTATGTTTTCTACATCTTGGACAATATTTATTTAATTCAAGACGCTCAGTTGTATTTTTTACATTTTTACTAACTCTATAGTTTTCTTGTTTATGCTCACATTCATTACACATCAAGATTTTACTTTGTCTGTTTCCTTGTTTTTTTGCCATTGTTTGCCTCCTTTGTGTCTACTTGTATTTTATCAAAAAAAAATAATAATTGCAAAGTATTTTGCTTGTTTTAGTATTTTTTTTACCTATTTTCCTAATTTATTTAATAAATTAATTTTAAACATATCTTTTTCTGGGTTAGTTTTAGAAATCATTACTCCTTTATATGTAGTAAGTTCTGCTCTATGCCCTTCATCTAAAATTCCTTCTGGTGTAATATTTGTAAGTAAAATTATTTTTTTATCTGTATACACTGTATAATGTAACATTATTTCACCGTGTACTTTAGAAAATAAAGCATCTGTTGGTAATTTTAAATTATAAGATATTGTATTATCTTGTTTATTTTCTTTAGTAACTTCTCCTAAGAACTTACCTTGTCTTAAATCCGGATAGTAATTAAATGTTAACTTTTTATAAGCTAGCATGTTATACTTTCTAACACTTCTTTCCTTTTTACGAAAATCATTTTCATCTAAATACTCAAATATAAAACTATTTTGCATATATATTCAACCCCTTATCTAGTTTCTTTTTTTCTAAATAACTACTCCAAAAGCCCCTGTACCTTCAAAGTACTAACATATTAACATAAAACCCATAAATTGTCAAGTTTTATATGGTTTTACTAGCTCTTTACTGTTCTTCGCATGTAAAATTTAACGATTCTATATAATTTTTGGCAATTTCTTTATCTATAAATAAATTATTAATTCTAGCATCTGAAAATTCATTATTTACCATCTCATCAATCACCACTTTAGAATAATCACCATTCGGCGTTACATCTAAAGCATATTCATTTATAAATAATAATTCTGCCGGCAATAGTTCTTGAAGAGTTGTTAAGTAAGAGATTTCACTACTAGTAATAATGTCATCTGTATATATATTTCTAATTTGAATACTCACTTGTTGTTCTTCTAATATTTCGCATGTTAATATTTCTGTTTGAACTTCTTCTTTTGGTTCGACTTTCACTTCTTCTTTAAATACTATTCTAAAAATAGGAGGAAGAACAATTAATAATAATAGTATTAATATAAATAGAACTGCTAAAAAGCTTTTTCCTTTACTTTCCTTCATAAATACCCTCTTTTCTTTTGAATACTTTTACAAATTTTATTGATAGAAAAACCACAATAGAAACTGGAAGCACAGGGAATATTAACCCAAAGTAATATAAAATATTATGAGCCTCTACCAAATCATGAGCCCTCATATAATTTGTTATATAATGCATAAAGGCACAAGTAATAGCTGCTAAATAACAGGATATCACAAGAACTAATAAAACATTGTAATAATTAACTGCTAAAACATATTTTTCATCTTTTTCTTTTATTTTTTTAGAAAATATAAATCTAATTATTGCGTATATTATTAAAATACATGTAACTGGAATTACAATTAATAAACCTAATTTCATTAATTGTTCTGAATTATTTAATACTACCATCTAAAATCACCCTAGTATATTTATATCATAATTATAGTACTTTTTCAAACTTTTTTTAAATGATTAAAATACCTTGCAATTACCTATGTTTTTTGATAAAATAAATATGTTTACAAAAGAGAGGTGAAAATTATGCCAAATATTCAAAGCGCTAAAAAAAGAGTTCGTTCTAACGCTAAAAAAGCAGAAGTTAATACTTTTATCGTTTCTAGTATGAGAACAGCTATTAAAAAGTTTGAAAAAGAAGCAAAGCAAGATAATAAAGAAGCAGCTACTAATTTATTAAATGTTGCAATTCAAAAAATAGATAAAGCAACATCTAATGGATTAATTCATAAAAATAAAGCAGCACGTTTAAAGTCTAGACTTACAAAAACAAATAACGCATTAAACTAATCAATCTAAGGATTGATTTTTTTATTTACTTATTTTTATTTTTGATATAAAATAGATATATTAAAAGGTGGTATTATGAAAATAAAAAACTGTTTAAAATTCATTGTTTTTTGGGGATTAGTTATTACTTTATGGCTAACAGTTTTTATTAATAAAGCTGATATACTAAACCACTTTGCGTATTATTTTACAAGTACTTATGAAAATCCTTATATAATTAAAAATGATTATTACCGTGACTATAATTTTAATTATGTTGTTAATACGAAAGACTTTACTCCTGATGATTATAGTGAATTAAAAAATGTTTTTTATACAATTATAAATTCTGGACAAGAGACTTCTAAATTTTTATGTTCTAATACATATGATGATTGTATAGAAGATGTTACCACCCTATTAAGTGATCAGTTCTTATTATCTAATATTAATAACTTTGTTCATCCTTATAACTCATTTAGATATTTAAAAGCCAGTTTTACTACTGCTGGAGAAGTTACAATTACAGTTGAAAAGAACTATTCTCAAGAAGAGATAAATATTATAAACGAAAAAATTAATACACTTAAGCTAAGTTTAATTGATTTTAGAAATACTAATACTGAAAATATTAAAAATATCCATGATTATATTATTAATACTTCTACATACGATACTAATAGAACAGATAATAACATTATTAAATATAGATCTAGTATTGCGTATGGTCCTTTAATTGAAAATTATGCAATATGTGGTGGTTACACTGATGCAATGGCTTTATTTTTGGAAGAATTAGGTATTAAAAATTATAAAGTAGCATCCAGCACTCATACTTGGAATGCTGTATTACTAGATAATACTTGGTACCACTTAGATTTAACTTGGGATGATCCGATCACTAATACCGGTGCTAATCATTTAGCTTATGACTATTTTCTAATTGATACTAAATTACTATTACATCAAGAAAAAACAGAGCATAACTTTGATCAGTCTATATACTCAGAATTAGAACAAAAATAAAAAGATTTAGGAAATTCTAAATCTTTTCTTTTGTCATTTTACCAGCTTTGATTTTATAAACTTTATCTGCGTAAGCTGAAACATTTTTGGAATGAGTTACGATTATAACAATTTTTCCAGATTCTGCCATATTTTTAAATAACTTCATTACTTTTTTTTCAGTTTCCTCATCTAAATTTCCAGTTGGTTCATCTGCTACAATTATTGGAACTTCTGACGCTAATGCCCTAGCTATTGCTACTCTTTGTTGTTCTCCACCAGATAATTTTAAAACTAATCTATCTGCTTTTTCTTGATTAATCCCTACTTTATCTAATACTTTGTATGCATATTCTTTTTCATGGGCTTTTCCTGAAAAATCTAATCCTACTTGAACATTTTCTTTACCTGTCATATAGTTTATTAAATTATATGATTGAAATACTATATTAACATAATGTAATCTAAACTCACTATTTCCAATTACTTTAATTGATTTATCATTATAGGTTATATCTCCTTTTTGTAAATTATCAAGTCCTGACATTAACGATATTAAGGTAGTTTTACCACTTCCTGATTCTCCTATAATCGAGTATACTTTCCCTGATTCAAAAGAAGCATTTATGCCTTTTAAAACTTCATTATTCTTATTACCATCATAATAGCTATATTTTAAATCTTTTAATTCTAATTTATTCATATTTATTCCCTCCCTGTAAGAATTGTTTTCGGTTCATACTTCATAATGTTTACAGTAGGTAATGCCATTGATATAAAGATTATCATATACCCGATTGTAAATAATAATAAATAATCATTAATTGATGCATTTACATTGATTTCTTCGATTACTTCTACATCACTATTATTATCACCCATCATTTTAGATCCCATCTGAGGTCTTCCAAAATTACTTTCCGATTGTTCTTCACTTATTTCTAACTGGCTATTCAACATACTATCAGACATACTATTAGCTATTAATGTTGACGTTGGGAGCGCTAGCATAAATCCAGCTGTTGCTACAATAAATAACTCTAAAAATATTTGTCCTACTATATTCTTTTTAGTTGCTCCTAAAGACATTAGAACACCCATTTCATATTTTCTATCTTTTATACTATTATTGATAATTAAAGATATTATTAAGACAGCTGCTATTATTACAACCCACATTATAGTTGATGAAAAACTTCCAACTTGTTCTATTGGTCCTGCCATTTGTTCATAAGCTGAATTATCAATATCCAAAGTTAAACTCAATTTTTCAAAGTCATATTTTGAAGATGCTTCGTTTATAAAACTTTCTGAATCTTCTGGACTATTTAGATAGTATACAACGTTACTAACAGAATAATCTCCATCATTATATATTTCGTCAGTCATTAATTTTTCACTATCACTAACATTCATATATATATTATTTTCATATCCTGCTTCACTAGAAGTGAATATACCAATTATATTATAACTAACTACTTCTTCTGTATCTGTTTTAGTTATTTCTAATTTATCATCTACTTCTAAATCATTTTCTATTGCAAGTTCATAAGATATAATTACAGATGACTCTGTTTTTTCATCAAAATATGTTCCCTCTGTTATTTCGAATATATTACTTTCGACTTCCGGGATAAAAGCATAAGAGTTAATTCCTGTTATTTTAATTCCTTCCATCATACCTCGTCCACCCATCATTGATGATTGGTCTGATTCTACAATATTAAAGTTTTCTTCTTCTCCTGTTACAATAGTTGAATATTGATAATCTTTTACATATGAAGAATCCGCTATATTATTTGCCATTTCTATTGTTGATGATGGTCTAAGTGATGATAAACTAGATTTATCCATCTCTCCCTTTCCCATCATGCCTTGCATACTTTCTTTCATATCTTCCATATTTGGACTTAGGTACACTTCACTTCCTAGTGATTCTTTAGCATAGTTAGTACTTTCTTCCACTGCATTAGATATCGAAAGCGATGATAGTACTAAATTAGCTATTACAAACATTATAATAAATAGTACTATCGTCTTATTTTTCTTCCTAGTTATATTTAACCAGGATCTTTTAATCATATTTTTCTTCATTTTTCCTCCTACTTTCATTTTGATTATATCTAAGTAGTCTTAAAAAAACCTTAATTATTTAAAATAAAAAACTTACATAGGTAAGTTCTTATATTTTTATTATAAATTTTGTTTCTTTATTAATTTTACTAGTTACAATAATATCTCCTTTTAATTTAGAAATAATATTTTTAGCAATAAATAATCCTAATCCAAAACTATTATCTTTATTAGTTCTAGCTTTATCACCTTTATAAAATCTATCAAATATATTTGGTAAATCTTCTGAGGTAATACCAATTCCACTATTGATTATCTCAATTATTATATGTTTACTTTGTTTATAAAGATTAATTTTAATATATCCAGATTCATTTGTGTATTTCAAAGCATTATCAAGTAATATTAGCAATGATTGTTGTAATAATAATTTATCCGTATTAATACTTATATTTTCTAAATTAGTTTTATATTTAATATTTTTTTCATAACTTAATGCTTCGATTGATAATGATATTTCTTCAATCACTTCTTTAATATTAACTTTTTCTATATTTAATTCTTTTTCATCAATATTAGAACTATTCAATAAATCTGTAATTAATTTATTCATCGAAATAGTTTGGTTCTTTATTGATGTTAACCATTTGTTTTGACTTTTAACAGTATTCTTTTTGTTCATCTCTACTACATCAAGATTAGCATTAATAATTGTTAATGGCGTTTTTAATTCATGAGTAGCATCTGCTACAAATTGTTTTTGTTTTAACCACATATTTTCAATAGGTTTAATTGCTTTATTTGCAAAAAATTTACTTATAAAAAATATTACTATTAAAACTAAGATCCCAATAATTATTAATGTAAATAATATAGTATCTAAATATTTTTCTGTTTCTGTAATATTTAAAAAATCAATTTGATATACTATTTCATTATTTGAAATTTTTTCATTTATATTACTTGGAATTTTCCTTTTTTCATATATCCAAATACTATTATTAAATGTAATTTTACCACTACTATTAGTAAGTATTTCATTTAATTTATTATACTCGTTTTCTTCAATATCTAAGAATGAAATAATTTCAATTATTTCATTTTTATCATTTAAAAGAATTTTAAAATTATTATCTAAATCATGATAATTATCTCTTAAATCATTAATTACTTCATTGTCAATTTTATTTTCTTTTGGTACTTTACTTAAAAAAGATACAAAAGGAGATCGATTAATTTTTTCTTTATTTTGCATATTTGTATCATTTACAATAACTAAATATATCCCAATAAAAGAAGCTATGATGATAACTGATGTTATTAATAAATTTATTAATAATAAATTATTTCTTAACTTTTTAAACATCTTCTTCTTCTTCTCCTTCTAATCTATATCCAATTCCTCTTATTGTCTTTATTTTTATATTGCTCTTTAGAAATTTCAATTTTTTTCGTAAAAAAGAAATATATACTTCTACATTATTATCAATAACTACTTTTTCTAAACTCCATAATTTATTAATTATCAATTCTTTATCCACTGTATTTTTAGTATCCATTAATAATTTAAGTAACTGAGCTTCTTTTAAAGTTAAAGTTAAATCTTTATTATTACAGATTAATTTTAAATTATTAATATCTAATTTAATATCACCAAATGTGTTGTTAGATTTTTTCAGTTTATCTTCTCTTCTTGTAATAGCATTAATTCTAGCTAATAGCTCTTTTGTATCAAAAGGTTTTACTAAATAATCATCTGCTCCAAGATTTAACCCTTTTACAATATTTTCAACTTCTTGTTTGGCTGTTAACATAATAATTTTGGTATCTATTTTATTTAATCTAAGTTTTTCTAAAATTTGATAACCATTCATATTAGGTAACATTATATCTAATATTATTAAATCATACTGATTATCTTTTGCTAAATAATAACCTTCTAGTCCATCTAAGGAAACATCAACAATATACTTATGTTTTTTTAGTATTTCTGCTATGGCTTCTGCCATATATTTTTGATCTTCTACTATTAATAATTTCATAAAGCCTCCTTTATTTAATTATATATTTATTTACTTAAATTAAACTTAATTAATATTTAAATCATTATATATTTTTACTAATTGATTATCAAAATTTTGAGGAGTTAATTCGTACCAGTTTATTTCTTTAAACTGGTTATTAAAAAAAGTATATTGTCTTTTTGCATATCTTCTGGAATTTAATTTAATATTACTAATAACTTCATCAAGAGTTTCTTCATTATTAAAATATGGTATAAATTCTTTGTACCCAATGGCTGTTTTTAATATTTGTGAATTGTTGTATTTATCCTTTAAAGAAAGCACTTCATCTAGAAGTTTATTTTTAATCATTATATCTACTCTATTATTTATTTTAGAATATAAATCTTCTCTATTAGTTGTTAACCCAATAAAATAAGCGTTATATAATAATTTATCTTTTTGATTATCTATATTACAATTATTTTCTAATTTATTTAATAATGTTATTAATCTTTGTCGATTATTTATATGAACCGTAGTATCTTTTTTATACTCTTTTATCTTATTAAATAGTTCTACATTCGATAAATTATCGTATTTCTTATATTCTTTTATTTCACTAAACTTATAATCAAATAAAGCTGCTTTAATATAAAGTCCTGTTCCTCCAACTATGACAATATTTTGACTAGGTATTTCATTAATTAATCTTCTAACATCACTTTGATATTGATAGACACTATATTTTTCATCAACTTCTCTAATATCAATTAAGTGGTGTTTAATATTACTCATCTCATCCTTAGTAGGTTTAGCACTTCCAATATTCAAGTGTTTATAAATACATACTGAGTCACCATTAATAATTTCAGCATTTAACTTTTTGGCAAGAGTTATACTTAATTTTGTTTTACCTACTGATGTAGGTCCAATTACTACATATATCTTTTTCATAATTTCTCCTAGTCTAGTGCTCTTTTAAACATTTTTTCTAATTCATATTTTGTATATTTAATAACAGTTGGTCTTCCATGCGGACAAGTATAAGGTTGGTCGCATTTAATTAAATCATTTAATAATCTTTCTTGTTCATCGTAATTAGTATATTCATTGGCTTTAATTGATAATCGGCAGGAAAGAGTAATTGCTGTTTTTTCTACTAACTCTTTTATTTCAAATTTTTCTTTTTCAATAATACTATTAATAATTTTTCGAATTGACTCTTCTTCATAGCCTTCTTTTAGCCATACGGGATGACTTCTTACTAGTATTGTATTAATTCCAAATTCTTCTATTTCTATATTTAATTTTTCTAATAAATGAAGGTTTTCTTTTAAAATTAGATATTCATTAGATGGGAATTCTAATTTAATTGGCACTAATAAATTTTGAGTATGATTATTAGGATTAGTTAACTCTTTTAAATATTTTTCATAATTTATTCTTTCTGCTGCAGCATGATGGTCTATAATATACATGCCATCTTCATTTTCTGCTATTATATAAGTTAAATAGACTAGTCCTCTTGGAATCATTGGTTTTATTTTCACTAAATTATAATCCTCTTTTGATTCTTTTATACTTAACTCTAAATTAATTTCTTCATATTTTTTTTCATTAACTATTATATTTTTTTCAAAAGTAGGTCTTTCAATTATTGGAACTTCTACTTTTGGTATTAAACTATTTTTATTTAGAGAATTATTAATTCCTTGAAATACTAATTCTTTTAATTTATCGAATTTTGAAAATTTAATATCCATTTTAGTAGGATGAATATTTATATCTATTAAGATTGGATCTACATTAATATTTAATACTACTACAGGATATTTACCAATTGGTAAATATGTATGATAGGCCTCTAGTATAACTTTATTTAATTCAATATTTTTTATAATTCTTCCGTTTACTAAAGTTGTAATACTTCCTCTATTACTTTTATAAATTTCTGGATATGATATATATCCATTGATATAATAATCGTCATTTTCTGCCGTTATTTCAATCATTTTCTTAGTGACATCTACTCCATATATATTATATATAACTTTTAACAAATCTCCATTACCAGAAGTTTCTAAAAGTACTTTATCATTATTAATTAACTTAAATTTAATATTTGGAAATGATAAAGCCATTTTATTTATATATTCACTTATATGAGCTAGTTCAATATATAAGTTTTTTAAGTACTTTAATCTTACTGGAGTATTATAAAATAAATTTTGAACACTAATAGTAGTTCCTTTTATTAGACTACTATTTTCTACTTGCATATTTTTACCACCATCTATAGTAACTAATGTTCCTTCGTTATTAATTGAAGTTTTTAACACAACTTTAGAAACACTTGCAATTGATGGGAGAGCTTCTCCTCTAAACCCAAGTGATTCAATGTTAAATAAATCATCAATCGAGGTTAACTTAGAAGTTGCATGACGTGAAAAAGCAAGAGTAGCATCATTTCTACTCATCCCTCCTCCGTTATCTATTACTGTTATTTCTTTAACACCAGAATCTATTAATTTGATAGTTATTTCATCACTATTAGCATCAATTGAATTTTCTACTAACTCTTTGACAACATTCATAGTTTTCTCTACTACTTCTCCGGCTGCTATTTTATTAGATAAAACTTCATCCATTATTTTTATTTTGTTTTCTTGATTCATATTTGCCTCTATTTTCTATTATTCTTCATTAAATGTTCTTGGATTTATTCCTTCCCCATTATAGCAGTCTAAATTTACTGTATACTCATATTCTTCTAAAATTTTATTTACTCCTGTATTAGAAGCATTTCTTTTTTGAATTGTAACTTTACCAGTACAGTTTTCTTGATCATTAGCAGGATCTTTTAAAGATGTTAAATACCCTTTATCAAATAGTTCTTGAAGAGTGACCTCTGATGTAAATTCTTCTTCTAAAACATATGCCTCTGTTGCTCTATAAGTAGACTTAAATAAAGCATCATAAGCTTCTTCTCTACTATCTTTTAAATAACCATTATATGCTATCATACCAATAGTTGATAATATTCCTAAAATTGCAACTACTGCTAGTAATTCCATTAAGTTATAACCCTTATTATTTAATTTTTTCATATTTTACTCCTTTTTATTTTATTATACTATATCTTTCAAATAATTATATAAATTATTTGCAGTTTTCAAATCTACTAAATTTGTTAGTTCTTCTACTGTAGCTTCCTTCATAGCTTTTAGAGATTTATATTTTTTTAACAATTCTTTTTTTCGAACTGGTCCTATATTAGGAACATTATCAAGTAAACTAGCTAAATTTCCTTTTGAAGATAGTGACCTATGATAGGTTATAGCAAAGTTATGAACTTCATTTTGAATTTTAACTAAAAATAAGAATAAATCTGATTTTTTATCAATTGGAATTTCTTCCATATTGCTATTAATTAAAGTATTAGTATTATGTTTTTTATCTTTTACTAGTCCTACTACTGGGATTTTTAGATTTAATGATTCTAAAATATTAGTAACTGCCCCAATTTGCAGTTTACCCCCATCTAAAACAATTAAATCAGGTAATCTTTCTTCTTCCATCATTAATTT
This sequence comes from uncultured Muribaculaceae bacterium, assembly GCA_964371025.1. GTDB lineage: Bacteria > Bacillota_I > Bacilli_A > RF39 > UBA660 > CAYJDP01. The sequence goes on along the minus strand of CAYJKH010000004.1, from coordinate 22,313 downwards.
ATAATACCTTCTATAAATAACTTCTTTCATAGCGCTTAAATCATCTTTTACATCTACTTCCAATTTATACTTACGATATAATTTTTTTTGAGGTAAAAATTCATCAAATACAACCATTCCAGAAACATAATAAGTTCCAAATAAATGGGAATTATCAAATGATTCAATCCTTGATAATTTATCTAATTTAAGTAATGATTTAAATTCCTCCAAAGCGTCCATTCTTTTAGTATCGCTTCTTCTGATAGTTTCTAACTTTTCATTTAACTGCTCTTTAGCATTATCTTCGGCCAGTTTATAAACTTGTTTTATTTTTCCACGTACTGGAATTTCTACTTTTGTATCTAAATAGCTACTTAATAAGTCTTTATTTATATTTTCATTTACATATAATTGTTTTGGTTTTAGTGCATTATTTTCATAAAATTTGATAATAAATTCTTCAATATCAGTAATAAGATCCACTGTTTGAATTATTTCATTATGTCTTCCAAATAATAAACCCTCCCTAACAAAAAATATTTCAATTGATGTGTAGTTTTCTCTTTGGTAATAATTTATTAAATCAAAGTTATAATTTGTATTTAAATCTATAAATTGTTTTGATAGGGTAATTTTTATATCATCTAAAGTATTTTTGTACTCTAATGCTTTCTCATAATTTAGATTATCACTAGCTTTTTTTATTTTTTCATTTAATATTTTCTCTATATTAGAACTATCCCCTTTTAAGAAGGAAATTATTTCTTTTTTTTGAGTATCAATTACTTCATTAGGTATATTATTTTTACAATAACCTAAACATTCATTAATATGATAATATAGACAAACATCTTTTTTTAATCTTTCACACTTACGAAGTGGATATATTCGATTTAACATATTAACTGTATTTCGAGCTGAATATACATTAGGATAAGGTCCATATAAATGATTATTACTTTTTTTTCGATTAAGTTTTCTAACTATTTTTAATCTAGGATATAATTCACTTGTTAACTCTATATATGGATATGACTTATCATCTTTTAGCAAAATATTATATTTAGGATTATATTTTTTTATTAAAGTTATTTCTAATATTAATGATTCTAACTCTGTTTTAGTAACTATATAATCAAAGTCTACTATTTCATTAACTAATAGTTTAGTTTTCCCTGTAACTGGAGATAAAAAATAATTTTTTAGTCTATTTTTTAAATTTTTAGCTTTTCCAACATATATTATTTGACCATCTTTATCTTTCATTTGATAACTACCTGGTTTTGTTGGTACTAATTTTAACTTTTCAATACAATATTCCATTTTCCCACCTCCATTTTATTTATATTATAACATAGAAAAAGAGAAATTATTGATATTTCTCCATTGATTTCATCATTTGATTAATTTGTTTTTTATTTGGTTTTCTTCCCATTTGAGCCATTAATGCAGTTATCATTTGTTCATTAATAGGAGGATTTTTCTTTAAGTATTTTTGCATATATAATCTAGATGCAAAAAATCCAATTGCGATTCCTACTATTAGTGATACTACTACCATTATTATATCTTGTAACATATTTTCATCTCCTTATTTATATTTTACTATTATTTTAATAAATTTTCAATTTTTTCTTCTAAAGAATCAACATCAAATCCGAAATGCTTATGAATTTCTTCTTTACTTCCACTTAAACCATATTCTTCTAAACTAATAATATATTTATTATTATATGATATTTGGTTCCATGACATTGATGGTGTTGTTTCTACTATAATTCTTCGAACCTCTACTGGTAAAATTTCATCTTGATACTCAGCACTTTGTTTTAAAAATCTATTTAGTGATGGCATCGATACTACTCGCACATCGATTCCCTTAGTAGCCAATTTTTCTGCTACTTTTATCGCTAAGTGAACTTCTTCACCACTACTTATTATAACACCTGCTAGCGGTCTTTTTGGTTCATAAACAGTATAACCACCTTTACTAACATTTGTAACATTAGTAGATGATAATACTTCAAAATTATTTGTTGCAAGCATTATTACGGATGGATTCTTATTTTCAATTACAGCTTTATATACTCCAATAACTTCATTAGCATCTGCTGGTCTAAACACTTCTAAGTTTGGCATCATTCTAAATGAAGGTAGTTGTTCTACTGGTTGATGAGTTGCTCCATCCTTACCAACTCCAATTGAATCATGAGTTAAAATATATATATTATCTAAATTCATCAAGCTACTTAGTCTAATAGCTGGTTTCATATAATCACTAAATGTGGTAAAAGTTGATCCATATGATCTAAATCCTAAAGTTGCTAGTCCATTCATAATAGCACCCATTGCATGTTCTCTTATTCCAAAGAAAATATTCTTACCACCTCTATTGTCTTTTGAATAATCTCCTACTTCCGGAATATAAGTTTTTGTTGGTAGAAAAGCATCGGCACTCCCTCCAATAAATTGGAAATTATTTTTTACTAAAAACGACAAAATTCTATGAGATGTAGCCCTTGGTGATTCCATTCCATTTTCAGGAGCTTCATAAAAGAAATTATTAAAATCAACTTTATGATTATTATTTATAAAATTATTAATTAATGTTTGGTTTTCTTCATCTAGTAATTTTACTCTTTCATTAAAGTTTACTTCTAACTTACTGCATCTATTATTTATTAATAATTGAAAGTCTTCAATTGCTTCTTTACTTATTGCAAATGGAATATCTCTTTGATCCATTTTATTTTTAATTGATGATATATCTTCAGCAGTTAACTTCATACCGTGAGCTACATTATTATTTTCAAAGTTAGAATATTTCCCAATTGTTGTTTTAACTTCAATTAAAGTCGGTTTATTACTCTTTTTAGCATCTAGTATAGCTGAATTAATCCCTACTATATCTTCCCCATCATTAACTGTAATAACATTCCAATTAATTGCTTTAAATCTATCTGTTATATTTTCTGTGAATGTAATATTAGTTTTACTATCAATAGTAGCATTATTAGAATCATATATAACAATTAACTTATTTAATTCTAAAGTTCCTGCTAGTGAAGTAGCTTCGTATGAAATCCCTTCCATTAAATCACCATCTCCACACAAAACATAAGTATAATAATCAATAACTTTATTTTTAGCATCATTAAACTTATTACTTAAAACAGTCTCTCCAATAGCAATTCCTACAGCTGAAGCTATTCCTTGCCCTAATGGTCCTGTTGTAAAATCAACTCCTGGTGTTTTTCCAAGTTCTGGATGACCAGGGGTTTTTGAATTTAATTTTCTAAAATTTTGTAAATCTTCTATTGATAAATCATATCCTGCTAAATGAAGAGTTGCATACAATAACGCTGATCCATGTCCTGCTGATAATATTAGTCTATCTCTATTAAAGTATGAACTATTTTTAGGATTAACATTTAAATGATGGGCGTATAAATTATAAATAATTGGGGCTGCACCTAAAGTTATTCCAGGATGACCGCTTTCTGCTTCATGAATCATATCAATACCTAAACTTCTTATTTGATTAATTATTTTTTGTTCATTAATAAATTCTTCCATATAATCTCCTTTTAAAATTTTTCATATTTAACAATATCTCTTAACTCGACACTTCTTAAGTGCAAAGGGGACGGTTTAGCAGTCTCATGAGGGTATCCCATCATTAAGATAGCAGTTGATTCAATATCTTCTGGTATATGAAATGTCTCATTTAATTTCTTAGGATCATACATCATTACCCATGTTGATCCGATTCCAATATCAAACGCTTCTAACATCATATGTGTTCCAACAATGGAAGCATCAATATCCCCACTAGTTTTTCCATCTTCCGGTTTGTGCCATATTTTATTTTTATCAAAACACACTATGAAAGCTAATGTTGCATTAAACTTAGATGGTGTACACTCTCTTAGTTTATCCAAATTTTCTTTTTCTTTTATTACTAGTATCCTTTGAGGTTGAGCATTTTTTGCAGTCGGAGCAATTAATGCAGCATGTAAAATCTTATCTATTTTTTCTTGTTCTACTTCTTTATCTGAAAATTTTCTTACCGAATATCTTTCTTCTGCTAATTTTATAAAACTCATAAATTTCTCCTTTTTTTATTTAATTATAACATATTTAGCTATTTTATAAAATTAATTATTAATAAAACATTAAAAATATGTTAAACTATTTATACACAAGGAGGTATTTATATGTTGAAAAAGTTTGATTTAGTAAATATCGTGTCTAACGATATTGCCTTAAGAGTTAAAATGAAAAAACGTTCTCTTTATAATCAATTAGTATATAATGAAAAACATGATGCTAAGATAAATTACTTAAATGATAATCCTTATAATCAATTTAATGATGCTACTATGCAAGAAAAAATAGATTATATAAAAGAAAATCCAAATTTAAGTCTAAATGAAAAAACCGCTCTTTTAATAGCTGGTAAGTTTTCTATTTTACCATTTAATATATTAGAATTTAGTAAAAATCTTAATGTTGATATCATTGAGACAAATACTAATAATAATAAAGACAATAGTTTTTTACTAATCTTTGGTGATAATGATTCTGTTATTTATGTTAATGAACAAGCATCCGAAGATGAAAAAAACATTGCAATCGCTATGTCTTTAACTCATTATATAAATAATATAGGTCGTAACATAAATAAAGAAGTCTCAAACCAAAAATCACTAAAAAAACACTTAAAGTAAATTAAGTGCTTTTTTTATTCTCAAAATATTGAGTTTTTTCTACTTTGGTGCGAGTAACAGGAGTTGAACCTGCACATGTTACCATACTAGATCCTAAGTCTAGCGCGTCTGCCAATTCCGCCATACTCGCGAATGGTGGACCTTACTGGACTCGAACCAGTGACCGTCCGGTTATGAGCCGGATGCTCTAACCAACTGAGCTAAAGGTCCATCGCTTTTTTATAGTATCATATTTTTTTATCTTAATCAATACATATAAAGTTATTTTTTCAAAAAAAAGTTAAAAACACTAGTTATTACTAGTGTTTTCTACATCGTACATACTAAATAATTTTTTGTAAATATCTTTATCTATTTGAGCAGTCGCTTTTAATGTAATATCAAGAGCTTTTTTATAGTCTCCTTTATAAAAGAATTGCTCTGCCTCAATTAATTCCTCATCTAACTCTTCACTACTACTTCGATATCTATTACTATAAACAATAGCTTGTTCAGCCATTTGCGCTGTTTTTATCATTTCATTTGTCGTATTGAAAAGTTTTAATATTAAATCTCTTGCTGTATCTACCCTTGTATTTAATACTTTAATTTCAATTGGTTTTTTTGCAAGTTCGATAATAACTTCTTTAGTACTTTCATTTGCTTCTTGTAACTCTGTAAAATATTTATTTCCAATTATCGGTAATTTATACTCTCTCATTTTATTTTTACATTCATTTAGTAATACTTCTATTTCTACTAATTGTTCTCTTGCTCTTACTTCATCATCATACATATTTCCAAGTGATTTTAATGATTTTTCAAAGTCATCTTCCATTGTATTAAGCCTAATAGTAATATCCTCCATTTCTTGATGTAATTTTGAGTATGGTATATCGGTTTTTTCTTCTTCTTTTTGCTTAATTAAATTATAATCATCATTAATAACTATTAACACCTTATTAACTGTATGAATTATTTCAATATCTTCTTCTCCTAGATCATACATATTTTTAATATCTTCTAATTGAGAATATACATCTTTTACTAATTTATTAGTTTTTTCTAACTTCTTATTAAAATCTTTATCAATTTCTTCATATGCTTTTTTAGAAATTCTTTCTTTTTCAAAATCTACAAATAAAGAATCAAAATACTCTAACATTGTACTCATTTCAAACATACAGTTTTCTAAATTCAGCATTTTTATTTTATCAGAAACATTCTCTATTTTTTTATTAGCTTCTTCTAAATTATAATCTATGTTTAAGTAACCTAATGGATACCCAAGATCAGTCATCTGATTTTCTATTTTTTTAATTTCAGCCATGCGTGATGGGATATATTGTTTAATCATGATCATTAAGTCAGGAACTTCTTTTATTACTATTTCAATATGATTTATCATACTATCAAGGGCCTTAACTATTTTAACTACTTCACTATATTCATTCTTCTCCATTACTTTTTCAAAATCTAAAAACCTTTTTTCAATATTTTCTAATTGTAAGGCAATAGCAGTTTGAATATCTTCATAAAGATTTTTATGTTCATTAAAATCTTTATTTAACTCTCGGTATTTAGTTTTTAATTTAATAACAATATTTCGATATTTTTCTTCACTTAAAGTTATTTCCGTTATTTCTTCTAATAATTTCTCACAGCTTTCTTTAGCTTTATATATTTTCATCTCCGTTTGAGCCAATTTAACCATTGATGTTTTATAATCTGATTTATTAATATATAAATCTAGGTCAATAATCATATCATTAATTTCTGCTAATCTTTTTTCTTTAATATTTTTAAATCTATCATTCCAGTCATTGTATTTTTCTTCTAACTTTTCATTTTTAATGATTGGTTCTATTTTACTAAGTTCTAACATTATTGGTGCAGACATTAATTTATTTAATTCAATTTGTAAATAATTAAGTTTTTTTAAATAACTATTTTTTAACGCTTTTTTTATAAAATAAAGTGATATGCTCATTATTAATAAACATATTACTATTGTTGTTGATATAATTAGTGTCATTCCTTCCACTTTATCACCTCTACTCTAGTAATATAATATCAAATTTATATAGATATTTCTAGTTTTATTATAAAAAAAAGTGTTTTTATACACTTTTTAATTCTTTTAAGTTTGGATTGAATTTTTTTTGTTTTATCATTTCTATTTCCTCTTTATAAGGAGCATTTCCCTCAATATATGGTGTTTCTAAAATTTTAGGCACATCTTTAAGTCTTTCATGATAAATAATGTTAATTATATTTTCAAATCCTAAATGTCCAAATCCAATATTTTCATGACGATCCTTAGAAGAATAGGCTGGGTTTTTACTATCATTTATATGAATACATTTTATATAATTAATTCCAATTAAGTTATCAAAATGATCTAAGAAAGAATCAAAGTCTGCTATATCATATCCTTTATCATTTAAATGACAAGTATCAAGACATACTCCCAGTAATTTTTTTTGTTCTACTCTATCTATTATATATTTTATTTCTTCTAAATTAGCACCTAGTTCTGTTCCTTTACCAGACATTGTTTCAAGTAAAATTATGACTTTCGCATCTTTTAAAACAATGTTTAGAGCATTTACAATATTATCAAGTCCTTTTTCTACTCCAAGTCCTACATGACTCCCAGGATGTAAAATTAAATATTTCATCCCTAAATTTTCACATCTTTTTATTTCTTGTTTTAAGAAATTTATAGAAAATTGATATTTATCTTCATCTTTATTATTTGCTAGATTAATAATATATGGAGCATGCACCATTACATTTTTAATATCTATATTATTATTATTCATATACTCTATACCCAGTCTAGTTTGAGTATCATCTATTTTATTACGCATTGTATTTTGAGGTGCTCCAGTATAAAACATAAAAGTATTTGCATTATAACTAACCGCTTCTTTGGCACTACCTACTAGACCACTATCTTTTTTAAAACTAACATGACTTCCTATTATCATTATTTCCTCCTTGAATAAAAAAATTAGTATTGCTACTAACTTTTTTTAATTTTATTATCTACTACATTTTGTATAAGAAGCTAGTGGTGCAACATAATTTTCAGTACTACTAGCATCATTTCTTGTAATAGCACTTTCTAACCCTAAGACATTTTCGTTTGTTCCATCTTCCAGTGTAATTTGATGATTTTTACCTAAAGTCCAATCTCCTGTACTTAAATGTACACCGTAATATGATTTCCCATTATCAACTCTAATTAAAACATATCCATTATCAATACTACCACTACCAAATGGCGATTTTGGTTCATTTTCCATTAGTTCATCGTCTGCATTTGCTCCAGCAACTTCTATATAATATGTCCCATCACCTAAGGCTCCTGATGAATTTCCTCCACAAGTGTACTCGTCTTGTAATACTGCATATCTCGCTGCTTTTATAAATGATAAACCAATATTAACATATGTATCTTTTCTTGAGTTATCAATATATCTTGTCATAGCTGGTATTGCTACTATCATTAATATACCCATTATTACTATAACAGCTAACAATTCAATTAGTGAGAAACCTCCGTTATCTAGTTTTCTTTTTAAAAATTTATTTTCTTTTTTCATTTATAACTCTCCTATTCTTTACAATAATAGTATCATGAAATAATACCTTTGACAACACTTTATTTATTTTCTATAAAAGTAGTACATGCTGATGTATTAGTCGCCGTTGGATTTGATTGAATATTTTCATTTACTATATCACTATCATACAAATTATCTTCTGAAATAAAATTTATTCCCATTTTATTACCATCATAATCCTCGATTAAATAAACATAATATTCATAAGTATTATCATTTTTTCTAACCAGGACAAAAGAATCATCTTTATTATATTCTCCACTATTAGGAGCAGCATCAAATTCAGCATTATCTAAATACGAAAGAGAATATTTCATACAATTAGTATCTGATACATTATTTTTGTTATTTGATTTATCAGCTCTAAATTCATATTCTGCTAGCGATAACATCTTTTTAGCATCGCTTACATATAAAGCATTTTTATTTTCGGTTACTATTCCTATAATATTTGGTATTGCAACTGCCATTAGTATTCCTAAAATTACAATTGTAGTTAATAACTCAATTAAAGTAAATCCGCTATTTTTCATATAATCACATCCTAATAATAGTATAGCATGATATCAAAAAAAATAAAGTAGAATTTTCTACTTTATACAATACTTTTTAGTAATTTTATTTCTCCTTTTATAATATATTTCTTTTTAAAATATTTATATTTAGGTAATATTTTTAAGATTATTTCTTTTTCTTTTAACTCTTTTTGATAGTATTCAAAAAATAAATCATCTTTATTTTGTAATAGTTTTGGTCCAAAGTAAGCCTCTTTTTTAGAATACTTTTTTCTTCCTTTTTCTAACTTAATTATTTGATATATATGTTTTTTTTCTTTTACTAATTTTTCTTCTTTTATGTAAAAATTATTTGAAATTAAATAGTTCTTTATTTCTTTTTGATAAGTATTTGGACTTATAATAATACTTTTTATATTTGATAAGAACTTTTTATTATTTTTAAATATTCCTATCATATTTTTACCACCCATACCTGATATTAAGATTGTATCAATATCACTTGTGTAAACATCTAGTCCATTTCCTAGTCTCGTTTCTATTTCTTGTTCTAATCCTTCTTTTTTTATATTATTCTTAGCGTAGTTAAGTGGTCCTTCTAAAACATCACTCGCTATCACTTTAATATTTTGATTTAATTTAACTAAATAAATTGATAATAAAGCATGATCACACCCTACATCTAAACAAAAGGAGTTAGTATCTACTAAATCTCCTAGTGTTTTTAATCTATTATTTATTTTCATTATTGATTAGTTAAGAAATCCTTTAATTTTTTTGAACGAGAAGGATGTCTTAATTTTCTTAATGCTTTTGCTTCTATTTGTCTAATACGTTCTCTAGTAACTCCAAATATTTTACCTACTTCTTCTAAAGTTCTAGATTGTCCATCTTCAAGACCGAATCTTAAACGTAATACTTTTTCTTCACGTTCATTTAATGTTTTTAAAACATCACTTAATTCTTCTTTTAACATTTCTGCTGTTGCATATTCTTCTGGACCCATTGTTTTTTCATCAGGAACAAAGTCTCCAATATGAGAATCATCTTCTTCTCCAACTGGAGTTTCAAGTGAAACTGGATCTTGAGAAATTTTATATACTTCTCTTACCTTTTCAATTGAAATACCTAATTTTTTAGCAATTTCTTCATCAGATGGTTCTCTATTCAATTCTTGAGTCAACTGTCTTTGAACACGTGCTAATTTATTAATAGTTTCTACCATATGTACTGGAACTCTTATTGTTCTTGCTTGGTCTGCAATAGCTCTGGTAATTGCTTGTCTTATCCACCAAGTAGCATATGTTGAAAATTTATATCCTTTAGTTGGGTCAAACTTGTCTACTGCTTTCATTAATCCAATATTCCCTTCTTGAATTAAATCTAAAAACTGCATACCACGTCCCACATATCTTTTTGCAATAGATACTACTAAACGAAGGTTAGACTCTGCTAATATTTTTTTTGCTTCAATATCACCGTCTTCACTTCTTTTTGCATATTCAAATTCTTCATCAGACGTTAATAAGTTAATTCGTCCAATTTCTTTTAAATACATTCTAACAGGATCATTTATTTTTAAATCTTTACTTAAAGTAACTTCTTCTACTTTGATTTCTTTTTCTAACTCTTCTTGAGGAACTTGATCACTACCATCTTCTGCTGTAATTTCAATATTTTCTTCTATTAATGCATTATATAAACTATCAAGAGAATCACTATCTACATCTAATCCTTTTAATTCATCTGCTAATTGTTCATAAGTAACAAAACCATTTTTCTTACCTAATTCAATTAACTTATTTTTTCTATCCTCTAAAGTTACTACTTCTTCAATCATTTAAATATCTCCCATTCTAAACTTTCTAATCTTATTAGCTATTTCGGCTTGTTTTATTGGATCAACTTCTTCTTTTATTAATGCTGTTAATCGTTTAATCTCTTGGTTTATACCATACTCTTTGATTACCGAAAAATAGTCTCTTAATACACTCTCACTAGTTATAATCTCAATATTATCATTAGCTAAAATACTTGCCATTAGATTAGATAACTCTTCTTTATTTTGAACATAAGACAGAAAATCTGCAATATTAATATATCCATATGTTGAATAAAAATGATTTATTTCATTAACCATTTTTCTCATAAGTTCATTTGGAAAAATAAGTTTTTCACTTATAACTTTACTAATACATTTCTCATCAGTAAGCATTAAATAAAATACTTGTAATACCGCCTTTTCATACTTTGTTTTTTTCTTTTTAACAGGTTTTTCTACTAAAATATTCTTTTCTCTAACTATATTACTAGTAAATTCATTAAACCTTTTTTCTAGGGTATTATACCTTATATCAAACTCTTTTGCAAGATTTTTTAAAACTATTTCAATTCTAATTGGATCTTTTATTAAAGCAGTTTCTTTTAGCACTTGATTTATATAATTACTTTTTTCTTCGGCATTCGATAAATTTGCTTTATCTTTTAAAATTTTTAATTTAAAATCATTAAATGTATAAGCATTTTCTATTAATGTTTTAAAGGATTTTTCACCATACTGAACTATATAAGAATCTGGATCCATATTATCAGATAAATATACTATTTTAACTTCTATTCCATCTTTTAGTAATTCATTTCCTAGTTTTAACGCTGCTGTTACTCCTGCATTATCTCCATCTAAACATAAAACAATATTATTTGATAATCTTTTTATTAAAGTTTGTTGCTCTTTTGTTACTGCTGTTCCCATTAACGCTACTGTATTATTAATATTTATACTACTAGCTCGAATAACATCCATAAATCCTTCCATAACAATGATTGTTCCTTCTTTTCGAACTTCTTCTTTTGCTTTATGGAAATTATATAAAGTTAAGCCTTTTTTAAATATATCAGTTTCTTTTGTATTCAAATATTTATTTGTATTTTCATCATTATATATTCTTCCAGAAAAACCTACTATATTCCCATATAAATCATGTAACGGAAATATTATTCTATTTCTAAAAGTATCATATGATTCATTACTTAACCCAACATTATTTAAAAGAAGTAAATCATATCCTTTTGAAGATAATGCTTTGGTTAAAATAGTATTATCATTTCCAGCTAGTCCTATTTCAAATTTTTTAATCAGTTCATCATTTATTTTCCTAGAATTTAAATATTTACGAGCTTTTTCCCCTTCACTAGTAGATAAATTATTTTGATAGTATTTAACTGCTATATTATAAGCATCATAACTTTTTTGATATTTATGATTAACTTTTGTTATTTTAATACTATCTGTCGCTATATTAACTTTTTCTCCTAAATATTTTAGAGTTTCTTTAAAAGTAATATGTTCATAATTCATTAAAAAAGTGAAGACATTCCCAGTGGCTCCACACGAAAAGCAAGTATATATTTGTTTATCTCTTGAAACTGATAATGATGGGTTTGAATCATCATGAAAAGGACAAACCCCAAAGAAGTTTTTCCCTTTTGCCACAAGTGGAATTCTATCTCCAATAACATCAACTATATCCACTTTATTTCTAATTTCACTTGCTAAGTCATTATTCATAAAACCCCCGTATTTTTAAATTAATGATTTTCTGGTAAACGTTTCTATGTTTTGATCAACATAAACGTCAATTTTTCCTTTTTTTACTATTTTAATAAAACCAAGACCTGGTATCACTAAATCTTCTTCATATTTAATTTCAATTTCGTTTTTATTTTTATTATGTAATTGATTATTATTTTTACTATTTAGTAAACGTTTAATTTTTAAGTCATTAGAAACAAATACAGTAAAACTATTTTTTTCACCATCTATATAATCTATTCTTATTATATCTTCAATAATAATTGATTGATTTTTACGTAATTGAAAAGTCTTAGGTTTAATCTCCTTCTTGGGAGAAATTTTTTTTGCTTCTATTCCATCAACAAAATTAACTATTGAACCACTTACTACTAATCCCGGAGTATCAATTAAAGTTAAATGTTCATCTATATCTATATTAATAGTATTTAAAGTAGTTGATGGAAGCGGTGACATTGTTAATTCATGTACATCTGATGCATATTTATTAATTAAACTATTTATTAATGTAGATTTACCAACATTAGTATGTCCTACTACATAAACATTTTTACTAGTTTGGAAGTGCTTTATTTTTTTAACTAAATAATCTATGTTATATTCTTTAGCAACACTTACCACAATAATCTCTTCAAAGTTAATACCTTGACTTTTAATATATTCTATTAATTTTGCTTCTTTTACTGATTTTGGTAAAACATCTTTTTTATTTAATACTAAAATCATTTTATTAGGAATATATTCTCTAATTTTTGTTAAATCCTTTTCTAAATTTAAAAGATCTGTTATATAAAGCACTAAGTCTTTTGTGTTACCGACACTTTTTAAAATAGAAACATATTCATCATTAGATTTTGTCACAGTTTGATATTGTCCATAATTTTTCATTTTGAAACATCTTTGACATATATCTTGTTCCATATCAATAACATATCCTTCTTGTAATACATTTTCATCTTGCAAAAGTACTCCACAACCTTTACATTTTTTACCTTCATTCATAATAATGACCTCTTTCAAATTTACTTTTTTTATTTAAAAATTTAATAATTGCTCTTTCGAATCTTCTATTAAAACTTGTAATTTTAATATCTTTTTGAGATAGTTGATCTACTAAAATTGTTTTAATTCTAAATCTATTTCCTGCTAAAACATCTGTTAAAATTTGATCTCCTATCATAACCATATCTTTTTTATGTACATTAAGATCATTTTTTATTTGCTTTAATTTAACAAAAGAAGGTTTTGCTCCCATATGATATCCAGGGATATTTAATATTCTTTTAAATGGTTCTACTCTTGATTCATAATTATTAGATAATATTACAACAATAAAATCTTTTTTTAATTCTGTAATGAATTTTTTTAGTTTTGTTGTTGGTTCATGTTCCCCATATGTTGCAAGAGTATTATCTAAATCAAATACTATAACTTTAATTCCTTCAGTTTTTAATTTCTTATAATTAATTTGGTAAACATCTTTTTGATATCCATTTGGTCTAAAAATATTCATAAGCCCTACTCCTCTTTCAACTCTTTTTCTTGGTTCTTTTTAATTCTCTCCGTTAGTAATCTTTTCCCATATTCTAATGTCCCTTTGTTTAAAATATAAGAATATAATATCACAATTAGTAAACTAAAGATATTTAAATATAAATTATTTATATAATATAACACTATTGCAAATACAAATATTGCTACTGATTTTAAAATTAAATTCTTTTCTAATTTTATATTCATTACTTTTTTCATTTCAAAATGTCTATATACAAGCATTGCTAAATATGAAAGTGCTGTTGAAATAGCAGCGGCATATAATCCAATAAAATGAATAAATATAACATTAAATAAAATATTTATTATAGCCCCAATAATAGTTGTATTCATTACTTTCTTAGTTTCTTTTTTAGCAATATATATTCCAGTATAAATACATATTAATACATTAAATACTGCTCCTAGTACTAATATCGGAATATAGTTATAAGCTTCATTAAATGATGAATCTATTAAGATTGGAAATAAAAATGGTAATACCGCTATCATTCCGACCCCTAATGATGAGAATAATTTAAATACTGTATTTGTAACTTCAGAGAAAAATTTATCTCTATCTTTACTATTAATATTTAAAGCCGCAGATTCAGACCATGATAAATTAAATATTCCAAGTAACGCTGATAAAATTGTCGGAAATTTATTAGCAACTGCATAAATACCATTTGCAGAAGTTGTTAAAAATAATGCAATAATAGTTCTATCAGCAGCATTAACTATCCACCATGAAATACTATTAGGTACTAGTGGTAGTGAATATTTACGCATTTCTTTTATTAAAGTATTATCTTTTAATTTAAAGTTTATTTTTTTATATAATTTTTCCCTAAAGAATAAGAATATTGCTCCTAATCCATTTGCAATTAATATAGCTAACAACATTCCTGTTGCCCCCATATCAAATCCTACAATAAATAATATATTAAATAAAATAGTAGATAATCCCGTTATAATACAACTAATAGCATACCCAACATTGTCTCCTAAACCACGGGCAATTTGTAAAAAATTACCATTAAATGTACAAATAACTATATCTAATAATATAATCCATTTATAATCAAAATCAAAAATTGATGATAATAATAAATATAATAATACAAAAATAGTTAGAGATTTAAATAAAACATAAAAGTTATTTGATATTATTCTTTTAGTTTCTTTTATTTTTCCCCGTACATCAATTAAATATCTAAATACACTCATTTCTAATTCTAAAGTTATAATCGGTATTAATAATACTACATAAGTTGTAATTAAATCAACAATACCATAATCACTTGTAGTTAGAAAACTTGTATAAAGTGGTAATAATAAAAATCCAATAAACTGAGTAGATACTCTACCAAAGAAAATTATTAATGTATTTTTAACTAATTTTTTCTTTTTATCCATAACATACTCCCAACCAATTAATCTACCTTATATTATACAATATTAACACTATTTTTTAAAGGTTTTATTGATATCTTTACATATATGAGGTAAAATAAATTAGGGTGATAAATATGAATATAATTATGTATAGTATTGGGAGTGACCTTGGTGTTCATATCGATGGAGCAAGACTTGGAGCTACTCAATTAATACAAGATATCAGTAGTTTATATAAAGGAGAAGTTATTTCTATTAATCAAGATTCTAATTTAATTAAAAGTAGAAACTTATCAGATAGAAAGAAAAATGAATTTGAACTTGATACTTTAAATACTGAGATTTTTAATAAGTATATTGAAAATACCAAAGAAGATACTTTTCCAATAACAATCGGTGGTGATTCTTCCTTATCAATTGCAACTACTCTTGCTAACAATAAGATAAAATCTAATATCGGAGTTATTTATATAAGTGCTTATAGTAATTATAATACTACCAACACCACTAATACTGGTAATATAAATGGTTTAACAATGGCTACTATTAATGGTTATAAAAATCATGAATTCAGATACTACTCAGAAAAAGATGTTGTAATGACTGCAAAAACTGTTTTATTTGGTCCGAGAATCATATATGATAATGAAAAAGATAATGTTAAGTATTCTGCAGTTAATATATTTGATAATAATATTTTAAAAGAAAAAGGGATTTTAGAATCATTTAAAGAAGCCTTTCAAATAGCAAGTCATAAAACTAATGGCGTTCATATAATATTTGACTTAAGCATTATTGATTCTGAAGTATCACAAGGTGTTTCTACTCCTGCAGCTAATGGAATTAGTATAGAAGATGCTATGAGTATAAATAAGTATATTTCTGAAAATATTAATAATGTTATTGGTTATGATTTAGTAGAATTCAATCCATTAAGGGATATTGACCGAAAAACTGAACAAATTGCGGTTAACCTACTTGCAGGAATAATTACTGCAGTTAACAAAAAATAAAAAGTTGATATAAATCAACTTTTTTTATTTCTAATAATTTCTATCTCTTAAAAATGGCGGAAGATCAAAGTCATCATTATCATGATTACTTCTTTTTTCACTAATCACCTCTGTTTTTGGTTCTAACTTTTCAACACTTGGTTTAGTATTTTTTACAGTTGGTTCAGGAAAAATAGGTTCTTTATTTTTCTTACTATCAAATCCTGTTGCTATAACTGTAACAATAACTTCATCAGTTAAATTTTCATTAATAACAGATCCAAATATTGTATTAATATCAGTATTAGCAGCACTACTAACTACTGCAGCAGCTTGCTCTGCTTCAAATAAAGTTAAATTTAGCCCACCTGTAACATTAATAATTGCATCAGTAGCACCTGCTATTGAACACTCAAGTAACGGTGATGTAACTGCTTGTTTAGCTGCTTCAATTGCTCTGTCTTCTCCAATACCAATACCAATACCAATAATAGCATTACCTGAGTTTTGCATTACTGCTTTTACATCAGCAAAATCTAAGTTCATAAGTCCTACTACTGAAATTAAATCTGAAATAGATTGCACTCCTCGTCTTAAAACATTATCAACTTCATTAAAAGCTTCTAACATCGGAGTTGTTTTATCTATAATTTCTCTTATCCTATCATTTGGAATAACTATTAAAGTATCAACATATTTTGAAAGCTCTGCTAACCCTTTCAATGCATTATCCATTTTTTTACTACCTTCAAACAAAAATGGTTTAGTAACTATTGCAACAGTTAAAGCCCCTAAACTTTGTGCTATTTCAGCTACAACCGGAGCTGCTCCAGTTCCAGTTCCACCACCCATTCCAGCAGTAATAAATACCATATCAGCACCAGTAAGAGCATCTTCTATTTCTTTTTTAGATTCAATTGCAGACTCACGACCAATTTCTGGTTTTGCTCCTGCTCCTAGTCCGTCAGTTAAAGTTGCACCTAATTGAATTTTAACATCCGCTTTTGAAAGCTTTAATACTTGTAAATCAGTATTAGCCGCTATAAACTCTACTCCTTTAACTCCTGATTCAACCATTCTATTAACAGCGTTATTACCTCCGCCTCCGCAACCAATAACCTTAATTTTTGCTAATTGATCCATTTCTAATTCGCCTAACATACCTAGTCCTCCTTAATTATCAAAAAAATGCCCGAACATTTTACTAACTATATTATTTTCACTGGCAACAGTTTTTGTTGCTCTTGCAGTTATATTATCTTTTTCTACTTCATTAAACATATTACAAGTTTTTCCTCGTAATGTCAACTTATCATCAAAATATTTTATTAAACCTAGTGCACTACTAAATTTATTATGTCTTGCGCCCATATTATTACTTTTCATTAACTCAGCTTTAAAACCTAAACTTTTTTCTAAAGCATAACCAAATCCAATCATTTCACTCAGACCGCCTGTTACTATTATATAACTTATTTCTCTGTTTGTTAAGTTATTTATTTCATTTTTTGTAAGTTTAAGTATTTCTAATACCCTTGCTTCTACTACTTTTGATACTCCTAATTGATTAACTTCTTTAAGTTCACCTTTAACTGTTTTTACTTCTTTAGTATCATTTTGATCTGCATAAGTACTAAGTCCTACTGCAAAAGTTTCTTTTAATTCTTTTGCTTCATGCTGATTGATTTTAAATATATATGACAAATCATTATCAACATGTTTACTCCCCGCAGGAATTTGAGAACTTTTAATTTGGATTCCTTTATTAAATATAGAAACATCCGTTTTGTCATACCCTATGTTAATAATTACTCCAACTTTTTCATCTAACTTATCATCTTTTATAGCATAATAATCACCAGTAGATGTAAATGCTATATCCAAAGTTTCTAGTCCACTTAATTTTAAAAGTTCCAATATTGGATAAATTTTTGATTTTAATACTGATGATATTACTACTTTTGTTTCTAATAATTCTCCATGTAGTCCCTTCGGATCACTAATATTTTCTTTATCATCTACATTAAATGAAATCGGAATAGCTGTAACTAGTTCATAATCTTCTTTAATTTGTCCTCTTAAAGAATCCTTAATAACTTTAATTATATGATCACCACTAATTTCTTCATCATATAATATTTCTATACTACCCACTGTAATGTCCATTAATATATCATTAGGATTTATCGCTAAAATAACTTTTGTAATTTTAGTTCCTACCATTTCACTTATATTTTTTATAGCTTTTTTCACTGCTACTATAACCATTTTTGAATTAATTATTTCTCCATTTTTTATACCGTTAGATTTTTCGCATACAGATGCTAAAACATGAAATTTATTATTTATTTTTTCGGCAACTACTACTTTTATAGAGTCAGTTCCTAAATCAATACTAGTATATATATTACTCACTTTAGCATCTCCAATCTTATATATTTATTATACATTAAATATATAAAATAGAAAAGTTTTTTTTAAAAAAAGAGTATTTTACTTTTTAGTAACAATACTCTCTAATCTATCAAATGTAACTTTTCCAAGTAACCCATTTTTCATATCATTTATAATTAGTTTAGAAACTTTTTCATAGTCTATGTTTCCACCTTTAGCAAGTGCTCCTCTTTTTTTTGCAATAGTTTCATACATGTCAACTATCTCTTCATCAAATTTAGTAATTGAATATCTCTCTTCTAATTGTTTAGGATATAATTCAAACATCTTCTTTAAAATATAAATTGCTAACTCATCAGCATTTAATATTTCTTCTTTAATCGAGGATAATACCGCAAGAGTAAAAGCATTTTCTTGATTTTCAATCTTAGGCCATAAAATTCCTGGAGAATCTAATAAATCAATGTCTTTATTTATTTTAATCCAACTTAAACTTTTAGTAACTCCTGGACGATTTCCTACTTGAACAGATTTTTTCTTAACTAACCTATTAATCAAAGTAGATTTACCAACATTAGGAACTCCTACTATAAGAGCTCTAATACTTCTTGGTTTTAATCCTTTAGATGCTCTTTTATCATTAAAATCTTTTAATAATTTTTTACTAGCTACTAAAATATTATCGATATTAAGATTATTAATTAAATCAACTGCTATAACTATATATCCTAAATTTTCATAATATTTGATAAATTTATCCGTTTCTACTTTATCAGCTAAATCATATTTAGTCATAATTAATATTTTAGGTTTGTCTTTGATTAAATTATCAATATCTACTATTTTAGAAGAAATCGGCATTCTAGCATCAATCACTTCATAAACAATATCTATTAGATTCAGTTTTTCAGATATTTCTCTTTTAGTTTTAGCCATATGACCTGGATACCAGTTTATATTAGTAGTCTTACTTTTATTTTCATCTACATTTTGTTCTCTTTTCTCTTTTCTTTGTTTTCTTTTTTGATACATATCCATAATTATTTACCTCCTACATTATAATATTTATAAACTAATTTAAATACATTTATTATATTATCATCATACAACTTTTTACTTTCTTCAAAAAAAAGTATTTCATTTCTTAAAATAGGTAATAACTTTATTATATGATTCATATCTATATTATTTTTCATACATTCCATCCACCTATTTTTACCTAACCACACTAATTTATCTGCATCTTTTAATATTTTACCTTCAATTGTTCCATAAGAATTTAGATATAATATAAAACATCATAAACATGACTAAGCATGTGCTCAGAATCTTTTATTTTATTCACTTTATTAATAGCAATATCTTTTAAATATTCATAATCTTCATTCTTAATTGTTTCGTTATTCATTTTTTCTCCTATACTTATCAACCATTATCTGTAATATCTTATTACTCCTTCTTTTATTTAACCATAATTAGTATAATTATTCAATTAAGTAATTATATTATTTTATAATTACTTATTGTAATAATTAATTAAGGTGGTATAATCTATATAATTTATTTGGAGGATATTATGATAAAAACTAAAGTAAAAGGATCTCTTATTGTTATTTCAGGACCATCTGGAGCTGGTAAAGGGACGATTATTGAAAATTTAAAGAAAGATGAAAATATTTGGTTATCAGTTTCTGCTACTTCTAGACTTCCTCGTAAAGGTGAAGTTGAAGGAATTAATTATTTTTATATTACAAAAGAGCAATTTGAAGAAAAAATTAATAGTGGTGGTTTTTTAGAATATAACTATTTTAATAATAATTATTATGGTACTCCGATTGATAAACTTGATTTAATGAGAAACCAAGGTAAAGATGTTATTTTAGAAATTGATATTAATGGAGCTCTTGCAGTTAATAATTTAATTGAAGATGCCCTATTTATTTTTATATTACCGCCTTCAATGAGTGAACTAAAAAGAAGACTTTATAGTAGAAATACGGAAAATAAAGAAAAAATTCTTGATAGATTTAAAACTGCATATCAAGAAATTAATGAAATTAACAAATATAATTATGTTGTAGTTAACGACGATTTAGAATTAGCTTCTGATAAAATAAAAGCCATCTTATTATCTGAAAAATGTAGAGCTGATCGTATTGAAGAAATTGATATTAACAATAAAGAAGAACTTATCCATGAAATTCTTGTTGATATGAGAAATGAAAATGGTGAAGAAATAAAATAAGCACTTTGATATAAGTACTTATTTTTTTATTGTTAATTATTTAATTCTTCAAACTTTAATTTCATTGTTTGATTATTTTTTGTTAACTTATTAATAGTTAAGTCTTGTGCTTTATTATTTGCTAACCTTAAATTATTTTCACTAGATAGCAGGGCATTTTTAGTTTTTTCTAAATGCTTAATAGTTTCATCTATTTCTTTTATTGCTGTTTGAAACTTATCACTTGCCAGTTTATAATTTCTACCAAATTTATCTTTAAAATCATTAACTTCATTTTCAAAATTAGATATATCTATATTTTGATTTTTCATCTCTTGTAATTGATTTTTATATTCAGCAGACTTTAGTGATGCATTTCTTAGTAAAGTTATAATAGGTATAAAAAATTGCGGTCTTACAATATACATTTTAGGATATATATGAGAACAATCAACTATTCCTGTATTATATAGTTCATCATCTGATTCTAATAATGATACTAATACTGCATACTCACAATTCTTTTCATTACGATCTTTATCAAGTTCTTTTAAAAAATCAACATTTCTTTTTTTAGTAGCTGTAGTATCCATCTCATTTTTCATTTCAAACATAATAGAAATAAATTCTACTCCCTCATCTGTTGATTCCCTAAATATATAATCCCCTTTACTTCCTGTTTTACTATCATTATCTTTTTCAAAATATGCCTTTTGGAACCCTGTAGATCTTAATTTATTAAATTCTATTTCGCAGTGTTTTTCTAATGTTTCTCCTAACATTTTTGTAGACATTTTTGTTTTTAAATCCTTATAGTAACTAATTGTTTCATCTTTTTCCTTTAACTTATGATCATATCCTTCTTTTATAGACTGGATTGTTACTTTATGATTTGTTTTCTCAGTTATTATTTCATTATTTAATTTATCAATTAATTTTTCTTTTTCAACCATTTCATCTTTTTTCTTTAATTCCATTTCTTTAATAGCTAGTTCTTTTTCACTTTCATTTTTAGATATAATTGATTTTAATTTTTCTATTTCAAGTTTTGTTTCTGTTACTTTTTTTTGGAATTCAGTTTCTGCTTGAACTTCACTTAATTTTATTTTAGCCTTTAAAGATGCTATCTCCGTAGTAGAATCATTAAGTTTTTTTTCAAGTTCAGCACTTGCTTTTTCTTTTATTAAATGAATTTTTTCTTTTAGTTCTTTATCAAATTCATTATTTCTCACTTGATCTACTATATTTAAGAAATCTCGTTCATCTATTTTAAATTTTTCATTACATTTTGGACATTTAATTTCGCTCATATTTCCTCCTTATTTATATTATTATTTGATTT
>CAYJKH010000003.1:0-148928 GCA_964371025.1 uncultured Muribaculaceae bacterium | reverse complement strand
AAGTTGATACTAATCTAGCTCTAATAGGTGAAACTCTAAGTCCTCTTGCGATTGCTTTTGCTTCCATACTTTCCTCCTAGTCAATTTTATTTTTTCTTTTTGTCTGAACCATGTCCACCGAATTTACGTGTTAATGCAAATTCACCTAATTTATGTCCAACCATATCTTCAGTTACATAAACTGGTATAAATTCTCTACCGTTATGTACTGCAAATGTATGTCCTATAAATTCAGGGAAAATTGTGGAACGGCGTGACCATGTTTTAATGACTTCTTTTTTTCCAGATTTATTAACTTCTTGAACTCTTTTTAGTAATTTTTCAAATACATAAGGTCCTTTTTTTAAACTTCTTGCCATTTTTTAAATCATCCTTTCCTATTTACTATTACGACGACGTACAATGAACTTATCAGATTGTTTTTTCTTACGTGTCTTTAATCCAAGTGCAGGTTTACCCCAAGGAGTAACAGGTGCGCTACGTCCAATTGGTGCACGACCTTCCCCCCCACCATGTGGATGGTCATTAGGGTTCATAACAGAACCACGAACTGTAGGTCTAATACCTTTATGACGATTACGTCCAGCTTTTCCTATTTTTACTAATGATGAATCTTCATTCCCAACAGTTCCGATAGTTGCCATACAAGTTCCTAATATTTTTCTTTGTTCTCCACTCGCTAAACGAATTAGAACATATTTTTCTTCACGTCCAAGGATTTGAACAGATGCCCCAGCACTTCTTGCTAGTTCTCCACCTTTACCAGGTCTTAATTCAATATTATGAATAACAGTCCCTACAGGTATTTTCATAATTGGTAATGCATTCCCAACTTTAATATCTGCTGATTCTCCAGCTGAAACTGTCATCCCTACTTCTAATCCTTTTGGAGCAAGAATATATCTTTTTTCTCCATCTGCATAATTAACTAATGCAATATTTGCAGTTCTATTTGGATCATACTCAATACTTGCTACTTTTCCTGGAATATCTAATTTATTTCTTTTGAAATCAATTATACGATATTTTCTTTTAGCACCACCACCATGATGACGAACAGTAATTTTACCTTGATTATTACGTCCACCACTTTTTTTGATAGTTACAACTAAAGATTTCTCAGGAGTTGATTTAGTTATTTCATTGTTAACTAAAGTACTCATCCCTCTACGTCCTGGTGTAGTAGGTTTATAATTTTTAATTGCCATAATTTAACTCCTCCTTCTAACCAAGATCAATCGTTTGACCTTCTTCTAAAGTAACAATCGCTTTCTTAGAACGATTTGTTAATCCAGTATAACGACCAACTCTTTTCTTTTTAGGTTTAACATTTATTGTTTTAATTGAAGTAACTTTAACACTAAAGATTTTTTCAATAGCTTTTTTTATTTCAATTTTGTTAGCTTTAGGATCTACTTTAAAAGTATAAACCCCTTCACCTTTTGCTATTTCAGATTTTTCTGTAATAACAGGCGCTTTAATTATTTCTAAATACTTTGTATCTTTCATTAGTTAAGCCCCTCCTCTATTTTTGCAAGTGCAGCTTTTGTCATAATAACTTTTTCTGCCGCTACTAAATCTAAAACATTAATTTCATCTGCTGATATTAATAAAATATTTTCTAAATTTCTTGAAGATAAAATAACATTATCATCAAACTCATCTACTATAAATAACACTTTATTTTCAGTCATTTTTAATGAAGTTAATAAATTTACCATTTCTTTTGTTTTAGGTGTTTTAAAAGTAAGATTTTCTAAAACTGTAATTGCTTTTTCATTTGCTTTATGAGCAAGTGCAGATTTCAAAGCTAATCTTCTTTCTTTACGATTTTGTTTTTTAGAGTAATCCCTAGGTACTGGAGTACCATAATTTCCTCCTCCACGCCATTGTACTGATCTAATAGATCCTTGACGTGCTCTACCAGTTCCTTTTTGTTTCCATGGTTTTCTTCCCCCACCAGAAACTTCAGAACGGTTTTTAGTTTTGTGTGTTCCTTGTCTTAACGATGCTCTAGCTAAAATAATTGCATCATATAATACGTTATCATTCGGAGTCATTCCAAATAATTCTTTATTTAAGCTAATGTCATCTATTTTTTCACCTTTAATATTTAAAAGTTCTACTTTTGCCATTTACGATTCCTCCTTTCATCACTTTTCTTTATTTTTATAATCTTTTATACTTTGTGATGATTTTTAATTTTCTACTGTTTGGTTTGTAGTATCTTCAACTTCAACTTGTGCTACAGGTTCTTCCTTGTAAGAAATTAATTCTTGAACAGGATTTTGAGCACCTGGTTTTTTAACAGCAGTACGAATCATAATTAGTGATTTCTTTGGACCTGGAACATTTCCTTTTATAAGAAGCACACTATTTTCAGTATCCACTGATACAATTTCTAAATTTTGAACTGTTCTTTGAACATTACCCATTTGACCAGGAAGTTTTTTTCCTTTTAAAACGTGCATTGGTCTCATAGTTCCTAGAGAACCTACCCCTCTATGGTAATGAGATCCATGACTCATCGGTCCACGAGATTGATTATGACGTTTAATAACCCCTTGGAACCCTTTACCTTTACTGATTCCTGTTACATCAATGATTTCTCCTTCATTAAAGAAGTCAACACCAATAATTTGCCCTAAAGTATAATCAGCTGAGTTAACTCCTCTAATTTCTTTTAAGAAGCGCTTAGGTTCAGTGTTAGCTTTTGCTGTATGACCCATTTTTGCTTTGTTACTAAGTTTAGCTCTAACTGTGTCAGTTGCAAGTTGAACTGCTTCGTAACCATCTTTTTCAACTGTCTTGATTTGTGTAACTACATTTGGTTCCACTTCAACTACAGTAACCGGAATTAATTTACCTTCTTTAGTAAATACTTGAGTCATTCCGATTTTTCTTCCTAAGATTCCTTTCATTATATCCTCCTATTATTTAACTTTAATATCAATATTAACACCACTAGGTAAATCTAAACGAGTTAACGCATCGATTGTTTCCTTAGTAGGATTTTTGATATCAATTAATCTTTTGTGTGTACGCATTTCAAATTGTTCACGTGAATCTTTATATTTATGAACAGCTCTTAAAATTGTAAACTTTTCAATTTCAGTTGGTAACGGAACTGGTCCCGAAATATCTCCACCTGATCTTTTAACAGTTTCCACTATTTTAGTCACTGCATTATCTAAAACTCTGTGATCATAAGCTTTTAATCTAATACGAACTTTCTCTTTTGACATTTAATATCCTCCCTTCGCCTATATCTAGTATAGACTTGCTCCGAACGAATAACCTAATACCAAACTAACAACTTAACCTGGTGTATCAGCAACCTCGTACATCTAAGCAGTCACACGTAAATAAGTATAACATAAAAATCCTTTACTATGCAAGGGTTTTAATAAAGAAAATTAAAAAAAGAACTTCTCTAAAAAGAGATGTCCTTTTATTATGGGGTTCCTACTATCACTGTTAATTCTGCTGGTTTTCCACTTGAGGCATTAAATTTCGTTTTAGTAGCAGCATCTTTAACATAGACTGTTTTTATACTACTATTTTGGAATAACTGATTTACATCAGTAACATTATAAGTATCAAATGATGATATATCTAATATATCAATAGTAGAACTATAAAACATTCCTCTCATACTTCTAAGATTACTTATATCAACCATATTATTGAATTCAATATTTTTAACACCTAAAAACCAAGAAAATGTATTACTTGTACATATAGTATTCCCATTAATAACTGGGCAAGAAAAAGAATTACTCTCTATATATATTGTTTCATTAGATTGTATTTTCAATACCCCACTATCTATGTAACCTATAATCTTTTTATTTTGTTCTTTAGATAAATCAAAGTAGTTATAACTTTCATAATTAGAATCTATATTTTTTTCAAATGCAATGGAAGTAAATACCATACCATTCTTAAGAGTAAATTTTGGTGGTAATGTTGAAGAAGGATAATTGAAAGTGCTAAAAAATGATTCTGTAAGTATATAGTCTTTGACTATTACTGCTAATTCTGCCGGCTTATCACTAGATGCATCAAATTTTTCTTTATCTACTGCTGTTCTTGCATATAACGTTGTTGCAGCACTACCAGAAAGCATATAGTTCATATCTGTTACACTGCTTGTATCAAAACTACTTAAATCTAGATTTGTTGCGAGACTTCTATAAAACATCGAACTCATATCTGTTACACTGCTTGTATCAAAACTACTTAAATCTATACTTGTTGCAGTACATACTTCAAACATAGCATACATATTTCTTACGTTGCTTGTATCAAATGATGTTAAATTTAGACTTGATACTGTACTAACCCTAAACATCTGAGCCATAGTCTTTACCTTGCTAGTATCAAATGATGTTAAATCTAGGTTTGAAATATTACTTTTTCTAAACATACCTCCCATATTTGTCACTTCGCTTGTATTAAAGTTATTATAAAAATTTATTTCTGTTACATTAAACCCTAAAAACATTTTACCAGAATCTGGATTAGCATATATCTTTTTATTTGATTGGATTCTTAATACTTCTCCATCAATATAACCAATTACTGTTTTATTTTGAAACTTAGATAAATCAAAGTGGTTTGGATAGGTTTCATAGTTTGGATTAACTCCTTCTTCAAACTCTACTGATGAAAAGTTATATTTCATTTTATAAGTATTAAAATAACCAGGATTAACTATTTCAACAAAAATATCATTGAATTCTTCACCTGTTATCATAAAATTAGGCACTTCTGTTATTATTTTATATATTGGATCTATTGGAAATTCTAATTCGTTATAAGTAAATCCTCCTTTTGAGTAAAATGAGTATGTTTGGGAATTAGATGAAGTGTTTTCTATAGTTACTGTATAAGTTATAGTATGCCCTTCATCTCCATACTTTGGTACTATTACTCCTTCTTTAGTAGGCGTTGCTACTCCTTTATAAAAAACCTCTTGATCAGTTGTATTTGTAGTAGAGGAATAATATAGGTTTGCTTTTATATCTATTTCGTATACATTAGTTAATGTAATTGTTACTTCTTTGGTAGTGTTAGCCTCTACTAATATTTCTTTTTCTTCATTAAATGAAGGACTTTCTATTAAGGGTTCTAAGGTAGCAAGCCCTATTTTTACTACCCCTAATTCTTCATGGGTAGAATCATACATTGCATAGGAATAGTTAAAAAATACTAGTATTAATACTAATAGTGACATAAATGCTATATATAGTTTTTGATATATCCCCATAAACTCACCTTCTTTATCCTACTTCTTTTAGTATAACTAAAAAAGAGATTTTATTCAATCTCTTTTATTATGTTTATACTTCCTTCACTGTATGTAACTGTAAGTTTACTTCCTTCTTTTAAGAATGGTGTTTTATATTCATCTACTGTTATTGATAACTGATACTTATTATTATTAGTATCTACTATATAATAGAAAGTAGTTCCATTAATTACAGCACTCGTTATTTCTTTAATCGTTATTTCTTTTTCTATATCTTTTGCTTTTTCTGTTGGTGTAGTTTTATTATTAATTTTCACTTCATAATCTTTAACAGCTTGACTAATCCCTTGTGATGACTCCGTTGTTGAAACTATTTGATAATCTGCTACATCTACAAAGGCATACATTTTAACAAGTCCTGCTGAATCTTTTAAACTTAATAAATAAGTTGGTCGATCATTTAAGTTAATTAATAACGGAAAAGTTGCATTATAATTTTTTTCTTGGACTAATCCTTCTGCTGATCTCATAGCACTAGATTCTGGAGCTCCGACTACTTTATAATAATTAACTTCTTTTGTTCTAAGATTTGCTAGGATAAATCCTAGGTTAGATTCATCTGCTAAAACTGATGTAATTCCAGTATATAAGTAAATATCTCCATCTATATTTAAGTAATTATATCCTGCTGTTGTATTAACTACTCCTTTTTGACCAAAGATTGAATTAATAAATCCGTTACTATAAGTTCCCCAGTTATTAACTTGTTCAATTATAAGATTAGATGGTTGAACATGATCAACCCATTCTGGAACATCATTTAAACTATATTTTTTAGTATCTCCTGTTACCACATCTAATATAATAACTTCATCTACTTCTGCTCTTAAATTAATTCCACTGTATTTAATAGTTGGAACTACAAAGTACGGATTCCCTTCTTCATCTATTTCAAAACTTTTTTCCCCAAATACTTTTGTTGGATAAGAAAATCTTAAATGTCTATCTAAATCTTCTGAAAAATATGCACTTGTTAAGTATTTCATTCCTTTATCTATTTCATTTAATTTAGCTTTTCCATCTACTGAGTTAACTGAGATATATCCTTTAATACCTTCACCTTTATTTGTAAAATATTTAATAAGTCCATCATATTCAATTGGAGTAACTCTCATTATTTCATCTTGATAGTTAATTTGCGTATATAAATCACTTACATAAAACTGACTAACCCATTCAGATATTTCACCCATTACTCTATCACCAAGTTTTATAGTAGAATCTTTATCTAAAAGAGGAGTTTCATTAAAATTAACTTCTGCTACATCCTTTGAAAAATCTTTATCTTCATCTATTACTATTCTATTTGCATACTTATTTGCATTAAACAATGGTGAGTTAATAATATTAATTATAATTATTAATAAAACAGGTACAATTATTACCCCTGCTATAATCCTTGCTATTTTTAGTTGTTTTGCATCTAATGTTCTTTTATTTGTTGAAAACTTAATATTTTTACTTAAAATAATGTTATTAGCTGCTAAATATACAACTTGTGATACTGCAATTATAAAAATTAAAAATGTCCAAAAATCATATGACTGTAAGTTCAATGGTGGTAGCATTATATAATAATATATTCCTATAAATATAATTAAAATAACTGCAATTATAATATTTTTTTTCATACTTTTCCTCCTATATTAAATATATGATATCATATATATATTTATTTACCATCTTTTTTAAAAAAAGCATATGTAATACTTTTTGAATTATATTTATTATTAATAGAATCTATTAAAGTTTGAATTTTATCATTTTCAGTATCATCTTCTGTTTTATCAAATAAAGTTATTTGATAGTCTTGGTTAGTTGTAAAATTGGCCAATCTAACTCCAATTAACCTAATTACTTCTCCTTTATACTTACTTTCAAATAATTTAATAATTTCTTTATAAATAACTTTAGTTTGATTAGTGGCATTATTTAATTTAGTTTGATAAGAAAATGATTGGAACGTATTAGTTTTGAAGATTACCCCTACTGTATACGCATATTTTTTTCGAAGTCTCAACTTTCTTGATACTTCATCTATTTGTCCTAATAGTATTTCTTTTATTTTATCAATATTTGATACATCATAAGTTAAAGTTTTGCTCGTACTTATGCTCTCATTTTTAGATATTTTTTTGCCAATAGAGCTATCATCAATGCCATTTGCAAACTCTATTAACTGTGATGCTTGATTTTTAAAATATGGAAATAAAATATCAATACTTGTTTTAGCTAAATCTCCAATTGTATTTATTGATAATTTTCTTAAAGTTTCACTACTTTGTTTTCCACACATAAATAGCTCTTCTATAGGAAGTTTCCACATTTTTTCTGGAATTTCTTCTTTATATAATGTGTGAACTCTATCTGGTTTTAAAAAATCACTTGCCATTTTAGCACATAACTTATTATTTCCAATCCCAATATTTACAGTGAACTTAAATTTTTGATATATTTCTTCTTTTATTTTATTAGCAAGTTCATGATAATCTGAATATAAATATGAAGTTTGAGTAAAATCTATAAAGCACTCATCAATTGAATACTTTTCCATATTAGGGCTATATTGTTTTAAATATTCAAACATTTCATTTGATTTTTTTTCATATATATAGTAATCAGGTGGATATACTTTTAACGATGGACATTTTTTCCTTGCTTGATAAATAGGTTCTCCTGTTATTATCTTAAATTCTTTTGCTTTAGTTGATTTTGCTAAAACAATTCCTTTTCTTACTTGATCTTCAAATCCTATTACCGATGGAATACTTCTTATATCCAGTTTTTCTCCTTGTTCTAGTCTATGAACTGCACTCCAAGATAAAAAAGCATTATTAACATCTATATGAAATATTATTCTATTATCCATAATGCCTCCTTATATTATTATTTTATTAAACTTTTCCCCGACATTTCTTTAGGTTTAGTGATATTCATTAAACTTAAAATAGTAGGTGCTATATCTGATAGACTTCCTTCAGCTAAGTTTAAACCTTCTTTTGTTATGATTAGTGGTACTAAGTTGGTAGTATGAGCAGTTAAGATATTACCTTTTTCATCTAACATCTCTTCACAATTACCATGATCTGCCGTTATTAACATAATCCCATCTAATTCTTTTATTTTTTTATAAATTCTCTCAACATTATAATCAACTGCCTCCACTGCTTTTATAGCTGCTTCTAAATTACCAGTATGTCCTACCATATCACCATTTGCAAAATTCAATATAATTAAATCATATTCGTGAATTTCCTCTAGTAATCTATCTGTAATAATATTAGCACTCATAGCAGGAGTTGTTGCATAAGATGCTACTTTAGGAGATGGAACTAATACTTTTTTACAATTTTTTAATTCCAAAAATTTCCCACCATCAAAAAAGTAAGTAACATGAGCATACTTCTCTGTTTCTGCTATTCTCATTTGCTTTTTATTATTATTCGCAAGTATTTCTCCTAAAGTATTAGTAATATTTTCTTTTTCAAAAGCATAATTTTTTAAATTATTAGATATTAGCATCATAGTTGTAAGTTTTAAATTTTTAAACTTTTCTATTTTAAAATTAGTGAAATTATTATCCACAAGAGCTGTTGATAGTTCTTTTAATCTATCTGGTCTAAAATTAAATATAATAATACTATCATCCTCTTTTATTAAACCCTCTTGATTAATTATACTAGGTTCAACAAACTCATCATTCCTATCTTTATTTCTATTTATAAAATCATCTACTGAATTATACTTTTTCCCCTCACCAAAAATTAAAGCTTGATAGGCTTTTTCTACTCTATCCCAACGATTATCTCTATCCATTGCATAATATCTTCCACTAATGGTAGATATATTTCCAATATTTGTTTCATTTATTTTTTCTTGTAACATTTTTAAATATTTTTCTTTTTCATTAGGTCTCGTATCTCTACCATCTAAAAATAAGTGATAATAAACATTTTTTACACTATTTTTTTTACACATATCAATTATAGCAAATAAATGGTTTATATGAGAATGAACCCCTCCATCACTTAATAATCCCATTATGTGTAATTTAGATTTATTTTTTTTAGCATGTTCTATAGCTTTTAATAATTGTTGATTATTAAAAATTTCTTTATTTTCAATACTACCATTAATAATTTCTAAAGGTTGTAATGCAATACGACCAGTTCCTAAATTACTATGACCAACTTCACTATTCCCCATTTGTCCTTTTGGTAATCCTACAAACTCTCCAGATGCTTCAACTGTTGTATGTGGGTAATTTTCCCATAAATAATTAAACATCCTATTATCAGCCTGAATTACTGCATTTCCATATTCATCATTTCTTAAACCATATCCATCTAAAATTGTTAATATAATTGGCTTTTTCATATAATCTCCTATATTTTTGTTTCGTTTAAGCAAAACATTGCATAAACTGGTATATATCTTATTTCTTTTTTTGTTGAAAAATTATTTTCAGTTATTCTATAAGCTTGCTTAGTAGGATACTGTTTCATAAAAACTGCTAGTGATTTGGCTTTTGTATTACTTTTTATTATTAATTCTATCGGAATAATTACTCCAAGACGATCTTGTATTACAAAATTAACTTCCGCCTTACCTGCAGATTGATAATAATTTAGAGCATATCCACTTTCCGTTAATGTCTTAGCTAAATGATTTTCATAGATTGTTTCTTTCATATCTTCGTCTTTAGTAAATTCATTTAAAGGTAAATGCATAATCGAATATAAAACTCCATCATCTGGTAAATATAATTTAAAACTATCTTTTTCACGACAACTACTTAACGGAGATTTTACATTACTTATTTTATAGCTTCGATAAAGTAATTGATTACTTACTAGGTGATTTATGGCACTTTCATATTCTTTTGCTCTTCTTCCGGTTCCTAGTAGTCCATATTGGAATTTTTTATTTGCCTTTTTAAGTTGATAAGGTACTGAGTTTAAAACTTCTATTCCCCTACTTATATCAATCAAATTAGGATTTAAGACAACTTCTGTTTTATATATATCTAAAATTTTTTGTTTAATAGCATCTATTTCATATATATTTTTATTATTTATTCTAGCATTTACTACCTCAGGTAATCCTCCTATCATTAAATATTCTTGAAATAAATCAAGAGCTAATTTATGAAAATTACATTTTTTTGATTTAATAAATGATTCTTTAATTAAATCAGCTAAGTTTCTTTCTTCTTTAGCCCACAAAAATTCTTCAAAGTCCATTTCATTCATACCTTTGAACTGTAATGATTCACTTTTATATTCTATCAATTTATCACGTCTAGTTGTAATAGCTATAATATGATATTCACTTTGCTTCATTCCAAATAATTGTAATCCTTTTACAATTTCAATATTTTCAATATTATCCATAATAATTAATGTAGATTCTTTTAATATAGTTTCATTAACAATAGTAGATAACTCTAAAATAATCTTTTCAGTTAATTTTTCATTTTTAAATAAATTTATTAACTCTTTATTATTAGCAGTATTAAAATAAACAATATTATTATATTCCTTATTACCAAAGTCTATTACTGAAAAAGTTTTCCCTATTTGTTTTGATCCATAAAGTAATAAAGGTTTTCTCATTTTTGATCTTTTCCACTTTATAAAAAAATCCGTAATTTTTCGTTCCATTTTTTGTTACCTCCTTACATATTTTATAAATTAAGTATATATTTTAAGTTCATCATTGTCAATCGAACATAGAAAAACTCATCAGAAAGATGAGTTTTTTATTTTAGTTTTTATTTTCTAATTTTAATTTTTCAGTAATTGTTATTATATACTCTAAATTAGTAGGTTTCGCTTTTTCTAAATCAATACTATATCCAAACATTTCTTCCACTAAACTATAATTTGCACGTACCCATCCTAGTTCAATAGCATGTCTAATAGCTTTTTCTACACTTATATTTGATACAGAATACTTCTTTGATATTTCTGGATATATACTTTTAGTAATTTGTCTAGATTTATTATTTTCATAAACCATCATTAAGACAGCATCTTTTATATATCTATATCCTTTTATATGGGATGGTACTCCTAAATTATGCAGCATATTTGTTAGATCTTTATCATAATTATATGGTATTTCTTTTATTAAATTATGAGAATGAGATATTTCTATTATTCTTTTTTCTAAATCACTTAATTCAAAAGGCTTTTTTATGTAATAATTAACCCCCATCTCTAAGACTTTTTGAATAACTTCTTTAGTTTCAAAAGAAGTTAGAACTATAACTTTTTTATTTATCTTCTTTTTCTTCATATATTCTAATAAAGATATACCATCTTTATTAGGTAAAATTAAATCCAGTAGAATTAAATCTATTTCTTTATCATTAATTATTTTTATACCTTCTTCTCCGTTATAGGCTTTATACTTTATGTTTATATATTTATTACCTTTAAAATACTCCTTTATCATTTTTACTATATTTTTATTATCTTCTACTATTAATACATTTATTCTTTTCATTCTTTTTTATTCTAGACACACTATTAAAGTATATAAAATAAAAAATAAATAGTATAGTAACTATTTATAGTTTATTTAATAATTCTTTTATTTTAGTAGTATCTATACTAATTGTTCCCAATAAATAACCATCTATATTTATTTTTAATAGCTCTTCTACATTATTATCATTTACACTTCCTCCATATAAAACTTTGTTCTTATATATTTGTTTTATATTTGTTACTACATTATTTATTTCTATTGGATTTGCAATTTCATCATTACCTATTGCCCACATCGGTTCATAAGCAATAATTATTTTTTCTGATACATCATTTAATAAAGAAAATATTTCTGATAATTTTTTCAAGACTATTTCCTCTTTATTTACTGTATTAGAAAACTTTTCTCCTACACATAAAATTGGTACTACATTTAAAGATAATAGTTTTTTTATTTTATAAGCAATTTCTTCACTAGATTCTATCTTTTTATTTTCAGAGTGATTTAGTAAAACATACTTTGATATTGGTAAATAATTATATACTATATCTTGAGTTCCAAGAATTATTTTATCGCTTTTAAATTTAATTAGATTTTTTCTACTTGGTAAGATAACTATTTCATTATTTGTAGAAATTTCTTCTAATGAAAGGATATATTCTTTAAAGTTTTCTATTTGTTTATTTTTATTATTTAATACTATCAACATTATTAATCACCTCTAGTCCTGGTAAAATTGATCCTTCTAAAAATTTTAAAGTTGCTCCTCCTCCAGTTGAAATATGAAAAATTTCATCTTTATATTTTTTCGATGCAGCTACTATATCTCCTCCACCTAATACTGTCTTAATATTATTAGAAACTATATTTTCTAAAACTTTTTCTGTTGATTTTTTATATCCTTCAAATTCATAAACACCAAGCGGACCATTCCATAATACCATTTTTGAATTATTTATATACGCATTAAATAAATTTACAGTATCTTCTCCGATATCAAGACCCATTTCTTCATCCTCTATACTTGAAACGTTTTTTGTTATAGGATTTAAATTATCTTCAAATTTATTATTTATTTTTACATCAAGTGGTAATACTATTTTATTAGGATATTTTTCTAGTATTTCTTTACAAAAAAGTATATTATTTTCATCAATTAAAGAATTTCCTACATTATAGCCTTTTGCTTTTAAAAAAGTAAAAGCCATTCCTCCCCCTATTAAAATATTATCTGCTTTTTCAATTAGATTTTTAATTACATTAATTTTATCTTCTACTTTAGCTCCTCCTAAAATAATTGTAAAAGGATGATTTGGAGTATTTAATAATGATAGTTTTTGTAATTCTTCTTCTACTAAAAAACCAACTCCTGATTCAATATGATTAGCAATTCCTACGTTTGATGCATGCTTTCTATGAATTGTTCCAAATGCGTCATTTATAAATATATCTCCAAGAGATGCCCAATATTTCCCTAGTGATTCATCATTATTTGATTCATATTTATTTATATAATCTTCAAATCTAGTGTTTTCTATTAATATTACTTCTTTATTTTGCATATTATTAATTGTTTCTTCAAGTAATGGACCTCTTGTAATATTAACAAATTTAATTGGAATATTTAATAGCTTTGCTAGTTCTTTAGATACTGGCTTTAATGTATTAATTTTAAGATCTTGTTCTGTTTTAATTTTAGATAAATGACTTAATAAAATCACTTTAGCATTATTGTCTATCGCATACTGAATAGTTTTTAGACTTGCTTTTATCCTTGTATTATCTAATATAATAGAATTTTTAATTGGAACATTAAAATCGCATCTTATAATTATTTTTTTACCTTCTAAATTAAAGTTTTTTATATTCTTTTTCATAAATACTCCTTTTATTATTAATTAAAAAGACTTCTAAGAAGTCTTATATTTCCATTAAGTATTTTACTGTTTTAATCATCTGAGATGTATAAGATGATTCATTATCATACCATGCGACTACTTGAACATGATATAAATTTTCAGCAATTTTATTTACAATAGTTTGAGTAGCATCAAATAATGACCCGTATTCCATACCAATTATATCACTAGAAACAATTTCATCAGTGTTATATCCAAAAGTATCATTACTTGATTGTTTCATAGCTTGATTAATTAATTCTTTTGTAATATCTTTTCCTGCTACCACTGCTGTTAATAATGTAGTTGATCCACTAGGAGTTGGAACTCTTTGTGCTGATCCTAATAGTTTATTATTAAGTTCTGGTATTACTAACCCTATTGCTTTAGCAGCTCCTGTTGAGTTTGGAACAATTGATTCTGCTGCTGCACGTGATCTTCTTAAATCTCCTTTTTTATGAGGTCCATCAAGAGTCATTTGATCTCCTGTGTAAGCATGAATAGTAGTCATAACACCACTATAAATTGGAAAGTACATATTAAGCGCTTTTGCCATTGGAGCTAAACAATTAGTTGTACATGATGCAGCAGATATAATTGTGTCTTCTTTTTTTAATATATTATGATTAACATTATATACTATTGTAGGTATATCATCTCCTGCCGGGGCAGAAATAATTACTTTTTTTGCACCGGCTTGAATATGTTTAAAGGCCTTTTCTTTAGTGGTAAAAAATCCAGTACATTCCAAAACAACATCTACATCAAGTTCATTCCATGGCAGTAGTGACGGATCTTCTTCTTTATAAATATTAATTTTTCTATCACTTACAATTATTGAAGATTCATCATATGTAACTTTATCTGATAACTCATATTTACCTTGTACTGTATCATATTTTAGTAAATGTGCTAACATTCTAGAATCAGTGAGATCATTGATCGCTACTACTTCATATCCTTCTAAATTAAACATTTGGCGAAAAGCTAATCTTCCAATTCGCCCAAATCCATTTATTGCTACTTTTATCATTTAGTCCTCCTTAATCGTGAAAACAACTTCCTCCAATAAATTCTCTCAAAATTGAATCTTGAGGTATAGAATCTGCTGGAATCGGTAAAAATAATCTTAAAAAATTTATTAATCTTTTTGCTTCTTCATAATGCGGCGAATCACTTGGTACTGAATATAATAAAGGTTCCACATAAGTTTTTAATACTCCTATTTCATATATTAAAGCTGTATTAAAAGTGAAGTCTGCTTCATCTTGGAATGGGAAAATATAATTTTCTTCTCCTCTTCTTACACTAGGCCACATATTTAAAGTATGTTCTACTGAATAACTTCTTGTTCTATTATCTCTAATGATTCGACGT
Source organism: uncultured Muribaculaceae bacterium (assembly GCA_964371025.1). GTDB lineage: Bacteria > Bacillota_I > Bacilli_A > RF39 > UBA660 > CAYJDP01. Next base: position 133,844 of record CAYJKH010000003.1, on the reverse strand, counting down.
AATAATCTATTATCTGTAGTAGATATTCTGTTATGCATATCAATATTTAACTCTGTTAATGCTGATAAATAAATTTTATATTTACGATTTCTTTTTATATTTGTTAATATTTTAGAATCTAGTGCATGAATACCTTCTATTAATAGAATATCTTGTTCATCTAATTGTAAGGTACTTTTATATTCTTTTTTTCCAGCTGGAAAGTTAAACGTTGGTATAAGAACTTCTTCACCTTTTAATAAAAGAGCCATTTGTTTATCAAATAAATCTAAATCCATTGCTTCTAGACACTCATAGTCAGGTTTCCCATCAATATCAAGTGGTGTTTCACTTCTATCAACAAAATAATCATCCATTGATAATACTTTTGGGTTTAATCCAAAACTTCTTAAATACATTGATAATTTTTTAGTAGAAGTAGTTTTACCACTAGAAGAAGGTCCTGCTACTAATACTATTTTTACAGAATCTTTTTTATCATTAATTTCTGTTGCGATTTTTAATAATTGATTATTTTGTAAAGTTTCATCTATTCTAATTAAATCTGCTATTTTACCTGTTGAAACTTTATTATTAAGATCAACTGATGTTTCAATATTCATTACTTTACCCCATTCACGATATTCATTAAATACATCTAACATCGCTGGATGATGTTCATATTTTTTGATTTTATCTTTTATAAATGGTGTTGGAAATCTAAGGACAAAAGAATTTGTATTTAAATAAGTTAGAGCATAATCTTTGGCTTTTCCTACTGAATTTGGCATTGATGTATAAAAATAATTATAACTATTCCCTAATCTATATAAATTTACATAACTGTTAGTGTTATAAGCCATAATGCTTTTTTTAACATTATCATCGATACTTTCAAAATATCGCATAGCCTCTATTCTATCCACTGTTACTTTCGTAATAGGCATATCACTATTAATTAAGACCTTCATTTCATCCTTTATTTTTTGAAGTTTAGCCTCTGTTAATTTAAATGATGTAACCATATAAATTCCTTTATCTAAAGAATGAGCCACTGTAATATTTTCATTACTGCCAAATAATTTTTTAACTGTATATATCAATATATAAGTAAGCGTTGCAATGTGAGATCTATTTCCTTCTCTTGATGTTAAATCTAAAAACTCTAATTCTATATCTTCTAGAATTTGAGTATCTAATTCTTTAATTAAATTATTAACTCTTGCTAATATTATTGGATACTTAAAACAATCACTAAATTCTTTTGATATTTCCTCTAGTGTTATTCCTTTACTATATTGATAAATCTTATTATTTATCTTAACATTTATTCTTTCAATCATACTATCACCCTTTTTACATACTTTTCTATTCTATATATTATTTTATCACACTATAATACTTTTTTTATAATTATTTTTATTACTTTACACTAATAAAAAAAATAGTTAACTTTTATTAACTATTTATTTTTTCTGCTAATTCTTTAATTTTTCTAAATCGATGATTTAGCCCTGACTTAGTAATTGATTTTGATGTTTCTATTGAAATAATATCACTTAATTCTTTTAAAGAAGATTCAGGATACTTTTTTCGATAACTTAATATTTCTTTTGTTTTATCATCTAATAAGTCAATACCCAGATTATCTTCGATTATTTTTATGTGTTCTAATTGAATGTTAGCTGTAGCAATTATTTTTTCAGTATTAGCTTGTTCACAATTATTTAAGCGATTAGCATTATTTTTTCTTTCTCTATAAACTCTGACATTTTCAAAATACAATACAGCTTTTACAGCTCCTAGTAATTTTAAAAAGTCACTTATTTTTTCTGCTTCTTTTAAATAAACCATTAATCCTTTTTCTCTAGTAATTATTTTGCTATTTAAATCATACTCATTTAATAATTTTTGAATAAATACTGCTTCATTTGGATTTTTAACTAATATTTCCATATGATATCGAGAAGTTTTAGGATCTGGTACACTTCCTGATGTTAAAAATACACCCCTTAAATATGCTTTTACTTCATCTGTAGAAGATACAATGAATTCTGGTGGAAAATCTAGTTTAACTTTATTTTTATCTGTTATTCCTAAATCTTCTAATATTAAATTCACTTGTTCTTTAATATAAATTATATATAAAATATTTTTACTAAAGTTAACGTTACTAGTTTCAGATATTTCTATATTTACATTATACATATTAGAAATTAAATTTTTAATTTTGTTTGCTACATTAATATTTTCAGTAGTTAGAGAAATTACTTCATCATTAATAGTTCCATTATTTTTTATATAACCAGAAAGTTCTGCTAGTATTTCCGGTTTAGTAGATGATAAATTTAATATTTCTTGTTTTATGGTAGTTGTAAACGACATTTTATCATCTCCTATTAATCTTTTTTTGTTTGTCCTTCATTATAATTATCTCTTTTTATTTTAAAGGTCTGGAATAAACATAAACCTGCTACTATAAATATAATTGATACAATTTGAGCAACTTTAAAGTCCCCTAGCATTAGTGAATCAGATCTAAATCCTTCAATTATAAATCTTCCTATTCCATACCAAATTAAATAAAATCCTGTTAATTGTCCAATTTTAAGAAATTTTATTTTTCTAATAATTAATAAAATAATAAACCCAACAAAACACCATAATGATTCATAGTAAAAAGTTGGTTGGAAATATTGTCCTCCAATATACATTCCTTCAATTATAAAGTTTGGAATACTTAAAGCTTGTAACTCTTCTAATGTAGTGACTCCACCATAGGCTTCTTTATTAAAAAAGTTACCCCATCTTCCAATTGCTTGAGCGATTATTAATCCTACTACTAGAATGTCTAACATTTTAAATGGATTAATTTTTTTAATTTTAGTATAAATAATGATAGTTATAAGCCCAAATATTATTCCACCGTGAATTGCAAGACCGCCTTCCCATATTTTAAATATGTCTAGTGGATTAGATTTATATAAATCCAAATTAAACAATACATAGTATAATCTAGCTCCAATAAATCCTGCTATCAATGTATTAAATATTAAATCTGTTATAATTTCTTTTTCAATATTATGTTTTTGACTTTCTTTATAAATTAGTCCTAAAGCTACTAATACTCCTGTTAATATAAAAATTGAATACCAGTAGATATTTATACTACCAATTGAAAATGCTATATTATCCATATTTTACCCCTCTAATATTTTCTTTAAGTATTGACCAGTATATGATTCTTTAACTTTTGCAATTTCTTCAGGTGTTCCTTTAGCAATTATATTACCTCCACCATCTCCACCATTTAATCCAATATCAATTATATAGTCTGCAGTTTTTATTACATTTAAGTTATGCTCAATAACTAATACACTATCTTTATTATCTACTATTCTTTGTAAAATTTCAATTAATTTTTTTATATCATCATTATGTAATCCAGTAGTAGGTTCATCTAATACATAAAGAGTTTTTCCCGTTGGTTTTTTTTGTAATTCTTTTGCTAGTTTAACTCGTTCTGCTTCTCCACCGGATAAAGTTGGTGCACTTTGTCCTAGTTTCATATATCCTAATCCAACTTCATCTAATATTTTAAGTTTATTTTTTATTTTAGGTATATTTTCAAAAAATATTAATGCTTCACTTATTCTCATATCTAAAACATCTGCGATATTTTTTTCTTTATATTTAATTTTTAAAGTTTCACTATTATATCTAGTTCCTTTGCAAACACTACATGGGACATATACATCTGGTAAGAAGTGCATTTCTATTTTTTTGACACCATCTCCATTACACTCTTCACATCTTCCGCCTTTTATATTAAATGAAAATCTTCCCATATTAAAACCTCTAATTTTAGCTTCTTTTGTATTAGCAAATACTCCTCTTATTTCATCAAATACTCCTGTATAAGTTGCTGGATTCGATCTTGGAGTTCTTCCAATTGGCTTTTGAGAAATATCAACCAATTTATCAATATGTTCTAGTCCTAATATTTTTTTATGTTTCCCTGGTAATTCTTTATTTTTATAAAGTTTATTATGAATCTCTTTACATAATATTTCATTTACTAATGTTGATTTACCACTTCCTGATACTCCAGTTACACAAACAAAGTTTGATAATGGAATATCAACATCGATTTTCTTCAAATTATTTTCTTCTGCTCCACGAATTTTGATTAGTTTACTTGTTTGTTTTCTTCTTACTTTAGGAATTGCTATCTCTTTTTTTCCTGATAGGTATTGTCCTGTTAAACTTTTTTCGTTAGCCATTACTTCTTCTACTGTACCAGCTGCCACTATTTCACCACCGTGATTACCAGCACCAGGTCCTACATCAATTAAGTAATCACATTCCAGCATTGTATCTTCATCATGTTCTACTACTATTAAAGTATTTCCTAAGTCTTTCATTTCTTTTAAAGAATTAATTAATTTTTCGTTATCCTTTTGATGTAGACCAATTGATGGTTCATCTAAAACATATAGTACTCCCGTTAATCTTGATCCTATTTGAGTAGCAAGTCTTATTCTTTGTGACTCTCCGCCTGATAAAGTTCGAGCTTCACGTGATAAAGTTAGATACTCAAGTCCTACGTTTGCCAAAAATCTAATTCTTTCTTTTATTTCTTTTAGAATTAATTCTGATATTTTTGTTTTTGTTTCATCAAGTGCTAATTTATCAAAAAAAGTTTTTAACTCTTTAACACTTAAACAAGTTACTTCATATATATTTTTATTATCTATTTTAACCGCTAAAACTTCATCACTTAATCTTGCACCATGACAAAATTCACAAGTTGACTCTGTCATATAATTTTCTAACCAATCTCTTATCCATGTACTAGTTGTTTCAATATATCTTCTTTCTAAATTATTAATAATACCTTCATACATATCTTCATTGTTTAAAACATTTCCACTTTTTGTTTGAATTTTAAACTTTATTAAATCAGTACTACCATAATTTATAATCTTCTTTTCTTTAACTGTTAATTTATTATATGGTTTATCCATATCTATCTTGTAATGCGTACATACTATTTCTAATTTTTTATATAAAATACCATTTTGATCACTACTTAATGTTTTATAACATCCTTCATTAATACTTAGTGTTTTGTCTGGTACTACTAAGTCTTCTGAAATTTGTAATTTTTTACCAAGTCCTTTACATTCTGGACATGCTCCATACGGGGCATTAAAACTAAAAATTCTTGGTTCAAGTTCTGGTAATGAAAATTCACAATATGGACATGCAAAACTTTCAGAAAACAATAACTGTTTCTTATTATCTCCTAGTATATCAATAAGAACCTTACCATGTGATAATTTAGTAGCAGCCTCAATTGCCTCATAAACTCTAGTTCTAGAGTTTTCTTTTAATACTATTCTATCTACTATTACGGAAATATCAGATTTTTTATTTTTTTCCAAAGTTATTTCTTCGGACAAATCATATTGCTCATCATTAATTAAAACTCTAATATATCCATCTTTTCTTAAAGTATCTAATAAGTCTTTATGTGTCCCTTTTTCACCTTTAACGATTGGAGACATAACAATTAATCTTGTTTCAAGAGGATATTCCAAAACTTTATCTGTCATTTGTTCAACGCTTTGCGAAGATATCGGAATATTATGATTAGGACATATTACAGTCCCTACTCTAGCATATAACAGTCTTAAATAATCATAAATTTCTGTTACAGTTCCAACTGTTGACCTTGGGTTATTTGAAGTTGTTTTTTGTTCAATTGAAATTGCAGGAGATAACCCTTCTATACTATCAACGTTCGGTTTTTCAGTTCCTCCTAAGAATTGTCTTGCATATGCAGACAAACTTTCTACATATCTTCTTTGCCCTTCAGCATAAATAGTATCAAATGCTAGAGAACTTTTCCCTGAACCTGATACTCCTGTCATAACTACTAATTTATTTTTTGGAATAGTAAGAGAAACATTTTTTAAGTTATTTTCTCTTGCTCCTTTTATTATTATTTTATCCATATTATCACCTACGCGCCTATTATAACATATTTTATTTATTTTTTTAAGTTTTATTAAAAAAAATAAAGAAGTACTCCTCTTTATTTTTATAATCCTTTTGCTTCTTCTGGTAAGCTTAAATTCATATCTTCGTTAAATTTTGTATACTTAGCATCTACTACAACTTTAAAATCACTAGTCTCTACTTCTCCTGCTACACTGGTTATTAGATTATCCTCAATTGTTATTATATAAGGAAATGTAACACCTTTTAATGATTCAATTTCTTCTGCTCCAGCTAATTCCTCTGCATTGACCATAATTGTAACTGTTTCAATATTACCTTCTTTTTTATAAGTCATATTAGTATCATTTGCTTCTTTTAAAATACCATCTAAGTCCAGAGATACATCAGATGTTTTCCCTTCTGATTTAGTCCATCCTTGTTCTTCGAAGTATGTATATGAATATAATATTCCATCTTCTCTTACTGTGTATACTTCTACTATATACTCTGTTTCACCAAGGGTTGTTGTAGATTTAGTATAAGAAATATTATTACCAATATCATTTTGTACTACAGTATTTAGCTTATTAGTTGTTAAAGCTCCATCCACTGTCATTTCCATATCAGTTATTAGTTCTAATTGCATCGTATTAAGTTCATTTGTTTTTTCAAATGCAGCACTAACTTTTTGCTTTATCTCTTCAATTGATTCAGTCTTTTCTACAGGTGTTTCTACTTTTGGTTTTTCTTCTAACTGTAAGTATACTCCTCCAGATATTAGTAATATACTAATAATAAGTAAAAATACACTTAGTCCTTTTAAATTCTTCTTCATATTATTTTATCCTCTACTATTAGTATATAAAAATTTATTAGTTTATACAACCTATTTTATTTTCATTTCAAATAAAATATCTCTTAATTCCATAGCTCTTTCAAAATCTAAGTCTTTTGCTGCTTGTCTCATTTCTTTTTCTACTTGTTCTATAGTTAAGGCTTTTTCTTCTTTAGAAAGTTTTTTATTTTTGGCACTAACCTGGTCGCTATTACTAATAATTTCTTTAATTGATTTATTAATAGTTTGTGGAATTATATTATTATCTTCATTATATTTTATTTGAATTTTTCTTCTTCTTTCTGTTTCATCAATTGTTGCCCTCATTGAATCAGTTATTTTATTTGCATACATTAGGACATGTCCATTTTTATTTCTGGCTGCTCTTCCAACAGTCTGAATTAAACTTCTAGTACTTCTTAAAAATCCTTCTTTATCAGCATCAAGTATTGCAATTAGGGAAACTTCTGGTATATCAATTCCTTCTCTTAGTAAGTTTATTCCAACTATAACATCATATTTACCTACTCTTAAATCATGAATTATTTGTAATCTTTCTAACGTTTTTATTTCTGAGTGTAAATATGCTACCTTTATATCTAATTCTTTTAAATAATCCGTTAACTCCTCTGACATTCTTATTGTAAGAGTTGTAATTAAGACTCTCTCATTTATTTTAATTCTTTCATTTATTTCTCCTACTAAGTCATCAATTTGACCATCACTAGGTCTTATTTCAATAGTTGGATCAATTAACCCTGTTGGTCTAATAATTTGTTCAACATACTTTTGATTTGTATATTCCATTTCAATATCTCCAGGAGTTGCTGATACATATACAACTTGGTTGATTTTTTTTTGAAATTCATCATACTGAAGCGGTCTATTATCTAAAGCACTAGGTAATCTAAAACCATACTCTACTAGATTTAATTTACGAGCTCTATCTCCAGCATACATTCCTCTTACTTGTGGTAGAGTAACATGAGACTCATCTACGATTAATAAATAATCATCAGGAAAGAAATCCATCAATGTAATTGGAGTTTCTCCTTTTTTTCTACCAGCCATTGGAGCTGAATAATTTTCGATACCTGTACAAAATCCTGTTTCTTGTAACATTTCAATATCATATCTAGTTCTTTGCTCTAGTCTTTCAGCTGCAAGTAATCTATTTTCCTCTTTTAATATAACTAATTGCTCTTCCAACTCAGTTTTTATAGTCTGAATTGCTTTTTGTAGTTTTTCATCCCCTACAACAAAGTGACTCGCCGGAAATAAACTTACACTTTTTTTAGAAGTTAAAACAATTCCTGTTAAAGTATCTATTTCACTTATTCTATCTACTTCATCTCCAAAAAATTCAATGCGATATCCTTTGTTTTTTTGATAAATAGGAATAATTTCTAAACTATCCCCTCTAACTCGAAAAGTTCCTCTTTTAAAATCTATTTCATTTCGATCATATTGCATTTCAATTAACTTTGTTAATATCTTTTCTTTTTCTATTTGATCTCCAACTTTTATAGTTAACATTTTATTTTTATATTCTTCTACTTCTCCAATACCATATATACAAGATACTGAAGACACCACTATAACATCATCATGAGTTAATAAACTACTTGTTGCGGCATGTCGCAATTCATCAATCTCATCATTTATCGAGGAATCTTTTTCGATATATGTATCTGTAGTTGGAACATATGCTTCTGGTTGATAATAATCATAATAAGAGACAAAATATTCCACATGATTATTTGGAAATAATTCTTTAAGTTCACTATAAAGTTGTCCTGCTAGTGTTTTATTATGAGCTAAAACTAATGTTGTTTTTTGAACTCTTTCAATTACATTTGCCATTGTAAATGTTTTACCAGTACCAGTAGCACCAAGTAATACTTGATGTTTTTTATGATTATTAAGCCCTTCAACTAATTCTTCAATCGCTTTAGGTTGATCTCCATTTGGTTTATACTTAGATTCTAACTTAAACATAAAAACCTCCTTAAATATAACTATTATTATAGCATAAAAAAACAGATATTATCTGTTTTCTAAATTATATAATTTTTCTTTCTCTTCTTTTAATTTAAATCTATCTTGTTCTACTATATTACTAGGAGCTTTATTAACATAATTTTCATTATTTAATAATTTTTCTCTTCTTATAATAGATTCTTTCAACTTATTAATTTCTTCTTCTACTAAATTATTATCTTCTTCTATAGTAGAATAATATGTTATTTCAATAAGATTAGATTTATAACTAACGCTTGATTTATCATTAGGAATACTATCACAAATATTTTCTTTAGTTATTTTTAATTGTGATATAAATATATCCACTAGCTCTTTATCAAAGCATTTAAACATTACTAAATCATGTTTTGTGATTTTATTTGTAGCTTTCAGATTTCTAATACTTACTATATCTTCTAAAACTTTTTCTAATAAATTGCTTTCATCTTCAAATATCATATTTTTATTATATTTTGGATATTCACTTATCATAATAGAGTTATTATCTTTATAAGGAAGCATTAAATATATTTCTTCTGTTACATAAGGCATTAAAGGATGTAGCATTTTTAATATATCAGTAAGTACTTCATTAAGAACACTTTTTGTGGTATTAGTCATATTATTTTTTGTTAATTCGATATATGAATCACAAAAATCTTCCCAAATAAATTTATATAATTCTTTTCCTACATTATGAAAATTATATTTATCCATTTCTTTAACTAAATTTTTAACCAATTTATTTTTCTTTGTTAAAATCCACTTATCATAAATACTTAATTCTTGATCCACAATTTTATTTTCAAAACCTTCTATATTCATAAGAACAAATCGAGAAGCATTCCATAGTTTATTAATGAAATTCCATGATGATTTAACTTTATCATGATCATATCTTAAATCCATTCCTGGTGCTGAGTTAGTTGTTAAAAAATATCTAAGTGCATCACAACCATATTCTTCGATAACATCCATAGGATCTATACCATTCCCAAGTGATTTACTCATTTTTCTTCCATCTTTAGCTCTAATTAATCCGTGGATTAAACAATCTTTAAATGGTCTAATATTTGTAAACTCTAATGCTTGAAAAGTCATTCTATTAACCCAAAAAGGAATTATATCATATCCAGTAACTAGTGTATTAGTTGGATAGTACCTTTCTAACAATTTGGTATTTTCTGGCCATCCAAGAGTTGAAAAAGGCCATATTGCTGATGAAAACCATGTATCTAAAACATCTTCATCTTGATTCCAACCTTCTCCAGGACTTTCAACTTGCACTTTTACTTCTCCATCTTTATACCAAGCAGGAATTCTGTGTCCCCACCATAGTTGACGAGAAATACACCAATCATATGTAATTTCCATCCAATGATTCATTATTTTTTCATAACGAGGTGGTACAAAATTTACTTTCTTATCTTTATCAAGTTGATTTTCTAATACTCTATCCGCTAACGGTCTCATTTTAACAAACCATTGTTTAGATAAATATGGTTCAATAATAGCATTACTTCGTTCACTATGACCAACGTTATGAATCATATCTTCAATTTTTATCAATAAATCTTCATTTTCTAAATCACTTATTAATTTTTTACGGCAATCTTCACGTGTAAGCCCACAATAACCAATAGCATTTTCATTCATAGTAGCATCACTATTCATTACTACTACTCTTTCTAAATTATGTCTATTCCCTACTTCAAAGTCATTTGGATCATGAGCTGGCGTTATCTTTACAACTCCTGTTCCAAAATCCATTTCACAGTAGTCATCTCCTACTATTGGAATTAATTTATTTACAATCGGTAAAATAACATTTTTTCCTATTAAGTGTTTATATCTTTCATCATCTGGATTTACTGCTACTGCTGTATCTCCGAATAAAGTTTCTGGTCTTGTCGTTGCTATTTCTAAATAATCACTTTTATCTTCTAAAAAGTATTTTATATAATAGAATGCTCCTTTTTCTTCTTTATAAATAACTTCTTCATTCGATAATGCAGTTTGTTGAACCGGATCCCAATTAATAATTCTTTCTCCTTGGTAAATAATACCTTTTTTATATAAATCAATAAAGACTTTATTAACTGCGTTATTTAACCCCTCATCTAAAGTAAATCTCTCTTTTGAGTAATCCACTGAAATACCCATTTTTGCCCATTGATCATGAATAGTTACAGCATATTCATCTTTCCAATCCCATGCTTTTTTTAGCCACTCTTCTCTATCCATAGAACGAGGCATAATTCCAGAATCCTTCAATCTTTTATCAACTTTACTTTGAGTTGCAATTCCAGCGTGATCCATACCCGGTAAATATAAACAGTCATATCCTTGCATTCTTTTATATCTTATTATTATATCTTGAATAGAAATATCCCATGCATGTCCAATATGTAATCTTCCTGTAACATTTGGAGGTGGAATAACTATACAAAAAGGTTCTTTACTACTATTTTCATTACAATTAAAATACCCTTTTTCTTTCCAATTATTATATTTATTTTTTTCTACATCTAAATGATTATATTTTTTTTCTAACATAAATCCTCCTACTCAAATGTTTTTGTATTCATTTTCGAACTAACGTATCTTTCATATGTTTCTGTTGTATAACTATCTACGATTTGATTTAATCCTTTTATTTCTTTAAAATCACTGTGCCCATAACCTTCTATAATTTTTAGTTTCGCATTTATTTTCAATTCATTCTTTAATAACTCTGTTTTATACAGTGCTCTTTCTATTAAATTGTCTCCAAATACCCATCTATCAACTTTTCCCACATGTTTTGGAGTACTTATTTCCAAATAGCTCATATCATGCATTGGAGCTGGTTTTTTCTCATCAGTTAGTCTCTCTGTTGTTAATCTATCTGCCTCTTTTTCTCCAGCATAATAATTAAAATCTATTTTAGAATATTCTTCTATATTAAAGTCTTCTCCAAATAAATCTTTAAAATTTTTAATTCCAATTGGATAATTTATACTTTTACTAGGAAAAGGGATACTTCCTAGTGCTCCTCCTACAATAGCCTTTTCAACCAGATTAGGGTGGATTAAACTAAACCTTTGTGCAAACACTCCTGATGAAGAATATCCTGTCAATATAATTTTTTCATTTACATCGATAAAATATTGATCTTTCATAATTTTCTTTGTTTTAGATATTAAATTAACTATTTGCTTATCTATTCTATAATTTTTATTTTCTCTAGGTAAGTTAAAACACTCCGTTGCTAACTGTTGATAATAAGGTCCTATCTTTTCATCAGGCAATATTGGAATAATTATTGGAGCAGGATGTTTATCTACTATTTCAGCTAAAGATATTGCTTTTTTACCAGCTTCTAATATAAGACTTTTAAAATTATTAGTTTGATTATTATTACATTCTAAAATAATTTGATTAAAATTATTATCATATTTATTTGGTATTAATACAATACTTTCTATATTAATATTCTTCTCTAAATCTTTCGGTAATATAAGTATAGTATATTCAACATTATTTCTAGTTATATATTTTGTTTCATAAACTTTATTATTTTCTATATTGGTTTTTACTTTTTCTATTTCTCCTTCTAAACTTTCCATATAACTCCTTTATTTATAATATTATAACATGAATTTTCAAAGTAAAAATACTTATTTATCTAAAAAACATTTTACTTTATCCTGATGTTTAAAATTACCAGTAAGTTTCCACAATAATTGGGCAAATCCGATTGATGCATTTTTATTTTTTCCACAATTAGTGTTTAAAGCGATTGTACACCATTCTGAATTATTAAAGTTAGTAATATTATTAGAAAAAGAAAAAATTATACTGTTTTCTTCTTCTTGGACTCTTAATAAATTAAATCTTTTTTCTGAATTTAATTCATCACTTTCAATTGACTTATTTAGTACTTTATATTCTTTTAATTTAGTATTTATATTATCCACAAGTAATGGGGATAATATATTTTTAGATAATTGAAAGTCATAATCATCATTATTACTTAATGCTGATAAATAAATATCTCCATTTCCAAGCTCACTATAAACAAATGCTGAATTTTCATTTTTAAAAATAATAGTCATGCTATCAATAATTTTCATATCAGTAATTATATTCATTTTAGTCTCTTAATTTAATATGTATTTCTTTTAATTGTTTGTCATCTGCTCTTGATGGACATTCACTCATTAAACATGAAGCGCTTGCAGTTTTAGGAAAAGCAATAACATCTCTAATATTTTCTGTTTTATTTAAAATCATTGCTAGTCTATCTAATCCAAAAGCTAATCCTCCATGAGGTGGAGTACCATATTTTAAAGCTTCTACAAAGAAACCAAATTTTTCTTTTATTTCTTCTTCTGTTAATCCTAGTGCTTTAAACATTTTTTCTTGAACTTTTTCATTATGAATACGAATAGAACCTCCTCCTGCTTCATAACCATTAATTACCATGTCATAAGCCTTAGAATAACAGTTTCCTGGATCAGTTATCAGTTTATCTAAATCACTATCTTTAGGAGCTGTAAAAGGATGATGTGTCGCAATATATCTATCTTCTTCTTCACTATATTCAAATGACGGGAAGTCTGTAACCCATAATGTTTTATAATCATCACTTTTAATTAAATTTAAATCTCTTGCAATTTTACATCTTAAATGACCTAAACTGCCTTTTGTAATATCATATTTATCTGCTATCATTAAAACTAAATCATTCTTTTCTAGTTCTAACTTATTTATTAATGATGTTTTTTCTTCTTCAGTCATTAATTTAATAATAGATCCTGTTAAAATTTCTTCGTTTTTTAAATAGATTAATCCACTTGCTTTATATGTTTTAACATATTCTGTTAATTTATCAAAATCTTTACGAGAATAATTTGATGCTTGATTTTTAACCACTATAGCATTAATTATTTTATTTTGAATAAATTCAATACTAGTATCTTTAAAAATATTAGTAACATCTTTAATCTCCATACCAAATCTTAAATCTGGTTTATCTGATCCATATAATTCAATTGCATCATCATATTTCATTTTTAAAAACGGTGTTTTTAAGTCGATATTTTTAACAGTTTTAAATACATTACTTATTAAATTTTCTGCTATTTCCATTACATCATTTTCATCTACAAAACTCATTTCCATATCTATTTGAGTAAATTCTGGCTGTCTATCTGCTCTTAAGTCTTCATCTCTAAAACATTTGGCTATTTGAAAATATCTTTCCATTCCTCCAACCATTAGTAGTTGTTTAAATATTTGTGGGCTTTGCGGTAGGGCGTAAAATTTCCCATTATTAACACGTGATGGTACTAGATAGTCCCTCGCTCCTTCTGGAGTTGGTTTACATAAAATAGGTGTTTCTATTTCTAAAAAATTTTCTTTATCTAAGTAGTTTCTTACTGCCAGCATTAATTTATGTCTTGTAATTATATTTTTATTTAATTCATTTCTTCTTAAATCTAAATATCTATATTTTAATCTAGTATCTTCTAAAGCTGTTGTTGTGTTACTAATCTCAAAAGGAATTTCTCTACTACTATTTAAAATTTCTAACTCATTAACATTAACCTCAATATCACCATTAATTATATTATCATTTTTATTACTTCTTTCTATAATAGTTCCTTTTACTCTAATAACATATTCATTTTTTAAAGTTTCTGCTATTTCATAAAACTTATTATCTGGTGATACTACTATTTGCATAATGCCTGATCTATCTCTTAAGTCAATGAAAATTAGTCCTCCTAAATTTCTTTTTTTAGAAACCCATCCCATTAACTCTGTTGCTTGTCCTATATTTTTATTACTTATTTCATTTACCATTATTTTTTTCATAATTGTCTCCTTAAAATAAAAAGACCCTATTTATAAGGACGAATTATTCGTGGTGCCACCTTATTTCATAGAATCTATCTTTCAATCTTTAACGCAGATATGCGATTATTTAATATTTAGTGTCTTCCTTATATTATTTATACTAATTTTCAGCACCATTAGTTCTCTTAAATAAATATATATAAGTACTCCTCTAAATAAATATTGTTTATATAATAACTTATTTACTTTTTTTTGTCAAATAACTTAATTATTTATTTTTTCTTCTATTCTTATTAATTGATTATATTTACATATTCTATCAGTTCTAGACATAGATCCTGTTTTTATTTGACCTAGATTAAGGGCTACTGCTAAATCGGCAATTGTAGTATCTTCTGTTTCACCACTTCTGTGAGATATAATTGTTTTATAATTATTAGCATTTGCTAATTTAATTGTATCAATTGTTTCCGTAATTGTTCCGATTTGATTAACTTTTAAAAGTATTGCATTTCCCGCTTTTAAATCTATCCCTTTTTGAAGATATTTTTTATTTGTGACAAATAAATCGTCTCCTACTATTTGGACTTTACTTCCTAGTTTTTCAGTTACTTTTGTGAAACCTTCCCAATCATTTTCATCAACGGGATCCTCAATTGAAATAAGTGGGTATTTGTTTACTAATTCAATATAAAAATCAATTAATTCATCCGTTGTCATTTCTTTTTGATCTACATAATATTTTCCATCTTTATAAAATTCAGATGCTGCAACATCGATTGCTATATTTACATCATCTTTTGGTTTATATCCGGCTTTTATAATAGCTTCTAATATTAAATCAAATCCTTCTTTATTAGATGATAAATTAGGCGCAAATCCTCCTTCATCTCCAACGGCTGTTACATATCCTCTATCTTTTAATATACTCTTTAAAGCATGGAAAATTTCTGCTCCAACTCTTATTCTTTCTTTTATATTATCTCTATTTGGAATAATCATAAACTCTTGAAAATCTAAATTGTTATCAGCATGAGCTCCACCATTGATTATATTCATCATAGGAATTGGTAGAGTTTTACTATCTCCCATATATTCATATAGTTCTAAATTATTACTAACTGCACAACTTTTCATGAAGGCCATACTTACTCCAAGAATCGCATTTGCTCCCAAATTGCTTTTAGTTTCTGTATTATCAAGTTCAATTAATAATTTATCTAAATCTTCTTGAGTAGTAAAATCTTTATTTATAATATTTTCTTTTATAATAGTATTAACATTATTAACAGCCTTTAATACCCCAAGTCCATTATATCTACTATCTTTATCTCTTTTTTCATTAGCTTCACGTTCTCCTGTTGATGCTCCGCTTGGAACAGATGCTCTTCCTAGACTTCCATCACTTAAAGTTAAATCAACTTCTACTGTAGGATTTCCTCTTGAATCTAATATTTCTCTAGCAATTACATTTTTAATTATCATTTTTTAAACCCTTTACTCTTTCTTTAAAGTCTTCTCCTCTTTTTTCAAAACTTGGATATTGATCCCATGAAGCTGTTGCTGGACTTAATAAGACTATATCATTAGGCTCCATAATACTCGTAACTTTCCCAAATCCTTCTTTTAAAGTTTCAAATATATATGTTTCAATATTATTATTATCTCCAAATGTTTTTATTCTTTCACGACATTCTCCAATCCCAATAATTGTTTTAACATTTTTCATATTAGGAAGTAAATCTTCTAAAACTTGATTTCTTTCTGTTCCTCCCATTATTATAATTGTTGGATTACCAAAAGAATCAAGGGCTATTTTACAACATTCTATATTAGTAGCTTTACTATCGTTATAAAACTTTACTCCTTTTATATTATCAACATATTCTAATCTGTGTTCAACTCCCTTAAATTTAGTAATAACTTCATTAATAACACTATTTTCTACTCCATATTGTTTAGCAATCATAATCGCAATCATTATATTTTCAAGATTATGAACTCCTGCTACTAAAACCTCATTAATATTTAGAATTTTTTCACCCTTATATGTAATAAAATTATCTTTTATAATACAGTCTCCTAAATTAGTTTTACTAGAAAAATATTCTTTATGTGCAACTATATTATCTTCATATTCTCTTCCATCTTCATTATCATAATTTAAAATTGCTAAATCCTTACTTGTTTGATTAATAAAAATTTTATTTTTTGTATCCTTATAGTTTTTATAAGTCTCAAAAAAATCAATATGAGCTGGACTCAAATTAGTCATTACTGCTATATTTGGTCTAAAATTAATAAAATTAACTAATTGATGACTAGATACTTCTGTAACTAAAATATCATTTTCTTTAATTTTATTTAAAACAGATGTTAATGGATACCCAATATTCCCTGCTAAAATTACTTTTTCATTATATGCTTCTTTTAAAATTTCATATGTTAATGTTGTTGTTGTAGTCTTCCCATTGGTACCAGTGATTCCTACTACTTTCACATTTTTTGGTAGTAAATTAAACCCTAATTCCACTTCATTAATAACTTCTATATTTAACTCATTAGCTTTAATTACATATTTATGTTTTATTGGAACTCCTGGGTTTTTAACTAAGTAGTCAAAAGTTTCATCTAACAAATCATCTGGATGTGATCCAAATACCAATTTGACTCCTATTTCTTTTAACTCTTTTACTTGTTCTAAATTTTGTTTTTCTTCTTCTTTAGCATCATTTAAATATACTACATTTCCTCTTTCAATCAATGTTTTAGCAGCAGCATATCCACTTCTTGCCATTCCTAAGATTAATATTTTTTTTCCTTCAAACATATTATCACCCATTTAAGTATACTACACATATAATATTTATACTAGTAATATGACATATATTTACACCTTATATATCTTTATTTATATTGTAATATCAATATATTTTTGATACAATATCTAGTATATGAAGGAGGCATTAAAATGAAAATAATCACACTAACAGCAGAACAATTTGATATATATTCTAGTAAACATAAATATCGTAATTATTATCAAACTAGTAACTACGCTAAACTAATGGTACAATTTGGATTTAATGCCCATTTCTTAGGCTTTGCTAATGATGATAACAATGTTATCGGTGCTACATTAATTTTATACAAAAATGTCTTTATGAATAATAAAATAGCGTATGCTCCAAGGGGAATGCTAGTAGATTATGATGATCCTATTACATTAAGAGAAATTACAGATAGATTAAAAAAATTACTTGGGAAACAAGGTTTTATGTCTTTAAAAATTGATCCTTTTATCACTTCAAACATAAAAGACTCTGAAGGACATATAATGAACATTAACAATCAAGCAAATATTTATATACAAAATTTAATAGCTGCAGGTTTTATAAAAAATCCAATTGACTTAAATTTAACAAATGAGAAACCTTTATTTGAATCAGTTTTATTATTTAATAAAAACTTAGACGAAATATTTAATTCGTTTCATAAGAAAACTTTAGACCAAATAAAAAAATCAACTGACTATGGTTTAATCATTACAAAAAGCGAAAATAATAATATTAATGAATTATATAAGTTTATTAGTACTTACGATTCTAAACCTAAGGAATATTACTCTAATTTATTAAAAAAATTCGAAGATAAATTAGAAGTATACTACTGTAAATTAGATACTGAAATATTTGTTATTAATGCCAAGAAACTTTATGAAGATGAAGTTGAAAATAATAGTAATCTTTCTATTAAGATACAAGAGGCTGCCAATAGCCAAGGTGGTGATCCTGAACTTATTCAATTAAAGATGGAGTCAGATACTAAATTAAACGAATTTAAGAATTCTTTAATCTATGCTACTAAAATATTAAAAGAACAACCAGATGGGCTTTTAATAGGGGGTATTATTACTCTTAACTATGATAATTCTACTTTTTTAATAGCAGAAGGTTATGATAAAGAATACAGTAATTTATATCCTGATGACTTTATGAAGTGGCAATTAATTAAATTATATAGTCATCAAAAGAAAAAATTCTTTAATATGGGCGGTGTATCTGGTAACTTTGATGATTATAAAGGTCAACATTTACAAAAAGATACTACTTTATTAGGTTATAATCCTGTTATTATGGAATATATAGGAGATTTCGATATCGTTTTAAACCAATTTATTTATAATCTATATACAAATTTAAACAAAGATAAAAAGTAACTATTTGTTGCTTTTTATTTTGACAAAATAAAAAAAGTAATATAAATATTACTTTTTCTTTGTTTAAGTCAATTAACCGATAATTTCAGCAACGTTACCTGCACCTACAGTACGTCCACCCTCACGAATTGAGAATTTAGTTCCTTGTTCTAGTGCGATAGCGTGAATTAATTCAACTGTCATATCAACATTATCTCCTGGCATAACCATTTCAGTTCCTGCTGGTAATTCAACTTCACCAGTTACATCAGTTGTTCTGAAATAGAACTGTGGACGATATTTATTAAAGAATGGAGTATGACGACCACCTTCTTCTTTACTTAATACGTAAACAGCTGCTTTGAATTTTTTATGAGGTGTAACACTTCCTGGTTTTGCAAGAACTTGTCCACGCTCTACATCTTCACGAGAAATACCACGTAATAATACACCAGCGTTATCTCCTGCTTCTGCGTAATCTAATTGTTTTCTAAACATTTCGATTCCTGTAACAACAGTTTTCTTAGTTTCTCTAATTCCAACAATTTCGATTTCATCATTTAATTTTAATTGTCCACGCTCTACACGTCCTGTAACAACTGTTCCACGACCTGTAATTGTGAATACATCTTCAATACTCATTAAGAATGGTTTTTCATTATCTCTTTCAGGAGTTGGAATCCAAGTATCTACTGATGCCATTAATTCATCAATTTTAGCTACCCAGTTTGCTTCACCTTCTAAAGCTTTTAATGCAGATCCTCTAATAACTGGAGTTTCATCCCCATCGAATCCATATTCGCTTAATAAATCACGAATTTCCATTTCAACTAAGTCTAATAATTCTTCATCATCAACCATATCACATTTGTTCATGAAAATAACCATTTTAGGTACTCCAACTTGACGTGCAAGTAAGATATGCTCACGAGTTTGTGCCATAGGTCCATCTGTTGCAGCAATAACTAAGATTGCTCCATCCATTTGAGCTGCCCCTGTAATCATGTTTTTAACATAATCAGCATGTCCTGGACAGTCAACGTGTGCATAGTGTCTAGAATCAGTACTATACTCAACGTGTGCAGTATTAATTGTAATACCACGTTCTCTTTCTTCAGGTGCTTTATCAATATTTGCGAAATCTACTGCTTCATTTCCGTTTTTACCAGCTAAACAATTAGTAATAGCTGCTGTAAGTGTAGTTTTTCCGTGATCTACGTGTCCAATTGTACCAATATTAACATGTGGTTTTGAACGATCAAATTTTGCTTTTGCCATTTTATTTCCTCCTTAACATTTACAAAATATATTTTACCTAATAATTGAAAAAATTTCAACTACTTTGATACCTTTTTTAATTAATTACCAGATTTTTTAATGATTTCTTCTGAAATATTTTTTGGAACTTCTTCATAATGATCTGGTTCCATAATGAATTGTGCTCTTCCTTGTGTATTAGAACGTAAGTTAGTAGCATAACCAAACATTTCTGAAAGTGGTACCATTGCTGATAATTTAACTGCATTTCCTTGTGCTTCTTGTCCTAGTGGTTTACCACGACGAGAAGTAAGATCTCCCATTACATTTCCAAAATATTCTTCTGGTGTTGTAACTGAAACTTTCATAATTGGTTCAAGTAATACAGGTTTACATTTAGCTTTTGCTTCTTTTAAAGCCATGCTTGCTGCAATTTTAAATGCCATTTCATTTGAATCGACATCATGGTAAGAACCATCATATAAAGTTGCTTTAACATCTATCATTGGATATCCAGCAAGAACACCAGTTTTTAAAGCATCTTCTAATCCTTTTCCTACTACCGGAATATATTCACGAGGAACAACTCCACCAACTACTGCATCAACATATTCGTAACCTTGATCTGGATTTGGTTCAAATTTGATCCATACATGTCCATATTGTCCACGTCCTCCAGATTGTTTAACATATTTACCTTCACAGTTAGCTGTTTCTTTAATAGTTTCACGATATGCAACTTGTGGTGCTCCAACATTTGCTTCAACGTTGAATTCACGCTTCATACGATCAACTAATACTTCTAAGTGTAATTCTCCCATACCAGCAATAACAGTTTGTCCTGTTTCGTGATCAGATGATACTTTAAAAGTTGGATCTTCTTCAGATAATTTTTGTAAAGCTAATGCCATTTTATCTTGATCACCTTTTGATTTAGGTTCTACTGCTAATTGAATAACTGGTTCTGGTATAATCATACTTTCTAAGATAATAAATGATTTAGGATCACATAACGTATCTCCCGTTGTTGTATTTTTAAGACCAACTGCTGCTGCTATATCTCCAGTATAAACATCTGTTATCTCTTGACGATTGTTAGCATGCATTTGTAAAATACGTCCAATTCTTTCTTTACTATCTTTTGTTGAGTTAAGTACATAACTACCACTTGATAGATGACCAGAATAAACTCTAAAGAATGTTAAACGTCCAACAAATGGATCAGTCATTACTTTAAAAGCTAACGCTGAGAATGGAGCATTGTCATCCGGTTTTCTTTCATCAGCTGTTCCATCTTCTTTGATCCCTTTAATAGAATCAATATCTAATGGACTTGGTAAGTAATCAACTACTGCATCAAGTAATAGTTTAACTCCAATATTACTTAGTGCCGTCCCACACATAACTGGGAAAAATTTAGCATCAAGAGTCCCTTTTCTAATAGCTCTTTTTAACATATCATTCGAAATTTCTTCTCCTTCTAAGTAAAGATCCATCATCTCATCATCAAATTCAGCTACTGCATCTAATAATTCATTACGTCTTAATTCTGCTTCCTCTTTATAATCAGCTGGAATTTCAATAACCTCTGGTTTTTCTTCTTTTCCACTATCATATTTATGTGCTTTCATTTCTACTAAATCAATTATCGTATTGAAATCAGATTCTGCTCCAATTGGTAATTGAATAGGTTTAAAATTAATTCCTAAACGATCTTTTAAAGTAGATAATGAGTATTCAAAGTTTGCACCCATTTTATCCATTTTATTTGCAAAAATAATTCTAGGAACTTTATAGTCATCTGCTTGTCTCCAAACTGTTTCAGTTTGTGGTTCAACTCCTGCTTGGGCATCGATTAATGCTACCGCACCATCTAATACTCTTAATGATCTTTGAACTTCGATTGTGAAATCTACGTGTCCAGGTGTATCAATAATATTGTATCTATAGTCTTTCCAGTGAGCTGTTGTTGCTGCAGATGTAATTGTTATACCACGTTCTTGTTCTTGAGCCATCCAATCCATTTGTGATTCTCCATCATGAGTTTCACCAATTTTATGAATTTTTCCTGTATGGTATAAAATACGTTCTGTACAAGTTGTTTTTCCGGCATCAATATGTGCCATTATTCCAAAATTTCTAGTTTTTTCTAGTTTTGTATCTCTTGCCATAATATTCCTTCCTACCATCTATAGTGAGCATATGCTTTATTAGCTTCTGCCATTCTATGAGTGTCTTCACATTTTTTTATTGTTGCACCAGTTCCGTTAGATGCATCGATTAATTCATTAGCTAAATTATCAGACATACCACGTCCTCCACGTTTACGTGAAAAAGTTGTAAGCCATCTAAGAGCTAAAGTTTGCCCTCTCGTTGCATTAACTTCGATAGGAACTTGATAATTAGCTCCTCCTACACGACGAGATTTAACTTCTAACTTAGGCGTAATATTTTCCATAGCTGTTTTAAAAACTTCTATAGGTTCTTTTCCTGTTTTTTCTTTTATTTGATTAAATGCTTGATAAACTATTGTTTGAGCTGTTCCTTTTTTACCATCTAACATAATTGAGTTAACTAATTTAGTAACTAATTTAGAATTATAAATAGGATCCGCTAAAACATCTCTTTTTACTGCACGTCTTTTACGCATTTAAAATCCCTCCCTTCATTAAATTTATTTATTATTTAGGTCTTTTAGCACCATATTTGCTACGACTTTGTTTACGATCTTTAACTCCTGCTGTATCTAGTGTTCCACGAACTACGTGATATCTAACCCCAATAAGGTCTTTTACACGTCCTCCACGAATTAATACTACACTATGTTCTTGTAAGTTATGACCAATTCCTGGAATGTAAGCATCAACTTCTTTCCCATTTGATAAACGCACACGAGCATACTTACGTAACGCTGAGTTTGGTTTTTTTGGATTCTTTGTTGCAACACGAGTACAAACTCCTCTTTTTAAAGGTGCAGAATTATTAGTATTAGTTTTTTTAATAGTATTAATTCCCATTCCTAAAACTGGAGCTTTACTTTTTCTAACTTTATCTTTACGACTTTTACGAACTAATTGTTGTATTGTAGGCATATAAACGGTTCTCCTTTCTTTACACATATCCTGGTGTATCATTTTATAGTTTAAATAAAACTTCACCAAAAGTAAAGTAATTTAATAAACATTGTTAGTATAACATTTTCTAAATTTTATGTCAATCATAATATAAAGAAAAAAGAAGTTAATTACTTAACTTCTACAGTAGCTCCTGCTTCTTCTAATTTAGCTTTGATTGCATCTGCTTCATCAGTTGCAATATTTTCTTTAACTACACCGTTATTATCAACGATATCTTTACTTTCTTTTAATCCTAAACCAGTAATTTCTTTTACTACTTTAATAACACCAACTTTTGCCGCTCCTGCATCTGCTATAGATACTGTTACAGTACTTGGTCCTGTGCTTTCTGCAGCTGCTGCTGGTGCTGCTGCTGCTACTGCTGATGGATCCACTCCATAAGCTTCTTTCATTGCATCTACTAATTCTTTAATTTCTAATAGATTCATTTCATTTAAACTATTAATGAAATCCTCTTTTGTTAATTTTGCCATTTTCTAATTCTCCTTTATTTATTAATTATTTTCTTTTTCTTCTAATTGTTTAGAATATAAATCTAAACATATTGCTAAGTCTTTTGGAATTCCAATCATACCAGCTGCTAACATTGTAAGTAATCCTTCTCTTGATGGAATTGAAGCATATTCACCTAATTTAGCTTGATCTGCTACTTCTCCATCAATTACACCTATCTTCAATGATAATGCTGGATGAGTTTTTTGGAAGTCAACTAAAACTTTTATTGGGGCTATTTGATCTTCACCATATGCAAATGCACTTGGTCCTTCTAAAGCTTCAGAAACATCTACTTTTAAATCATCGAAAGCTCTTGCCATAAGTGTATTTTTGTATACTTTATAATCAGAACCAGTTTCTTTTAATTTAATACGTAATTCTTTAGCTTCATTATCAGTTAATCCACGATAATCAAATAAAACCACTGCTTTTGCATCATTGAATTTTGTTTTTATTTCTTCAATAACACCTTGCTTTTGTTTTAAAATTCTATCACTTGCCATAAAACACCTCCTTATATATTTTAATGCCATAAAAAAGTCCTCACAAAGAGGACTTTATATTACTATATAAATAGTCCTCGGCAGGATTTATTTTGATACCTGCTGTCTATGGCGCTAATAAATTAAATATATTATAACTTATTAAATTTTATTTGTCAAAGTTATTTTCAACTTTAATACCAGGTCCCATAGTTGATGAGATAGAAATATTTTTAACATACTCACCTTTAACAGTACTAGGTTTAATTCTTAAAATGTTTGCTACGAAAGCATTTAAGTTAGCTTCTAAATCTTCTTCACTAAAAGAAACTTTTCCGATAATTCCGTGAATATTCCCAAAACTATCTGCTCTATACTCAACCTTACCAGCTTTAACTTCTTCAACAGCTGTTTTAACATCAACTGTAACTGTTCCAGTTTTTGGGTTAGGCATTAATCCTTTTGGACCTAATACTCTACCTAATCTACCAAGTAATGGCATCATATCTGGAGTTGCAATCATTGTATCAAAACCAAACCAATTTTCTTTTTCAATTTTAGTTAACATATCAACATCACCAACAAAATCTGCTCCTGCTGCTTTTGCTTCTTCTGCTTTTGGACCTTTAGCAATAACTAGTACTTTACTAGTTTTACCTGTTCCTTTTGGTAGAACAATAGCTCCTCTTAATTGTTGATCAGCTTTTTTAGTATCAATATTAAGTCTCATTGCTACTTCAACTGTTCCATCAAATTTAGAAACAGAAGTTTCTTTAACTAATTTTAAAGCTTCTTCTTTTGAATATAATTTTGCCTTTTCTACTTTTGCAACAACATCATTATATTTTTTACTTCTATTTTTCATTTATTTCCTCCTTATGTGGTTTTTCGGAATGCGGTTCCTTCCACTAGGTTTCCCTAATATATAACTGATATTTTATTATTCAGCTACTGTTATACCCATTTGTTTTGCTGTTCCTGCAACAATTTTCATTGCAGCGTCAACATCATACGCATTTAAATCAGGTAGTTTAGTTTCTGCTATTTCTTTTAGTTGAGCAGTAGTAATTGATCCTACTGTTTCACTAGCTCCTTTAACAGATCCTTTTGTAACACCTGCATATTTCTTAATTAAGAAACTTGTAGGTGGAGTTTTAATTGTGAAATCAAAACTTCTATCATCATAAATATATATTTCAGCTGGTAATATATCACCCATTCTATCTCTTGTTGCATCATTATATTTAACACAAAACTCCGAAATATTAATCCCTTGTGGCCCTAAAATAGTTCCTACTGGTGGGGCTGGATTTGCTTTACCCGCTGGTATTTGTAATTTAATTACTTTTACTGGTTCTTTTGCCATGAAAAACACCTCCTATAATTGAATTTTTCTGGTGTGGTACAAATAGCTCGATCCCGCTTCCAATAATGCGAACCATGCTTCCCACAAATCTATATAAATTAAATATAGCTCTTAAATTTTAACATATCTTAATTTATTTTGCAACTATACTTTTTGAATTTGGGTAAATTCTACTTCTACTGTTGTTTCTTGTCCAAATAAATCTACAATAAGTTCTAATTTTTGTGCTGTTACATCAATTTTACTAATTTTACCAAACATCCCATTGAATGGTCCATCAATAATTTTAACACTAGTTCCTTCTTCTAAATCTTTACTAACATCAATTCTACTGATTCCCATATTACCCAAGATATTATCAACTTCATGAGGCTGAAGTGCTGTAGGTTTTGCTCCTTTTCCACTTGACCCTATGAAACCTGTAACACCAGGAGTATTACGTACTATTCCCCAAGCTTCATCTGTCATAATCATTTCTATTAAAATATATCCAGGGAACATCTTTTTAATTTTTTCTTTAGTTACGCCATCTACTACTTCTGTAACTTTTTCTTCCGGAACTATTACTCTATAAATATAGTCTTCCATATTCATAGATTCTGTTCTCATAATTAACTTTTCTTTTACTTTATTTTCATGTCCTGAGTAAGTATTAGCAACATACCATAATTTATCCATAAATTAGTTTCCTCCTACTGCATTTAAAACAAATGCAAATAATAATGATAATAAGTAGAAAAATATAGAACATATTATAATAAATATAATTGTTGCAATCGAATACTTAATCAAGTTAGATTTTGAAGTCCAATGAACTTTTTTAGTTTCACTTTTTACACCATGTAAAAATATTCTGAATCTAACAAATAATGATTGTTTTTCTTCTTCGCGTACTTCTTTTTCTTTTATTTCCGATTTTAAATTTTTAACTTTTTTTATTTCTTCTTTTTTAGCCATTTTTTTCACCTATTTTCTTTAAAATAAAAAACACTTCGTGTGTTTCTTATAAAATACCATATTTTTCTTATATTTGTCAACATTAAATTTATTATTACATAAATATAGAAGGTATTGATATTCCTAGTAATAGTATACATATTAATAATATTATAAAAGCAAGAGCAGTTATAGTTGTATATATGACCCCTAGTATAAATCCTACTTTTGCCATAGGATACTCTTTCATTCTTTTAGCACCGAAAACTATTGCTAAAATTGCACAAGGTAATGATAAAATATTTAAACCTGGAATAACTGATAATAAAAACGAAGATATCCCTAGCACTAAAGAGGCTATAACATAATTTTTATTATTATTTGCACTTTCCATAAGTTTCATCCTTTTCTACTAAACTTTTATAATCTCTTGGAGTTGGAGCTATATCCCCTTTATACTTTTGAACTACATTTGTAATGTTATTAAAAATATTAATTCTTCTTTCTAATTTTTCTTCTTCATATCTGATATCCCCATTTAATTCTGTTATTTGATCAGATCGTTTTGATTTTTTTATACATTCTCTTAAATTATTGACTTCAGATTTTGCAATTGCTGTTTCTCCTTTTTTTGTAGAATTAATTTTTCGTAAAATATTTTCTTTATAAATAGGTATAACAATTGAATTATTATTTATGAAATTATCTATTATTTTCTCTTTTTTAGATTCATCTAATTCATCTATCATATTATTTAATTCTTCTTTTTCTACTATACGATAAATTTCTATATATACTTCTAACTCTTTTTCCATATTTTAATCCTTTTCTTTTAATTTATTTATCATAATACTTTCCCCTTTTATATTCGTATTATTCCTATTATTAATTTGAGGACTTGATGCACCTTTATAACTCTTTATAAATTCATCTTTTTTCTTCATATTGAAAATTTCAGTTTTTGTTTCTCTTTCATAAGTATGTCTAGCATCTTTGTTTCTATATTTATTATAATAATATATATAATAAATAAAACCAGATACCATTCCTAAAGCAAAAATTCCTTCATCTATAAAAAATATTAACAATAAGGAAATAATTACTGCTATAACTTCTACTATTGCTGATATAAATAATAATTTAGGTTTATTAATAGGAACACTTCCCATTGTTTCTTTTGTTCTCGCATTAACCGCTACATAATGAAGATTGCCACCTTTTTGATGATTTTCTTGATAGCTATATAACCATACTGGTAAATAAGCTGAATGCCATTGTTCTCCTTTTATAGAAAATTCTTCGATTTTCCAAGATACTCCTCTATTATATTCTTTTAAATGAGCATTTACAGCATGTCTAGAAATATCTTGAGCTTGAGTTTCTACTAGAATTTCTAAATTATCTATATTTACATCTCTTTTTTCTGATGAATAGCCTCTTAAATAATTAGCATTCCATGCAACCGAGTTTTCCACATCAAAGGGCATTATAGAATTAATAATGTTAGTAGTTTTAGTCTCACTTTTTTTATCTAGTTTATCTAAATTAGATTCAACTGTTATATTATCTATCGTTATATCATACTCACGAAAAACCTTATACCTATCATAATCGTAAACAGTTCTTCTATTGTCTCCACTTCCAACAGTATACGTTCTAGTAGTAATCTCTCCTAATCCATCATTTTTACTATGAGCATTTACATCTACAACAATATAAGGTAAATATACTCCCATTACATTGTTAGAATTAAATTCTTGTTTAAAATCTG
This sequence comes from uncultured Muribaculaceae bacterium, assembly GCA_964371025.1. Lineage (GTDB taxonomy): Bacteria > Bacillota_I > Bacilli_A > RF39 > UBA660 > CAYJDP01. The sequence goes on along the minus strand of CAYJKH010000003.1, from coordinate 105,516 downwards.
GATGAGCAAACATTTTCCTTTTGTTTACAAACTCATTTATCTTTAATTCTGCTTCTTCTTTAGGAACTGAAAAAGGTAGGACCATATCCGGTACAGCACCATTTTCGATTACTTGATTAATACTAAGTGTATTTCTACACCAGTGACATCTAGCTTGTAATTTTTCTTTTGTATCAATTATTACTTCAGCACCACAACTTTCACATTTAAAAGTTAATACGTCTTTAACATCTGCTGGAATATTTTGTAAACTTTCACTTACATTTTTATTTACTAATTTTTTAAGATCATCCTCAACACCATCTACAGTTTCTCCTGAAAATTCAAATCTACAAAAATTACAATGTAATTTTCCAGTTTTTTTATTTGGTGAAATATCTGTCGACCCACATTTCGGACATTTATCTTGACCATTTTGCTTTTTTAATACATTTTTTATAACTTTAGTTCTTTTTTTTTCTTCCGAAACTTCTTTTTCTTTATTCATATTATAATCCTAATATTTTAGTTTTAGCATCATCAAAATCTTTTTGAGTTATAACTCCTTGATCTAATAATTCTTTTAAAGAAGCTAATTTTTTATATGGATCTTCTGTTTGAGGTTGTTGAACTGTTTGAGTTTGTTGTAATCCACTCATTGCTCCTCCAACTGCATTCATACCCATACCCATGAATCCCATATTCATAGCATTATTTCCGCCTTCAGATTCTCCTGCTGCTTGGAAACCTCTTGCAACAGATTGTTGCATAAATGAATTACCTCTATTACCAGATAATGCATCTGCTTTTTTAACATCACTAAGTAATTTCTTAGTATCTTCATCATACTCAATTGCCTGAATAGCAACTTTTTCAATTTCAAGACCACGATCTGTTTTCCATTTATATGCATCTTCTACTGCGAATGTTAAACTTTGAGCAAACCCTATTTGGTCTCCTTGAATTTTATTTATTCTATTCCCTTTACTAGGATCATTTGTATAATTTGAAAATGCTCCTGATAAACTACTAACTACTTCATTAAATAATTGAGTTCCTGCATCATTATCCATATCCGAAAAATCGAAAATTGGAGCATTTGGTACTAAGTACATAGCTGGGACAAATTGCTTTATAAATAAAATAGGATCTTTTATACGTAATGTGTATGTTCCTCTTGTAATAGCTCCTACTTGTGTATTTAAGTATGCATCATCCCAATATATTTCTGATTGTGTTCCAAATTTGTTATTCGGAATTTCCTTTAAATTAATATAGAATGCTAATTGTTGTCCTCCCGGTTGTCCTCCGAACTTAAATCTTTCCCATGATGTTTTTAATGTTGAAGACAATATCCCATCTCCTGAAAAAAACGACTTAGAGTTTTGATTATCTGTTTCATAAATATAACCACCTGCTTCTGCAATAAAGTTAGTTATTTCTCCATCTTGCATAGTGATTAATGCTGTTCCTTCTGGTACTACAATCGTACTTCCATTTGTGATTATGTTTTCCGAACTTTTAGTATTTGAACCTCTTTCATTATTAGTTTCTTGCATAACTGCTGGAAATACTCCTGCTGTTGCCGTTAAATCATTACGTGGTACTAAATAATCCTTCCATTGATCTGCAAATGTTCCTCCAATTGCTCCTGTAAATGCTTTTATAAATCCCATATTTTCCTCCTTTTAAATATATATAGTATTATTATACACTTATTCAAAAAAAAAAACTACAAAATCGTAGTTTTATACATTAAATCTAAAATGACAAATATCTCCATCTTGCATTATATAGTCTTTTCCCTCTAGTCGAACTCTTCCTGCTGATTTAACTTTTTGTTCATCTCCATATTCTATCAAATCATTGTATGATATAACTTCTGCTTTAATAAAGCCTTTTTCAAAATCAGTATGAATTATTCCTGCACATTGTTTTGCATTCATTCCATTATGAAAAGTCCAAGCCCTAATTTCTTCTTTACCTACTGTAAAGTATGTAGATAATCCCAAAATACTATATGTACTAAATACTAGTTTATCTAAACCAGATTTATCAAGACCATATCCTTCTAACATTTCTTTTTTGTCATCATCATCCATTTCACTTAATTCTTCTTCTACTGCCGCACACAAAGTAATAACTTCTGCATTTTCTTCTTTAGCATATTCTTTTAACATCTTAACATATTTATTTTCTTCTTTACCTAAATCTTCTTCTGAGATATTTGCTAAATATATTATTGGCTTTAGTGTTAAAAAACTAAAAGATTTAATTATTTTTTCTTCATCTTCTGTTAAGTCTAAAATTCTAAGAGGCTTATTTTCTTCAAGTGTTCTTTTGAATTGTTCTAATAATTCATATTCTAATTTTTCGTCTTTATTATTAGTTGTTTTGGCTTTTTTAGATACTTTTCCTAATTTAGTTAAAACTAATTCTAAATCAGATAAAATTAATTCTAAATTAATTATTTCAACATCTCTAATTGGATTAACTGTTTCCTCAACATGTATAATATTCTCTTTTTCAAAACATCTAACAACTTCAACAATTGCATCTACATCCCTTATATGAGATAAGAATTTATTTCCTAATCCTTCTCCACTAGCAGCTCCTTTTACAAGTCCTGCAATGTCTGTAAACTCATACGTTGTTGGTATATACTTTTCTGGTATATACATTTTTTTTAAATTAACCATTCTTTCATCATTTACTGTAACTACCCCTATATTAGGGTCAATTGTTGCAAATGGATAATTTTCTGCTAATATTTTTTGATTTGTAATAGCATTAAATAATGTTGACTTTCCAACATTAGGCAACCCTACTATCCCTGCTTTTAAACTCATTTAGTTCTCCTTTTTTATAGTGTTGGTAAAGTACCAGGACCGATTGGTAGCGAAATAATATACCATCCTGCTACTAACAGTATCCATGCTAATCCTATTATTAGAAAATAAGGTGTTACCATTCTTAGTGATTTATGAATACCAATAGGTTTTTCTTTATCTAGATTATATATATTTAAATATGCGATATATATCGAAAATGACGCTAGCATAAAAGTTGCTCCATTAGTCATACTATCTGCTACACGCGCTACTATTTGGGCAAATTCGGGTGATATATTTGATTGCATAAACATTGGAATAACCACTGGTGAAAAAATCAACCATTTTGTAGCAGATGATGTTAAAAATAAATTAGCAATAGCCATTACAATTAACGATGTTATTACAAGTGGTAATCCATCAAAATTTAAAAATTCAATTAAGTTTGCTAACCATCCTGCTATAACTATTCCTATATTTGTCATTTTAAAAATATAAATAAATTGAGAAAAAATAAATATTAATAAAATTACACTTCCTATATTCGATAATTTACTAGATGCTTTATTAATAAGATCTTTATCATTTTTAACACTTTTTGCTCCAATTGCATAAGCTATCCCTGTTAATGAAAGCAATATAGCTAACATTACTGTAAATCCATCTTGGAAAAATGCATTTTCTCCAAATAATTGTCCTAAATATGTTTGTTCATCAGTATCTAACAATAATCCTGAATATAATAAATTCGGGATTATACTATATATAAAAATCGCTATAACAAATATAGCAGTTATTAGAGAATATCTTAATCCTGATTTTTGTCTTTTTTCTTGTTCTACTAATTTTTGTTCTTCTTCTTCTAAATCAATAACTGTGTATTGTTCTGTCTTCGCCTCTATCTCTGTTTTTTTATATTTACCCAATTTAGGTGCAATTATTTTTTCAATTACAATTGCTCCAATAATCGAAATTATAATTGATGTAATAATTATAAAAAATAAATTTGATGATAATGAGATATGAATATTTTCATCAATTAACATTGCTGCTGATTTTGTATATCCCATTAAAGCAACTTCCATTGAACCAACAAAAATTGAAACTCCATATCCAAATGCTACACCACAGAAAGCTGTAACAATACCTAAAATTGGATTCCTTCCTCTTATAAAATATATAAGACCCGCTAATGGAATTAATAAGGCATATCCCACTTCATTAATTAATGATGAAATAACAGCTAAAAAAATTAAAATAAATGTTAAAACATTGTTAGATAATTTTGATAAATGTCTATCAGTTAACGCTTTAATAAATCCGGATGCTTCCGCTATAGATATACCAATTAATGATATTAGTATCATCGCCAGTGGTGTAAAACTAAGAAAATTAGTTGTAGCATTGCTAATAATACTTTTTAGTGCATCGGCACTAAGTAAATTTTCTACAGTTACAAGCGTTGATTCTAAACTTATTGTATTTTCATTAACTATATTATAAGTTGCTTGCATTTGAAACAATGAGAATATAAAACTAATAAAAATTGTAATAACTATTAAAAATAAGAACATAGTTATTGGATGAAAATAAAATTTTTTAAGTTTTAATTTTCTTTTATCTTTCATTTTATTCACCCTCTTCTTTTAATATCTTTTTTAATTTTTTATTAAAATCTATTCTACTCATTAAAATTGTTCTATCACAGTTTAAACATTTAATTTTGATATCTGCTCCAATTCTAATAACTTCCCATAAATTTTCACCACAAGGGTGTCCTTTTTTCATTATAACTTTACTTCCTAATGTGTATTGATTATTTAGCTCCATATTTATCTCCTTGAACTAAATAATAAAATTCAATGTTATTTTCAACAAATTTCTGTCTAATTATTTTTCTAATTAGTCTTTGTATTTCATAATGTTCCATAGATTTAACTTCAATTGCTAATCTATAAACATAACCAGACTCTTTTAATTCTTCAATTCCCCATATTTCCAAATCTCCAACAATTTTATCGTTTTCCTTTATTTCTTTTTTGATATCAATTAAAATAGCGTCAATTTCCTCTGGAGCGTATTTATTACTGATATTAATATCAATTTCAGCAAGAGAATTTTCTATACTATAGTTAATAACATTAGTTATATTTCTATTAGCAATAATTTTAACCATACCTCTATAATTTTTTATTCTAGTAGATTTCAATCCTACAAATACTACTTCTCCTAAAAAACCATCTATTTCAATATAGTCCCCTAGTTTATATTGTTCTTCAGTAAGTATAAAGATTCCTGCTATAAAGTCTTTTGCTGTGTCTTGCATAGCAAAACCAATTAAGGCTGCTGTTATCCCAATTCCAGCAACTATTGAAGTTACATTCACTCCAAATACTGATAAAATTGCTAAAATTACTATTGTAACAATAAGATATTTAGAAATGTTTATTCCTAAAATTTTTATTGTCGCTATTTTTTTAGAATCTATTTTATTATTAAATTTACTGTTTTCTTCAATTTTATTAACTATTTTTTTTATTATTTTATATAAAATTATTCCTATTAATATATACAAGATTGGCAATATAATTAATTTCAAATTTATATTTAAATTAAATATTTCTAATTCCATAAATACTCCTATTTATCTAATTTCATTATCTCTAGTAATCTATTTAAATCATTTTTGTTTACAAATGAAATTTCTAATTTATTATTTTTTATTTTTACTTTTGTTCCTAATTTATCTGATAATTGATTTTCAAAATCACCATAAATAGACTCTTTTATCGGCTTAATTATTTTAGGTTTATCTTCATCATCCAGTGTATTTAATTCTTCTGTTTGTCTTACACTTAGCCCTTCTTCAATTATTTTTTTCGCCATTTTTTCTTGAATTTTATGATCTTTTATTTTACTGATTACTCTTGCGTGTCCCATTGTTAATTCTTTAGTTACAATTTTATTTTGAACATATTCTGATAATGTCAATAATCCTAAAATATTAGTTACATAACTTCTACTTTTCCCTATTCTTTTTGATAATATTTCCTGAGTTATATCAAGTGAATCAATCATCTTTTTATAAGCCACAGCTTCCTCTAAAGCATTTAAATTTTCTCTTTGTAAATTTTCAAGCAGAGCTATCTCCATCATTTCTTTATCGTTAAAATCTTTTATAATTGCTGGTATTTCTTCTAAACCTAATAATTGGGAAGCCTTTACTCTTCTTTCTCCTGCTATTATTTCATAACCTTTAATACTCTTTTTTATAATTATTGGTTGAAAAACTCCATGTTCTTTGATTGAAGAAGCTAATTCTTCTAATTTATCTACATCAAAATTTTTTCTTGGTTGATATGGATTACTTCTTAATTCATTAAGTTTTACTTGTTTAATTTCTTCCTTAGGTGTTTCATTAACTATTTTTTCTTCTATTTTATCATATTCAATAGGTTCGTTATTAAATAAGTCCTCTAAACCTCTTCCTAATGCTCTTCTTCTTTGGTTAGTTTCCATTTCTTTTCACCACTTCCTCAGCTAATTTGATATATGCTTCTGCCCCTTTACTCTTTGGGTCATACGCTATTATTGGTTCTCCATGTGATGGCGCTTCTGCCAATCTTATTAATCGGGGAATAATAGTATCATATACTTTTTCTTTAAAAAACGACTTAATATCTGATATTACTTCAAATCCCAATATTGTTTTAGAGTCATACATTGTTAATAATACTCCTTCAATATCTAAATTTGGATTTAAATTCTTTTGTGCTAGCATTATCGTTTTTAATAATTGAGTTATTCCTTCTAAGGCAAAAAATTCACATTGAACTGGAATAATAACAGAGTTTGATGCTGTTAAAGCATTGGTTGTTATAACTCCTAATGATGGCGGACAGTCAATAATTACATAATCATAATTATCATTGACTTCGCTCAAACAATTTTTTAATTGTTCACCTTTATTAAAACCCTCTTGCTTTTTTTGTTTTTCTATTAATTCTATATCTAATCCTGCTAAATTTAAACTAGCTGGTAATATCGATAAATTTTTAAACTTTGTTTTAATAATTGTTTCTTTTATATTTTCATTTCCTAATAGTACTTCATAAACTGTTTTTTCTAAATCTGCTTTTGAAAAACCAATTCCAGTAGTTGTATTACCTTGTGGATCTAAATCAATTAATAATACTCTTTTTCCAATCGCTGCTAAAGAAGCTGAAAGATTTATACTACTTGTTGTTTTTCCTACTCCACCTTTTTGATTTACTAAAGATATTACTTTTCCCATAATCTATCACCTTTTCCATTTCTTATTTATTATAACAAAAAAAAGCTTATCTTTATACCTTTTATTAAAAAAAGTAGATAATTCTACTCTTTTTCTATTTTTATAATTAATTGAGTTGATTTAGGGAAATTCATTTCTTTCAAATCAACTTTTACATTATTTTTTTCTAAGTCTTTAATAAGCTCTTTTATTTTAGTAATTATTTCTTCTGTCGTTACTTTTCCACCTTCATTAAAAGTCTGATTTATAATTGATGTTGTTTCTGATACTAATGGTTGATTAATATTAGGAATATCTGAAGGCATAAATTCTGGTGTTTTAAAATAATCTTGTTTTGTATTTTCTGTTTCACCATCTGTTTTAACAATTGCCTCAGCTGGTGTTAAAAAATTACTGCCTTCGGAATTATTAGTTTCACTAGGAGCTGGAAAATTAAGTAAATCATCAAGTGCACTAGTATTTTCTAATTCCATTTCACTTGTGTTTTGATTAATATTTGTGATATCTTGACTTTGTTCCTTAACTGCTTCTATATTAATATTTGTATCAAATAAACTAGAACTACTTTCTATTTGGTTTTCATTATCATCGGAGTTTTCTAATTCTCCATAATTAATAAATTTATTTTCATGATGTGTGCCCTCTTCGATAGGAGGCGCAATTTTAATTTGTGATTGTTCTTCCTCTTGTAAATTAATTGTTGGATTCAGTGGTTTATTATTTATATACGAATTTGAAACATCTACGCTTTCTACATTATTATTAGTATTTGTTATCATTTTTATCTCTTCCTCTGTTTGTTTAACAGTTAGTTTATTATCAATTATTTTTGATAATAAGTTTTTCTTACTTGAATCATCACTTAACATTAATAATGTTCTTGCATGTCTTTCAGATATTTGTTCTTTTAAAAGTGCTGTTTGAACATCAATTGGTAATCCTAATAACCTTAGTTTATTAGCTACTGATGACTGACTTTTCCCCATTGTTTTAGCTAATTCTTCTTGAGTCATTTCGTCTAGCTCTAATATTTTTTGATAAGTTCTAGCTTCCTCTATTGGATTTAAATTTTTTCTTTGTAAGTTTTCAAGTAAAGCAACTTTAGAAGTTTCTTTATCATCTATGTTTCTAATAATGGCTGGTATTTTTGTCATTCCTGCTAGTGCAGATGCTTTATATCTACGCTCTCCTGCTATAATTTCATATTTACCATTTATATTTCTAACTATTATTGGTTGTATTACTCCGTGTTCTTTAATCGAAACAGCTAATTCTTTTAATGCTTTTTCATCAAATACTTCTCTTGGTTGAAATCTATTAGGAATAATATCATCTAAAAATAATAATAATACTTCTTCTTTTTCGTTATACATTTTATCACCCATTTCATTATTCTTCTATTCTATATAATTATATCTTATCTTTAATTAATAAGCAAGATAATAAAAAGAATAATATTTTATTTATTATCCTTTATTTTTATACTAACTAAATTACGCACACTATTTTCTTTTGGTAAATAGATTTCTTTTAATGATGAAATATAACATTTATTTTTATTAAATACTTTTTTGTTTTCCTCTATTTCTTTATCAACGTTAGCTTTCATAGCGATTAGAGTTCCCTCTTTTTTTAACAAATGAATAGTATATGGAATTAATCTTTCAAAAGGTGCTACTGCTCTAGCAGTAACTATATCATATTTTTCTTTATAATCTTCTCCTCTAGAATGGATTGCTTTAATATTATCTATCTCTAATTCTTTTACTAAACCATTCAAATAATTTACTCTTTTAAGTAAAGAATCTACTAATGTAATATTTAGATTAGGAAAACATATACCCAAAACTACTCCTGGAAAACCTGCTCCTGATCCTATATCACATAAAGTTTGTTTTTTATTTAAATTTATAACCATACTTATTGTAAGACTATCATAAAAGTGTTTTAAATAAACTTCTTCTTTTTCTACTATTCTAGTTAAATTCATTGTTTCGTTTGTTTTAATTAAATAATCATAAAATTTTTCTAACTTTTTTAATTGTTTATCAGTTAAATTAATATTTATTTTTGATAATTCTTCTATAAATTCATTATTATTCATGCTTGTTGTTCCTTTTTAAATAAACCAGGAGTATTGATATATCTGCTGGGTTTACACCACTGATTCTTGTAGCTTGTCCAATCGTATTTGGTTTTATTTCATTTAATTTTTGTCTTGCTTCACTAGCTAAATTTGGTATATCGTCATAATTTATATATTCAGGTATTTTTTTTTCTTCTAAAACTAACATTCTTGCAGCTTCTTTTTTTGCTTTTTTAATATATCCTTCATATTTAGCATTAATAGTAATTTGTTGTTTTTCCGTTTCAGTTAAATTGATGTTTAAAAAATAATTAATGTCTTCAAAAGTCACTTCAGGTCGTTTTAACAGTTCAAAAAGTGATATTCCTTCCTTTAATGATGTTGTCCCTATTTCATTTAAATAATTATTTATTTCAGCTTTTGGAGTTATTCTATATTCTTTAAGTTTAATAGTTGCAGCTTTTATATTATTAATTTTACTACAATAATTATTGTATTTTTCAATAGGTAAAAGCCCTACATTATATCCTTTATCACTTAATCTAATATCAGCATTATCATTCCTTAATAATAAACGATATTCCGCTCTTGATGTTAATAATCTATACGGATCTTTAACTCCTTTTGTTACTAAATCATCTATTAAAACACCAATATATGCATCATTTCTATTTAAAATCAAAGGTTCTTTTGATTCTATTTTTAAAGTTGCATTTATTCCAGCAATTATTCCCTGTCCTGCTGCTTCTTCATATCCACTTGTTCCATTTATTTGTCCTGCAAAAAATAAATTACTTATTATTTTAGACTCTAATGATTTTTTTAATTGTTTTGAATCAATTGCATCATACTCAATTGCATAAGCATATTTATTTATTTTAGCATTTAATAAACCTGGTAAACTTTTAACTAATTTTTCTTGAATATCAACTGGAAAACTAGTAGAAAATCCTTGTATGTAAATATCATTAGTACTTAAACTTTCTGGTTCTAAAAATAATTGATGTTTCTCTTTATCAGAAAATCTTTTAATTTTATCTTCGATAGAAGGACAATATCTAGGACCTATTCCTTCTACTAATCCACTGTACATGCTAGATTTATGTATGTTATTTATTACTATGTCGTGAGTTTCTTTTGTAGTATAAATCAAATGACAAATTTCTTGATTATTAACATCATAATAAACTTTATTTGTATGGGAAAAAGTATGTTCTTTTTCATCTCCATATTCTTTTTGTAATTCTATAAAATTTATTGAGTTTTTATCAATTCTAGGTGGGGTTCCCGTTTTTAACCTCAAAATATTAAAACCTAAATTTTGTAATTTGTCTGATAAATGTAAAGAAGCTTTTTCTCCGTGAGGGCCTTCTTTTTTTGATGTATCACCGATTAGTATAGAACTTTTTAAGTATGTCCCAGTTGTTAATATAACAATATTTGCAAATATTTCTTTTTTATGCTCAGTAATAATTCCTTTTACTTCATTATCTTTAATAATTAAGTTTTCAACCATTGCTTCTTTTATTGTTAAATTTTTAGTTTCTTTTAAAGTTTTTTGCATATTTTTTGCATATAAATGTCTATCTACTTGTGCTCTTAAAGCTTGTACAGCTGGCCCTTTTTTTGTATTAAGCATTTTGATTTGAATTACACTTTTATCTGTATTAATTCCCATTTCTCCACCTAATGCATCAATTTCTCTTACTAAAATACCTTTAGCAGGTCCACCGATTGCTGGGTTACAAGGCATATCCGCTATATTATTAATATTACTTGTTATAAGTAGTGTATTGTAGCCTTTGCGAGCACTTACTAAAGCAGCTTCACATCCAGCATGACCTCCACCTACTACTATTATTTCATAATTCATATTTATTTTCCTACACAAAAATTACTAAATAAATTATCAATAATTTCTTCAGAATATGTTTCTCCAATTATTTCACCTAAATTTTCAAAACATTCTTTTAAATCAATTGAAACTAAATCAATTGGTAATTTTTGCTCTATTCCTTTTTCTGCTTCTTTTATATTTTCAAAAGCTTTTTTAGCTAATGCAATTTGCCTAGCATTACTCAAAAAAGAAAAATCATTTGTTTTAATTTTCTCTAAATTATATATTTCTTTTATTTTTTCTTTTATTTTTTTGACACCATCAATACTATTAGTATTTGTTTCAATATAATCTAAATCAATTAAATGTTCTTCTTTTATCTTTCTTGGTAAATCATTTTTATTAATTACAATTATTCTTTCTTTATTTTTTGTTTTTTCTAAGATATTTAAATCATCTTTAGTTAAATCTTTATTATTATCAAGAACTAAAATTATTAAATCAACTTGATCAATTAATTTTAATGACTTCTCTATTCCTATTTTTTCAACAATATTCATAGATTCACGAATTCCTGCTGTATCAATTATTTCAAGTAATATTCCATCAATAATTAATTCTCCTTCTACAGTATCTCTAGTTGTTCCTTCAACATTTGTCACTATTGCTTTATCTTCTTCTAATAACTTATTTAAAATACTACTTTTTCCAACATTTGGTTTCCCTATAATAGCTGTTTTTATTCCAGTTTGAAAAATTTTCTTATTTTCTGATTCATTTATTAAATTTAACAAATCTGTTTTTAATGTAATAATTAATTCTCTTAGCTCTTTATTTGTAATAACTTCTATATCTTGATATTCTGGATAATCATTATTAACTTCTATAGAAGAAAGCATATTTAATATTTTGCTTCTATATTCCTTTATTAAATTCGATATTGTTCCATTTAAATTAGATAAAGCTAGTTTTTGTTGCTCTTTTGTTTTGCTGGTAATTAAATCAATGATAGCCTCACTCTCGACTAAATCAATTCTGTTATTTAAAAATGCGCGTTTTGTAAACTCTCCTGGTTCTGCTAGTCTTGCACCATGTCTTAACATAACTTCTAATACTTTATTAGTTGTTATAATTCCTCCATGACAATTTATCTCTACTATATCTTCCGTTGTAAACGTTTTAGGAGCTCTCATAACAGAAACTAAAACTTCATCACATTTTTCTTTATCATCCATTATGTATCCATAATTTATAGTATGGGTTTTTACTTTTTCTAAATTTGGCCCTTTAAAGTTATTGTTAACGATTTCTATTGCTTTTTCTCCACTCAATCTAACAATTGAGATAGCTCCTACCCCTACTGTAGTTGATATTGCAATGATTGTATCATTCATATTATAGCTCCTTTCTGCGCTTATTATAACATAAGTTATTATCAATGTAAATTAATTAAAAAAAAGAGATTACTCTCCTTTTATTTTTATAATTATATATCTATTAGGTTCTTCACCTTCACTTACTGTCACTATATCATTATACTCTGATAAAGAAGTATGAATAATTCTTCTTTCATAGGAATTCATAGAATCTAATTTTACTTCTATTTTTGTTTCTAAGACTTCTTTTGCAATTTTTTTAGCAAGTCTTTCCAAATCTTTTTGATGCTTTTCTTTATATGAATTAATATCAATTAAAAATTTATAATTTCTCCCTAATTGCTTTTTTATCACTTGTCCGATTAAAATAGATAAAGCCTTTAAATTTTTTCCATTTTTACCAATTAATAAAGCGTCATTATCAGAAAATATTCTAAAATTTGGTATATTTTCCTTTACAGAAATTTCAACATTAGCAGAAATTCCCATTTTTTTTAATAAAGTAATAATTTCTTCTTTTATACTATTATTTGCTTCTCTTTTTTCTACTACTTTAATACTTATTTTTTTTGAAGAAAGAATTCCTTTTTTTTGTTCTTCTTCTTCAATTATAATTAAATTTTCTTTTACTTCATGTAATTCCTCAGTTGCCATTAAAATTGCTTCTTCTTTTGTTTTTCCTAAATAACTATACGTTTTCATTTCCTTTTCTCCTTTTAACTAATAAATTTTGAAGTAAAGTAAATATATTAGATGTTATCCAATACAATGCTAACCCTGAAGGCATAAATATACCAAATACTGTAATCATTATTGTCATTATTAAAGGTAAACTTTTTAAATTGATTTCTGAATTAGTGCTTGCTGAATTTAATTTTAAAGATATAAATGTGGATGCTGACACTAATACTACTATTAATATATACATAAACCATGTATCACTACTAATTCCCATTGAAGGTGCTGTTCCTAGTTGTAAACCTAATAATTTATCTTCATAAATAGCTGGCGTTCTTTGAATTGCTTCATAAAAACCAATAAATAATGGTAGTTGAATTAGTGCAAATAAACATCCTGTTATTGGATTAATTTTATGCTTTTTATAAATAGCCATCATCTCTTGAGTTTTTCTCATTTGATCTTCTTGGGATTTTTTATTTTCATAAGTTTTTTCCAACTTTTGTAATTCAGGTTTTGCTTTTTTTATTAATTCAGATTGCATAGCAGTCTTTTGAGTAATTGGGAACATAATTAATCTAATTAATAATGCTACTAATACAATTGAAAGACCATAATTAGATACTATACCTCCAACTTTTAATAATAAAAATGATAAAGGTTGGACAAAGAAACTTGTCCATAGACTTTCATACTCGTCTGACGTTATGTTTAAATCTTTACATTCTGGAAGTTTTTCAATATTTACATCATATTCATTATAGATTTTAATATTATTTTTATCTGTTGGTTGACAAATAATATTTTTTGTTATTTGTTGCCCCGTTATTTCATTAGTTACTTGTTTATTGTCTTCATCTTTTAAAAATTCAGTACATCCTGTAGTTAAAAAAACTACCAATAATACTAAAAGAAGTTTTAAATTTTTATATTTCATTTGATTTCCCTTTCATATTTATTGAATAGCTTATTATAATCATTTTCTAATTCTTTATAACTTTTTTTAGAATTTGATTTTCTTAAAATAATAACGAAGTCTTTTTTTGTATATATATTATAAGGATTATTATCTATAATAGATCTAATTTTTCTTTTATATTCATTTCTATATACAGCATTTCCTAGTTTTTTACCTACTGAAATACCAAATCTGTTTAGATTTTTTTCATTATCTTTATAATATAATACAAAACTTTGATTTTTTAATACTTTTCCTGTTTTGATCAAATTATCAAATTGATGTTGTTTTTTTAATATATTAATTTTTTTCATATTTTACCCTATTTTATTATATTAGTAAAAAACCACTGTTTTATAGCAGTGTATTATTTACATAATCTTTTACGACCTTTACGACGACGACGATTCAAAATATTAGTTTTTTTACGTGCGAAAAATCCAGCTTGTTTAGATTTTTTACGATTATTTGGCTGATATGTTCTCTTCATTCAATTCCACCTCCATATACAAATCTCATTTATTATAATAATTTTATAGCTCTTTGTCAATTGAATATGTAAATTTTATTATTTTCCACACAAATTGGGGAATATATTTATATGTAGAAATTTAATTTGTGGAAAATGTGGAAAAATACAATTTTTGATATTATAATTATCTTAAATTTGTGGATTTTTTTGGGGAATTATTGTTTAAAACTTTTTTTAGATAGAAAGTGTTTATTTTTTTCAACATTTAATGTAGAATAAAACTATTAAATTCAACTTGGGGGTGAAGTCGAATGGACGTATCTAATATTTGGGATAATTTTTTAGATAAAATTAAACCTGAAGTTTCAGAATTATCTTTTAATTCTTGGTTTATTAATACCAAATTATATAAAATAGAAGATGGTACCGTTATAATTTCAGTTCCTATGGCTATTCATTTAAAAGTATTAAATGATGAAAACTATTCGACTTTAATAACTAATAAATTAACCGAAATAACTGGTATTAGCTATGAACTTAAATTTCTTTTAGAAAGTGAAATAAATGATATTGCAGAACAACCTCCTAATAAAATTCTTAATATAGAAGAAAAGACTAATAATATTAATAGGATAGAAAAAACTAATTTAAATACACAATATACTTTTGAAAGTTTTATAGTAGGGAATAGTAATCGATTTGCTCATGATGCAGCATTATCAGTAGCTGAAAATCCTGGTAAGATGTACAATCCTTTATTTTTATATGGAAATAGTGGATTAGGGAAGACTCATTTAATGCATGCTATTGGTAACTTTATTACTAATAAGACAGAAAAAAAAGTATTATATGTTACTAGTGATCAATTTATTCAAGACTTTGTAAATATTAATAAGAAAGATATAAAAGGAAAAAATTTTAATTACGTAGATTTTTTTAAAAATAAATATAGAAATGTTGATGTATTAATAATAGATGATATTCAGTTTTTAGGTGGAGCAACACAAACACAACAAGAATTTTTCCATACTTTTAATACTTTATATGATGATAGTAAACAAATTATAATTTCATCAGATAGATCTCCAGATGATTTAAAAGTATTAGAAGACAGACTTAGAACAAGATTTTGCTGGGGATTAACAGTTAATATTTTTCCACCAGAATTTTCTTTAAGAACAGCAATTTTAAAGAAAAAAATTATCTCTGCAAACTTTGAAAAAGAAATTCCTGATGATGTTATAGAATACATTGCCTCTAACATAGGAACTGATGTTAGAATATTAGAAGGTTCTATTACTAGACTTGTTGCTTATTCCACAATAATGGGGGGAGTAAATATTACCTTAGACTTAGCAATAGAGGCACTTAAAGACTTTATAAGTAAAGGAATGAGTGAAAAAAATGATGTTCATAGAATACAAAAAATTGTCTCTGAATATTTTAATATAACAACCGAAGATATTAGAAGCAAAAAAAGAAGTTCCAACATTTCTTTTCCAAGACAAATTGCAATGTACCTGTGTAGACATTTAACAAGTGAATCTTTTCCCAAAATTGGAATTGAATTCGGAGGAAAAGATCATTCTACAGTAATGCATTCTGTTGATAAAATAGAGAATGAATTAAAAAATAATAAAGACCTAGTCAAAATAGTGGAAAATTTGAAAGATGACATTGGATTTGTTAATAAAAAATGAAAACTTAATAGTTTTAAACAGTTAAATCTTTAATGAAAAATATATATATCTTTAGATTTAAGAGTTTTACACGTTTTCCACAGTAATAACAATAATAATATATAAAATATAATAAAAAGAAAGAAGGATTAATATGAAATTTACAATAAAAAAAGAAATATTATTAATAGCTTTAAATAGAGTATCAAAAGCTATTTCTACTAAAAACATAATTCCTGTTTTATCAGGTATAAAATTTGAAATAAAAAAAAATAAACTAACCCTAACAGCAAGTGATAATGATATATCTATAGAAACGTTTATTACTTTAAATGAAAATAATGCTACCATTGAAAAAGAGGGTAAGATTATAATTCAAGGAAAATACATATTAGATATAGTAAGAAAAATCCAAGATGAGTTTATTAATATAGAAGTACTAGATGAATTAAAGATTCTTATTTACACAAAAAATAGTGAATTTAATTTAAATGGTATAAGTGAAAGTGAATATCCTAATATAGGGCTTGAAGAAAGTAAAAAAGTTATTAAATTAAAAACTGAAGTTTTAAAAACATTAGTAAATCAAACTGCTTTTGCAGCAAGTAGTGAAGAAAGTAAACCAGTTTTAACAGGAATTAATTTTAATATTGCTGGTAATATACTAGAATGTAATTCTACTAATAGTTATAGATTAGCTAAAAAAGTAGTTAAATTAGAACAAGAAGTAGATGAAAATTATAATATTATAATTCCTAGCCATAATATTATAGAATTAATCAAAATTTTATCAGATGATGAGTACATTTATATTCATATATTTAAAAGTAAAGTCCTATTTACTAATGAAAATATGAAATTTCAATCTAGATTAATTAATGGAACATATCCTAATGTATCTAATTTTATTCCTACAGAAACTTTTTTAACAGTAACTGTGGATTTAAATAATTTCTATAATGTAATTGATAGAGTTAGTATATTAAGTAGTGATAAAGATAAAAATGTAGTAACATTAGATACAAAAGAAAATACTTTAAATTTAAAAAGTTCTACTGCTGAAATAGGTAGAGTAGAAGAAAAAATGAATATTACTAAAAATAATAGTGAAGAAATTAGTATTTCATTTAGTTCAAAATACATGATGGAAGCTTTAAAAACTTTTTCCGGAAAAACTGTGGATATTCATTTTGTTGGAGGAATTAAGCCCATTTTATTAAATTCAACAGATGATGCTGGTTTAACACAATTGGTAGTTCCAATGAGAACATACTAAAAACCGATAAATTTCGACAAAATTTTATGATAAATTCTTAATGAACACAAGTTTCAGGGAGGTTATTATGAAATATGAAATAAGTTCAGGTACATTAGCTATTTTACCTAAAGATAATAATAGTATTATTTATGAAGATAGTGATATGTACCAAATTAATCAAAAACCATTTGAAATAATGGAAGAAAGTTGTAAATACTTTGGTAGTACATACGAAGGGAGAAAAAATGGAGCAAAATCTATATTAGGAGCAGAATATAAAATGCCGATAATAATAGAGGATAGTAGTAATTTAATATTATTTCCTACTAACTCACCTTATGTAGATGATTGCATATGGATTTCATTAAAAAGGATAAAGTCATTTCAAAAAATAGATAGTATTAGTACTAAAATAATATTTGATAATGATATAGAAATTATTGTTCCGAATTCATACAGATCTATTGAAAACCAAGTATCTAGAGCATCAAGATTAGATTTAATCATGAGAAATAGAAAAAAAGTATAAAAAAAAGCATAATATTGCTTTTTTTTTATGTTTTAAGCTTATTATGTGATATAATATAAATATAGTTAAGGAGTACTACGATAGGGAAAAGGTATGAATATGAGAGTTTTAATGGTGTTTAAATGAAAATCAATAAATTAAAATTAGTTAATTTTAGAAATTATGATAAATTAGAAATTCAATTAGGTAAAAATATGAACTTTTTTATAGGTAAAAATGCTCAAGGAAAAACAAATATTTTGGAAAGTATTATATTCTTAGCTTTAACGAAATCTCATAGATTAGGAGTATTTTCTAATATTATACAATATAATAAAAAGAAGGCCAAAATTAATGCTATTATTAATAAGGAAGAATATATAAATAAAGTTGAATTAGAAGTAACCGAAACCAATAAGAGCATGATTGTAAATAATAATAAAGTGATAAAAGTTGCTGATTACATTTCAAATTTAAACATTATAATTTTTACTCCTGATGACCTAGAAATTATAAAAGGTACTCCAAATATTAGACGAAATTTATTAAATATTCAATTATCTCAATTATCAAAAGAATACTTGAAAACATATAATGAATATAATAAAATTTTAAAAAATAGAAATGAGTATTTAAAAATTTTATATGTTAATTCAATTGCAGATAAGAGTTATTTGGATATAATTACTGATAAATTAATCGAAAAAGCAATTATAATATATCAAAAGAGAAATGAATATATAAATTTAATAAATGAAAATATTTCCAATATATATTTAAATATTACTAATGATAAAGACATAAAAGTAAAATATATTCCTAATATTAAAATTGAATCTTTTGAAACAGAGAAAATTAAAGAAATTTTGATTGAAACATTCAAAAAAAGTTATAATAGGGAAATTAATAATAAAATGACATTATTTGGACCTCATAGGGATGATATTAGTTTTATATTAGATGGTATCGATTTGAAATATTATGGATCACAAGGCCAACAAAAGTCTGCAATTTTAGCATTTAAATTATCAGAAATACCTATATTTACTGAAATAAATAAGACTAAACCAGTCCTTTTATTAGATGATATTTTTAGTGAATTAGATATAGAAAAGAGAAAAAATTTATTAAAAATAATATCTGATGACTTACAATGTATAATAACAACAACAGATCTAAAAAATATAAGTAAAAGATATTTAGAAAAAGCAAATATATATGAAATAAACAATGGAAAAATAAAGAAAGTAGGTAAATATGAAAGATAAAGTAGAAAAAGAATATGATTCATCATCAATTCAAGTATTAGAAGGACTAGAAGCAGTAAGAAAAAGACCAGGGATGTATATAGGAACTACATCTTCTAGAGGGCTTCACCACTTAGTTTGGGAAATAGTAGATAATGCGATAGATGAAGCACTAGCAGGGCATTGTGATCATATTCAAGTGGAAATAGAACACGACAATAGTATAGTAGTTAAAGACAATGGTCGTGGAATACCAATAGATAAACATGCTAAAACAGGTAAAAGTACTGTTGAAACAGTATATACAATCTTGCATGCAGGTGGAAAATTTGGTGGAGGAGGTTACAAAGTCTCTGGAGGATTACATGGAGTAGGAGCTAGTGTAGTTAATGCACTAAGTGAATGGTTAGAAGTTAAAATTTATAAAAATGGTAATGTATATTATCAAAGATATGAAAATGGAGGGAAACCTGTAAACGAATTAGAACAAGTTGATAAATGTGCTGATGAAAGAACAGGGACAACAGTAATTTTTAAACCAGACCCACTAATATTTCAAGAAACAACTGTTTTTGAATATGAAATATTAAAAACAAGATTAAGAGAGTTAGCTTTTTTAAATAAAGGATTAAAAATTTCTATTCAAGATTTTAGAGAAGTTGATAAAAAAGAAAATTTTTATTATGAAGGAGGAATAGCTGAATATATAACTCTTTTGAATAAAAACAAAAGCGTTATTCATGAAGATGTAATAAAAGCAGAAGGAATAGAGAAGGATATTTCTTTAGAAGTAGCAATGCAATACAATGAAACATACAATTCTAGTATATATTCATTTGTAAATAATATAAATACACCAGAAGGTGGTACACATGAAGATGGAGTAAAAAAAGCTTTAACAAGAATTCTAAATAAATATGCAACATCAAAAGGATTTATAAAATCTAGTGATGATAGTTTGTCAAGTGAAGATGTAAAAGAAGGTATTACAATGATTATATCAATAAAACATCCTAATCCGCAGTTTGAAGGACAAACAAAAACAAAATTAGGTAATAGTGAGTGTAGATCTATTTCAGATAGAATATTTGCAGAAGGGTTAGAAAAATTTTTGTTAGAAAATCCAAATGAAGCAAAAATTATAATTGATAAATGTTTAACAGCATTAAGAGCAAGGGTAGCAGCAAAAAAAGCACGTGAATTAACGAGACGAAAAGGGGATTTAGATATTACTAATTTTTATGGTAAACTTGCAGATTGTAAAAGCAAAGACCCATCGGAAAGTGAAATTTTTCTTGTCGAAGGAGATTCAGCAGGTGGTTCTGCTATAAAAGGTAGAGATAGTATAAGACAAGCTATTTTACCTTTAAGAGGTAAAATATTAAATGTAGAAAAATCCAGATTAGATAAAGCTTTATCTAATGAGGAAATTAGAACTATTATAACTGCATTTGGTACTGGAATTGGTGATGAATTTAATATTGAAAAAATAAGATATCATAAAATAATAATAATGACCGATGCAGATGTTGATGGATCACATATTCGAGTATTATTATTAACGCTATTTTATAGGTTTTTTAGGCCGTTAGTGGAAGCGGGATATATATATGCTGCTCAACCTCCATTGTTTGTTATAAAACACGGTAAAAACATTAAATATGTCTTAAATGAACAAGAAAGAGATGAATATATAGCATCTCTTGGAAAAAACACTAAATATGATTTAATGAGAATGAAAGGTTTAGGAGAGATGAATGCAGATGAGTTAAGTGATACAACTATGGATATTACAAAAAGAACATTAAGACAAATAACAGTAGATGACGTAATGACAGCAGATGAAATTTTTACTAAGCTAATGGGTGAAGAAGTAGAACCAAGAAGACTATTTATAGAAGAAAATGCAATATATGTGCAAAATTTAGATGTTTAGGAGGATATAATGGATAAATTACAAAAAAACAACATAGTAAATGAAGTTAGTGATTCTTTTTTAGAATATTCAATGAGTGTAATTGTTTCACGAGCTTTACCAGATTTAAGAGATGGTTTAAAACCTGTTCATAGACGTATTTTATATTCAATGTATGAATCAGGGTACACTCCAGATAAACCTCACAAGAAAAGTGCTAGAATAGTCGGGGATGTAATGGGGAAATATCATCCACATGGAGATTCAAGTATATATGAGGCAATGGTTAGAATGGCTCAAGATTTTTCATATAGAAATATGTTAGTAGATGGACATGGTAATTTTGGTAATATAGAAGGATATGGTGCTGCAGCAATGCGTTATACAGAGTCAAGATTATCAAAAATTTCATTAGAACTATTGAAAAATATAAGAAAAGATACAGTTGATTTTGTATCAAACTTTGATGAATCTGAAAGAGAACCTGTTATATTACCTTCAAGATTCCCTAATATCTTAACAAACGGGACTATGGGAATAGCAGTAGGTATGGCAACTAATATTCCTCCACACAATTTAGGAGAAGTAATAGATGGAACTATTGCATATATTGAAAACAATAATATAACAACAGAAGAGTTGATGGAATACATTAAAGGACCAGATTTTCCAACAGGAGCGAATATCTTAGGAAATAGCGGTATTAAAAAAGCTTATGAAACTGGGCGTGGTTCAATAACTATAAGAAGTAAGGCTAGAATAGAAGAAGAAAAAGGTCGTAATTACATAATAATTGACGAAGTACCTTATGGAATTAATACTCATGATTTAAAGAATAAAGTAGCAGAATTAGTTAATAATAAGGTAATTGATGGTATATCAGATTATCATACTGATTTGAAAAATGGAATAAAAATAACAATTACCTTGAAAAAAGATGCAAATGCTCAAGTAGTTTTAAACAACTTGTATAAACATACAGCATTCCAAACTAATTTTGGGATAATTTTATTAATGTTAGATCAAGGAGTACCTAAAGTATTAGGTCTTAAAGAAATTATCTCTAAATATGTGGATTATCAAAAAGAGGTTATAATAAGAAGAACAAGATTTGACTTAGGAAAAGCTGAGGACAGAGCACATATTTTAGAAGGTTTGAAAATAGCTCTAGATCATATAGATGCTATAATTAAATTAATAAAAGAATCTAAAAATGAGTCTACTGCTTTAACATCTTTAATTGAAATTTATAAATTATCAGAAATTCAAGCTCAAGCAATTCTAGATATGAGATTAAGAAGACTTACTGGATTAGAAAGAGAAAAAATTGAAGAGGAATTAGTAGAATTAAATAAACTAATTGAAGAATTGAAGAAAATTCTAAATAGTGAAGAGTTAGTTTTAAATATAATTAAAGAGGAAATGACTGAAATAAAAGATAAATATGCAGATGATAGAAGAACTAATATAGATATGACAGCCATTGAATATATTGAAGACGAATCGCTGATACCAGTTGAAGATATTGTAATTACTTTAACAAATAATGGTTATATAAAAAGATTGAAAACAAATACATATAAAACACAAAATAGAGGTGGTGTAGGAGTAAAAGGAATGAGTACTAATGAAACAGATTATGTAGAACACTTAATTCCTATGAAAACACACGACTATTTATTGATGTTTTCAAATAAAGGAAAAGTTTACAGAGTAAAAGGCTATGAAATACCTGAAATGAGTAGACAATCAAAAGGACTACCTATAGTAAATTTATTATCATTAGAGAAAAATGAGAACATTAGTTCGATAATAAATATTGAGGATAAAGAAAATGAAGATGAATTACTGATTTTTGCAACTAAAAATGGATTGGTTAAAAGAACAAGTTTATCAAATTTTGAAAATATTCGTAAAACAGGTAAAATTGCTATATTACTAAAAGAAAATGATGAGTTAATAAGTGTTAATAAAACAACAGGTACTGATGAATTTGTTATAGGAACTAGTAATGGTCGCATGGTTAGATTTAATGAGCAAGAAATTAGAGTAATGGGAAGAAATACAGCTGGAGTTAAGGGTGTTAATTTAGAAAATGCCGTTGTAGTGGGAGCAGAAATAGTAAAAAAGGATCAACAAATCTTAATTGTAACTGAAAAAGGTTATGGAAAAAGAACAGATTTAGAAGAATATAGATTGACTCACAGAGGAAGTAAAGGTGTAAAAGCACTAAATTTAACTGATAAAAACGGTATGATGGTTGCTTTAAAATGTATCGATACAGATATCCACAACCAACTTGAGGTTATCATTATTACTAATAATGGAACTATTATAAAATTACCATTAAATCAAATTTCTAAACTTAAAAGAGCTACACAAGGAGTAAGATTGATAAATTTAAAAGCAGAGCACAAAATATCAACAATAGCCGTAGTAGAAAAAGAAATTGAAACAGAATCTGAACAAGAAACAGAAAATAAAAAAGAAATAGCAGAATAATATTTACAACTAGCAGAAATAAATATATAATATAAACGGTGTAATAAAAGTATTAGAACCAGGTCAGAGTTGGAAGACAGCAGCCTTAATAATTAACTTTTATGTACACCGTATTTTTTTGGAGTTATATATGAAAGAAAAATTTATAAAAGAAGTAATAAAAGAAGCAAAAAAGGCTTATGAAAAAAATGAAGTTCCAGTCGGAGCAATAATTGTAAAAAATAATAAAATTATTGCGAAAGGACATAACTTAAAAGAAAAAAATAATGATTGCACAAAACATGCAGAAATGATTGTTATATCTAAAGCTTCAAAAAAACTCAAAAATTGGAGACTTGTCGGTTGTGATATATATATAACTTTAGAGCCTTGCCCAATGTGTGCTAGCGCCATAAAACAAGCAAGAATAAATCATATTTATTATTTAGATAGCAAAAATAACACATATGAATCAAACATTATTAATAAAATTTTAGAACAAGATCATTTAAATAAAAAAACTAAAATCACAAGACTAAATAATGATTATAAATTTAATTTAGAGTTCAAGAAAGTTATAAAAAAAGAAAATGTTCCACGTGGAACATTAGAAAAAGCGACAAAAATATTTCCCGGGAAATAATCAATGTTCCACGTGGAACATTGATTTGACAAAAAAATCAAGAGATAACGAAAAAACAAGTAATTGTTTTTTTTTAATGTTCTAAATATGTTATAATATTATTTAGTAAGGAGGTAAAAATGTATTACGCACTATATAGAAAATATAGACCTACTAATTTTTCAGAAGTAGTAGGACAAAAAGTTATAGTTGAAACATTAAAAAACTCTATCAAATATAAATGTCATTCACACGCGTACATATTTGGAGGTCCCCGAGGTACTGGGAAAACAACTATATCTAAGATCTTTGCGAAGGCTATAAATTGTGAAAACCCTAAAAATGGTGATATTTGTAATGAATGTAATAGTTGTTTAAGTATGCATAATCAAAACAATGTTGATATTATTGAAATAGATGCGGCATCTAATAATGGTGTAGAAGAAATAAGAGAAATAAAAAGCAAAGTGTTAATTTCACCAACTAATTTAAAGTATAAAGTCTATATAATAGATGAAGTGCATATGTTGTCTATTGGAGCTTTTAATGCATTATTAAAAACTTTAGAAGAACCTCCAGAACATGTGATTTTTATATTGGCGACTACTGACGTTCATAAAATACCAGAAACTATTATATCTAGGTGTCAAACATTTTCTTTTGATAGGATTTCTGAGGGTGTAATTGTAAAAAGAATGACAGAAATTTCTTCGGAAGAGGGAATTGATATCGAAAAAGATGTTCTTGAAGCGATATCGAGTTCGGTTAATGGAGGAATGAGAGATGCTCTTAATCTATTAGATAAGTTGAATTCTTATAAAAAAGAAAAAATATATATGGATGATTTTAGTGAAGTTATAGGAACTATTACAGAAGAAGAGGTAGTAAAAATTTTAAAAGATATAGAGTTACAAAATATTTCAGAAATATTACGAAAAATTAATGAATATTATTGTGAAGGAAAGAATTTATATTTAATTTTAAAACAGATAATTCACAAAATGAGAGATATAATTGTAGAAAGTCACTTAAAAAACACAGAGATTAATACTTATCGAGAAGAAATGTTGTTTTATATTAATGAAAAATCACTTGATATTAGAAAAAGTGATGATATAAAAATAGCTATCGAATTAATGTTTTTAGAATGTTTTACATTATATGGTACAATCGGAAATGAAAAAAAACAAAAAGAAAAGAAAGTTGAAAAAGCAGATTGTGTAGTTTTAAATGAAAATACGTCTAAAACTGAACCGGAAGAAAAAAAAGAAATCAAAAATAATGAAGTGATTTCTGATAGGAATAATAAAACAAAAGTTGAAATAGCTATTTCGCAAAATACTAATGCTTTTGCTATTAATTTGGATAAAATAATAGATGTTAGATTAAATAATGCTTTGGTAAAAGCAAATAAAATGGAGTTAGCTAAAAATAAAGATAATTTAGGATTATTAAATAAATATGCGTTTGATCCAGAAATAGGGTATTATATTTGTGGTGTTTGTGATAGTGTATTTAGGGTTGCTAGTGAAGAAATTATAGTTTTAAGTTATGAATATAAGAGTAAAGTTGAAGAATATATGAAATGTATTCAAAAAATGGAAGAAATTTATAATGAAATAACCGATAGTAATGTTAAATTTGCGATTATAACAGATGATGAATGGGATAAGGTAAAAGAAAAATATATTTTGAATAAAAAAAGTGGAAAAAACTACATATTGTTAGATGAACCGATATTGGAATATGAGCTTGATGAAAATCTAAGTAATCCTGCAGAAATTTTATTCGGAAATGTAGTAGAAATAGAAAAGGAGAAATAAAATGAATATACAAGCGATGATGAAGCAAGCTCAAAGTTTGCAAAAAGATATAGAAAAGGTTAAAAATGAGATTAATAATAAAGAATTTATAGCGAAGAGTGCCTTAGTTGAAGTTCAAGGAAAAGGAGATAAAAATATAACTAAAATATCTATAGAAAAAGATAATGTTTTAGAAAAAGAAGATATAGAAATGTTAGAGGATATGTTATTGGTAGCTCTAAATGATTTTAATAATCAAATAGATTCAGAAACAGAACGAAAAATGAGTAAGTTTGGGAATATCCCAGGATTATTTTAATGTATCCGACTAGTTTAAAAAAATTAATTGAATCTTTTAAGAATCTTCCGGGTATAGGGGAGAAAACCGCGGAAAGATTAGCTTTTGCAACTATGGGAATGGAACAAGAACAAATTGAGATGTTTTCAAAAAGTTTGTTAGATGTGTATGGTAACATAAAAAAATGTAATATATGTAATATACTTACGGAAGATGAAGTGTGTTTTGTTTGTAGTAATTTGCACCGTAATACCAACGAAATATGTATAGTTGACGATGTGAAAAGTGTGTTTCTATTTGAAAAAATGGGTATATTTAAAGGTGTTTATCATGTTCTTGATGGATTGATTTCGCCTTTAGATGGTATCAATCCAGAAGATATAGGTATTGAAAAATTAATAAATCGGATTAAAGAAGAAAATTTAGAAGAAATAATTTTTGCTTTAAAACCAAGTATTGAGGGTGAAATGACATCTTTATATATAAAAAAAATTTTAACAGGTATAAATGTAAAAATAACAAAATTAGCTAGTGGGTTACCGATAGGTATGGAAATGGAATATGTTGATAGTTTAACTTTAGAAAGAGCTTTATCTGATAGAAAAGAGGTCTAAAATATGAAACAAAAACAAATGTTCGAACAGTTTGAAAAAATGGTAAAAGATAACACTATTTCACATGCTTATTTATTTGAAATAGATAATTATGAAAGTGTTGAAATTCTTTTTGGTAATTTAGTTAAAAAAATTTTAGTTAAGAACTCAAAAAATAAACAGTTAGAAGAAAAGTTAATAGAAGAAAATAATCATCCTGATTTAAAAATTATTAGTAATGCTATGGAATTAGTAAAAAAGAATGATTTAAAAAAATTAATGGAAGAGTTCGGTAAAACTCCTGTTCTTTCTGACAAGAGAATATATATTTTAGAAGGAATAGAAAATTATAATATTTCCAGTATTAATTCAATTTTAAAATTTTTAGAGGAACCAGAGCCAAATATAATCGCTTTTTTACTTACTAATAATAGATATAAAGTGGTAGATACTATTGTTTCAAGATGTCAAATATATGATATATCTAATAAAGAAAATAGTATTGATATAAAAAATGAAGAAAAAATAAAGAATTTATATAATATTTTTATTGGAAAAAATACGTTATTTCTAGAATATAATTTTTTAAATACATCATACTTTGCTGATAAAGCGTCTATAATTACCAATTTAGAAAACTTGAGTTTATTTATTATTAATAAAATAGAAAGAAATGAAATAAGTAATAGTGATATAAAATTACTACAAACTATTAAAAAAAATACTAAATATTTAGAGTTCAATGTGAATATAAAAGTTTTTTTAGATGGTTTATACGCTGATATAGAGGAGGTATTAAATGCATAATGTTATAATGATATCTATTGGTAATACTAAAGTAAACTCTTTTTTTGATCCTGCTGGTCAGAAAATATTAAAACAAGATAAAGTATTAATCTCGGTTAATGATATACTATACTATGGTGAAGCTAAAACAAATGTATATCAAGAAAAAAAAGAAAATATAGGTTTTCCTCTTGATAAAGTAATTAGAAAGCTTACTGCTGAGGATAAAGAAATTATTGAAAAAAATCAAGAAGAAGTAAAAATTGCTCTAGAAGATGCTAAAAATGAAACAAAAAAACTAAAATTAGATATGGTAATAATTGATGCAGAATTTAGTTTTGATAAAAAGCAATTAGTTTTTCAGTTTACCTCAGATAATAGAGTTGATTTCAGAGAACTAGCAAAAAAACTAGCAAAAAAATATAAAACTAGAATAGAATTAAGACAAATTGGGGTAAGAGATAAATCTAAAAAAATAGGTGGCTTAGGTCCTTGTGGATTACCTTTATGTTGTAATAAATTTCTTCTAGATTTTAATACTGTATCTATAAATATGGCAAAAAATCAATCGTTAGCACTTAATCCTACAAAAATTAATGGTATTTGTGGTAGGTTAATGTGTTGTTTAGCATATGAAAATGAAACTTACACTAATTTAAAAAAAGAACTACCTAAAGTTGGTGAGTTTATTGAGACGCCCCAAGGAAAAGGAAAAATAGTAAGTATTAATATTTTTAAAGGAACTTATAAAGTATATTTAGATTCTAAGGAACTGCAGGAGTTTGAAGTATAATGGAGAAGCTTAATGATATAGTTGGGTTTACTAATCGTAGAATATACCAAGATAGTGATTATTTTAATTTTTCCCTTGATTCTTTATTGTTGGCTAATTTCATTGAAATAAAAGAAAAAGACAAAAATATATTAGAAATAGGCACAGGAAATGCTGTTATTCCTTTATTATTATCATTAAATACAAATAAAAAAATAATAGGAGTAGAAATTCAAGAAAAATTGGTAGAATTAGCTAATAAATCTATTAAATTGAATAATTTAGAAGAACAAATATTTATTAAAAATGAAGATATTAAGAACTATTTAAAAAAAAGTGAAAAGAATAAGTATGAACTAGTGTTTTCTAATCCGCCTTACTTTGTTTATGATGAAACAAAAAAAATAAATAAGTCATTAGAAAAGGTTATTGCTAGACATGAATATAAAATAACATTGAAAGAAGTAGTAGAAAGTGCGGCGTTTTTATTAAAACCAAAAGGTAGATTTATTACTGTATTTAGAATTGAAAGATTAAATGAATATTTAAACTTACTTAATTTTTTTGGGTTAACTTTGTCAAAATTACAGTTTGCATACCAAAAAATTAATTCTAATGCTACATTTGTACTTATCGAGGCTATAAAAGAAGGAAAACAAAATACTAGTGTTTTAGAACCAATAATTTTGTATAATGACGATAATAGCAAAACATTAAAACATAAAAAGGTATTAGGTGAAGTAATTTAATAAGGAGATGTATTTATGAAATTAATAGTAGGATTAGGAAATCCAGGAGAAAATTATAAGAATACAAGACATAATATTGGTTTTTATATTGTAGATAAAATTGTAGAGTCCTATAATTTAAGCAATTGGAAGTCTAAATTTAAAGGTGAATATATTACTGTTGTCATAAATAACGAAAAAACTATATTTTTAAAACCTTATTCATATATTAATCTGTCAGGAGCAGTTATAAGAAAATATATGGATTATTTTAATATTGAAATAGAGGACGTTTTAATAATTTGTGATGATTTAGACCTAAATATAGGTAATTTTAAATTAAAAGAAAAAGGTAGTTCTGGAGGACATAATGGACTCAAAAATATAGAGTTATTATTAAAAAGTAGTAATTATAAAAGGTTGAAAGTAGGAATATCAAATAATAAAAATATAGAAACAAAGGATTATGTCCTAGGTAAGTTTACTAAAGAAGATATTGAAAAAATTAATGAAAATTTATCAATTTATAAGAAAGTTGTATTAGATTTTTTAACTAAAGATTTTAAACTAATAATGAGTAATTATAATAAAAAGAATAGGTGATAGCGTGGAATTTAAGAAAAACTTTTTCGATTTAAACAAAGTTAATGAAAAAAACATCTCTGGTCTAACCGGAGAATCTTTTGGTTTATATTTAGCGAATTTAATGCATCAAAAAAAGAAAAACATTTTAGTAGTTGTTAACTCATTATATGAAGCAAATAATATATATAATACAGTACGTAATTATACTGATGATACGTTTATTTTTCCGATGGACGATTTTTTAACCAGTGAAGCTATTATAAGTAGTCCTGAACTAAAAGTGAATAGGTTAGAAACTTTAAATAATACTATTAACAAAAAATGCGGAATTTATATAACAAATTTAATGGGTTATTTAAGGTTTTTACCATCGAAAGATAGTTATAGGAACAGCATTATAAATTTAAAAGTGGGAATGGAAATTTCACCACAAAAAATAGCGGAACATCTATATGATATTGGGTATCAAAAAGAAACAATCGTAACAAAAACTGGTGATTTTGGTATTCGTAACTTTATAATTGATGTATTTGTTTTAGGTTTTGATCGTCCAGTTAGAATTGAATTTTTTGGGGATGAAATAGTGTCTTTGCGTTTTTTTGATGAAGACACTCAAAAATCACTAGAAGAAGTTAATGAAATATCAATAATGCCCTATTGGGAATTTATAGGTGGAAGTAAAGCGGATGAGTCTGAAAGAGGGCTACAAAAATATTTGAATAAATTTACAAATGTGGTTAATATATCAGATTATCTAGAAAACCCTACAATTATTTTTAAGGATTATTATCAAATTGAAACTGGCTTTTCTAATTTTTTAGAAGAAAAAATGGAATACAAGGCTGAAAAGGATAAAAATTATACTGGAGAGTATATGTTTAGCTTATCTGATGTTGAAAAAGATAATTGTATATACTTTAATGATATCAATAATATTAAGAAAATTAATGAAAAAAATTTTAATGTAGAAAAAATAAATATTAAATTTAGTTCTGAAGAAGAAATTTTATTTTACTTAGAAAAACAAATAAAATCTAATATGACTGTTAATATTGTATTAAAAAGTTACCAATTAAATAAACTGGAAAAGATATTAAAAGGAAAACTATTATATAATAATAATGGAAATATTTTAGAAAATACCATTAATGTAATAGAAGGTGCTATGAATGAAGGTTTTATAGTAGGCAATTATATATTTTTAACAAGTAAAGAAATATTTAATTCAACTAAAAGCAAAATTAAGTACAATAGCCATTTCCAATATGGAAAAGGATTAAAAAGTATAAATAGACTTTCTGTGGGAGATTACGTAGTTCATGAACTATATGGTATAGGACAATATAAAGGTTTAAAAACTTTGGCAAATGGAGATATTATAAAGGATTACTTAGAAATAATCTATAAAGGTGCTGACAAATTATATGTATCAGTAGATAAAATTGAATATTTATCTAAATATAGTGGAAAAGAAGGATCATCACCTAAAATTAACACTTTAGGAGGAAGCGACTGGAAAAAAACCAAATCTAGAGTAAAAGCTAAAGTAACAGACATGGCAAATAAACTATTAAAATTATATGCTGAAAGAGAACAAAAAAAAGGGTTTGATTTTTCATTAGATGATGAAATGATGCTTGAATTTGAAAATAGTTTTGATTATAAATTAACAAAAGATCAAAAATTAGCAATAAATCAAATAAAGAAAGATATGGAATTATCAATTCCGATGGATAGATTATTGTGTGGAGATGTTGGTTTTGGCAAAACGGAGGTTGCATTTGTAGCAGCATTTAAAGCTATTAAAGACTCAAAACAAGTTTTATTTTTATGTCCAACTACTATATTATCTAATCAACATTATAAAAGCGCTCTTAACAGGTTTAAAGACTTCCCAGTAAATATAAAACTGTTAAATAGATTTACTCCTAGTAAAGAAGTAAAACTAATTTTAGAGGGATTAAAAAATAATACAATAGACATGATTATTGGAACCCATAGACTATTAAGTGAGGATATAGACTTAAAAGATTTAGGATTATTAATAGTAGATGAGGAACAAAGATTTGGAGTTACTCATAAAGAAAAATTAAAAAGATATAAAGTTAATGTTGATGTATTAACATTAACGGCTACACCAATTCCTAGAACTTTACAAATGTCAATGGTAGGTATTAGAAGTTTATCTTTAATTGAAACTCCTCCAAAAGATAGATTTCCAATTCAAACTTATGTCTTAGAAGAAAATGATATGATTTTAAAAGATGTTATATATAAAGAATTATCTAGAAAAGGGCAAGTGTTTATTCTACATAATCAAGTAGCCTCAATCGAAAGAGAAGTAGCTAAAATAAAAGAGTTAGTTCCAGAAGCAAAAGTTACTTTTGCACACGGTCAAATGCAAAAAAATGTTTTAGAAAACCGAATTCTTGATTTTATTGAAAAAAAATATGATATATTAGTATGTACTACAATAATAGAAACCGGGATAGATATTCCTAATGTTAATACCTTAATTATTAAAAATGCGGATAACTTTGGATTAAGTCAGTTATATCAAATCAGAGGAAGAGTAGGTAGAAGTGATAAGTTTGCATATGCTTATTTAATGTATAAAAAAAGTAAACTTTTAACAGAGGTTGCTAAAAAAAGACTAGACGTTATTAAAGAATTTACAGCTTTAGGAAGTGGTTTTTCAATAGCTGCAAGGGACTTATCAATAAGAGGTGCTGGAGATATTTTAGGAAAAGAACAAGCTGGATTTATTGATTCTGTAGGAATCGATATGTATTTAAAAATGTTAGATGATGAAATAAATAATAAACAAGGCGAAGATGTTGACGATGATAAATTTGAAAAAAAATCGTTGTTAAATATTTCTACACATATAAAAGATGATTATGTTAAGGATGATGAACTTAAAATAGAAATTCATAAATTAATTAATAGTATAGATACAAAAGAAAAATTAACTGAAATTAAAAATGAATTGATGGATAGATTTGGTAGAATTGATGAAGACTTAAATGTATACCTATTAGAAGAATATTTTGAAAAAAAAGCAAAAACATTAAATATTCTTCAAGTAAAAGAATCAAAAAATAATATAGAGATGATTCTTCCAACAGAACTGCTACAAAAAGTAGGTATGGATATAATATTTGTTAATAGTCAAAAAATAACTCAAAATTTTAGTTTTAAGAAATTAGGAAACAAAGTTATTCTAATACTAGATCTTAAAAAATTAGAAAAACATCCAGTTTACTATTTAACAGAATTTTTAGAAATAATAGAAGAGGAAAAGGGAATATAATGAATAATCAGGAAATGCTAGAAAACATAAAGGAACAACATAATAATAATTATTTAAAAGCTATTCAGGAATTAGTGAAAAAAAATACTCAAATATTAATTGATGAAGATATACTATCACTAATAAAAAAACCTCCATTGGATTCTATGGATAATATTAGAGGTAAGTTAATTGAAGTGTCAAAAAGAAATAAAATAATATTAGATGATGAAAAATATAATAATATAATGGAGATATATAGAAAAGAAATAATGAAAAAATTTAAAAAATCAATTATTATACGTGAGAAAAAGCTTCTTGAAAGTATTGAAAAACAAACATATGAAAAAGAAGAGGGAATATTTAAATTATTAAAGAAAGATTTTATAGAAATTAATAAAATAATCAAAAAAGATGTAAAAGAAATATTAAAAAAGTCAACAGAAGAGTGCATTATTATTAAACTTGAAACTTTGATAACAGCAGATGACAAAGCAAAAGAAGCAAAAATAATTAAAGAAGTATCTAAATTTATTAATAACAATTATCAAAAACAAATTCTTGAAAGTGTTGAAATAAAATTAATTGTAAAAGATACA
Organism: uncultured Muribaculaceae bacterium; assembly: GCA_964371025.1. Taxonomy (GTDB): domain Bacteria; phylum Bacillota_I; class Bacilli_A; order RF39; family UBA660; genus CAYJDP01. The sequence continues at coordinate 71,840 of CAYJKH010000003.1, read as the reverse complement.
ACATTAATAAATGGAATTAAGGAAATAGGAGAAAGATTTATTTTTACTAAAAACAATTCATACTTATTAAAATAATTATGGTATAATACAAAAAAGCTGAAGAAAGGAAAATATATTAAAATATATAGAAAATGAAGAAAATATGAAAAAATATTATATAAGTACAGCAATCGCTTATACATCAGGTAAACCTCATATAGGGAATACGTATGACATTGTATTAGCAGATATATTAGCGAGATATAAAAGATCACAAGGATTTAATGTATATTTTCAAACTGGGACAGATGAACATGGGCAAAAAATCCAAGACAAAGCACATGAGGCAAAAGTTAATCCACAAGATTATGTAGATAAAATTGCCGGAGAGATTAAAAATATATGGGATTTAATGGATACAACATATGATAAGTTTATTCGAACAAGTAATCCAGAACATAAAAAATTAGTAAATGACATTTTTGATAAAATGTATGAAAAAGGAGACATTTACTTGGGTGAATATACAGGGTTATATTGTAAGCCTTGTGAAGCATTTTGGACTGAAACGCAATTAGTAGATGGGAAATGTCCTGACTGCGGAAGAAAAGTAGAAAAATTTACAGAAGAAGCCTATTTTTTTAAACTAACTAATTATCAAGATAGACTAATTAAGTACATAGAAGAACATGATGATTTTATAGCACCTATGTCTAGAAAAAATGAAATTTATAATAACTTTTTAAAGCCAGGTTTACAAGATTTATGTATTTCAAGAATTTCTGTTGACTGGGGTATAAAAATTAATCAAAATCCTAAGCATGTTGTATATGTATGGTTAGATGCCTTAGCAAATTATATAACTAGTATTGGATATGATACAACTAATCCAACTGATGAGTTTAACGATACATGGCCAGCAGACTTACATGTTATAGGTAAAGATATAATAAGGTTTCACGCTATTTATTGGCCTTGTTTCTTATGGTCTTTATCTTTAGAATTACCAAAGAAAATATTTGCTCATCCTTGGTTATTGATGAATAATGATAAAATGAGTAAGTCAAAAAATAATGTGATTTATGCAGATGAATTAGTAGAAAAATTTGGAGTGGATGGAGTTCGTTATTACTTAGCAAAAGAAATTTCTTATTCTAATGATGGTAATATCACTTATGATCTTATAAAAGAAAAATATAATTCTGAATTGGCTAATACTTTAGGAAACTTAGTCCAAAGAACTATATCAATGGGGATAAAGTACTTTAGTGGTAAAATTAAAATTAATAAGAAAAATAATAATGAATTCATAATAAAAATTAATAATTTAAATAAAGAATTTATAGAGAAAATGGATACATTATACGTAGCAGAAGCATTAGAAAAAATTATTGTTTTATTACGTAATAGCAATAAATACATTGATGAAACTACACCGTGGATTTTAGCAAAGGATGAAACTAAAAAAGAAGAACTAGAAGAAGTTATTTATAATTTATTAGAAGCTATTCGAGTTTCAGCACTTTTATTAGAAAGTTTTATCCCATCAACAAGTAAAAAAATAATAGAGCAACTAAATATAGATGATAAGTCTTTAATTTATAATGAAAAAAATTTATATAATTTAAATAAACCAGAAGTCTTATTTAGTAGAATAGAGGACTAGATGTATATTGATTCACATTGTCATTTGTCAAAAGAAGATTATAGTGATATAAAAAAGATTATTAGTGATAATAATGAAGCGAAAGTAAATACAATAGTTATTTCTGGGTGTGATAAAAATTCAATTAAAGAAAGTATTAGTTTAAGTAATGAATTTAATGGAGTTTATACTTGTTTAGGATACCACCCTCATGAAGCTAGTAATGTAGTAGATAGTGATTTAATAGAATTAGAAGAATTTATTAAAAATAATAAAAAAATTATTGCAGTTGGAGAAATTGGATTAGATTATTATTATGGCAAAGAAAATAAAGAAAAACAAATAATTATATTTAAGAAACAATTAGAAATAGCTAAAAGATTAAAAAAGCCAGTTGTAATTCACAGTAGAGAAGCAACTAAAGATACTTTAGATATATTAAAAAAATATGATTTAAAAGGGATAATTCATTGTTTTTCTGGTAGTCAAGAAACAGCTGAAGAGTATATTAAGTTAGGGTATTTACTGGGAATAAGTGGAGTTATTACTTTTAAAAATAGTAAACTAGGAGAAGTTGTAAAAAATGTTCCTTTAGAAAAAATAGTTTTAGAAACAGATAGTCCATATTTAAGTCCAGAACCATATAGAGGAAAACAAAATAGTTCTAAAAATATTCCTATAATTGCTAAAAAAGTAGCAGAAATAAAAAATGAAGAACTTAATTATATTGCAACGATAACATCTGATAATGTAAAGAAAATGTTTAAAATATAAAAAGACACTTTTAAAGTTGTAAAAATCTCTAAAGTATCATATACTTTTATTATAGGAGGTATTTTAAGAGTGGATAAACAAAAAAAATCTCATAGAAACCACGTAATTTTAATTGTTATAATGACAATTCTTTTAATTGTTGCTTCGGTAACAGTTACTTACGCAATTTTCTCTTTTTCATCAGAAGGTGAACGAGAAAATAAAATAGCAACTGGAGCTATTACATTTGCGTATTCTGAGAAAACGGATGGAATTAATATTGAAAATAGTCTACCATTATCAGATGAAGTAGGAAAAAATTTACAAAATAGTTCAGTTGATGGAGTTATTCAAGGATATTTTGATTTTACTGTATCAGCATCTTTAGTAGGTAATTCTATTATTAATTATGAAGTATATTCAGAAAAAGTTATAGTTCCTAACGAAATATCTGAGGATTATGTAAAAATATATTTAACAGATGGTATAACTGAAAATCCGTATCCTGGTTATGATGGAGCAAGTGTTCCGACTTATTCAGAGTTAAGAGTGGCAGAGTCAGACCCAGCTGGCAGAAGACTATATACTGATACATTTTCTACAACTAGTTCTAAAAATTTTAGATTAAGAATGTGGTTAGCAGATACATATACCATTTCGAATGATCCAAAGGAGTTTTCAATCAAAATTAATGTAAAGGCATTTGAGTAAGGTGTTAATATGGAAAAAAAAGAAGAAAAACAAAAAACAATAACAAAAGAAGTAATTTTAATAATTCTTATTCTTTTACTTTTAGTAGTTTCAGTAGTAGGGATATCTTTTTCTAACTTTATGAATGCTAATTCTGGAAGGAATAAAAATGAAGTAAGTTCAGGTACTATATCGATGACTTACACAGAAGATACAAATGGAATAAGTATAGAAAATGCGGTTCCAACTTCTGATGAGGCTGGTAAAAAATTAAATGGGAGTGATGAGTATTTTGATTTTACTGTAAAATCGGAACTAGTAGGTAATAGTGCTATTACATATGAAGTAGCAGCAATAAAAGAGGCTACATCAACTATAAAAGATAGTGAAATAAAATTATACTTAGAACAAAAAGAAGGAGATACTTATAAGGAAGTAATGGCTCCTACTAAATTTATTCCAATAACAACATCTAGTATGTTTGGAAGTCCAAAAGGTGCAATGGTATTGCTTACAGAGTCACACTCACAAAGTAAAATTGACACTTATAGGTTAAGAATGTGGTTAGATGAAAGTGCAATAATGGATTTTTCAGTAAAAAAATATGCTGTTAAAATAAATATTTATGCAAAGAGTAAATAAAGAGAGGAATTTTTATGGAAAACAAAGAAGAAAGCAAAAATGAAAAAAAAGGTTTAGCAGGAAGATTGGTATTAACGTTATTATTAATACTAGTACTAGTTGGATCTGTAGTAGCAATAACATATGCGGCATTTACATGGTCAGCATCTGGTGCTAGTAGATCTACAAATACAATTTCAACAGGAACAATGAGTTGTGTAATAAATGAAGGAAATCCAATATCAATTAATTCGGCACATCCTATTAGTGATGAAGTAGGAAAAGCATTAGTAAATGATCCGGATCCAATTGCTGGATATTCAACTGCATATACAGATGTAACAGTTTCATGTACATGTTCAGATTCAGTTTGTAATGGTAATTATAGTGTATACTTAGAAAATACATCAACATCACCAGCTGTCCCAGAAGAAGATATTAAATTATACATCACAGATGGCGAAGTTAGTGAAACTGAATTAGCACCTTTAGCGTTATATAATAGTTATACAAATGCTACATTAGATGGTGGACAAAGTGTAAAAGAAATATATGAAAATTCATTTACTTCAACTTTTAGTGAAAAAGTTAGAGTAAGATTATGGTTAGCTGATACTTATGAAGTAAATGCAACACCAAGTAATTTTAGTGTTAAAGTTCATGCTAAAGTAGAAACAAATTAATAGGAGAGAAATATGAATAATAATGTATCAAAACAAATAATTTTATCAGTTTTAGCAATCGCTGTATTAGTTGTATCTGTAGTAGGAATATCATATGCACTATTTTCAGTAGCTTTAGAAGGAACTGAAAATAACTCTTTAACAACGGGTACTATTGCAATGACATATAGTGAAGAAACAGCAGGAATTTCAATAACAAATGCATTACCTTTATCAGACAATGAAGGAAAAGTTCTTACAGGAACAGGAAATGCTTTTGACTTTACAGTATCGGCAACAGTTTCTGGGGTTACAGATATTAACTATGAAATAGTAGCAGAAAAAGCAAATGAAGCAGAAGGGAACTTTTTAGGAGACAATGATGTAAGATTATACTTAGAAGAAGAAAGTGGTAGTTCATATGTTCCGACAACTATTACTGCAACTCCAAAAGCATTCACTCCTCAAGGTAGTGTTTCAGCACTAGGATCACCTGCTGAATCAATGTTATTATATAAAGACACTATATCTAATACAACAGCAGAAGAAGTAGTTCATGCTAATGATTTTAGATTGAGAATGTGGGTTAGTGAAGAAACTGCAATTGATAGTATATCAAGAAGTTATAAAATAAAAGTAAATGTTTATGCAAATACTTCAAATTAAAATGCTCTGCATTTTTTTTTTTTTTGTAAAGAAAAAAATAAAATCAGCTCAACTCTTTTAATTTAAATTATAATATGTTATTCTATAGTAGAATAGAGGGATTATTATGGAGAAAGAAAAAAAATATTCTTCATATACAACTTGGCAAAAATTAAAAAGAATAGTAGATATAACAATTCGTACTATTTTATATGCTGTAATTTTTGTTATTTTAATAATATTTGGCTTTGTAGGATTTTATTTTGTTAATAGTCTTATCAATATTAATGGTGAAGAAGGGAAACAACCACTTTTTAACGCTTATATAATAATAAGTCCAAGCATGGTTCCAAGTATAAATGTATATGATGCTATTGTTGTTAAGAGAGTAGATGAACAATTAGAAAAAGGGGATATTATAACTTTTTCGTCATCTGATAAAAGATATGACGGTATTACTATTACACATAGAATAATAGGAGTTCAAAAAAATAGTGATGGAGAAGTAGCTTATAAAACTAAAGGAGATGCAAATAATACAGCAGATACAGCTTTAGTTACACATGATGATATATATGGAGAAGTAGTATTAAGAGTTCCAAAAATCGGATATATTCAGTCATTTATATCAACATCATATGGTTGGATATTGCTAATATTAATCCCTTCAATTGCGATAGTTATATATGATATTATTAAATTGATTAAATTTATTTTTAGAAAAATAACAAAAAAAGAAACAAGAAATAGAATAGATAAAGAAACAAAAGAAGAAGATATAGAAATATTATAGGAGTAAATATGATAAAAATAATAAATGAATATAAAAATATAATTGGTTATACAGTTACAGGACTTATTTTTGGATTAGCTTTCTTTATAGTATTACTTAATGCATATCACTATCAAGAGGTAAATAAGACATTTATAAAAACAGAGAAAGATTTAACATTTACTGATGAATTAACAACTAATATTAACCAGATAAATAAGAATATAGAATGGTTTAATTTAAATACATATAATGGTTCTTTTGATCAGTATGAAATGAGTGAAATTAAAAGTAAGATATCAATATGTACTAATTCATTTAATAATAAAGAATCAAATGATTTACTTAATAAAAAAGAAGTAGATTTATTAGATGTATATAACTTAAACCAAAGGTATCAACAAAACGTTATTAATGAGTGTTTAGTAAGACAAATGTATGATATGAGTATCAAAGAGGAAATGAGTGATATTTTAGGAGATAATCAAAAATTTATCCAAACACTAGTAGAAGAAAATATTGAAGGAACAGAATATTTACAGTCTACTTTAAAAAATAATTCTAGTTATCATTTTAACAGTGACTATGCTATGATTAATATTTTAAATCAAACAAAGGATAGTTATTATTATATAATTGGCAATTATAGAAGTTCTATAAATCTAGTATTAGTTGTATCTGAATGGTATAAAACATTAGAGGGGGTATAATATGATTAATATATTAAATAAATTATTTTCTATTCTAAAATATCTAATGTTTATTGGAGTATTTGCAATAGTTATGTATATAATAATGGGAATGAATACTCGTATTGAGAAGAGTTTAACTGAATATATTGATATCTTTATTCCTTTAGGAATACTTTTACTAGTATATATAATTAATATTATATTTAAACAAAAACAAGTTACTAATAATATATTTTATAACATAACATCAGTATTTGTTTTTAGTGCAATTATAATAGTGGGGTTAAGAACAATATTTGATAAAGGAATGATATTAAACCAAGAACTAGGATTTGATATTAATTTTGTTTTTTTCAGTGACTTTATTCCTACATTAATAATTATGATATATGGATTAATTATAGCTAATATTATTTTTATGATAAATATAAAAAAACATGATAATAAAAAAGAAACAAGTATGGAACTGCCAGAAAAAACTAATGAAATGACAAAAACAAATCAAAGTACAATAGAAGAAGAAGTTTTATAATTTCTTTTTTTGTGTTATAATTTCATCAGTTGGAGAAAATATGGAAAAATATAATAATAAATTCAAAAAAAAATATGGACAAAACTTTTTAAAAGATAATAATGTAGTAGAAAAAATTGTAGATATTGCAGACATTGATAAAGATTCTTTAGTTATTGAAGTTGGGCCAGGGGGAGCAATAATGACAAAAGAACTTGCAAAAAGAGCAGGTAAAGTTATTGCGTATGAAATAGATAAAGAACTGGAAATAGGGTTAAATAGTAAATTAAAAAACTTTGATAATATTGAAATAATATACGAAGACTTTTTGAATGTTGATTTTGAAAAAGATATTAGTAAATATAAATATAAAAAAGTATTTTTTGTTAGTAATCTACCATATTATATTACTACACCTATAATAATGAAACTTGTAAATTCTAAGCTTTATTTCAACAAAATTGTATTAATGGTACAAAAAGAAGTAGGAGATCGATTAACATCCCCTCCTAATAAAAAGACATATGGGTCATTATCTGTTTACTTAAGTTATTTTTATGATATAAAAAATGAGTTTTTTGTTGGAAGAGAAGAGTTTATTCCCATGCCAAAAGTTGATAGTTGTATAATTTCATTTACAGAAAAAGAAACTAAGTTAGAATTAAATGATATCAATAATTTTGAACATATGCTAAAAGTGGCTTTTCAGTTCAAAAGAAAAAATTTAAATAATAACTTTAAAGGCCAATCCATTGACTTAATTTCAAAGATTCTAAAGGAAAATAATTTATCTTTATTAAGTAGAGCAGAAGAAATTCCATTAAGTGTATTTGTAGATTTAAGTAATGAAATAACTTTTAAATAATTGCAATAAATAATATGTTGCAATTTTTTTATACATGTTATATTATTAAAATATAAAGTTAACTACTTTATAAGGAGGACATAGTATGAAAATTACATCAGTTAATGTACGTAAAATTGAAAAAGAAGGATCTCGCATGAAAGGAATTGCTTCTATTTTATTAGATGATTGCTTTGCAGTTCATGATATAAGAATCATCGAAGGAGATTCTGGACTATTTATTGCAATGCCTAGTCGTAAAACAGCAACAGGTGTTTACAGAGATATTGCTCACCCTATAAACCCAGAAGTTAGAAATATGTTTCAAGTGTCAATAATTGAGGCTTATAATAAAGCTGAAGAGCCAGAAGAAGAAAAAGAAGGATAATATCCTTTTTTTTTGTAAAAAAGTGTATATTTTATAATAATACTCATAAATACATTGTTACTTATAATAAATATTTATATAATTATGATAGAAAGGTAGGTTTATATATGAAAAAGCAAAAGAAATCAAAAAAAATAAAAAAAACATTTTTACTTTCATGTATTTGCCTATTTATGGTAATTGGGCTTACAACTACAATCGGTAGTATGTGGGTAGAAATATATAATAAATATCAAGAAAAAGGAAAACTCGAAGAAGAGTTGATTGCCTTAAAAGAGGAAGAAGAAAAATTAACAGTAGATAGTGAAAAACTACAAGATCCTGAATATGTAGCAAGGTATGCAAGAGAAAAATACTTATTTACAAAAGATGGAGAATTTGTTTTGAAAATGCCAGAGAATTAATATATTAATTCTTTTTTTATTTCATGATATAATATATATGTAGGAGGATTTATGAACTTTAATATTGAAAAAAACTTTGATATAAAAAATAATTCTACTATCATTATTGGTTGTTCAGGCGGACCTGATTCAATGGCTTTATTGTATAGTATGCTAGAATTATCTAGTAAAAAGAAATTAACTTTAATTGTATCTCATATAAATCATAATGTTCGCGAAGAATCATTAGAAGAAATGCTATATGTAAAAACATTCTGTGAAAAAAAGTCACTTATATTTGAGAGTATGATAGTAGAAGAATATGGTGATGATAATTTTGAAAATGAAGCTCGTAATATTAGATATAATTTTTATAATAAACTTATGAAAAAATATGCAGGTGATTACTTAATGACTGCCCATCATGCTGATGACTTAATCGAAACTATTATGATGAAAATAGTAAGAGGGACAAATCTTTTAGGATATGCTGGATTTAAAAAAGAAATAGAAGTAGGAGGATATAAAGTGTTAAGACCTCTGATTTATTACACAAAAGATGAAATCATAGAGTATTTAGAAAAAAATAAAATTGAGTATTATATAGATAAAACTAATGATAGTGACAATTATACAAGAAATAGATTTCGAAAAAACATGTTACCTTTTTTAAAAAAAGAAGACAAAAATGTACACACTAAATTTATTAAGTATAGTGAATTATTAATTGATACATATAAATATATAGAAAAAGAAAGAAATAAAGCATTAAAAAAAGTAGAAGATGCTAATAAAATTAATTTAGAGGAGTTTAAGAAAATCGACTCATATCTTCAAAGAGAAATATTTAACTATCTACTTAGTGAATTTTATCAAGATGATTTAATATTGATAAACAGTAATCATGTTGACTTATTAATTAAATTAGTTTATAGTAAAAAAGCAAATTCTATTATAAATCTACCTAATGATGTTATAGCGTCTAAAGAGTATAATTTCTTGGAAATTAAGAAAAATATAGATGAAATAAGTAATTATGAAATAGAATTAAATGAATATATATCTTTAGCTAATAATCATTATATAAAAAAAATAGCAAAATCGACTTTAGTAGGGAATGATATTATTAGAATTGATAGTAGTGAAGTTACTCTACCATTAATTGTTAGAACAAGAAAAATTGGAGATAAAATTTCACTAAAAGGAACAAAAGGTGGAAAAAAAGTAAAAGATATTTTTATTGATTTAAAAGTAAATGTTAATTTACGTGATTCATGGCCAGTTGTTATGGATTCTAAAGGAATAATTATATGGATTCCAAATCTAAAAAAATCTAAATATGATAAAAATCAAACAGAAAAATATGATATAATATTAAAATATGAATAGTACGGAGGAAAAATGAAAAAGAAAGAAGTAAAACTACCCAATAAAAACACAGTTAATAAAGGAATACTACCTTATGTATTTATTTTATTAATAATGATTACATTTTTTTATGTATTTGAAATGCTTAATAATAAAGTAAATGATCTTACATATAATGAATTTATAACAGAATTAGAAGAAGGAAACATAAAAGAATTAGAGTTAACAGCAAGAAGTTCTGCTGCTATTTATGAGGCAACAGGAACTCTAAAAGGATATGAAGAAAATGAATCATTCTTTGTTAGATTACCTTTAAGTGATGAAATAATCACAGATATTACAGCAGCAAATAAAGAACAAGATTTCAAAATGGAAACATTAAGTGATCCGGGAGCATCAATTTTAGTTGCCTTACTTGTTAATGTATTGCCTATATTAATCATTGTAGTTATTATTTTCTATTTTATGAATAGACAGTTAGCTGGAAGTAAAAATTCAATGGATTTTGGTAAAAGTAGAGCTAAATTAACTAACGATAAAGATAAAGTAACATTTAAAAATGTAGCTGGATTACTAGAAGAAAAAGAAGAAGTAAGTGAGATTATTGATTTCTTAAAAAATCCCAAAAAATTCGAAAAGTTGGGAGCAAGAATTCCAAAAGGAGTTTTATTATTTGGTCCTCCAGGAACTGGTAAAACATTACTAGCAAAAGCAGTTGCAGGAGAAGCAAATGCACCATTTTATTTTATAAGTGGTTCTGACTTTGTGGAACTATTTGTTGGAGTCGGAGCAAGCCGTGTTAGAGACATGTTTAAAGAAGCTAAAAGAAATGCTCCATGTTTAATATTTATTGATGAAATTGATGCAGTAGGGAGACAAAGAGGAACAGGTGTTGGTGGAGGACACGATGAAAGAGAACAAACATTAAACCAATTACTTACAGAAATGGATGGTTTTGGTGTAAATGAAGGAATTATAATCATTGCAGCTACTAATAGACCAGATGTCTTAGATCCAGCATTACTTAGACCAGGGCGTTTTGATAGACAAGTTACTGTTAATTTACCGGATGTAAAAGAAAGAGAAGCAATTTTAGGAGTTCATGCTAAAAATAAAACTTTGGCACCAAGTGTAGTTTTAGGAAATCTTGCAAGAAGAACATCTGGATTTAGTGGAGCTGATTTAGAAAATCTATTAAATGAAGCTGCTTTACTTGCAGTAAGACGAAACAAAACAAAAGTAACAATGAATGAAATAGATGAAGCAACAGATAGAGTTCTAATGGGACCTGCTAAAGTTAGTAGAAGATATAGTGAAAATGATCGCAAATTAGTAGCATACCATGAAGCAGGACATGCTGTAATTGGTATTAAACTAAAAAATGCTAGTGATGTTCAAAAAGTAACGATTATTCCTCGTGGAACAGCAGGTGGTTATAATATGATGACACCTAATGAAGATAAACTATGTTCAACTAAAACAGATCTATTAGAAGAAATAGTAGGTTTACTAGGTGGACGTGCAGCAGAAGAATTAATCTTTAAAGAAATAACTACAGGAGCTCATAATGATTTCCAGAAAGTAACAAAAATAGCACGTGCAATGGTTACAGAGTATGGAATGAGCGATTTAGGACCATTACAATATGATCATACAGACGGTAGTGTATTCTTAGGTAGAGATTATAATAAGTCACAGCATTTTTCAAATGAAGTAGCTAATGAAATTGATATGGAAATTAGAAAAATAGTAAATGAATGTCATGAAAAAGCATTAAATGTTTTAAAAACAGAGAAAAAATTGCTAGAATTAATAGCAGATACTTTATTAGAATATGAAACACTAACAAAAGAACAAATAGATTACTTAGTAGAAAATGGACATATGCCAGAAGAAACAGAAAACTATGAAGCTATGCCAATATCAAAATTAAAAGAACTAGCAAAAGAAAAAAATATTAAAGATTATAGCAAAAAAACTAAAACTGAATTAATTAAAGAATTAGATAAGTAATAAAACTCGAAAGAGTTTTTTTATTGCAAAAAAAAGATAAATAGTTTATAATACGCATATGAAAGAGGTGCCATATGGAGTGGAATATAGGAAATGTTAAGATAAAAAATCAAGTAGTATTAGCTCCTATGGCTGGAGTTTGTAATTCAGCCTTTAGAATTCTTTGTAAAGAAAATAAAGTAGGTTTAATTTATGCTGAAATGGTTAGTGATAAGGCCATAACATATAAAAATCAGAAAACTATCGACATGTTATATATGAAGGAATCAGAAAGACCAATCACTCAGCAAATATTTGGAAGTGATAAAGATTCTTTTGTCAATGCAGCAATATATATATATGAAAATATGAAACCAGACATTATAGACATTAACATGGGATGTCCTGTTCCGAAAGTAGCATTAAGAGCACAGGCAGGGGCAGCATTAATGAAAAATCCTAAAAAAATTTTTGAGATTGTAGATGCTGTGGTAAAAGCTATTCCTATTCCTGTAACAGTGAAGATAAGAAGTGGATGGGATAATAAAACAATAAATGCTGTAGAAGTAGCAAAATTAATAGAAAAAGCAGGAGCAAGTGCTATTTGTGTTCATCCACGAACTAGAGCTCAAGGATATACGGGATCAGCAGATTGGGAGATTATAAAAAAAGTAAAAGAAAATGTAAAAATTCCTGTTATTGGAAATGGGGACATTAAATCACCAGCCGATGCTAAAAATATGATAATTAATACTAAGTGTGATGCTGTGATGATAGGGAGAGGAGCATTAGGGAAACCTTGGCTATTTAAGCAAACAGTAGATTATTTAGAAAAAGGGGAGTACAAATCTGAAATAACAATTGATGATAGAATTAACACTTGTTTAAGACATATAAAGTTATTAAAGGAAATTAAAGGAGAAAAATTAGCGTCTTTAGAGATTAGAAGTCATATAGGATGGTATTTTAAAGGGATAAAAGGATCAACTGAATTAAAAAATAAAATCTATAAACACAATTCGACATGTGATATAATAAAAGTACTAAACGAATTTAAGGAGGTTTTAAATGACAAATATAAATAAAAGCGCTTCCCTTTTCCAAAGAATTGGCGCGTTTATAATAGATATGGCTATTGTTACTTTAATATCTACTATATTAGCAACACCATTTATTGATGTAGAGAGAATATCTGAACTAAATAAAGAAATTAGCTCAGTAGTTGAACAATATGAATATGAAGTGATATCTACTAGTGAATATATAATTCAATCATCATATATTTATTTTGATATTTATAAAGAAGAAATTATTATTAATTTAATTACTTTAGCTTTATTATTATTGTACTTTGTAGTTTATCAATTTTATAATAAAGGACAAACACTAGGTAAAAAAGTCTTTAAAATCAAGTTGATTTCTGAAAAAGAAGAATTGACTTTAAATAAAATACTATTAAGATCTGTAATTATTAATTTTATTTTTATGTATTTTTATGGTTTACTTATAGGATTATTTAATAATAAAGATATATTTATTAGTTATTTAGCAGTATCTTTAATTCAGTATATAATAATTTTAATAATAGTATTTATGATTTCTATTCGAAAAGATAGAAAAGGAATTCATGACATTTTAACAAAAACAAGAGTAATTAGTATTAAAGGAGAAAAAAATGAGAACATTTAATGAACAAGAACAAATAAGAAGAGAAAAAGCTGAAGAGCTAAGAAGTTTAGGGATAGAACCTTTTGGAGAAAAAATTGATATTACAGATACTTCAAAAAGTCTAAATGAAAAATATAAAAATGAGTCAAAAGAAGACTTACATGAAAAAAATATAGAAGTTATAGTTTCAGGACGTATAATGACAAATCGTAGAAAAGGAAAAGTAGGATTTTTCCATATTCAAGATAAATACGGACAACTTCAAGTTTATATTAGACAAGATATGGTTGAAGAAACGATGTATGAAGTATTTAAAAAAGCAGATATTGGGGATATCGTGGGAATCAAAGGATTTGTTTTTAGAACTGATATGGGAGAATTAAGTGTAAAAGCTACAGAGTATATTCACTTAGTTAAATCATTAAAACCACTACCAGAAAAATATCATGGACTAACAGATACGGAAGAAAGATATAGAAGAAGATATGTTGATTTAATAATGAATGAAGATGCCCGTAAAATTGCATTTACTAGACCTAAAATAATCAGAACTATTCAAAATTATTTAGATAGTAATGGATATACGGAAGTAGAAACACCTGTATTAGGAACAATATTAGGGGGAGCTGCAGCAAAACCTTTTATAACTCACCATAATACATTAGATATTGATATGTATCTTAGAATTGCAACAGAGTTACCACTAAAAAGACTAATTGTTGGAGGGATGGATGCTGTTTATGAAATAGGGAGATTATTTAGAAATGAAGGTATGGATAGAAGTCATAATCCAGAATTTACAACGATTGAAGTATATAAGGCTTTAAGTGATATGGAAGGGATGATGGATTTAACTGAAAATATCATTGGAGAGTGTGCTCAAGCAGTATTAGGTCAATATGAAGTAACATATAAGGGAGTAGATATATCTTTAAAACCTAAATTTAAAAGAATTCATATGGTTGATTTAATAAAAGAAAAAACCGGAATAAATTTCTTTGAAAAAATGAGTCTTGAAGATGCTAAAAAATTAGCTAAAGATAATGATATTTTAATTGAAGATCATTTTGAATATGGGCACATCGTTAATGCTTTTTTTGAAAAATTTGGAGAAGAAAGTATTCAAAATCCAACATTTGTATATGGTCATCCAGTGGAAATCAGCCCGCTTGCTAAAAGAAATAAAGAAGATGAAAGATTTACTGATAGATTTGAATTATTTATATTAGGGAATGAATATGCAAATGCTTTCACGGAATTAAATGATCCAATTGATCAATATGAAAGATTTTTATCACAAGTAAAAGAAAAAGAATTAGGGAATGAAGAAGCGAATGAAATGGATTTAGATTTCGTTGAATCTTTAGAATATGGATTGCCTCCAACAGGTGGAATGGGAATGGGAATTGATAGATTAGTAATGCTTTTAACAGGAGCAGAAACAATTAGAGATGTTATATTATTTCCAACAATGAAAAATAAATAAAAGAAAGATATATTATTATCTTTCTTTTATTTTATATTAATGAATTTGGTAAATAAATGCTTGTAAATGATAATTAAAGTTAGTATAATGATAATGGGAGGTAGTTATGAAAAAACATAATATTTTAAAAACTGTTCTAATAGTAATTGGTGTTTTCACAATATTGACATGGTTAATACCAGCGACAATTATTGGCGAAACTGGAGATACTACAATAGAACGAATTAGAGTAGGACTTTTTGATGTACTAAATTATCCATCAGTAGCAATTGCATATTTTGGTTTCTTACCATTATTTATAGCAGTTGTAGGAGGATTCTATGGTGTATTAGGAAAAATTGGAGCTTATAATAAAATGATTACACAAATGGGTAATTCTTTTGCTAAAAGAAAAACATTATCAATTGTAATGATTATAGTATTAGTTTCTATTCTTAACTCTATCGCTGGATTACAATATGCATTTTTACTATTTGTACCATTTTTAATATCAGTTATTATAAAAATGGGATTATCAAAAATAACAGCAGTTATTGCTGTATTAGGATCAATGTTTGTTGGATTAGCAGGTTCAACGTTAGCAGGTGCTAATATGTTACCAATAACGTCAGCTTTAAGCCTTGAAATTTTTGGATTAGCAGTTCTAAACTTAGCTATTTTAGTAGTGGGTATAGGATTAGTAGTATTCAATGTATTAATGCTAATAAAAAAAGAAACGGCTGATAAAACATCATCGGTAATAGTTGCAGATGAAGTGAAAGAAGAAGTTAAAAAAGTTGAAAAACCAAAAACTTCAACAAAACCAAAATCAACGACAAAACCAAAAACAACGAGTTCAGTAAAAGCCAAAACTACGAAAGGTAAAAAGCCAACAATTAAATCTGCAGCAAAAGCTTCTGATGTAATAGTAGTAAATGAAAAAGGAAATTGTGTACCTTTAGTAGTAATATTCTCATTATTATTCTTAGTTATGATGACAGCATTTATATCTTGGTTTGATACTTTCAATATTACATTCTTTGATACATTATTAACTCAAATGAATGAAATTGAAATATTTGGATTTACAATTATAGCAAGCATATTAGGTTTTGTTAGTTCGTTCGGAACATGGAATTTATCGCATTTAACAATTTTAGTTATATTAACAATTGCACTATTAGGGCTTGTTTACAAACTTAAATTTAATGATTTAATTGATGGTTTCATTGAAGGAGCAAAAAAAGCATTACCAGGTGTAGTTATATCTATTTTAATTTATGTAGTATTAGTAATAGTTTCATATCATCCAGTTATGACAACTATATATACATGGATTTTAGACTTAGCTAGTGGTTTTAATTTAATGACTGCTTCATTAGTTTCATTATTTGCTAGTGTTTCTAATGTAGATGCTAATTATGTATTCGCAAGTGCATTAACATTAATGACTACTGAAGTTGCTAATCCAGACTTCCATATTGTTATTGGATTCTTATTCCAAGCTATATATGGTATTGTTATGTTAATAGCGCCAACAAGTATCGTTTTAATGGTTGTATTAGCAGTTTATAATATACCATACAGTAAATGGGTTAAAACTATTGGATTATTATTTGTTGAATTATTAGTAGCAGTTATTGCAATTGCAGCTATTATATTCTTAACAATCTAAAAAAGAGAAATCATTGATTTCTTTTTTTATTTGCCTAAATATGTTATAATCATTAGAGGTAGGTGGTTATATGAAAATTTATAATACTTTAACTAAAAAAGTAGAAAAATTAATTCCGATAGAAAAAAATAAAGTAAAATTATACACATGTGGTCCAACCGTATACCATTATGCTCATATTGGTAATTTGAGAACTTATATATTTGAAGATATATTAGAAAAAGGATTAAATTATTTAGGATATAAAGTAGATAGATGTATGAATATCACGGATGTAGGACATTTAACTAATGACAGTGATGATGGTGAAGATAAGATGCTTAAAGGTGCCTTAAGAGAAGGTAAAACAGTTTATGAAATAGCAGATTATTATACGAATAAATTTTTTGAAGATGCTAAAAATTTAAATATTAGAAAACCTGATAAAATCACTAAAGCAAGTGATAATATTGATATTTATATAGAAATAATAGAAAAACTTATCTTAACAGGACATGCTTATATTTCGAATGGAAATGTTTATTTTGATATAAGTACTTATAAAGATTATTATAAATTATCTGGGAAGGATCCAGAAGAATTATTAGTAGCAGTAAGAGATGATGTAGAAATAGATATTTCCAAAAAGAATCCGGCGGATTTTGTTTTATGGTTTACTAGTTCAAAATTTGAAAATCAAATTATGAAATGGTCTTCACCATGGGGAATTGGATATCCGGGGTGGCATATTGAATGTAGTGGAATTTCTTATAAATACTTAGGAGCACAAATAGATATTCATTGTGGTGGAGTAGATAATATATTTCCTCATCATACAAATGAAATAGCTCAAAGTGAATCGTTTTTAGGGCATAAATGGTGTAACTACTGGATGCATTCAGCTCACTTAAATGATAATCAAGGGAAAATGAGTAAATCCAATTCAGAATTTTTACAGTTAGATGTATTGATTAATAAAGGGTATAATCCTTTAGCATATAGATATTTTTGCTTAACTAGCCACTATCGTAATAACTTAGTGTTTAGTTATGAATCACTTGATACGGCATCACAATCATATTTAAAACTAAAGAGAAAAGTAATGAGTTTATCAAAAAATCAAGAATATCAAAAAGAATTAGTAAGTAATTATATAGAAACCTATAAACATGCTTTAGAAAATGATATGAATACAGCATCTATGATTACAGTTATTTATGATTTATTAAAAGATGATAAGATTAACGAAACAACTAAGTATAATACAATTTTAGATTTTGATAAGGTATTATCTCTTGATTTAACAAAAGAAACTGGTAATGAAATGACTGAAAGCAAAGATAAAATAATAAAATCAAAAATAGAGGAAAGAAAAAAAGCAAAAGAAAATAAGGATTTTATAAAAGCAGATAAAATAAGAGAAGAATTATTACAAGAAGGTATTACGCTTATTGATACAAGAGAAGGAACAACTTATGAAGTTTTATAAGATGTTTCTTTGTGGAGGATTACATGGATTTAAGAGAAATTAATGTTTTGGTATTAGCGTATTTAGGAGATGTAATTTATGAGGAATATATTCGTAAATATTTAATTTCTAAAAATATTAATAATGTAGATATATTACAAAAAACAGCAGTTAAGTTTGTTAAAGCAAGCTCACAATCTAAGTTTTATTTAGATATGGTACAAGAGAATTTTTTTACAGAAGCAGAATTAAGTATCTCTAAAAGAGCTAGAAACCATAAAGGTGTATCAAAACCAAAAAGTTGTACTATTATAGAATATAAAAATGCAACTGCTTTAGAAGCCTTAATTGGATACTTGGAATTAGAAAATAAAAAAGAAAGAATAGATGAAATTATTAATTTTATTATTAGGTACGATATATGATAGTATATGGAAGAAATGTAGCAAAAGAATTATTAGAAAAAAAGAAAGAAATAGAAAAAATAATTATTCAAGAAGGTTTTACGGATAAAACACTTCTTTCTTTAATTGAAAAAAATAAAATAGAGGTAGAAATAGCAAAAAAAAGAGATATTGATCGTTTGATTACTGGAGTACACCAAGGTATAATACTTTTTATTCCGGATTACAAATATCATAATATTGATGACATTAGTGATAATGATAAATTTATAGTTATGTTAGATCATATAGAAGATCCTCATAATTTTGGAGCAATTTTAAGAACTTGTGAAGCAGCTGGAGTAGATGCTGTAGTAATTCCTAAAAATAGACAAGTTCCAGTAAATTCAACTGTTATGAAAACTAGTGCAGGAGCCCTTGATAATGTTAAAATAGTAATGGTTACTAATTTAGTTAATTCAATTGATAAACTAAAGAAAAAAGGTTTCTGGATTGTAGGATCAGCTTTAGATAATAGTGTAGATTATAAAGAAATAGATTATTCAGGTAAAATTTCACTAATTATTGGTAATGAAGGGACTGGAATTTCTAACCTAGTTGCCAAAAATTGTGATTTTATTGCCAAAATTCCAATGTATGGAAATACAAATAGTTTAAATGCATCAGTAGCAAGTGGAATTTTGATATATGAGGTAATCCGTAATAGAAAGTAGGCTATTATGGAGTATAAAGATATTAACGATAATGAAATATTATATTTAATAAAGGAAAAGGATGATTATTATAATGATTATCTATATAAAAAGTACAAACCTATAATAAAAAAAATTGCATATAAATATAGCGGTTTTATTATAACTAAAGGTGCAGATTATGATGATTTAGTTCAAGAGGGATATATCGGTTTTTCTTCCGCGATAGCAACCTTTGATGTTTCAATGAAAAACACGTTTTATACATTTGCTATATTATGTGTGGAAAGAAGTATCCAAAATTTTTGTAAGAAGCTAAGTGCTTTGAAAAATGAATATATTAATAATTCAGTAGAATTAAATGAGTATACCGACTATAACAAGGACTTAATCAAAAATAAAGATATGTTATTAGATGATATATATACAGAATTTATATTTTTTAAATATAAAAATATTCTTAACTTAAAAAATTCAACAGTATTTGAAATGAGATATAATGGTTTTTCATATTTAGAAATATCAAAGTTATTAGATATATCAGTAGGAACAGTTGATAGTAGATTATGTAAAGTTAGGAAAATATTATTAGAATGTGAAAATAAAACATAAAATGTTTTGTTTTTTTTTATTAAATAAGATAAAATAATTATAGAATAATAATAGGAGGATAGTCTATGGATCATGATAAAACAACGATTGAAACTTGGTATAATAGTAATCCTTCACAAAAAGATTTAAAAGAGGTCTTTTTCTATATGGACTTAACTATGAAATATTTACATGAAAAAGGTTACTGTTTAAATAAGCTTAATCTAAAAGATATTGAAATATTAAATAATGATCATAAATTAATTAAATATCGAACTTTATTGGAAATGCCAAAAGATTCATATTTTGATGAAAAATTAAAAAGAGAAGATATAAAAAATATTGCTATATTTCAAATAGGAATATATACAAAGTGTTTAAATAATTTAAAAGAACAATTCCTAAAAAGTCATTTTGATGAAATTACCAGCTATTTACCAGAAGAAATGGAACATTATTATAGATCCATTATATTAAAAGATAGAAGAGTTTATTATTCTGATTATGTTATAGCAAAGAAGAAGTTAGAATTAAGTAAAACAGATTCTAGTTATGGAACAGGGCTTGCATATGTAAAAGTAAAAACAAATCAAAAACAGCAAGAAAATATTTCTAATCCTAATGATATTATATTTGACCCTAATGAAGTTATAAAAGAAAATGCAAAAAACAATAAAATTATTTATGAAAAAATATTTATGTTAAAAGAAGCAGCATTTGCTAGTTATTTAATATATCCTGCTATTTTGATAATTATAGGTATAATAATATATATTCTTGCATTTATGGCTAAATAACTTTACATATGAATAAGTCTTTGTTATACTATAACGGAGTATTTAAAATGCTCCTTACTCAGAAATGAGTCATTAGTCCAAGAGGAGGTGTACAAATGAGAAATTATGAAATTATGTTCATTGTAAGACCAGATATTCAAGAAGATGGAATAAAAAAAGCTATTGAAGAGTTAAAAAGCGCTTTAACTAAAAATAATGCAAAAATAACTTCTGAAAAAGCAATCGGTCAAAAAGAATTAGCATATGAAATTAATAAGTTTAAAAATGGTTACTATTTCCAACTTAATGTTGAAGCTGGAAATGAAGCAATCAATGAATTTGAACGTATAGCTATCATTAATGAAAGCGTTATTCGTCATTTAGTAATAAAAATAGAAAACTAATTAAAAGAGGTAAATATGAATAAAGTAACATTAATTGGAAGATTAACAAGAGATCCTGAACTAAGATATACAAGTAGTAATACACCGGTAGCATCTTTTTCATTAGCGGTTAATAGAACATTTACTAACCAAAACGGAGAAAGAGAAGCTGATTTTATTAATGTAGTAGTTTGGAGAAAACAAGCAGAAAATGTAAAAAATTATTTAAACCAAGGTAGTCAAGTTGCAATCGACGGACGTATTCAAACTAGAAACTACGACGGTGAAGATGGTAAAAAAGTATATATTACAGAAGTAGTAGCTGATAATGTTCATTTTTTAGGTACTAAAGGTAGTAATACTGGAGGACAACCTTCGCAGTCGCAAACATCTAGTAATAAAACTCCATATGATTTCGGTGATAACGAAAAACCAAAAGGGACAGATGTTTCTAATAATCCTTTCGCGGATTTTGGTTCTAGTATTGAAATTAGTGATGACGAATTACCATTCTAAAAGGAGGATACTATGGCAGAATTTTATAAAAAAAGAAAAAAAGTATGTATGATGTGTACTGGTAAAACAGTTGATTATAAAGATCCTGAAACATTAAGAAAATATATTAATGAAAAAGGTAAAATTTTACCAAGAAGAGTTACAGGAAACTGTGCTGCTCATCAAAGACATATTGCACAACAAGTTAAGAGATCACGTGCAATAGCTTTAATGCCTTACACAAGATAAAATAGACATTGTCTATTTTTTTTATTGTTTGAAAAAAGTATGAAAATAATGTATAATATAAAAGAGATTTATATACTTAAGGAGATTAGATGGATATAATTAAGGAAGTAAAAAATACAAAACGAATATTTAAGAAAAAGACAAATGTTTTTCTTATGGCGCATAAACATTTAGATTTAGATGCATTAGGTAGTTGTGTGGGTTTTTATGAAATTTTAAAAAATCAAAGAAAAAGTTGTTATATTATAATAGATGATAAAATTCACGAAACAGGGGTAGCAAAAGTACTCCAAGAATTAGAAGGTGTAGTAAATATTATTCATAGCAGTAATATTGATAACTATCTTAGTTCTAAGAAAAATAAAAATTTGCTAGTAATACTTGATACAAATAAAAAAGAGTTAGTCCAAAATAGTGATATCCTTAATAAAATAGAGGATAAATTAATTATAGATCATCACGAAACAGGAAAAACAACTATTAAAAGTAAATATAGTATTATTGATACATCTTTATCTAGTACTTGTGAACTGGTATCAATGTATATAGAAGTGTGTAATTCTAAAATTGATCCATATTTTGCAACACTAGTTTTATCTGGAATTGTCCTTGATACAAATAATTATACATTAAAGACTACAGAAAATACTTATTATGCAGCTTATTATTTAACTAGTATTGGAGCAAGTCCAAAGAAGGTTCAATATTTATTAAAACAGGATCTTGAAGAATATTCAGAAAGACAAAAATTATTAACAGACATTAAAGTAGTTAAAAAAAGTATTGCATTAACAAAAGGAACACAGTTTAGTACTTATAGTAGAGAAGATTTAGCAAAGACAGCGGATACACTATTATTTTTCAATAATATAGAGGCATCATTTGTTATTGCGAAATTGGATAAAGACACCGTTGGAGTAAGTGCTAGAAGTCTTGGAACATACAATATTAATAATATTTTAAAAGGTATAGGAGGCGGTGGAACTATTTATAACGGGGCTGCTCAATTTGATGATATGCCTATTAGTGAAGTAGAAAAGTTAGTAAAAGAAGAAATATTAAAAGAAATGGGTGAGTAAAGTGGAAGTAATTTTTATAAAAGACTTAAAAAACCAAGGTAAGAAGGGCCAAGTTAAAAATGTAGCAGATGGATATGCAACTAATTTTTTAATAAAAAAAGGTTATGCTATTTTAAAAACCAATGAAGGAATAAAGAAATTGGAGCATGAAAACAAAAAAATAAGTCAGCAAAAAGAATTAGAAAAAAAAATTAGTTTAGAATTAAAAGATAAAATAGAAAAAGAAATATTTGAATTTAAAGTTAAGACAGGTGAATTTGACAAAGTATACGGTAGTATTAGTACTAAGCAATTACTTAAAGCTTTTGACGAAAAAGGTTATAAAATAGAAAAAGGGAAATTAGAAAATACTAGTTTAGCTACTTTAGGATTTCATTATGTAAATATTAATTTATATCCACAAGTAACAGCTCGTGTAAAAATTCATATAATTAAGTAGAGGTGAAATAATGGCAATTAAAACATTACCAAATAATATAGATGCAGAAAAATCAGTTTTAGGATCTTGCTTTCTATCAAAATTTGCATTACAAAATGCTACTGAAAAATTAATGGTAGATTCTTTTTACGATGAAAAAAATGCTTTGATTTTTGCTGGAATGAAAGAATTGCTAGAAAATGGTGAACCATTAGACATAACACTTATTACTACTAAGCTTAATGAAAAAGGAAAGTTAAATTTAGCAGGTGGTGTTGAATACTTAACAGAAGTAATAAATTTTGTACCAACAGCTAGCAATGTTGAATTTTATATAAAAAAAGTAGAAGAATCAGCACTATTAAGAAGAGTAATCATTACAAGTGAGGAAATAGCTACAAGAGCCTATGAATCAGATGAAAATGTGAGTGATATTTTAGATTATTCTGAAAAGCAAATTTTAGATATAGTTAAAAATCGTAAATCAACAGAGTTTAGAGGAATTAAAGAAGTATTAGCAAAAATGCAAAGCGATTTGGAAAGATTATCAGAAACAAAAGGAGAAATAACAGGACTTTCTACTGGTTGGTATGATTTAGATAAAATTACTACCGGATTACATTCAAATGAGTTAATTATTGTAGCAGCAAGACCAGCGATGGGGAAGACAGCTTTTGCTCTAAACTTAGCAACACATATTGCTAGAACTCAAGAAAAAGCAGTTGCATTATTCAATTTAGAAATGAGTGCTGAAGAATTAGCGAAAAGAATTATTTCTTCAGTTGGACAAGTAGATGGATTTAAGATTAAGACGGGGAACTTATTAAATAATGACTGGAAAAGAATAAATGAGGCTATTTCACAATTATCAGAAACAAATATTGTAATAGATGAATCATCAGGAACAACAATTGGTGAGATAAGAGCTAAATGTCGTAGATTAGCAGCATCAGAAAAAGGCTTAGCAGTTGTAGTAATAGATTATTTACAGCTAATATCTGGGGGTAAAAATTACGGTTCAAACAGACAACAAGAAGTATCTGAAATATCAAGAAGTCTTAAAACATTAGCTAAGGAACTAAAAATTCCAATAATTGCATTATCTCAGTTATCACGTAGTGTTGAAACAAGAGAAGAAAAAAGACCAATAATGAGTGATTTAAGAGAATCAGGATCTATTGAACAAGATGCTGATATAGTAGCATTTTTATATAGAGATGATTATTATAATAAAGAAGCTAGAAATGAAGATAATACTAGTATAAGTGAATTTATAATAGGTAAACATCGTAATGGTCCAACTGCAACAGTAGAGTTACTATTTAAGAAAAATACATCAACATTTCTTAATATTAATAAAGGTCAAAAAGAAGGAGATGAATAGTAATGAATAAATATATAATATTAATCGTTTTATCGTTTTCGATATTTTTAACTACAGGTTTTACTATGAAAGAGTTTAAACCTAAAACAGTATATAGAGTATATTTAGAAGGAGAATCTTTGGGATTAATAGAATCTAAGGAATCATTAGAAAAATATATTGATAATCAACAAGAAAAAATCAAAGAAAAATATAATGTTGATAAAGTATATCCGCCGAAAGATTTGGATATTATTCAAGAAACAACATTTAAAGATGACTATAAAACATCAAAAGAAATTTATAATGAAATAGCAGATTTATCAGCATTTACAATTGATGGATATATAATTACTATTAAAGGTGTAGATATAGTTACAAACGTTTCTAAAACAGAAGGAAAAGATCAAGATATTTATACTTTGGATAAGAAAATATTTGAAGAAGCAGTAGATAATGTATTGTCAGCTTTCGTATCAGCAGAGGACATAGATACTTATGTTAATAAAACTCAAACTGAAATAGATGATGTTGGGAAAATAATAGAAAATATATATATTGAAAATCAAATAACTATCCAAAAAGGTAATATTCCAGTTGATGAAAAAATATATGAAGAAGAAGAGGAATTAAGTAAATACTTATTGTTTGGAACTACAAAAGAACAAAAGACTTATAAAGTAAAAGAAGGAGATACAATAGAAGATATTGCATTCAATAACAAAATGTCTACAGAGGAATTTTTAGTAGCTAATCCTGAGTTTAAGGATGAAAATAGTTTATTATTTCCAGGACAAACTGTTACATTGGGACAATTATTTCCTCAGTTTAATATTGTTGAAGAAGAACATGTTGTAAAACTTCAAGATAAGCCTTTTAAAACAATTACAGAGTTAGATGATAGTAAATATGAAGGACAAAAAGAAGTTACCCAAAAAGGAGTAGCGGGAGAAGAGATAGTTACTCAAAAAGTAAAAAAGGTAAATGGAAGTGTTTTTGATACTATTACAATTAGTACAGAGGAAATAAAACCTTCGGTACCAGAATTAGTAATAGAAGGAACAAAAGAGTCCAATTCATATTATAGTGGTCCTATGACAGTAGTTCCAACTAAAGGTGATTGGGCATGGCCTGCATCTTGTTCAAATATCTCTAGTCCTTTTGGATATAGATCAGGAATATTACATGATGCAGTAGATATTAGTTCATGCGGAACAGGGTCACCTATTTATGCAGGACAATCTGGAACAGTTGTAGAGTCAGGTTCTAAATGGCCTAATGGGGAGTATGTTATGATTCAGCACTCTAGCAACTATTACACTATATACGCTCATCTTTGTTCAGGGTGTAGATATGTAAAAGTCGGAGATAAAGTTTCGAAAGGACAAGTTATTGGAGGAATGGGTAGTACCGGACTTGCAACAGGAACCCATTTACATTATGGTATTTGGAGTGGTTATCCATATCGTGGTGGAGTACCGTTTAATCCAATGAGTGTTTACTAATGAAAATTCAAGTAATAGCAAGTGGCTCAAAAGGGAATTGTACAATTATAAAAACTAAAAATAAAACGATTTTAATTGATATAGGAATTTCATTTTTAAGTTTACAAAAGAAACTGGATGATAATTCCTTTTCTATTGATGAAATAGATATTTTGTTGATAACTCATACTCATAAAGACCATATAAGTGGATTAAAAACATTTGCTAAAAAAACAGATACTAAAATATATGTAACTAATGAAATAAATAGTGAGTTAATCGATATAAAAAAAGATAATTTCATTATTATAGAAAAAACTTTTAAAATAGAAAGTTTAGAGGTGAAATTATTATCTTTATCGCATGATACTCCTAATACATATGGATATATAATAACAGAAGAAGAAAATAGTATTGTATATATTACTGATACTGGGTATATAAATAGAAATCTCTTTCCCTATATAAGAAATAAGACAGTATACATTATAGAAAGTAATTATGATGAGGAAATGCTACTTGATGGGCCGTATCCAAGATGTTTAAAAGAAAGAGTTATAAGTGATAGTGGGCATTTATCTAATAAAAGTACTGCTAAGTATTTAAATAAATTAGTAGGTGAAAATACTAAATGTGTAATATTAGCTCATTTAAGTGAGAAAAATAATACAGAAGAGTTAGCATATACAGAAACAAAAAAAGTATTATCAAATGATATAAATGTATATATTGCAAAACAAAATGAAGTGATTGATAAGGTGGAGATATAAGTGATTAAAATTATTGCAGTAGGTAATCTAAAAGAAGATTATTTAAAAAAAGCAGAAGCAGAGTATTTAAAAAGATTATCTAAATATGTAGAAGTTAAAATAATAGAAATTAAAGAAGAAGGCCTTGTTGAAGAGTCTAAAGCACTAAAACTAGAAGGTGAAAAAATTAGTAAATGTTTATCTAATAAAGACTATATTTTTATAATGGATATAAATGGTACTAATTTAACATCTGTTGATTTTGCAGACAAGATTAATAAGACATTAATAACCAATAGCAATCTTACTTTTATAATTGGGGGTAGCTATGGTATATTTGAAGAGCTAAAGAAACAAGCAAATTTCAAACTATCTTTTTCTAAAATGACTTTTCCTCATCAAATGTTTAGAATAATGCTGCTAGAACAAATCTATAGGGGATATAAGATTAATAATAATGAAAAATATCATAAGTAAAGACTATTATATAGAAGAGAAATGGCATTTATTACTTGAAGAAGAAATTAATAAAGATTATTTTAAGCATATAATTAAAGAACTTGATAAAGAATATGCTAGTAAAACCATTTATCCAGAAAAAGAAAATATTTTTAATGCTTTTAATAAAACGAATTTTGATGATATAAAAGTAGTTATACTAGGCCAAGATCCATATCACCAAGTTAATCAAGCAGAAGGATTAGCTTTTTCTGTAAGAGATAATGTTAAGACACCTCCATCATTAAAAAATATTTTTAAAGAATTAGCTACTGATTTAAATATTAACTATCCTACTACTAATTCACTATGTAAATGGGCAGAAGAAGGAGTTTTTTTATTAAACTCAGTATTAACAGTAGAAGAAAGTAAGCCGGCAAGCCATAAACATTTAAAGTGGGAAACGTTTACAGATTTAATCATCAAAAAAATTAGTGATGATAAAAAAAATATTGTATTTATATTATGGGGAAATTTTGCTCAAAAAAAATCTACTTTAATAGATGAATCAAAACATTTGATTATAAAAAATGTTCATCCATCACCTTTATCAGCATATAATGGTTTTTGGGGTAGTAAACCTTTTTCAAAAACAAATAAGTATTTAATTGCAAAAAAAATAACTCCAATCAATTGGAGTCTAAAATAGAGTTAACTCTATTTTTTTTGTGCAAGAACAGCAGTAATTGCAATTGTGCCTATAACATCATTAATACTACAACCTCTAGATAAATCATTAACAGGAGCGGCTATCCCTTGGCAAATAGGTCCAAAAGCATCAGCTTTAGCAAAACGCTGTACTAGTTTATAACCTATATTAGCAGAGTCTAAATCTGGGAAGATTAAAACATTTGCATCTCCTTTTAACGGAGAATCTGGCGCTTTTAAATTAGCAACCTCTGGAGATATAGCAGCATCTAATTGTAGTTCTCCATCTATCATAAAATTATGATTAAAAGAATTTATAATATTAGTAGCTTCTTTTACTTTATCTACATCAGGATGTGATGCACTACCTTTAGTAGAATGAGATAATAATGCAACTTTTGGCTCTTTTTCAATTAAATCTTTAAAACTTTGCGCACTATCAAGTGCAATTGAAGCTAATTTATC
This sequence comes from uncultured Muribaculaceae bacterium, assembly GCA_964371025.1. Lineage (GTDB taxonomy): Bacteria > Bacillota_I > Bacilli_A > RF39 > UBA660 > CAYJDP01. The sequence continues at coordinate 43,346 of CAYJKH010000003.1, read as the reverse complement.
AGGAGTTGGATTTTGCTCTAATGCAGCATCTCCAAACATAACAATCCCATTTTCTCCTATATTACAATTAGGAACATCCATTATAAAGAAGGATGATACTAATTTAGAATTAGGTTTAGTTTTTATAATTTGTAAAGCTGGTCTTAATGTATTAGCAGTAGAATGACACGCTCCAGAAACTATACCGTCAGCTAAGTTGTTTATAATTAACATACAAGCATAATACATATAATCAGTACATAGTAATTCTTTTGCTTCTTTAAATGTAAGATTCTTATTTTTTCTAATTTCCATTAATTGTTCAATAAATAAATTGAAATTATCAGCATTTTCTGGATTAATAAGAGTTATTCCAGATAGTTCTAATTTATTTTTATTAATAAAGTCACTACTTCCTAATATTATAATATTTGCAATATTTTCACTACTTATTACTTTAGCTGCTTCAACAACTCTATCATCCATATATTCTGGTAATACAATGGTTACTTTTTTCTTTTTTGCTTTTTCTTTCATTATGTCTATAAATTTCATATTATCTCCTAGTCATTTTTTAATATATTGAATTTTTCTCTTTTTGTAATTTTAAAAACTTTTAACTCTCTATATCTAAAAATAAGTTTAATAATATTAGTAGGGAAAGTTTTTAAAGTTTTATTATAAATATTAATATTATCATTATAAAATTTTATTGATGCTAATAACTCTTCTTTAGATATTTCTAGTTGATTAAGTAGTTTTGTTAGCTTTTTGCTCATTAGTAATTTTTCATTATCCTCAATAACTTCAAATAAAGTATGGTAACTTTCATCAATTAAATCACTCTTTTTATAATTGTCATTTAAATTTGTAAATTCATCTAATTCTACTAAAAAATTATCCAAAGTAATTTCTTCTTTTATTATTGGTATAATTTTATTAAATATTTTAAATTGTTGCTGTAATAATTCAATAATATTTAATTCTGCTTCTTCAATTTTAGAAAATAAAAAATTGAATTTTTGCTTATATAAAAGAACTACCAGTAATAATCCTGCTATTGCTACTACTATAGCTAAAATAATCTCAATCATTTAATCACCTCTATTTAAATATTATAGCAAACTTAAATATATATACAAAGTAGTTTCTACCAAAAAAAGTTTCTTTACACTAACTTTTATGTTATAATCTATGCTATAATTTATTTTGGAGTGATTTTATGGGAAAACTTAAAATTAGTGTTAGTATTATAAACGAAGATAGTAAAATTGAAAATGAAATAGTTGCTATAAAAAATGATAAATTTTATATATATAAAGAGGTAGATGACTTAAAGACGAAAGCGTCTTATAATTATATAGATAATATTTTAACAAGAGAAAATGAGAGTATTAAGTTAATGTTAGATTTTAAGAAATCCACAGCTACTTGTGTAGAAAAAAAAACTAATACAACATTAAATTTTAGCTTAAGTAATTGTAAAGTAAGTTCTGATAACTTGTTAATAGAATATATGATAGAAAATAATCTTTTTAAATATCAAATAAAGGAGATATAAAATGAGTGTAATTAAGGAAATAACAAAGGAAATAAAGGAAATAATAAAATCAGCTGGATATGAAATAGATAGCTTTATTTTACAGCCAAGTGGTAGACCAGAATTGGGAGACTTTCAAATTAATGATGCAATGACTTTAGCGAAAAAATATGGCGAAAACCCACGTGCAATTGCTCAAAAAATAGTTGATAAAATAGAAAAAAACGCTAAATTTACTAATGTAAATATAGCGGGACCAGGATTTATTAATATAGCGCTTAGTGATAATTTACTAATTGATTTTTTAAATACCATAATAGTGGATTCATCAATAAATGTTGATAAGGAAAAAGAACAAAAAATAGTTATTGACTATGGAGGAGCAAATGTTGCTAAAGCACTACACGTAGGACATTTAAGAACTGCTAATTTAGGACAAGCTTTAAATAATTTAGCAAAAGCCTTAGGGCATAAGACGCTAGGGGATACACATTTAGGAGATTATGGTCGTCCATTAGGGTTAGTGATTTTAGAAATAAGAAAACGTTTTCCAGATAGTGAGTATTTTAATGAAAATTATAAAGGAGATTATAGTAAGTTAGAATTACCTATTACAAATGATGATTTAGAAGAAATATACCCTTTTGCATCAGCAAGAAGCAAGGAAGATGCGGAATATTTAGAAGAAGCAAAAAAAATAACATATTTAATTCAGTCTAAAACACCAGGATATTATGATGCATGGAAGAAAATATTAGAAATATCAAAAAAAGATATAAAAGAAATATATGATAAACTTAATGTTAATTTCGATTTATGGTATGGAGAAAGTGATGCAGTTGAATATTTAGATGAATTAAATAGTTTAGTAGCTAAAGCAAATGTTTTGGAAGAAAGTAATGGTGCTAAAATTATAAATGTAATAACAGAAAATGATAATTCTCCAATGCCACCTCTAATGTACTTAACATCACAAGAAACGATAACTTATGCAACTACTGATTTAGCTACTATATTACAAAGAGAAAAAGAAAATAATCCAGATGAAATCTGGTATGTTGTTGATAAAAGACAAGGACTACATTTTGAGCAAGTATTTAGAGCAACAAAAAAAATTGGGATTTTAAATGATAGTCAAAAATTAATATTTGTTGGAAACGGAACCATAAATGGAAAAGATGGAAAGCCTCTTAAAACAAGAGATGGTGGAGTAGTATCATTAAGACAACTAATTAGTGATGTTAAAGAAGAGACATATAAAAGATTAGAAGATGACCAAACATTAAGTAGTGAAGAAAAAGAAAAAATATCAGAAACCACAGCTATTGCAGCTTTAAAATATGCAGATTTTATACCTTTTATATCAACAGACTATATTTTTGATATTAATAAATTTACTGATTTAGAAGGTAAAACGGGGCCTTACTTACTATACTCAACAATTAGAATGAAATCATTATTAAGTAAGGCATCAACAATTAATTTCAATAAAATTAATAACCTAAAGACTATTGATGAAAAACAAATTGCGCTAACTTTATTACAAGTTCCAATAATTTTAACAAGAGCAAAAGATGTAAAAAGTTTACATGAAATAGCAGAAATAATATATAAAATAACAGCTATATATAATAAATTTTACTCAGAAAATAAAATTCTTATCGAAGAAGATATAAAACAACAAGAATCATGGTTAGTGTTAACTAAAGTAGTTTACAATACTAATTTATTTTTATTGTCAATACTAGGAATAAAAATTCCAGAAAAAATGTAGAAACACTTGATTTTATATATATGGTTATGATATAAAATATATTGAAATTTTAATATAAATAATTTTGGAGGTAAAAATGAAATTAGAAAAAATGAAAAAGGAAGAATTAGAATTATTATCAAATAAGGATATTAGTGAACTTATTTTAGAAAGAAATAATAAGTCTATGCCAACTGCAGAATTATTTAAAGAAGTAATAAAAGTGTTAGAATTACCAGAAAGTGTATTTTCAAATAAAATAGGAGAATTTTATACATCTTTAACAACAGATAAAAGATTTATTTTACTAGAAGATGGAACATGGGATTTAAAAACAAACTACACTTCAGATAAAATAATTAAAGTAATAAGTGATGAAGAAGATGATGAAGAACTATTAAAAACTGAATTAGAAGAAGATGATGAAGATGATCATCTTTATGAAGAGGCATCTGTAGAAAGATATGATACAACAGAGGACTTAAAAGGGTTAGTTATAATAGAACCAGAAGATTTAGACTAGATTAAATGCTAGTTTTTTTCATGTTATTATGATATAATACATTGTAATTAAAAGGAGATAAATATGATTGCTAGATTGGAAGAAATATTAAATAGATATAATTTTTTGAGTGGAGAACTATCTAAATCAGAAGTTATTAATGATATAAACAAAACTAAAGAATATTCTAAAGAATTTGCAAGTTTAGAAGAAACAGCAGAATGTTATAAAAAGTATAAAAAACTTTTAACTGAAATAGAAGATACAAAAGAAATGTTAAAAGATCCTGATTTTATTGAAATCGCTAAAGAAGAATTAAAAGGCTTAGAAGAAGAAAAAGAAAAGTTAGAAAGTGACTTGGAAATTTTATTAATACCAAAAGATCCAGATGATGCTAAGAATGTAGTTATTGAAATAAGAGGAGCAGCAGGTGGAGATGAAGCTAATATATTTGCAGGCGATTTATACAGAATGTATACGAGATATGCAGAGCAAAAAGGATTTACATGCCAATTATATAATGCAGTAGAAGGGACAGCTGGAGGATTTAGTCAAATTGAATTTTTAGTAAAAGGTAAAAATGTGTATTCTTTATTAAAATATGAAAGTGGGTCTCATAGAGTACAAAGAGTACCTGTTACAGAATCTAATGGAAGACTACAAACATCAACAGCTACAGTACTTGTTATGCCAGAAGTTGATGACGATATTGATATAGTAATAAATCCAAATGATATCAGAGTGGATGTATATCGTTCTGGTGGATGTGGTGGTCAAGGAGTAAATACAACCGATTCAGCAGTTAGAATTACCCATCTTGAAACTAATATAGTAGTAACTTGTCAAAATGAAAGAAGTCAAATTCAAAATAAAGAACAAGCTATGAAAGTATTAAAAAGTAGATTATATGATCATAAAAAACAATTACAAGATGAAGAAGTAGGTAGTTTGAAAAAGAATAAAATAGGTAGTGGAGATCGTTCTGAAAAAATTAGAACATATAATTATCCGCAAAATAGAGTAACTGATCATAGAATTGGATTTACTATTAAGCAATTAGACAGAGTAGTTAATGGAGATTTAGAACCAGTAATTAATGCTTTAATACAGGAAAATTTAAGACTTAAGTTAGAAGGAAATGAGTAATTATGACAATATCTGAGGCAATATCTAAGGGGAAGCAAAATATTTCATCATCACATGCTAAATTATTATTAGCGGAAATGTTAGGGTATAATCCTTTAGAAATTTTGAATTATCTAGATAAAGAGTTATCCCAAGAAGATGTGGATAAATACTTTGAGGTTGTTCAAGCTGTTAAAGAAGGAACACCTATTCAATATGCTTTGGGAAATGTTAATTTTTATGGAGAAAAATTTTTTATAAATAATAATGTATTAATACCTAGATTTGAAACAGAAGAGTTAATTGAAAATACATTAAAATATATATATCAATATTTTAATGAAGATGTAGCAATCATAGATTTAGGGTGTGGAAGTGGTTGTATAGGATTAACTATAAAAAAACATTTAGCAAAAGCTAGAGTAGATTTAATAGATATTAGTGAAGACGCAATAAGTGTTGCAAAAGAAAATGCCAAAAGACTAAATGCAGATGTTACTATTTATCAAAGTGATATGCTGGATAATGTGAATGGTAAATATGATATTATTATAAGTAATCCACCTTATATAAAAAATGATGAAGAAATTGAAGATGTTGTAAAAGATAATGAACCTCACCTAGCTTTATATGCTGGAAGTGATGGGTTAGATTGTTATAAAAAAATATTGAAAAATGTTGTTAAGCATATGAATTATCATAGTTTAATTTGCTTTGAAATTGGTATGACACAAAAAGAGTCTATAAAAAAGCTAATTAAAGAATACTTACCAAACTCAGTAATAGAAGTGAAAAAAGATTTATCAGGAAAAGATAGAATGGTATTCATATTTAATAATATTAGTTATCTTGACAAAAACTAAATAATTACATATATTAAAAACACTAGTAAAAACTACAGGAGGTAGTATTATGAAAGTAATGGAAATAATTGGGGAAAATGAATTAACTGGAACAGTAAGAATAAGTGGTGCTAAAAATGCTACTGTTGCTTTAATACCGGCTGCTATTTTGGCAGACGAAGAAGTTACAATATGTAATGTACCAGAAATTAAAGATACTGATGCATTATGCGAAATGTTAAATACTTTAAATGTTGATGTTAAAAGAGCAAGTGAAAGTTTAGTTATTGATCCTACTAATTTAGAAAATAAAGTTATTACTGAAAAGCATTCGAAAAAATTAAGAGCATCATACTACTTTATGGGAGCGCTACTTGGTAAATATAAAAAAGTATCTATGCATTTTCCAGGAGGGTGTTCTATTGGTGAAAGACCAATAAATCTCCATTTAAAAGGATTTGAAGCTTTAGGAGCAACTGTTACTAGAGAAGAAACTAAATATACGGTAGAAGCATCTGAATTAAAAGGTGCCCATATATATTTAGATTTTGCATCACACGGTGCTACTGTTAACATCATGCTTGCAGCTGTTAAAGCAACTGGTAAAACGATTATCGAAAATGCTGCAAAAGAACCTGAAGTTGTAAGTGTAGCAATACTGCTGAATAATATGGGGGCAAAAATTTCTGGGGCAGGAACATCTACTATTACAATTGAGGGAGTTGAAAAACTACACGGGTGTTTTCATGAAGTTATCCCTGATAGAATTGAAGCAGGAACATATATAATAATGGGTGCTTTAATAGGGAATAAATTAAAAGTGGATAACATTATAATTGAGCATGTTGATTCTTTAATTTCGAAACTCAAAGAAATAGGGGTATCAATTAAGACTGGTAGTGACTATGTAATAGTATCTAAAAGTGAAAATTTAAAAACAACAACTTTAAAAACTCAAGTATTCCCAGGTTTTGCAACAGATTTACAACAACCATTTACAATACTTTTAACTCAATGCAATGGAAAATCAAAAGTAATTGAAACTATTTGGGAAAATAGATTTATGCATATTCCATACTTAAATAAAATGGGAACAAAGATTGAGGTAAAAGGACAAGAAGCACTTATTGAAGGACCAACTAAGCTAGTTGGAGCAGAAGTAGTAGCAACCGATTTAAGAGCAGGAGCTGCTATGATTGCTGCTGGATTAATTGCAGAAGGCAAAACAGTTATTCAAGATGTTGATCATATATTAAGAGGATATGAAAATATAGTAGAAAAACTAACAGAAATCGGTGCAAAAGTAGAAATTAAAGAAATTTAAATAAGACTTGAAAAATAATATAATATGTGATATATTAAGAGAGCAATTTTAATTACTATAATTATTATTAATTATGGCGGAAGGAGAAAACTATGAAAAAAGATATTCATCCAGAAAATATGGAATGTACAGTAAAATGTGCTTGTGGAGAAACTTTTACTTGTGAAGCAATCAAAAATGAAATTAATGTAGAGGTTTGTTCTAAATGTCATCCTTTTTATACAGGAAAACAAAATAAAACATCACGTGCTGGTAACGTAGATAAATTCAACAAAAAATATGGATTAAATAAAGAAACTGCATAATTGCAGTTTTTTTGTTTAAGTGCTATAATTATTTTAGTAGGTGAATTTATGAAAATAGGAATAGCAAACGATCATAGAGGATATGATTTAAAAGAAAAAATAAAAGAAAAGTTAGAGATTGATATAATTGACTTTGGAACTAATTCAATAGAAAGTGTTGATTACCCCGATTATGCCTTTATGCTTGGAGAAGCAGTACGAGACAAAAAAGTTGATTTAGGAATTGCAATATGTGGTTCAGGTATTGGAATTTCAATTGCTTGTAATAAAGTAAGGGGAGTAAGATGTGCTAGAGTAGTATCAGCTAAGGAAGCAAAAATTACAAAAATTGATAATAATTCTAATATTATAGCACTATCAGCAAACTTAACTATAGAAGAAGCTTTAGAAATAATTGAGACTTTTCTTAATACTGAATTTAAATTAGATGAAAGACATATGAGAAGAATCAAAAAAATTTCTGAATATGAGATAAATAATGGAATTTAAGTTAATATTATATATCATTGTATCAATATTAGTTATTTATGCGATGGATTCAGTTAATATAAATTCAATTTTCAAAAAGAATAAAATTAGACAGGCAACTTTATTCTATTTCTTCTTAGGAATAGGGTTAATTTATATAATTACAAACTTTTTATATGATTTATATGAATTAGTGAAGATAGTATAGTGAGGTTAATATGGAAATAGATATACTTTATGCAATTAAAATAATATTAGTTACTTTTATATTCGCGGTAATATTAATGCCGGTAATGAAAAAAATTGCTCATCATATAGGAGCAATTGATAAACCTAGTACTGCTGAAGGCAATAGACATATTCATAAAAAAGAAATCCCAAAATTAGGGGCTCTTGGAATATTTATCTCGTTTTTACTTGGTTATATGCTTTTTGGTGAAGAAAGTATAAGAATGAATTCAATTTTAATAGGGAGCTTTATTATAATACTAACTGGAATAATTGATGATATAAAGCCATTAAAATCAAGTTATAAGTTAATAGGTCATATCCTAGCAGCAGCTATTATAACATTTTATGGAGAAATACTCCTAAATAATATAACAGCCTTTGGCTATGCTTTTGACTTTGGGTTATGGTCATATCCATTAACAATAATATTTATTGTAGCATGTGCTAATATAGTAAATTTAATAGACGGACTAGATGGATTGAGTGGGGGTATAGCTGTTATATTCTTTGCTACTGTTGCTTATATTGGATTTTTCCAAGGCAGAGGAGAATCACTTGTTATGATTCTTACATTAATAATGATAGGATCTACATTAGGATTTTTAATTCATAACTCATATCCAGCTAAAATATTCGCAGGGGATTGCTGTACATTTATTGGATTTATAATAGCAGTAATTACATTATTAGAATTTAAAGCAGCAGCATTAACATCATTTTTTGTACCAGTATTAATACTAGCAATACCTGTGTTAGATACTCTATTTGCAATTATAAGAAGATTATTAAAAAAACAACCACCATTTAAAGCGGACAAAGAACATCTCCATCATCAGTTATTAGGTATGAATTTCTCACAACGTAAAACAGTATTTATAATATATTTTATTAACATTCTTTTTGCAGTAGCGACAGTCTTTTATGTACTAGGAGATCCTCTATATGCTCAAATAATATATGTTATATTATTAATTATTGTTATTTTATTTGTTATTAAAACTAGCATAATATCTGATAAACCTCAAAAAATAACAAAAGAAGTAATAAAAAAAATAAAACATAATTCATAATGTTTTATTTTTTTTTGTGTCTAGATCCTCTCTATATTTTTTTTGGATCTATTTTTTATTTATATACCTCCTTATAATATTATTAAATATCAATCCTTATATTTAATATCTTTATTTTAATACTAAATTGAAAATTTTAAAAGAATAAATATAAAAAAGTAGATTTTTTTTTATAATTAATATAAACTATAATTATGGAGGTGGTATTATGGAAATACTAATTAGAGGAGACAAAATTAAAATCACTGATGCTATGAAAGAATATGCTGAAGCAAAAATGGAGAGATTAAATAAATATCTAAAAACAAATGACAGTATTCGAGCTACTATTATAGCAAAAGCAAAAAAACATGAACAAACTGTAGAAATAACATTACCATTAAACAATTTTATATTAAGAGCAGAAGGGACACAAGCAGACTTTTATGCTGCTATAGATGTTACTTTAGATAAAATAGAAAAGCAAATCAAAAAGAATAAAACTAGAATAAATAAAAATGAAAAGACAAATATTGACTTTGCTGTTATGGATTTTGAAGAAGAAGAAAAAGAGCAAACAAATAAAATCGTTAAACGCAAAGTAATAGAAGTAAAACCAATGGATGAAGAAGAAGCTATATTGCAAATGGAATTGTTAGAGCATAACTTCTTTATGTATAAAGATGCTGAAACTGGAAAATCTAATGTTATTTATAAAAGAAAAGATGGTAATTACGGAACAATTGAAAGCGAATAATTAATACAAAAACTAAGAAATACTTTAATTCTTAGTTTTTTTTTGATAAAATATATAATTAAGGAGGTTTATATGAAAATATTAAGAAAGTTATTAGACCATGAATATAAAGAATTAAAAAAATTCGAAAAAATAGCTGATCAAATTATTGCGTTAGATGAAGAATATACAAAATTATCTGATGAAAAGCTATGTGCAAAAACAGAAGAGTTTAAAAAACGTTTAGAAAAAGGTGAAACAGTAGACGATATTGTTGTAGAAGCTTTTGCAACAGCTAGAGAAGCATCATATAGAGTTATTGGAGAAAAACCTTTTTATGTTCAACTTTTAGGAGCATTATCTATTCATTTTGGGAATATATCAGAAATGAAAACAGGAGAAGGAAAAACCTTAACTAGTGTTATGCCAGCGTATTTAAATGCATTAACTGCAAAAGGAGTGCATATTATTACGGTTAATGAATATTTAGCATCTCGTGATGCTGAATGGATGGGTGGAATTCATAGATTTTTAGGATTAACGGTAAGTGTTAATACAAGAGATATGAGTCCTAAAGAAAAGCAAGAAGCCTATAACTGTGATATATTATATTCTACAAACAATGAAATTGGATTTGATTATTTAAGAGATAATATGGTAGTTAAATTAGAGAATAAAGTTCAAAGACCATTAAATTATGCGATTATAGATGAAATAGATTCAGTGTTAATTGATGAAGCAAGAACACCATTAATAATTTCAGGAGGACAATTAAAACAAAGTTCTCAGTATATGGATGCTGATAAATTTTCTAAGAATTTAAAAATAGAAGAAGATTTTATATTCGATGATAAAACAAAAAGTGTTAATTTGACTGAAAATGGAGTTCATAAAGCAGAAAAAATGTTTTCTATAAACAATTTATATGAAATAAACAATTCTACTATTGTTCATTTTATTAACCAAGCTTTACGAGCTAATTACTCAATGAAAAAAGATGTTGATTATGTAGTACAAGAAGATAAAATAGTAATAGTTGATCCTTTTACAGGAAGATTGATGAAAGGAAGAGCATATTCAGAAGGACTGCATCAAGCGATAGAAGCTAAAGAAAACTTAAAGATAAATCAAGAAACAAAAACTTTGGCAACAATTACATATCAAAATCTATTTAGAATGTATGAAAAACTATCTGGAATGACAGGAACTGCTAAAACAGAAGAAGAGGAATTTAGAAACATATATAATATGTATGTTATTGAAATACCAACAAATAGACCATTACAAAGAATTGATGAACCTGATTTAGTCTATGCATCTCGTGAAGCTAAATATAGAGCAATGATAGCATTCATTAAAGAAAGATATCAAAAAGGGCAACCAGTCTTAATAGGGACTATATCAATTGAAAGTAGTGAATTAATTTCTAAATTATTAAAAGCAGAAAAAATTTCTCATGAAATCCTAAATGCTAAAAATCATGCTCGTGAAGCAGAAATTATTTCTAATATTGGACAAAAAAAATCAGTTACAATTGCAACTAATATGGCAGGTCGTGGTACAGATATTAAACTAAGTGATGAAATTAAAAAACTTGGAGGATTATGTGTAGTAGGGACAGAAAGACATGAATCACGACGAATTGATAATCAATTAAGAGGGCGTGCTGGACGACAAGGGGATCCTGGTTATACACAGTTTTTCGTTTCAATGAAAGATGAATTAATGGTAATGTTTGGATCAGATAGAATTGGTAATATGATGAGTTCTATGGGATTTGGAGATAATGCTATCAGAAGTAAAACATTTACTAAATCAGTTTCTAATGCCCAAAAGAGGGTAGAGGGAAATAACTTTGATAGAAGAAAACAATTATTACAATATGATGATGTTATGAATAACCAAAGAGAAATTATTTACGGGATAAGAAATGAAATATTAGAAAAAGAATCTATTCATGATACAGTTTTAAAAACTATTAGAAATCACGTTGAAGACTTAGTTAAATCACATGTTGAACCAGAAGGATATTTAACAGAAATTGATAATCATGAAATAATTGAGTTTAGTAATAGTAACTTACTAAAAAAACCACTTACTGAAATCGACATAAAAGATATATCTATCGAAGAAGTAGTAGAATTAATAAATAATAAGATTATTGAGGAATATGAAATTAAATTAAAAACAATTCCAAAAGAAATATCCTCTGAATTTGAAAAAGCAATTTATTTAAAAGTATTAGATAAATATTGGATGGAGCATATTAATACTATGTCTCATTTACGTGAAGGTATTCATCTTAGGGGATATGCTCAAACAGATCCACTAAGAGCATATGCAACAGAAGGGTACGATTTATTTGATCATATGATGATAAAAATGGATCAAGATATTACGATATTCTTATTAAAAGCCGAAGTAGTTCAGAATGTTGAACGTACAGAAGCTGAAAAAAACATTGTTAGAAATGATGGTGGGAAAGAAACTGTAAAAAAACAATTAAAATCTGATAAAGTAGGAAGAAATGATGATTGTCCTTGTGGATCAGGTTTAAAATATAAAAAATGTTGTGGTAAATAAAGAAGTAAGAATTATCGTTTAGGTAATTCTTTTATTCTTGAAATTATATAGTAAATATATTATAATGTAGACATAATAAGGAGAGCAGATGGATATTAATGAATTGTATAGCGAGTATAAAAAATTAGATAATACACTAAAAGAATTTTGGGGGTTACTTTGACGTTGATGCTAAGAATAAAAGACTAGAAGAGTTAAAAGAAGAGATAGCTAACCCTTTATTTTGGGATAATAAAGATAAAGCATCTAGTAGTTTAAAAGAAATGAATAATTTAAAAGAAACTGTTAGTTCAATAAATAATTTAGCTATTCAAATAAAAGACGGTATTTCATTAATTGAAGAATTAAGAGATAATAATGATCCAGAAATGTTTAATTTAGTCGAAGAGACATTTCTTGAAATTAATAAACAACTTGAAAAATTAGAAATAGAAATATTATTAAATGGTGAATTTGATCACCAAAATTGTGTGATTGATATTCATAGTGGAGCAGGTGGTACAGAAGCTTGTGACTGGGCTAATATGCTTTATAGAATGTATACAAGATGGTGCGAAAAAGAAGGATATAAAATTAATATAATAGATTATCAAGATGGTGATACAACTGGAGTTAAAAGTGTTTCTATTGAAGTTATTGGGGTAAATGCCTATGGATATTTAAAATGTGAAGTAGGAGTTCACAGATTAGTTCGCTTATCCCCTTTTGATTCTTCTAATAAAAGACATACTTCTTTTGCATCAGTTGAAGTAATCCCAGAAACTGAAGAAATAGAAGATATAGTTTTAGATAGCAAAGATTTAAGAATAGATGTGTATAGATCATCAGGAGCAGGGGGGCAAGGAGTAAATACAACAGACTCAGCTGTTAGAATTACTCATCTACCTACTAAAATAGTAGTAACTTCTCAAAACGAGAGAAGCCAAATCCAAAATAAAGAACAAGCTTTAAAAGTATTGAAAAATAAAGTTTTATTTAAACTAAAACAAGAAGAATTAGCTAAAAAAGGTGAATTAAAGAGTGAACAAAAAAATATTGAATTCGGATCACAAATTAGAAGTTATGTAATGCACCCTTATATGATGGTAAAAGATCATCGAACAAAACATGAAACAAGTAATGTTAATAAAGTATTAGATGGAGATTTAACACCATTTATGGAGGCTTTGTTAAAAGGAGGTTAATAATTTGAAAAAATACATGCATATTATAAATAGATATATATCATTTATATTTGGATTATTTCTAGTAGCAATAGCATTTAATGTCTTTTTATCTCCTAATACATTAGTCCCAGGGGGAGTAAGTGGTATAGCTATCATCCTTGAAAATTTTCTTGGATTATCTCCATCTATAGTTATTCTTATAGCAGGAATTATATTATTAATTTTAAGTTTTTTCTTACTTGGAATAAAAAAAACAAGAGCGTCCATTTTAGGAACATTACTATTTCCTTTATGTGTTGATTTAACAGCAAATTTACCAGAGTTATTAAATATATATATCGATAATTTATTATTAGCAGCAATATTTGGGGCAGCACTATATGGATTTGGGGCAGGGATAATATTTAAAGCAGGATTCACAACAGGAGGAACTGATATCTTAAATCAAATAATTTCTAAGTACTTTAAGATAAGTATTGGTAAAAGTATGTTATGTAGCGATGGTTTCATTGTACTTTCATCAGTATTCGTATTTGGTATTAACATGCTTTTATATTCTGCAATTATTTTATATATAGTAAGTATTATGTCAGATAAGGTTATTATGGGAATATCAGATAATAAAGCCTTTTATATAGTAACAAATAAGGAAGAAGAAATTAGAGAATATATACTAAAGTCACTAGGACATGGAGCTACTATTTTTAAAGGTAAAGGTGGTTTTAATGAAAATCATAAAAATGTAATAATGTGCGTTATACCTACCAAAAATTATTATCATTTAAAAGAAGGGATTCATAAGATAGATACATCAGCATTTTTTGTAGTAACGGATGCTTATGAAGTATTTGGAGGAGAATAATGGAAAAAGTAAATGAAATTATAAATATAATAAATAAACAAAAAATAATTAGAAGAATATTGATAATGACATTCGCCTTATTTTTAAGTGCATTGGTGTTTAATATTTTACTAATACCAACTCACCTAACAATTGGTGGAACAGCAGGGGTTGCTATTATAACAGATAATTTATTTGGAGTATCACCTGCTATTGTATTATTTTGTATATCTTTTGTAGCGCTAATACTAGGGATAATCTTCTTAGAAAAAGACAAAATACTAGGAGCAGCAATTGGAACAGTATTATATCCATTGTTTGTAGAATTAACTAGTGATTTTAGTAGTCTTATATCAATAGCAAGTGACGACTTATTTATTTTTGTTATTTTTATTGGAGCATTATTAGGACTAGCTAATGGATTAATTTATAAAAGTGGTTTATCAGCAGGAGGATTACCATTAATAAGCCAAATAGTATATAAATATTATAGAGTACCAATTAGTAAAACAAATCTAGTTATGAATGCTGTTATTATCTTAATCGGAGGATTCTTCTTAGGATGGGATAAAGCAATGTATGCAATTATAATAATATATATTGATAGTATTATTATAGATAAAGTATTACTAGGAATATCTACTAATAAAGCTTTCTATATTATTACAAGTGAAGAAGTAAAAATAAAAGAGTATATTATAAATGAAATGAAACATAGTGTTACAATTTTTGATGTAAAAGGAGCATTTTTAGAGAAAAAACGTAAAGTTTTGTTAACTGTTATTCCAAGTAGAGAATACTTTAAAGTAACAGAGGGAATAAAATTAATAGATGAGAATGCATTTTTCTTAGTTACGGACGCCTATCAAGTGGAAGGTGGGAAATAATAAACATTTACTAAAAGATTGATATATGTTATTATATAAGATAGTAGGATGTGATCATATGGATTTAATTAAAATAAAAGATGTAATAAAAAAATATAAGAATGGTGTAACTGCTATTCATAATTTAGATATAGCTATAGAAAAAGGTTCATTTACCTTTGTTATAGGAAGTTCTGGAAGTGGTAAATCAACATTTATCAAAATGCTTTATCGTGAGGAAAAACCAACTTATGGACAAATAATTCTAGGGGGATTAAATGTAGCAAAATTAAGAAACCATAAAGTATATAAATTAAGAAGAAAACTAGGAATTGTTTTTCAAGATTATCGTTTATTGCCAAAGCTAACAGTTTTTGAAAATGTAGCATTTGCTTTAGAGGTTATTGGAGCACCTAAAATAGAAATAAGAGAAAAAGTATTAAAAGCATTAGAAGATGTTGGACTAAAAAATAAAATACATAATTATCCAACTCAACTATCAGGTGGAGAGCAACAAAGAGTTGCAATAGCCCGAGCTATTGTTAATAACCCAAAATTATTAATTTGTGATGAGCCTACCGGGAATTTAGATCCTGATATGAGTATGGAAATAATGAAAGTATTGGATAAAATTAATAAAGATCGTGGAACTACAATTATTATGGCAACACATGATAAAGATATAGTTAATACTATGAAAAAACAAGTTATTACTTTAAAAGAAGGAAGAGTAGTAAGCTTTGTTAAGAAAGGAACGTATAATAATGAAGTTGTTTAGAATGTTAGGTAGAAGTTTAAGAGATGCCTTTAAAAGTGTATTTAGAAATTTTTCTTTATCGTTATCTTCTATTACATGTTCTGCTATTACATTAGTAATTGTAGCGATTGCCTTAATTGCAACATTTAATGTTCAAGTATTTACAAAATCTTTAGAGGATTCACTAGTAATAATTGCCTTTGTTGAAGAATCAGCTAGTGAACAAGATATAAAATTAATAGAAGAAGAAATAAAACAAATAAGTAATGTTAAAGAAATAAAGTATGAATCAAAATTAGAAGTAAAAGAAAATATTCAAAAAGATTCTGATGTAATGAATGAAATTTTAGATACATGGGAAGATGATGAGTTACCACTTATGAATACTTATCAAATTACTTTAAAAGAAGTAGAACGAATTAATGAAGATGCTGCTACTATTGAGAATATAGAGAATATTTCTTTAGTAAGATATGGTGAGGAATATGCAACTACTTTAATATCAGCTTTTGATACTATTAAAGTGGCAACATATATAGCAGTAGGAGCTTTAGTTATCGTAACAGTATTCTTAATTGTTAATACAATCAAATTGACTATTTTCTCTAGACAAAGAGAAATTAGTATTATGAGACTAGTAGGAGCAAGTAATATGACTATAAAAATGCCTTTTATATTTGAAGGTATGATTTTAGGATTATTAGGAGCAATTGTTCCTATTATACTTGCAACATATGGATATTTAAGTTTTTATAATCATTTTGGTGGAGTATTATTAACACCTATTTTAGAGTTAATAGAACCAGAACCATTTATGTATAAAATATCTTTAATATTAGCTATAACTGGAATGGTAGTAGGGATGATTGGATCTGCTACAGCAGTTAAGAAATATTTAAAGGTGTAATATGAAAAAAGTAAAAATAACCTTAGTAATTACACTATTTGTTTCTCTATTTGCAGTATTACCAATGAATGTTAAAGCAAAGACCATTTCTGAGTTTGAAAAAGAAGTAGATGAATTTACAGCAGACTTAGAATATAAATTAAGCAGAATTGCTAAAAATGATGCTGAAGTAGCACAAATAAAAGCAGAAATAGCAGTAATAGAACAAGAAATAATTGATACTGAAAATGAAATAGAAACATTACAAATAGAAATTAATGAAAGTAATTTAGAAATTGAAAGAAAAACTAAAGAAAGTGAAGAAATTGTTAGATATCGTCAAATATCAGAAGGAACAAATATATATATGGAATATGTATTTGATTCTAGTAGTATTACAGACATGGTTTATAGAATGTCAATTGTAGAACAATTAACAGCGTATAATGAAAAAATAATGAAAGAATTACGTGATTTAATTGAAAGTAATAACAAAAAACAAGAAACTCTAGCTGCAAGTAAAAATGAACTTATCGAGCTAGAGGAAAATCTTGAAAGTGAAAAAGAAAGAATTGGAGAAGATACTGCATCATTAAAAGAAGGTATTCCAGCACTAGAACAACAAATTAAATCAGCGGAAGCTAACGTTAAATATTATAAAAGCCTAGGCTGTGGAGCTAATGAAGATATTCAAGCTTGTCAATATCGTATAAGTCAAAACTCAGGAAGTTCAGCATCTATTCCGTCAACTAATGGTTTCTATAGACCTATGGAACATGGTTATGTTACACAACCATATAAAGGATTAGCTCATATGGGAATTGATTTAGGTTCTAGTGATAAAACTATTGCGTTATATCCAATTGCGAATGGACAAATATTTAAAATATATTATGACATGTACGGAGCATTAGTAGTTAAGATTAGACATAACTATAATGGTAGATACTTATATTCAACGTATGCTCATTTATCTAAATTTGCCAATATAAAAGAAGGACAATATGTAACTCATATGACTACTATTGGGGATATGGGAAATACTGGATATTCTTTTGGAGCACATTTACATTTAGAAATAACATCATGTGATTGGAATACTGGAGGTGGATGTACTTGGGGGCAATATCAAAGTAGTACATTTAATCCCGTAAATTATATAAATATTCCATCTTCATTTAATAATAGATAAAAAAATACTTAGTGTAATCACTAAGTATTTATTTTTTTTAAATCACTCTTTATATCAGATGTTGAAATCCCCTCTGTTCTATCTAAAAAGATTACTTCACAGTATTCTTTTAAATAATTAAACTTATCACTATCTTTCCAATCACTTCCCATAACAACAACGTCAATATTATTTGAAATTATATCGTGTTTTTTCTGTTCCCAGTTTTTTTCTGGTATAACTAAATCTACATATTTAATAGCCTCTAAAATTTCTTTTCTAATTTCATAATTATGGTATGAAGTTTTCCCTTTAAGCAAATTAAATTCATCTGTAGATAAGCAAACAGTTAAATGATCTCCTAAAGATTTAGCTCTTTTTAATAGTCTGACATGGCCTTGATGAAATAAATCAAAAGTCCCGTAAGTAAGTATTTTTTTCAAATTAATCACCTCGCTATGACAATTATAACATATAATTAACTTAAAAAGATAAGATATAAAAAAAAGAATTGACTATTTATACATATTTTAGTATAATTTAAATCGGTACATGAAATCCCGGTGAACTAGACCGTGGGAAGTCAAGTTTACATATAAGGAGAAAAGAAATGAAAAGTTTTATGCAAAAAAAGGAAACTGTAGAACGTAACTGGTATGTTATTGATGCAGAAGGAATATCAATGGGTAGAGTGGCAACTTTAGCAGCTACTTACTTACGTGGTAAAAATAAACCTACTTATACACCTCATATTGATTGTGGTGATAATGTAATAATTATTAACTGTGATAAAATTAAAGTTACAGGAAACAAATTAGAAAATAAGGTTTATTATTCTCATTCTCAATATCCAGGTGGATTAAGAGAAAGAAAATTAAAAGTTATGATTGAAAAATATCCAGTTGAAATGATGGAAAAAGCTGTTAAAGGTATGTTACCTCATAATAGACTAGGAAGACAAATGTATAAAAAATTATTTGTTTATGCAGATGCAAATCATAAACACGAAGCACAAAAACCAAGTGTGCTAGAAGTTAAGTAGGAGGGTTTAAGTTATGGCAAAAACAGATAAGAAAACTTATTACGGAACAGGACGTAGAAAAACAAGTATTGCAAAAGTTACTTTAACACCTGGTACTGGAAAAATAACTGTTAATGGGCAAGATGTTAAAGAATATTTACCATACGATGTATTAGTGAAAGATTTATCACAACCATTAGATATTACTAACACAACAGAAATTTTTGATGTTGATTGTAAAGTTAGTGGTGGAGGTTTTTCAGGACAAACTGGAGCAATTCGTTTAGGAATTACTAGAGCATTATTACAATATGATATTAATACTCCAGCAACTTCAGAAAATAGTTATAGAAAAACATTAAAAGTAGCAGGATTTGTTACAAGAGATTCTCGTAAAAAAGAACGTAAAAAACCAGGTCTTAAAAAAGCACGTCGTGCACCACAGTTCTCAAAAAGATAATTATAAACTGTATAAAAAGTTCGCAAACTTATGTTTACGAATTTTTTTATTGTAATAAATAGAAAAAAAAGTTATAATGATATAAGAATAGAATAATAGGTTGAGGTGGTAAAGTGATAGTTAGATTAATTAAGAAATCGCGTATATATAATTTTACTTTGCCTACTATTATTAATGGAAACTATTGGATAAGTGATGAAGATGAGCTTGGAAATAATAGAAATCTTATAAACGTAGAAGAATATAATGGACAATGGAAAATCAAAAGTGACTTTGAAACAAAGATAATGAGTGGAAATAAAGAAGTATCATCTGCTATTTTAAGCGATTATGCTTTGTTTTTCTTGAAAATTAATGATAATGAATATGTTATTCTATATTGTTCTCCTTCATATGAAAACAATATAAAAAAATTACAAGTATCAAAGGAAATGGAAATTATTATTGGTAATAGTGCTGATTCACATATAAGTTATAATTATCCAGTTATATCTAATAAACACGCAAGATTATTTTATAAAAATAATACATGGGTAATTCAAGATCTAAATAGTAAATATGGAACATATGTAAATAATGAGGTTGTCGTATCAAAAAACTTAAAATATGGGGATATAATTTTTATTATGGGTCTTAAAATTATTGTCTTGAAAGATTATTTAGTAGTTAATGAAATAGGGAATTTAATAAAAATTAATATGTCTAATTTTCATATTAAAGAAGAAGTAGTTCAAAAACAAATAGAATTTGATAATTCAGAAGAAGAAGTAGTGGAGTTTTTTAACGAACAAGACTATTTTTATAGATCTCCAAGATTTAAAACAAAAATAGAGGACGTAAATATTATAATTGATTCACCTCCTGCGAAAGAAAACAAAGAAAAAATGCCTGCTATATATACTATTGGTCCAATGTTAACAATGTCCATGATGTCAGTATCAATGGGATATACATCTTTATCTGGAGTAATAGATGGAACAAAAGATATATCTGATGCTATCCCAACTTTAATCATAACCTTTGCAATGCTATCTACTATGTTATTATGGCCCTTATTATCCAAGACATTCCAAAAAAGACAGCAAGTTAAAAGAGAAAAAGAAAGACAAAAGAAATATAGTGAATATATCGAAGTTAAACGACAAGAAATAAAGAATGAAATGGAAAAACAACGTCAAATATTAATAGATAATTATTTACCATTAGAGGAAACTAATAATATTATAGTTAATAAAAAAAGAAATTTATGGGAACGTGAAATAGCTCAAGATGATTTTTTAGATTTAAGAATTGGAATAGGATCAACTCTATTAAGTGGAAATATCAAATTCCCAGAAAAACATTTTAGTATTGAAGAAGATAACCTTTTAGAAGAAGTGTATAAACTAGGAGCAGAATCTAGAATTTTAGAAAATGTTCCAATATCAACGTCTTTTATTAAAAATAATGTTTCTGCTATTATTGGAAATGGAGATAAAAAAATAGATTTTATAAAAGGTTTGTTATTGCAGATGATGACATATCACAGTTATGAGGACTTAAAAATAGTATTTTTAACTAATGAAAAAAACAAATCAAATTGGGAATTTTTAAAAGTACTACCTCATTGTTGGAGTGATGACAAAACAATAAGATATTTTGCAACTACATTAGATGAAGTTAAAGAATTGTCATTGTCTATTGAAAAAGAGTTTCAACACCGAAAAACAGCAGGTAAAGAAGAAGGTAAAGATGTAATTACCAAAGATTATAGAAGTCATAAACCATATTATATAGTGGTTACTGATAATTATAAGAATTTAAGAGATGTGGAAATAATAAAAGACATAGCATCATCAAAAATAAATTTAGGATTTAGCTTAATAGTAATTAGTCCAAGATTAATAAATCTACCAAATGAAACAAAAACATTTATAAGCATTGGAGATAAAAAATCAGGAATTTTTGAAAATGAGCTAGTATCTAATAAGCAAAAAGAATTTACAGCAGATTATTTAGAAAATATTGATATTTATAATTCGTGTAAAAGATTAGCTAATATTCCAATAGATATGGTAAAAGAAAATAGAAAACTTCCTAATAGTGTAAGTTTCTTAGAAATGTATAATGTTGGAATGATAGAACAATTAAATATTTTAAATAGATGGAAGAATAACGATCCGATTAATTCCCTAGCTGCACCAGTAGGAGTAGATCAATCCCAAGAATTATTTAAACTTGATTTACATGAAAAATTTTATGGTCCTCATGGTTTAGTAGCAGGAATGACTGGTAGTGGTAAGTCTGAGTTTTTAATTACTTATATTTTATCAATGGCTCTAAATTATCATCCATATGAAGTGTCTTTTGTAATCATTGATTATAAAGGAGGAGGATTAGCAGGGATTTTTGAAAATAAAGAGACTGGTTTTAAACTTCCTCATTTAGCAGGAACAATAACAAACTTAGATATTATTGAAATGAATAGATCGTTATCATCAATTCAAAGTGAGTTAAGACGTCGTCAAAAAATGTTTAATAAAGCAAGAGATACTCTAGATGAAAGTACAATTGATATTTATAAATATCAATCACTATATCGTAAAGGGTTAGTAAAAGAACCAATATCACATTTATTTATAATAAGTGATGAGTTTGCCGAATTAAAAACACAACAGCCAGAATTTATGGAACAATTAATTTCTATTGCTCGAATTGGACGTAGTTTAGGAGTTCATTTAATTCTTGCAACTCAAAAACCAAGTGGAGTTGTTAATGATCAAATATGGTCTAATTCAAAGTTTAGAGTATGTTTAAAAGTACAAGATCGAAGTGATAGTATGGATATGATTAAAGTTCCAGATGCTGCTACTTTAAAAAATCCAGGAAGATTCTATTTGCAAGTGGGATATAATGAACTATTTGCTATGGGACAATCATCTTGGGCAGGAGCACAATACTATCCTACAGAAAAACGTAAGAAAAAAGTTGATACATCAGTTAATATTATTGATAATGTTGGTAATACAGTTAAATCTTTGGAAAATAAAAAGAATGATCAAATTCTTGAATCACAAGGAGAAGAAGTAACGAACATAGTTAAATATATTGTAAATATTTCTAATGAAGAAAAAATCAACGTGGAGCAGTTATGGCTTGATCGAATACCAGAAGTAATATACATCGATGATCTTAAAAATAAATATAATTATATAGCAGAAAAAAATGTTATTAACCCAATAATCGGTGAATATGATGATCCAAATAACCAAAAACAAGGATTATTAACGTTACCTTTATCACTTGAAGGAAATACTATAATTTTTGGATCAGCTGGTAGTGGAAAAGAATTAATGATATCTAGTTTAATCTATTCAACTATAACAAATCATATGCCAGAAGAAGTGAATTTTTATTTAGTAGATTTTGGAGCCGAAACATTAACTATGTTTAGGGATATTCCACATGTAGGAGATGTACTACTAAGTATTGATGATGAAAAAATTAAAAATTTATTTAAAATGCTATCACAAACAATTGAAGATAGAAAAAAATTATTTGTTGAATATAATGGTTCCTATAACTTCTATATAAATCATAGTGGAAAAGAACTACCTCTTATTGTAGTTGTTATAAATAACATAGAAGCTATGAGTGATGCCTATTCTGAATATTCAGAAATACTAGAACAAATGACTAGAGATTGTTTAAAATATGGAATTGTCTTTATTTTAACAACATCTGCTCCAAATACAGTAAGATATAGAATTAAACAAAACTTTAAACAAAATATAGCTCTTCAATTAAATGATGCAAGTGATTATTCATCAGTTATTCCGAATGTTAGAAAAAAAATCCCATCGTCAAATATAGGACGTGGTTTAGTAACAGGAGAGGATATATATGAATTCCAAACAGCGTATTTATATAAAGAAGAACATATTTCAGAGTACTTAAAAGTTATAGCATCAAAGTTTAAAACACTTACTAAAAATGTGGCTATAAAAATACCGATTTTGCCAGAAGTTGTTAGTTATGAATATGTTGAGAGTAAAATGAATAATATGAAAACTATTCCAGTTGGTATTGAAAAAGAAAGTTTAGGAATTGCAACAGTAGACTTCACTAGTCAAAAGAATAATATTATTACTAGTAGTGATATAACAGAAACGACAAATTTAATTGATAGTTTAATTAAAGTGTTAATCTCTAATAATAAAAAAGTTTCTGTAATAGATTCACAAAGCTTATTAACAAATACTAATAGTAATCCAAATATTTCATATACATCAACTAATTTTATAAGTATTATTGATAAACTAAGAGTCTCTAATAAAGATGAAATATTTATTCTAGTAGGACTTAACTCTTTATTATCAAAAATAACACCTAATGAAAAAGTTATTTTAGAAAAAGCTTTATCAGCAGTAGATGAAAATATTAAAAATAAATTAGTTATAGTAGATAATGTTGATAATATTAAAATATATGCTTATAACCCATGGTTTAAAACTGGTTTTGATATAGGAGAAGCGATTTGGGTAGGAAATGGTATAACAGATCAGTTTGTTCTAAGAGTTACAAATAGTCATCGTGAATTAAGAGCTGAACTTGATAATAGATATGGATACGTAATAAAAAAAGGAAAAGCTATAGTTGTTAAGTTTATATCAATAGAATAGGAGTAATTATGAATAATAAAATTTTAGTGGAATTGTATATTCCTTTAATTGAAAAAAAATATGATTTATATATTCCAATTAATAAAAAAATAGGAACTGTAAAACAATTAATAGAAAATGCTTTGAAAGAACTAACAGATAATATTTACGTTATAAAAGAAAATAGTAATTTTTACAATAAAGAAACTGGAGAAATTTATAACGTAAATCAATCTGTTAAAGAAACAGATTTACAAAATGGAACTAGAATAATCTTATTATAGGAGGAAATATGAATGAATATAATCAATATGTATTAGCACTAAATAAAATTTATGATTCATTAAACATAATGAAAGAAAAATGGCCTGATACTAATAATATTAATTACATAAAAAAAATAGAAGAATATAAAAAAGATTTAGTAGAGTATGCAACAATGTTAAAAAATTCCTCTAGTAATAAAGTGGAGGAACTTAGTAAATGATTGGAAATATTAGTTATGAAGAAGTAAATCAAATTATACAAATATTAAAAGAAAATAGTATAATAGTAAAACAAATAAATAAATCTCATGAAAATGAAATTTTAGAAGAGTTTATTTCAACAGTTGAAGGATATTCAATGTATTTAGAAACATCAATTAACTTAAATAAGTCGGCAGATAATGCACTTAAAGATTTAAAAAAGTAAAATATCAAAAGGTATTTTACTTTTGTTGGAAAAACCACTATTTTCCCATAATTATATGGTATAATTCAAGAAGGTGAGAAAATGATAGAAAAACAATTTAAAAATTTAACTGAACAAATTGAAATTCTTAAATCAAAAGGATTAATAGTAGAAGATGTTGATTTTGCTAAAAAAACGCTTTTAAGAGAAAATTACTTCTTTTTATCAGGATACCGTTATTTATTATTAGATGAAAGTAATGGCGGAAAGACTTATAAAAAAGGAGCTACTTTTGAAGAACTATATAGTATATTTTTGTTTGATAGATCAATTAGAAATAAACTATTTAAGTATTTATTAGTAATTGAAAATAATATAAAATCAGTAATATCTTATCAGTTATCAAAAAAGTATGGGTATAAAGAAAAAGATTACTTAAAATCTAAAAATTTCACCCAAGAAAATTATAAACAAAGACAAGTTAATGATTTAATTAAAAAGATGAAAAGACAAATTAGAGTTAACGGAAATCAGCATAGTGCTACTATGCATTATAGTTATAATTATGGTTATATTCCATTATGGATTTTAGTTAAAGTATTATCTTTTGGAATTGTTAGTGAATTATATAATGTCTTAAAACAAGAAGATCAAGTTAGTATTGCAGAAATATATGGAATAACACCAGAAGAGCTGATTACATTCTTACAATTGTTGTCAAACTATCGTAATTTATGTGCCCATGAAGATATTTTGTATAATAATAAAACACAAAAAGAAATAACAGATACAATATACCATTCATTACTAAATATCAATAAGGAAAATAATGAATATGTAAATGGGAAAGATGATTTATTTGCATTATTGATAATTATGAAACATATGCTACAATATGAAGAATTTAAAAATTTATCATTAGAGTTAGAACATGTAATACAAGGATTAGATTATAATTTACATACAATTAAGATTAAAGAAATTCTAGTTGTTATGGGATTCCCAGAGAACTGGATGGAATTGTCACATATGGAAAGGAGTGTAAAAGAAGATGAACAAACAAAACATTAAAACATTTTTAGTAATAGTTTTTTCTATTTTAATAGGTTCTTTACTAACGTTAGGAGTATTAAAATGGAGTCCGTTTTTAAGTGAGGTGGTTGACTTTACCCAAGAAGATACTTCACAAAACTATGTATATGAGAAAACATCTTTGGCTGCAGCAGTTGATAATGTTGAAAATGCAGTTGTGGTAGTTGAAGGTTATAGTGGTCAACAACAAATTTCAACAGGAAGTGGATTTGTGTATAAGACAGATGAAGAATATGGTTATATATTAACAAATCAACATGTTGTAGCAGACAGTAGTGATGTTGCAATAGTAACTGCTGATAATCAGGAAGTTGATGCTAAATATTTAGGAGGAGATGCCTTTTTAGATTTAGCAGTTATAAGAGTTGCGAAAGAAAATATAACACAAGTAGCAAAAATAGGAAGTAGTGAAGATGCAATGGTAGGTGATACTGTTTTTACAGTAGGAGCTCCGCTTGGTCAAGCTTATGCAGGAAGTGTTACCTCTGGAATATTATCCGGTAAAGAAAGAATGATTTCGACTAGTGTTAATAATGCTGAGTGGGTAATGAGAGTTTTACAAATAGATGCTTCTATAAACCCAGGTAATAGTGGAGGACCTTTATTGAATGTTAATGGAGAAGTTATCGGAATATCTTCATTAAAATTGGTGAATGATGATATCGAAGGAATGGGATTTGCAATACCAATAGAATATGCTATGAGTCATATTGAAACACTTGAATCTGGTAAAAAGATTGAATGGCCATTACTAGGAGTAGCAACAACAGATGCTAGTGAAATGACTGATCAAACATTAGGTGCTAAAGTAGTTAGTGTTTCAGAAGGAAGTGGAGCAGATAAAGCTAATCTAGAAAAAAATGATATTATAATTGCTATAAATGATAAAGTAATAGAAAATAGTGCGTTTTTAAGATATGAACTATATCAATATCAAGCAGGAGATGAAATCGAAATAACTTACTTAAGAGATGGTAAAGAAGAAAAAACTAAGGTTACTTTGACAAAAAGTGATAATTAAGCAAAAAAAAAGAGTTTAACTCTTTTTTTTATGTTGTTTTTCTAGAATATAAAATAAGTCCAACTATTCCACCAATAACCAAAATAGTTATAATAAGTAAAATTATATTATTACTTTCTTCTTTGTCTTCATTAGTAGAATCAGCATTATCTAATTTTGAACTAATAGTTGCTGCGTCAAAATATTTTTCATCAACAAAAGTTGAAATATCATATCTTGCTTGTTCTTCTTTATTATATTCTTCTTCAATTTTATCAATAAATTCTTGATCATAATCAGACGTATATCCAGTCCATAAAGTATTTCCGATAATTATAAGTGGAACACCACCTTGAACATCTTTATCCATTGCCTCTCCTACTTGTGTAAGTAGGTCTAAATTATCAGTATTTTCCCATACTTCATATCCTACTAAATTGAATTTATCGCCATACTCTTCTTCGATACTATCAAAGTATTGAAAAGCAGTATCGCAATACGAACACTCAATTCCCCAAAACATATAAACGTTTACTTCTTCTTTAGCTTTTTCTTCTGCAGAAACAGCTAATGGCATTAGTAACATTGCCATAAATAAAAAAACTATTTTCTTCATATTTACCTCCATTTTAACTATAACATATCTATATATTAATGTATATAGATATTGACAATATTAGTATCATTTGATATTCTAAAAAGGCATAGATTGGAGAAAAATAATGAAGTTATTATCAGTTAATGTAGGGAGTAGTTCATTAAAATTTAGATTTTATGAAATGCCTACACAAGAAGTATTAATTAAAGGAGTTTTCGAAAGAATCGGACTTGAAGATAGTTTTTACACAATTAAATTTGATGGTGGAAAGATTGAAAAAAAAGTTAATTTAGAAAATCATACAGAAGCAGTAAAATGTTTAGTAGATGAAATGTTAGAAAGTGGAATTATCTCAAATGTTAATGAGATTGATGCTGTGGGACATAGAATTGTTCATGGTGGAGATAAATACGATAAATCAATTATTATAACTAATGAAGTATTAGAAGATGTTAGAGGTTTTTGTAGTTTAGCACCACTTCATAATCCAGCAGGAATTGCTGGAGTTGAGGCTTTCCAAAAAATTTTAAAAGATGTAAAAATGGTAGCGTGTTTTGATACTGCTTTTCATCAAACATTAGAAAAAGATAAATTTTTATATCCAGTACCATATGAGTGGTATACAGAGTATGGAGTTAGAAAATATGGGTTCCATGGAATGAGTCATAAATACATAAGTGTTAAAATGGCAGAAATGTTAAATAAAAAAGTTAATTTAATTATTTGTCATATTGGAAATGGAGCATCATTATCGGCAATTAATAATGGTAAATGTATTGATACAAGTATGGGACTTACTCCTAACTCAGGATTAATGATGGGTACAAGATGTGGAGATATTGATTATAGTTTAATTGATTTTGTTATTGAAAAAAGTGGAAAATCTTTAAAAGATATTGATGCATTGTTAAATAAACAAAGTGGATTAGAAGGAATTGCAAAAATGAGTGATCTTAGAGATATCGATGATGCGTTCTTAGAAGGAAAAAAAGAGGCAGTTTTAGCTGTTGAAATGTATACAGATAGAATTGTTAAATATATAGCAGATTATTACTTAAAATTAAATGGAGAAGTTGATGCAATTTGTTTTACAGCAGGTGTTGGAGAAAATGATCCTTTAATTAGAGCTAAAGTAATTAATAAACTTAAACCATTAGGGATAACACTTGATGTTAATAAAAATGAAGAAACATTAGGTAGAAAAGGTGTTGAAGGAATTATTAGTGGAGCGGACTCAAAACATCCAGTATATGTTTTAGGTACAGACGAGGAGTTAATGATTGCTTTAGATACTTATAATTTAACTAAGTAAATTTTTGTAAAAAAAACTAAAAAAAGTTTGACAAAACTTGATTAATAGTGTATTATATGTTTACGAAAGGGAGAAAATCTAATAAATTTTATTAAGTTTTCTCCCTCTTTTTTTTGTTATAAGGAGTAAAAATGGGACAATATTTCGATAATGAAAAAATACCAAGTAATATGAAAAGAAAAGATATAGTTCTTTTAGGAACTAAATTTTCTTTTTTAACAGATAATGGAGTATTTTCAAAAGATAATTTGGATTTTGGCAGTAGACTTCTTCTTGAGTCAATCCCTATGGGTGAAGTTGGAGGCAAAATTCTTGATGTGGGTTGTGGTTATGGAGTATTTGGAATTATTATAAATAAGTTTACAAAAGCTGAAGTTGATATGGTCGATGTTAATTTAAGAGCTATACATTTAACTAATATGAATATCAAAAACAATAAATGTGAAAACTGTCGTGTTTTTGAGAGTAATTGTTATGATAATGTAAAAGGTAAATATAATGTAATAGTTACTAATCCCCCTATTAGAGCAGGTAAAACAGTAGTTTATGAAATTGTTATTGGAGCAAAAAAATTTTTGGAGGATAATGGTAAATTATTTATTGTGATTCGAAAAGAACAAGGTGCTAAATCAATGATGAAGAAGTTAGACGAGTATTATACTGTTAAAGTACTTGCAAAAGAAAAAGGATTTTATATCCTTGAGTGTAGTGTATAAAAATAAAGAAAGAGGTATATTAATGGGATACAAAAATGTAAAATATGGTGATTTTCGTGAACGTAGAAATTATTCGAAAATTAAAACTTATGAACTAAAAGACTTATTAGATGTTCAAAAAAAATCATATGATTGGTTTATAAAAACAGGAATCAAAGAAGTATTTGAGGATTTATTTCCAGTGGAAAATTTTTCTGGAACACTATCTTTAGAATTTGGTGATTATTATTTTGATAAACCAAACTATACTATTAAAGAGAGTAAAGATAAAGAAACGACATTTTCAGCTCCTTTAAAAGTAGAGGTTAGATTATTTAACCGTGAAACTGGAGAAGTAAAAGAACAAGAAGCATTCTTAGGAGATATGCCAATAATGACAGATACAGGGACATTTGTTATTAATGGAGCAGAACGTGTTGTTATTTCGCAATTAGTTAGATCACCTAGTGTGTACTATGGGCATGAAATAGATAAGAATGGACGTAATTTAATTACTTCACAAATTATTCCAAATCATGGAACATGGTTAGAGTTTGAGACAGATGCTAGAGATATTATGTATGTTAGAATTGATAGAACTAGAAAAGTTACAATTACAACATTATTAAGAGCATTTGGACTTTCTAGTGATGAAGAAATAATGGATTTATTTGGGAAAGATGACTATTTATCAAATACAATTGCAAAAGATTCAACAAAAAATATTGATGAAGCTTTAATTGAAATTTATGAAAAATTAAGACCAGGAGAACCAGCAACATTAGATTCATCTAAAAACCATATTATAACTAGATTCTTTGATGAATTTAGATATGATTTAGCAAAAGTAGGACGTTATAAATTTAATCGTAAATTAAATATTATGAATAGATTATTAGGACATACTTTAGCAGAAGATATCAAGATTGATAAAGAAATTAAGTTTGCTAAAGGGACTAAAATAGATAAAACAAACTACAATGAAATAAAAGAAATATTTGATAATGGTTATGGACTTAAAAAAGTTACTATAAATGAAGAGTTAGATACGCATAATATGGTACAACAAATCAAAGTTTATAGCCCAAAAGATAATAAAAAAGTGTTAACAGTTATTGGTAACGACCAATCAATAGAAGTTAAACATTTAACTATATCTGATTTTTATGCAGCATTTTCTTACTATTTAAATTTATTAAATGGAGTAGGAAGTTATGATGAAATAGATCATTTAGGAAATAGACGTGTTCGTCAAGTTGGAGAATTATTAAAGAACCAATTTAGAATTGGGGTATCTAGAATGGAAAGAGTAATCAGAGAAAGAATGACTACTCAAGAAATGGAAGAAGTTACTCCAAAAACATTAATTAATATTAGACCAGTTACAGCAGCTATGAAAGAATTCTTTGGTTCATCACAATTGTCACAATTTATGGATCAAACAAACCCGATGGCAGAATTAACTCATAAAAGACGTTTATCAGCATTAGGACCAGGGGGGCTATCAAGAGATAGAGCTGGGGTTGAGGTGCGTGACGTTAATGCTTCTCATTATGGAAGAATATGTCCAATTGAGTCTCCGGAGGGACCAAATATCGGACTTATGACATCACTTGCAAGTTATGCAAAAATTAATGAATATGGTTTCATTATGGCTCCATATAGAAAAGTGGTAGATAAAAAGATAACAGATGAAGTTGTTTATATGACAGCGGATGATGAACTTGATTATTTAATATCACAAGCAACAGTTGCTCATGATGAAAATAATGTTATTACAGATAAAATAGTTAATGCCAGATTTAAAGGAGAAAATACATTAGTAAAACCGGAATTAATAGATTTCGTAGATGTATCACCTCAACAAATAGTGTCTATTGTTACAAGTTGTATACCGTTCTTGGAACATGATGAAGCAACAAGAGCACTTATGGGGGCTAACATGCAGCGTCAAGCAATGCCATTAATTAAAACAGAAGCACCACTTATTGGTACTGGAGTTGAATATATTGCAGCAAAAGATTCTGGTGTTGAAGTAATTGCTAAAGCGGATGGTGTTGTAGAATACGTTGATGCTAAGAAAATAGTAGTTAAAAACTTAAAAGATAAAGATACTTATTATTTATCAAACTTTGAATTAGCAAACTCGAGTATTTGTTATCACCAAAGACCAATAGTAAAAGTTGGAGATCAAGTTAAAGCATTTGATACAGTACTTGCGGATGGTAATTCAACTGACAAAGGAGAATTAGCACTTGGTAAAAATATGACAGTAGCGTTTATGACATTCGATGGTTATAACTACGAAGATGCTATTATCTTAAATGAAAATTTAGTAAAAGAAGATAAATATACATCTCTTCACTTAGAAGATTACGAAATGCAATGTCGTGATACGAAACTTGGAAGTGAAGAAATTACACGAGATATTCCAAATGTAAGTGAAGAAGTAAGAAAAAATCTT
The DNA here is from genome assembly GCA_964371025.1 of uncultured Muribaculaceae bacterium. Lineage (GTDB taxonomy): Bacteria > Bacillota_I > Bacilli_A > RF39 > UBA660 > CAYJDP01. The sequence goes on along the minus strand of CAYJKH010000003.1, from coordinate 11,268 downwards.
GATGAAAATGGTATAATTGCAATCGGAACAGAAGTTAAAGAAGGAGATATCTTAGTAGGAAGAGTTACTCCAAAAGGAATGGCAGAATTAACTTCAGAAGAAAAATTATTACATGCAATTTTCGGTGAAAAAACAAGAGAAGTTCGTGATACATCACTTCGTGTACCACATGGTGGAGATGGAATAGTTCATGATATTAAAGTTTACACTCGTAAAGACAATGATACATTACCATCAGGAGTATCAAAAATTATAAGAGTATATATTATCCAAAAAAGAAAAATTCAAGTTGGGGATAAAATGTCAGGTAGACATGGTAATAAAGGGGTTATTTCATTAATTCTTCCACAAGAAGATATGCCATACTTACCAGACGGAACACCAGTTGATATTATTCTAAATCCACAAGGGGTTCCATCTCGTATGAATATTGGACAAATATTAGAATTACATATGGGAATGGCCGCTAAAAAATTAGGTATTCATATTGCAACACCAGTACTTGATGGTGCCCATCCAACAGATATTGAAAATATCATGGAAGAAGCAGGTATGGATAAAGATGGGAAAACTTGGTTATATGATGGTCGTACTGGAGAAACTTTTGATAAAAAAGTAGCAGTCGGAGTTATGTATATGATTAAACTTCACCATATGGTTGAAGATAAACTTCATGCTAGATCAACAGGACCTTATGCACTTGTTACACAACAACCACTTGGAGGAAAAGCTCAATTTGGTGGACAAAGATTCGGAGAGATGGAAGTTTGGGCACTTCATGCATATGGAGCAGCACATACTCTACAAGAAATCTTAACTGTTAAATCAGATGATGTTGTAGGAAGAGTTAAAGTATATGAAGCGATTATTAAAGGTAATCCAGTTAATCAAGCAGGTATGCCTGAATCATTTAGAGTATTAATGAAAGAATTCCAAGCATTAGGACTTGATATTTCGATTCTTGATGATGAAGGAAATTCATTACAACTAAGAGATATTGAAGAGTATGAAGAAACTGAATCAAATAAATACTCAATCGAAGAAGTGGAAGAAGCTATAATTGAACCAGAAGAGATTGAAGAAGACCTTGAAGAAGAAGATGACTTTGATGATTTAGATGATATTGATGTATCTGAAGAAGAATTAGAAAAAATAGCACAAAGCGAAATTACAAAAGAAGGAGCTGATGTTTAATGATGCCTGTAAACAAATTTGAAGCATTAAAAATAGGAATAGCCTCTCCAGAAAAAATTCGTGAGTGGTCATATGGAGCTGTTACTAAGCCAGAAACTATTAATTATAGAACTTTGAAATCAGAAAGAGATGGATTATTTTGTGAAAAAATATTCGGACCTAGTAGAGATTTTGAATGTTCATGTGGAAAATATAAGAGAGTTCGCTATAAAAATATTGTTTGTGATCGTTGTGGAGTAGAAGTTACTCGTTCAAAAGTAAGACGTGAGCGTATGGGACATATTGAATTAGCAACTCCTGTTTCTCACATTTGGTTTTTTAAAGGTGTTCCATCTCGTATGGGATTAGTACTTGATATGTCACCTCGTGACTTAGAGGAAGTATTATACTTTGTAAGTTATGTAGTAGTTGATAAAGGAAATACGCCTTTAGAAAACAAACAAACTCTATCTGAAAAGGAATATAGAGCATATTATGAAAAATATGGAACTGGTTTCAAAGTAGGAATGGGTGCTGAGGCAGTAAGAGAATTACTTAAAAATATTGATATTGACAAAGATATCAAACAAATAAGTGAAGAATTAGAAACTGCTCAAGGACAAAAAAGAACAAGATTATTAAAAAGACTAGGAGTTTTAGATTCATTCTCAAATTCTGGTAATAAACCAGAGTGGATGATTCTAGATTGTATCCCGGTTATACCTCCGGAATTAAGACCGATGGTTCAACTTGAAGGTGGGAGATTTGCTACTAGTGATTTAAATGACTTATATAGAAGAGTTATTAACAGAAATAATCGTTTAAAGAAACTAATTGATTTAAATGCCCCAGGGATTATCATTCAAAATGAAAAACGTATGCTTCAAGAAGCGGTAGATGCATTATTTGATAATGGTAGACGTGGAAGAAGTGTAACTGGAGCTGGAAATAGACCTTTAAAATCACTTTCAAGTATGTTAAAGGGGAAACAAGGACGTTTCAGACAAAACTTACTAGGAAAACGTGTAGATTATTCAGGACGTTCAGTTATCGTAGTTGGACCTAACCTAAAAATGTACCAATGTGGATTACCTAAAGAAATGGCTTTAGAATTATTTAAACCACATGTTATACATGGTTTAGTTAGTAAAGAACTTGCTCATAATATTAAAGCAGCTAAAAGATTAATTGATAATCAAGATGAAGTTGTTTGGGATATTGTAGAAGAAGTTATAAAAGAACATCCAGTTTTACTAAATAGAGCTCCAACTCTTCACCGATTAGGAATTCAAGCATTTGAACCAATCCTAATAGGTGGTAAAACAATAAGATTACATCCACTTGTTTGTGCGGCATTTAATGCTGATTTCGATGGAGATCAAATGGCAGTGCATGTTCCTTTATCAGAAGAAGCAAAAGCAGAAGCTAGAATGTTAATGTTAGGGTCTAATAATATCTTACATCCTAAATCAGGAGATCCAATTGTTACTCCATCACAAGATATGGTTTTAGGAAATTATTACTTAACTATCGAAAAAGAAAATACACCTAGTGAAGGAAGAGTATTTAAAGATTCTAATGAAGCATTAATGGCTTACGAAAGACGTGAGTTATCACTTCATGATAGAATAGTTCTTCCAGTAAAATCATTTAAATATAAATTATTTACAGATGAACAACAAGACAAATATTTAGTAACAACAGTTGGTAAAATAATTTTCAATGAAATATTACCAGATTCATTCCCGTTTATTAATGAACCAACATCTGATAATATTGAAAATATTACTCCTAATAAATTTTTCTTACCAAAAGGAAGTAATTTAAAAGAAGAAATAGCAAAAATGGAAATTGTATCACCTTTTGCAAAAGATGCATTAGAAAAAATAATTGCTCAAATATTTAAAAGATATAAAATTACAGAAACATCTACAATGCTAGATAACTTGAAAGACTTAGGATTTAAATATTCTACTGTTTCAGGTATTACTGTTAGTATGCATGACATTGAAGTAGGGCAAAGTAGAGAAGAAATTATTGCAGCAAAACAAAAAATTGTTGATAAAATAAATAGTCAATATAAAAAAGGTTTAATTACTGATAAAGAAAGATACACTAAAGTTATTGAAACTTGGAATAGTGCAACTGACGAGATTAAATCTGAATTATCAGCAGCAGCGAATAAAAATAATGAAAATCCGATTTTCTTAATGATGAACTCAAAAGCCCGTGGATCAATTGCCAACTTCGTACAGTTAGCAGGAATTCGTGGGGTTATGTTAAAACCAAACGGTGAAGAACTTGAAATCCCAGTTTTATCTAACTTTAAAGAAGGTCTTTCTATATCAGAGTTCTTCTTAACGACACATAGTGCTCGTAAAGGGAGTATTGATACAGCCTTAAAAACTGCCGATTCAGGATACTTAACAAGAAGACTTGTTGATATTTCACAAGATATTATTATTAAAGAGGAAGATTGTGGAACTGACCAAGGAGTAGTAGTTAAAGAATTCGTTAATGAAAAAGATGGAACAGTTATTGAGAGTTTAAGAATGAGAATTGTTGGTAGATATACTAATAAAAAAGTTATTCATCCAGAAACGAAAGCTATTATTATTGATAAATTAGAATTAATTACGGAATTAATTGCTGATAAAATTATTAAAGCAGGAATTAATGAAGTAGAAATACGTAATATTTTAACGTGTAATACATTAAAAGGAATTTGTCAAAAATGTTACGGACGTAATTTAGCGACTGGTAACTTAGTTGAAATAGGAGAAGCTGTTGGAGTAATGGCAGCTCAGTCAATTGGAGAACCAGGAACACAGCTTACGATGCGTACTTTCCATACTGGAGGAGTAGCAGGAGCAGATATTACTCAAGGGTTACCTCGTGTTACTGAGTTATTCGAAGCAAGAAATCCAAAAGGAAAAGCTACTATTGCTGAAATTGATGGTAAAATTACTAAAATTGAAGAAGATAGTGGTAAATATAAAATTAGTATTACTAATAAACTTGAAACTAAAGAACATATAACTAATTATGGTTCAAAACTTAGTGCTTCAAAAGGTGATGTAGTTACTTGTGGTCAAAGATTAACAGAAGGTGCTATTAGTCCAAAAGAATTATTGGCGGTTACTGATCCAATCACAGCACAAGAATATATTTTAAAAGAAATTCAATATACGTATACTTCACAAGGGGTTAATATTTCTGATAAACATATCGAAGTAGTTGCTCGTAGAATGGTTTCTAAAATTAGAATCATTGATAGTGGAGATACTAAATTCTTAGTAGGAGCATTAGTTAACTTTAGAGAATTTACTGATGGAAATGCAGAAGCAGTTATAAATGGTAAGAAACCAGCTCTAGGAAAACCAATATTACTTGGGATTACTAAAGCCGCTTTAGAAACAGATTCATTCTTATCTGCAGCATCATTCCAGCAAACTGTTTCAATCTTAACAGATGCCGCTATAAGTGGAAAAGTTGATGAATTAGTAGGATTAAAAGAAAATGTTTTACTTGGTAAACTTATCCCTGCTGGAACAGGATATAAAAATCATAAAAATATTGAATATGATCTAGAAAAAAAATTCATTGATGAAGAACCAATTGAACAATTAGAAGATCAATTTATGGAATAAGCGAAAGCTTATTCTTTTTTTTGTAAAAAAAAAGAATATTATTTCTTATTTAAAATATTATTCTTAATATATTTAACATTCTTTTTTATTGTAATAGTAGCTATAATATCTAGTACGGCATAAACTATTATGAAAATCCCAACTATTTGTGTTAAAATAACTCCTGCTTTAAATGGATTAAATATTAAAATAATTCCACACAAAGCACTAACAATTGAAATAATCATAGTAACTTTCCATACATTATTATTCTCTTTTTTTAATAATACAGCATATTGTAATTTACTAGCACTACTAACTAATATTCCAATTCCTATTATAAAAGGAATAATACTTGCAATTCCTTCAGGGTTATTAATAATAATAACTCCAAAAGTTATAGAAATAACAGCATATAATATATCTAGGCTACTTTGTTCAACTTTAGAAATATTACTAATATATTTAATAATAGAAAATACTCCTAGTATAATAAGTAATCCTCCTAAAATATATGATATTGCAAAAATTGTACTACTAGATTTAAAAGTTAATAGTAATCCAAAAATTAAAATAATAAAGGAACTGATTATTGAAGAGCGAAAAAAGTTTTTAAAAAGTTTTTCCATATTTACCTCCTTATAAGTTTTCAAATAATACAATGTACTCTCTGATAAATATATTGTAACACTTATAATATTAAAAGTAAATTATTAGAAGTTATTGTCAAATAATATTTTATATGATATTATATAAATGTATTATTAATACATAGGGGATTAGTTTAACGGTAAAATGTCGGTCTCCAAAACCGCTGATAAGTGTTCGATTCACTTATCCCCTGCCATATGAAATTTGACTAACTAGAAATAGTTAGTTTTTTTTATAATATATGTTAGAGAAAAATATGAAAGCGATAATAAATTAAATGTTTATAAATATTGTGACAATAAATAAAATAGTTAGATAGGAGCCTACACAATGTTAAAAAAATTATTCACTAGAAATAATAATTGATGAGGCAGGTATATACGATTAGGCTGATAAAATAGAAAATTTAAAAAACGCCGCTATAAATACTGTTAATGAATATGCGCAAAAAGCAGAAATGAATAACTAAATTAAAATAATATATAATACTAAGTAATATGAAATTATAGTAATAAAAAACGTCAATAAAGAAATTGACGTTTTTATTACACAGTAATTATTATTTTTGTTTTATGTAATATAGTGAAAAATTACAGATTTAGTGTGCTAATAAACTTTGCTGGATCAGTTTTAGATTCAAACTCTATTTTTGAATTATCCTTAAATATAATAATTATATGGTATATGCCAGTATATGAGCATTTTCTATATTCCCCCATAAGTGGGTTTAAAATACTATTTCCTATGTTATGTGCTATCATAGTTGTTCCGAAAACAGCAGTAATTAAAAGATAATTAGCAGTATCTAAATCAACATCTTGATATGCCTTTTTTTCTAATTCGTCTACTATGATTCGATTTTTGAAGTTAATGCTAGAAATATTCTTTTTTAAAAAACGATAGGTTTTAACGTTTTGATTATCTTTGTAGTGTATTGATATTGTATTATTTTTAACATCATTTGTTAAAAGTGATAAATCACTGTAAGGAACACCTTTTACTCCAAGTATTAGGTTTCCAAGTAAATAGTTATTTTCATTAAAGTCTTCTTTAAATTGCTTGTATGAATTATCATCATCTGATAACTTTTTAATTGGGTTTGATTTTTTTATGAATAAAGTTATAATTAATAGAATAAAATGAAATAGATAAATATAGAATCCGATATTAAGGTGGATAAATTCAGTCGAAAATTCTGTATATATTATATATGTTTCAAATAAAGTGAAAATAGTAATGATAGTTAATAATATATATGTAATAATATATAGAATTTCTTTTCTTATTTTATAAAAATATAATAAAAATGAAAATAGTATAATAGATAGAGTAGTAGTTTCAAGAGCTACTGTTGGGATAGAAGTTGTTAGCATATCCACACTGTCTATAGTAAGATAATCATTAAACATAGAATACGATAATAAAAGATAGGAAATAATTAATATGTAAAATTTTATATCTTTTTTCTTTTTCATCTGATTCACCTATTTTCTATAATATATTTATAGTATATACTATATAAAATTATTTTTCTACTTTAAGATAAAAATATCAAAAACTTTACATTACATATAGTAATGTTATTTTATAAGTATAATCATATAATTATTGAGGGTAAATCAAAATACTTTGCGATAGTAATAAGAAAATATTTTAATATATAACTAATCTTTTTTAGAAAGATATATTTTATAGCAGATAAAGGATACTTGTTATATATATTTTTTTTTGCTATAATTACGTATATATAATAAAGGAGAAGTAAATTGATAAATAATAAAAAAAATCTTAAAAAAAATTTAATAATATTGATAGTATTTCTTCTTTTAATTGGAATATTATTAATGATATATTTTACTACTACTAAGAGGTCAGAAACATTTTATAATGAGTTATATAATTATTTAAAAGAAAATGGTTATAAAGATATAAATATAAAGGATGAATTTTTAAAGAAAAATAATTTGTATGATGATAACTTTGTTTGTGATAATATTAGTTATAAAGATGGAGTACTTGAATTTGTAGATTGTAACATAGAAGATGAAAAAAAATCATATTGTTTATTTGAAGGAGATTCACTTAAATGCTTTGATAAAGATAATAAACCAGATTTAGAAGTTGGTTTTATCGATAATAATTTGAATGAAGAAGAATATATAAATGAAGATGTTTTATTAACTGCTAACATAACAGAAAAAAGTGATTTAGAAATAGATAATGTTTTATATTGTAATACAGCAGATGATATATGTGTTCCTAATTTAGAATCATCTGATAATTCATTCAATTTAAATATAGAAAGTGAAACAGCTAAAGTATGTATCCAAGTAATGTATAATAATGATACTAAAAGTGAAATTATATGTAGTGAAAGTTATAAAATAGATAAAACAGTTCCAACTATTGACTATAAAATAAAAGGTAATAAAGGGGATAATGGTTGGTATATATCAGATGTAGAAATAACAGATTTGAGAGTTAATGATAGTTTATCAGGTTTAAAAAATTATAGTATTAATAAATCGATAATTAATTATGAAACAGTAGGAGAAAATATTATAATATCCGCAGAAGATATTGCTGGTAATAAAGTAGAAGAAGTTGTAAATATTAAAATAGACAAATCAGCTCCAATTGCAGCAGAATTTAATATTGACGGCGTTTTAGGATTAAATAATTGGTATAAAAGTAGTGTTAATATAAATACAACTGGAGGATATGATAATATATCAGGAATAAAGTCAACCGTTTTAAGTGATAAAGTAATAGATTATGATACAAGTTCAAAAACTATAAAATTAGTAACTACAGACAATGCTGGGAATAGTAGTGTTAAAACAACAAAATTAAAAGTTGATAAAACAGCCCCGATAATTAATTATAAAATTGACGGTGAAAAAGGGAATAATAATTGGTATACATCCAATGTTACTATTAAAGATTATAATGCAGTTGATAAATTATCTAATATAAAAGGATTTGATATTAATAAAACTGTAATAAATTATGAAACGACTGGAGAAAATATCGTTATAACAGCAGAAGATAATGCTGGTAATATTTCACAAGAAACAATTAATATAAAAATAGATAAAACAGCCCCGGTAATTACATATGATATTGATGGAATTATTGGTAATAATGGGTGGTATGTATCAAATGTTAAAATAGATAATTATAATACTAAAGATAATTTATCTGGAGTTGCATCCTCTAATATAAGCAATAAATTAATTAATTATGATACTAAGTCTGAAACGATAATGCTAAACGCTGAAGATATGGCTGGAAATAGAACAAAAGAATCTTTCACAATTAAAGTGGATAAGACTGCTCCAACTGTAGGACAATTTGTTATAAAAGAACCAGATGGCGAAAATGGATGGTATGTATCAGATGTTATCATTAATAAAGTAGATGGAACGGATAATTTATCAGGCCATGCATTAACAAAGTTGAATTACGATACTATAACTGAGGATACATCAGGAATAAATGTAATACTAACAACTACTGATAATGCAGGAAATGTATCAATATCTGAAAAAATTATAAAAAAAGATTCAGAAGCACCTGAACTAACATTGAAAAATAATACAACTGAATCAATAAAAGAAGGAAGTAATATAGAAACTAATAGTTACTTTAATCTTCCTACTTACGGGGTAAGTGGAGAATCATCATTTTCTTGTAATCCTATCAATACATCTACATTATCAGTAGGTATCCATCAATTAGAATGTATAGCAACAGCAAACAATGGATTATCAAAAAAAGTTAATAAAACAGTTAAAGTAGATATGAATACAATGAACTTAGCTGATTATGTAAGTGATTTAGAAGGAAAAGGAGAAGTGGTATCGGAGAATGGACTAAGATATCAAGGAACTAATCCTAATAATTATGTATCTTTCAATAATGAACTTTGGCGTATAATAGGAGTATTTGATACTAAGTTAGCAGATCAAACAACTACAAATAAAATGGTTAAAATAGTTAAAGCAACACCACTGGAAGCTATTAATAATAATGATTATAAAATAGGACGTGGTGAAGAAGATACATTTATGTTTAGAAGTAGCTCTGGATTAAATAATTGGGATGCCTCTAATCTTAAATCGATATTAAATGATTCATATTATAATAAAACGGGTAGTTTTTCTGACCATGGGCTAGAGCTGGTATATAAAAATTTAGTTGTAGAGTCTACTTGGAATCTAGGAGGCATGAATAATGTTAATCCTCAGACTGCTCTTGATTTTTATAATGCAGAAAGAGGTACTGCAGTATATGGCAGTAATCCTGCAACAACAGTTAATAATGTTGGATTAATTTATGGTAGTGATTTCATGTACGGAGTTAAAGCAGAAGATTGTCCTCGTACAACAAACGGAAATAATTATGCATCAGTTGCTACTTGCCATGAAAATAATTGGTTATATATATTGGATGATTATACTGGAGTTAATCGTAATGAGTGGACTATGACTGTATTTGCATCACATAGTTATCTTATATGGAATATAAACTACAACGGTGGAATAAATTATAATCATGGAGGACATGCTCATATGATTAGACCAGTGGTAAATCTCCAAAAAGATACTTTGATAAACTCAGGAGATGGAACTATAGGGAAACCATTTATATTAAACTAGCTAGAAATAGTTAGTTTTTTTGTAAATGTATAGAAACAGTTAAATAATAAAAACAATAGTATATAGTTAAATTTTTAAACTTCAATATTTTTTGTTTTACTGAAATATACATGTAATACCTATATGTTCTTTCTTTATATTAAAATAATTACATTGTAAATAATAAATTAATACTTTACTTTATATATATAAGTGGTATCCTATAGATATAATCATACAAAAAAGGAGGATAAAGTATGAAAAAAAAATTGAGTATATTTGCAGTATGTACAACATTGTTTATAACAGGATGTGGCGGAACTACAGAGGATAGTGGTACGAAAACATTAAAATGTACAGAAATTGATGATGCGATAAAAAAGGAGAATGTAGTAACTATAGAATTTGCAGAAGATTTAATAGTTAAATCAGATATGATGTTTTCTTATGGTGAAGATTCAGAACAATCTTATATAGATACTGTTTGTGAATCTTATGAAATGATCGAAGGATTAACTTGTGAAGGAAAAGTGGAAGAGGGCACATCAATTTACGAAATTACAACAAATACTTCTGAAGCGACATTAAGTATTTTAGAAATTAGAGAATCAGTAATGGGTGAAACATACGAGGAATTGGAAGAATCTTTCGAAAAAAATAATTATACATGTGAATAATTCTAAAAAAATCACATAAAAAATGAAAGTAAAATATTTATTTTCATTTTTTTTATGAAAATAAATATAAAAAAATATAAGTATATATGGGAAAAACAAGAATTTTTATATAAAAAACAAACAAAAAAGTAAAAAAGCACATTTTTTTTTAAAAATTTAACAAAAACCGTTGACACTATTATAACAGTTTGGTATATTAAATGAGCAATCAAGAAATGCAACGAAGTGCTAAAAAAAATATTGAAAAATTTCAAAAAAAATGTTGACAATTTTAAATATTATTGATACACTAGTGGAGCAATTAAGAAATTGCAACTGATACAAACTATCAGTTAATTGTGAAAACAATTGATCTTTGAAAACTAAGCAAAACGTCAATTTTGAGGTAGCTAGGATATTTTAAAAAATAAGACAAACTAAAATAATTATTATTGAGAGTTTGATCCTGGCTCAGGATGAACGCTGGCGGCATGCCTAAGACATGCAAGTCGAACGAGA
>CAYJKH010000002.1:0-171514 GCA_964371025.1 uncultured Muribaculaceae bacterium | reverse complement strand
CCTTCAGCCAGACTTGGGTATTCCTCCAACTGTGTCAACTGATGACAAATAAATTATATCATAAATATAAAACCACTGTCAATAAAAATAGATTATAAAAAAACGACAACTGCCGTTAATTTTTCAAGTGGTGCCTAAGGCCGGACTTGAACCGGCACGAGTGTTAGCTCGCAGGATTTTAAGTCCTGTGCGTCTACCTATTCCGCCACTCAGGCACTTGGTGATCTGTGTGAGATTCGAACTCACGACCCTCTGATTAAAAGTCAGATGCTCTACCAGCTGAGCTAACAGATCATATTATAAAATTAAATGGCTGCCCCGGTTAGATTCGAACTAACGCATGTCAGAGTCAAAGTCTGATGCCTTACCGCTTGGCTACGAGGCAATAATAAAGTGGTGGAGAGAGACGGATTCGAACCATCGTACTCATAGAGAACAGATTTACAGTCTGCCGCGTTTAGCCACTTCGCTACCTCTCCATATAAAATGGTGCCGAAAACAGGACTTGAACCCGTAACCTATTGATTACAAATCAATTGCTCTACCAATTGAGCTATTTCGGCATATGGTGGGCGATATAGGACTCGAACCTATGACCCCCTGCTTGTAAGGCAGGTGCTCTAACCAACTGAGCTAATCACCCGTACATCAGTTGACATTTAATAATATATCAATTTTATATTATAATGTCAATACAATTTATACTTTTTTTTCTGTTTTTTCAAAGACAACTATAGTATATCATAATATTAATAATATGGGAATAAAAAAAACACATTTTTATGTGTTTAATTACTGTTTAATAAGCTTTCAATTTTAGCTGCTGTTTCTTTTTCTTGTCTAATTTTTTCAAGTAATTTTTCTTCCTCTAATTGTTTTTGTTTAATATTTTCTTTTTTACGATCAAGAAGTTCAGTAAAATCTTTTTCTAATTTTTCTCTTTTATTTTTTGCTTTTGTTACTTCTTCTTCAGCTTCTTCTAATTTTCTTTTTTGTTCTGCTTCAGTCTTATTAATATAATTAAGTTCATCATAATAAGAATCAATATTAACTGTTGTAATTTCTTTTTCTACATATGTTGGAACCACTTCTTCTGATTTAGTAGGTACTATTTCTTTTGTTATTTCATCAAAGTTAAATACATGTTTCATTGAATCTGGAATCACTTCATTAAGCACTACTTTCTCTTCTTTTTGAACAGGTTTTACTTTTTCAGTTTCTATTTCTTTTAATAATCTTGCTATATTAGCTTCAATATCTTCTATATATTTTTCTTTTTCATGGTCTACTTCAACTTCTTCAGTTACAGATTCCTCTGTTTCTAATGCTTTATTTAGTAAATTTTGAATATTTTTATCTATTATATTCAAATTATCATTATTTGCAATATGAGTATTTACTTCTTCTTGTTCTATCACTGAATTTTCAATTACAGGCAAATCAACTGTAACCTCAGGAGTAACTGGAATAATAACTTCATTTCGTTTAGAAAAGTCAATTATCATAGCATTATCTACTAATCTTCCATATACATTGTTAATTTTAATTTGTTCTAACATAATATTTTTTATTTTTAATGGTTTTTTCCCAATAATAGATATTACATTTTGATTTTCAATATTAGTTAAATTAGTATTTGTAACTTCTTCTTTTACTAATAATTGATTTTTTATCACATTAAAAGAATTAGGAGAAAATTTGATTTTTCTAATATTTTGATTATCTATAATAGCTGAATCTAAATTCAATTTTATTTTATTAATATTATCTATTTGTGTCATAAGCCCTTCTCCTTTTATTCTGATTTTGATAATTCACGTAATACATCTTTTATACGATTCCACTCTTCGTCTTCTGTTATTCCTAATAACTTAGCTGTTTTTTCAGTGTCATCTATGTTTGATATATATACTGTTATGTTTCCATTATCATCTTGTTCATTTTTTGTATATATAACATATTTTTTTTGTGTATCTTTGAATTCAAAAGAGCTCACTATTTCTACTTCTTCATTGATTCCATTTTCATTAATCACTGTAATTTTGTTGTTATCTACCATATCACAAAATCCTCCCTATCTTATTTTATTCAATTATAATTATAGCATGTTTTTTATAAATATCAATATTTATTGAAAATAAAAAGTATTTTTATTAATTTTTTTTCAATAAAAATACTTTTGATCCATAACTACAATAATTATCTATATAATCTTCTAAATCTTCTATATTATTAACTTTATTAGCTTTTTCTTTATTATTAAATCCTTTTAGTCTTAACTTATTATAAGCATAATCTCCAAATATATAATCATATTCTGTAAAATAGTCTGTTACTTTTTCATTTAATTCAGCCTCATTAATACAATTATCATCTCTTATAATTTTATATTCTATATTTTGAATATTTATTTTTTTCATATATTTCTCTAATAATTATCTAAATAACTATTTTTCTTTCCTTCTTTTTTATACCCCAAAACTGTTTCTAAATTAACATTTTCTAATGATCTAAATATATTAGCCGGAATTACTGAGTTAGTATTTTCCAGTTGCTTAATTAATTGTTTCATTTCTTGCCTTTTTGAATCTACTTGGCCTCTACTAATATTTTCTGTGTACATACATGCGCAATTAATAAATTCTAATTCATTATATAAAGCAAAACTATTTATGTCTTTTTCTCTTACATAATATAATGGTCTAATCAATTCCATATTATTAAAATTTGTACTTTTTAACTTTGGTAGCATAGTTTTAAATTCACCATTATAAAACATTGATAATAAAGTGGTTTCTATCACGTCATCAAAATGATGACCTAAAGCGATTTTATTACATCCTAATTCTTGAGCTTTAGCATATAAAAATCCTCTTCTCATTCTAGCGCATAAGTAACAAGGGGCCCCCGCAGTTTGACTATCTACTACTTTAAAAATATCAGATTTAAATATTTTTAAATTAATTCCCATTATACTAGCATTTTCATTTATTTTATTTAAAGTTTTTTTTGTATACCCCGGATCCATCACTAAAAATATTAATTCAAAATTAACTTTACCATGTTTTTGTAACTCTTGAAAACATTTTGCTAAAAGCATAGAATCTTTTCCTCCAGAAATACAAACTGCTATTTTATCTTCATTCTTTATTAATTCATAACTAATTATAGCTTTAGTAAATTTTTTCCAAATTTCTTTTCGAAATCTTTTAATAATACTTTTTTCTATTTCTTTTTGTCTTAACATCCGTTATCCGAACCATCCGTACATACAAGCGATGATATTTTCTCTATATTGTTATTGATCATTTCTTCTAATTCAGTAACTTGTTCTTTATTCAATTCTTCATATGGATCTGTTTGTGAATCAACAGTTCCGATTTGGAACCCCGTAACTTCACCATCTTTTACGTATGCAATTGATGGGAAATATAGTCTTTTTTCATCACTATTAATTGCTGTATAATTTCCTAAATGTTTATCTAATTTTTCAATAATTTTAAAATATGTTTCGGTTCCTTCTTTTTCTGTTATAACTTTATCGTTTTCATCTAAGCTTTTAACATCCCTTGACTCTAGTATATTTGCATAATAAATTTTATCTATATCACTTTTCTTTACAGTGTCTATAAATGTTGGTAATAAACTACGACACCATGGACATTCAGGGAATCCAAAGTAAATAATTCCGGTACCTTCATTTAATATTTCTAGAACTTCCTCTTCATCAACATATACTATTTTATTATCTGTCGGAATATCTAAAATACTATAATTAACTCCTTCTGTTTCAGTAGGTTGTCCATTTATAGCTTCATATTCTTCTTTAAATTTCAATTCATCTTTTTGTTGATTTGTTTCTTTTTCTACTTCCACTCCACCACATCCTGTTAAAAACATAAATGAAATAGCTAAAATTAATAATATTTTTTTCATAAATTGCTCCTTTAAATTTCTATATAATTTTCTGCCTTATGAGGTTCTTTAAATAGTAATTCATTATAGTCTTGTTGTCTTAATACTTCATAAATAACAATAGCAGCACTATTTGATAAATTTAGTGATCTAACATTATCAGACATAGGAATTCTCATACACATATCTAAATTATTTTTTAATATATCTTTTGGAATACCTGTTGATTCTTTTCCAAAGACAAAGTATAAATCATCATTAGTTTTATTAGTATAATCAAAACTAGTATGAGGTTTTTTTCCATATCTTGTAAAATAATAATAAATTCCTTTGTTTTTCTTTTTAAAGTCTTCAAAATTATCAAAAACTTCCATATTTAACTTATCTATATAATTTACTCCACTTCTTTTTAAGGAAGCTCCATCTACTTTAAAACCAAGTGGTTTTATTAAACATAATCTTGTATTAGTTGCAACACAAGTTCTCATAATATTACCAGTATTTTGTGGTATTTCTGGTTCAAATAAAACTATTGTATTCATAATTATTCTTCTTTCATAATTGTTTCTTCATCATCTTCTAAATAGTAATTCAAAAATTGTTCTGTTTCAGTAATAGAAAGTTCGTTACTATCTTCTTGTAACAATTCTTTAATTTTTCCATTTTCAAAAATAGCTATTGCTGGATAACTATTAGTAAGTTCAATTTCATTTTTATATGTATCATTAAATTTATTAATAAACTCATCTTGATTTTCATCACTTAAGTTTAAATAAATCATCTTATTAGCTAATTGTTCTTTTTCTACTAATTTTTTCAAATCCTTTTCATATTCTCTACATGTCTCATTAGTTGCTGTACACATATAAATTACAACAGTAGGATTATCTATTACATAAGAATCTAATTCTAATGATGTTATTTCTGATAAAGTACCTCTGATAACTGGTATATCATTTTGATAATCTTTATATACATTATACCAATTTATTAAATATATAACGATTAGGTTTACAGCTATAAAAATAACTCCTAAAATCACATAATTCTTCATAGGTATATGTCTTTTTTCTGGTTTTGTTTTCATATATTAGTCTCCTTTATAATTATATTTTAACATATTACTTACTAAAATTAAAATATAATTTAGAAAAAAAGAGAATTATATTAATCCTCAAATATTTCTTTATATATTTCATCATATGATGTAGCAAACTTAATATTTATATCTTTAATAATTTCTTTTGGAATATCTTTTATTTCTTTTTTATTTTGGATTGGGATAAAAATTGTTTTGACCCCACTACGATGAGCTCCGATTATTTTTTCTTTTAATCCTCCAATTGGAAGAACATGCCCTCTTAAAGATATTTCTCCTGTCATTGCAATTTTTTTATCAATTGCTTTTTGTTTAAATAATGATATTAAGACTGTTGTAATTGCTATTCCCGCTGAAGGGCCTTCTTTTTCCACTGCTCCTTCAGGAACATGAATATGAATTGTTTTACTATTAAATATTTCATCATCTATATTAAATTTTTCACTATTAGATTTTATATAACTATAAGCAATTTGAGCTGATTCTTTCATAACTTTTCCTAAAGATCCCGTTAATATTAAATCTCCTTTTCCAAAAAACATATTCACCTCAATTGGTAAAACATCCCCTCCAAAAGGCGTGTATGATAATCCATTTACAATTCCAATTTCTTTTTCTTGGTTTATTTTATTATAAGAGTATTTTTTATCTCCTAAATATTTTTTCACTAGTTTTTTGTCTAAATCAAAAACTTCATCTTTTTTATCAACTAAAATTTCTTTTACAATTTTTCTATATAAAGATGAAATAACTCTTTCTAACTCTCTAACACCAGCTTCTTTTGTATAATATCTAATTAAATATAATAAGATATCATCTGTTATATTTACTTGTAATGAGGTCACCCCATGTTCTTCTCCAAGTTTTAAGATTAAATGATTTTTTGCTATTTCTAATTTTTCATATTCTGTATAACTAGATACATTTATAATTTCTAATCGATCTTTTAATTCATATGGAATTTGTTCAATATAATTAGCTGTTGCTATAAATAACACTTTTGACAAATCAAATTCTTCTTCAATATAGTGATCAGAAAATTTAGAATTTTGTTCTGGATCTAGGACTTCTAGTAAACTACTAGCAGGATCCCCCTTATAATCTTTTGTCATTTTATCAATTTCATCTATTATAAATACTGGATTTGATGTTTTTGCTTTTCTCATACCTTGAATTATTCTACCAGGACTTGATCCTATATAAGTTCTACGATGACCTAATATTTCTGATTCATCATTTATTCCACCAACACTAATTTTAGCTACTTTTCTTCCTAGTGAATTAGCTACAGCATACGCAAATGAAGTTTTACCAACTCCTGGCGGTCCTACTAAACATAAAATAGGACTTCTTAAATTATCTGTATTTTGTTTTACTGCTAAATATTCAATCACTCTTTTTTTAACATCTTTTAAGGCATAATGAGAATTGTTTAAAGTAGTCTCTACTTCTTTTAAATTATTATTATCTTTAGTTAATTTTCCCCAAGGAAGTGCAAAAATCCAATCTAAATATTCTCTTATCATACTTAATTCAGGAGATTGATTATTAATATTATCATATCTATTAATTTCTCTATTTATTTTTTCTTTTATTTTATTACTACATTTTAATTTTTTGAGTTTTTTTCGAAATAAAGATACTTCATCATCTTTTGAATTAGCATCTCCTAGTTCTTTTTGGATTGCGTGCATCTTCTCACGGAGAAAATACTCTTTTTGAGCATCAGATAATGTTTGTTCTACTTCTTCCTCAATTTTTTGTTCCAAATCTATAAACTTTAATTCTTGAAACATATCTTCTACAATAAGTTTTGCTCTTTTAATAGGAGATGGAGTTATTAAATATTGCTTTTTCTTTAGATATGAAACTGGTATAAAAGAAGCAATAGTATCACATAAAATACTAAGATCCTCTTCTCCTTTAATTTGACTTTTAATAGCATTACTCATATAAGGTACTTTATCAATATATTTATCTAAAGCTTTTTCAATCAACTCGATATGACTTTTATCATTATTTTCACTAGTTTTTTCAATTTCTTTATATGAAGCAGTAAAATAATTATTACCCTCAGTATAGTTATTAATTTCTACTCTTTTTAATCCCTCAATAATAATTCTTTCTTTATCGTTTTGTAATTTTAATTTTACTTTTAATTTTGCAAGTACTCCATATTTAGGTAAATTAGTTATATCATCTCCAATAGTTTCTTCAATTGGATTAACTATTAAAAATAATTTATCTTCTCTTTTTTCAATTATATTTAAAATTGAATCTAAATTCTTTTCATATTCTATTCTAATTTCATTTTGAGGAAAAACAACCATATCATCTATTACTAAAACAATAACTTTTTCATTATTCATAATGGATACACCTCCAAAGATTTAAATCTGTTACTTATTATATAGTATTTTTCATATTTTACAATGTTTTCCAAAGAAAAAAGTAGTATTTCTACTACTTATTTAATTCTTTTAAGATTTCAATTGTTTTTCTCATTTCTAAGTCATATTGAATCATTTCAATACCACCGAATTGTGCTAAGAATTCTTCTTCTGTTACTTTGTATTTATCTGCTAATTCTTTTACTTCATTTTTTGCGTCAGCTTCACTTATTTCTACTTTTTCAACTTCCATAATTTTTTCTAACATTAAACGATATAAAACATTAGAGTTAGCTTCTTTTGATAATTGTTCTTTTAATGCAGCTTCATCTGATTTAGTAAATTGATAATATAAATCAAGTGATATTCCTTGCATTTTAATTTGTTCTTCAAATTTAGACATTAATCTTTCAATTTCTTCATCAATCATTCCTTGTGGAATATCAACTTCTACATTTTTAGAAACGGCTTCTAATAATTTATCAACATACTTATTTTCAACTTCCATCTCTTTATGTGCTGTAATTGATTTTTTGATTTCTGTTTTTAAAGATTCTTCATCCTCTACATTAGGCATTGCTAAATCTGCAAAGAAATCTTTATCTAATTCTCTAGCTATTTTTTCTTTAATTTCTAATACTTTAACTTTAAACATAGCATCTTTTCCAGCTAAGTCTTCTGCTCCATATTCTTTAGGGAATACTACATTAATTTCTTTTTCTTCATCTACTTCCATACCAATTACTTGATCTTCAAATCCTGGTATAAATGTATTTGATCCAATTTCTAATGAATAGTTTTCACCAAATCCACCATCAAAAGCTACTCCATCTTTAAATCCTTCAAAGTTAATTATAGCAGTATCCCCACTTTCAACTTTTCCTTCTTTTGTAGCCATTTCAGTGTATTTATCTAATAAGTTTTTAACTTCAGTATCAACTTCTGCTTTTGTAACTTTAACTACTTCTTTTTTAACTCCTAATCCTTTATAGTTTTTAACCACTACTTCTGGTTTAGTAGTAATAACGAATTTAAAAGTTACTCCACTTTCATCTAGATCTACTAAATCTACAGATGGTTGAATTACTGGTATTAATTTTGAATCATCCATAGCTTTAATATAAGCTTGTTGTAATACTAAATCTGCAGCTTCTACAAATAAAGATTCTTTTCCAAATTTTTTATCATAAACTTCTCTTGGTATTTTACCTTTTCTAAATCCATCTACTTTTACTTCTTTAGATTTTTTTTCAAATGCTTTATTAATTGCACTTTCCCAATCGCTACCTTCAATTTTTACACTTATTTCTGTAACATTTGCTTGTTCATTTTTCTTTGACATTTACATCCCTCCAACGTGTATATTATACAACATACAAATTTTATAAACAAGTAAATACCTAAATATTTCTGTTTATAAACTTATATTGCATTATTATCTCATAATTCTCTTATTAATTCAATTATAACTTTATTTATTTACGTATTAATGTTATTATTATTAAAGGAGTGATATAATGAAAAAAACAATTTTAACAGGTATAAGACCTACTGGAAACTTACATTTAGGTCATTATTTTGGAGCCTGTGTTAATTATCTAAAATATCAAAATGATTATGAATTTTTCTTAGAAATTGCCGATGTTCAAGCTTTAACTGATAATTTTAATAAACCTGAAAATGTTTCGAAAAATGTTTTAGAAATTACTAAAGATTTATTATCAGTTGGACTTAGTCCGGAAAATGTTAATTACTTTATTCAATCAAAAATACCAGAGATTGCTGAATTAACTATTTTTTATTCAAATTTAGTAACAGTTGCAAGACTTCAAAGAAATCCTACTGTTAAAACTGAAGTAGCTCAAAAGAAAAATCTTTTTGGTGGTGATGGTGAAAGTATTACATATGGGTTCTTAGGATATCCAGTTTCACAAGCAGCTGATATAACTATTTTTAATGGAGAAAAAATCCCGGTTGGAGAAGATCAATTACCACTAATTGAACAATGTCGTGAGATTGTAAGAAAATTTAATCATATTTATGGAGATATATTAAAAGAACCTGAAGAAATATTAAGTAACGTTTCTCGTTTGAAAGGATTAGATGGAAATGATAAAATGGGTAAATCTTTAGGAAATGCAATTTATTTAATAGACACTGATGAAGTTATATCTAAAAAAGTTATGAGTGCAGTTACTGATCCAAATAAAGTTAAAATAGATGACTTAGCAGATCCAAGTAAATGTATGGTTTACTACTATCATAATCTATTTAATAAGAATACTAAAACTTTAAAAAATGAATGTGAACAAGGTCTTCGCGGATGTGTTAAATGTAAGAAAGAATTAATTAAAGAAATTTCAAGTTTTTTAGAGCCTATTCGTGAAAAAAGAAAATACTACGATGAAAATGAAGATTTAGTTAAAGAAATTTTAAATAATGGTACTTCAATTGCATCTGATAAAGCAAAAGAACAAATGAAAAAAATTAAAAAAGCAATGCTTATAGACTATTAAAAAATACTGATTATATATCAGTATTTTTCTTTTCTTCAATTAATGATATTTCTACTCCACTAATTGTATCAAATTTTTTAATTATTTTATCTGTTGTAATAGTTACACTTTCAATATCTTTATTTACGGTTTGAATACTTCTTGATAATTTATCCCATCTTTCTTTATACCTTGAAAATTCTAATCCTAGTTTATTTAATTCTTCATGAATAATCGATGTATACTTATCTCTTTCAATGTTTTTAATAATCATTTCAATAACAGTTAGTGTTGATATTAAAGTAGTAGGACTTGTTATCCATACTTTCTTTTTATAGGCATATTCTACTATATCTGGATGATATGCATTTATTTCAGCAAAAATAGCTTCTGCTGGTAAAAATAAAATAGCTTGATCAGATGTTTCATTAGAAATTATATACTTACTACTTATAGCATCAATATGTTTTTTCATATCTAACTTAAACATTTTTTCATATTTAACCCGTTCTATTTCCGATAGCTTTTTATCTGTCATTAACTGGTAATTTTCTAGAGGGAATTTTGAATCAATTCCTATTGTTCCAAGCGGAAGTGGTGCAAATAAACAACAATCTACTATAACTCCAGTTGATAACATATGTTGCATTTTGAATATTTTATCATTTTTTTCTCCAAATACACTTGATATAATATGTTTCAAATTGACTTCACCAAAAATACCTCTTGTCTTTTTATCTGTTAAGATGCTTTGAAGCCCCACAATGTCATTAGATAAATTATCTATTTTCTTTTGAGCTTCATCTATTTTAGATAATCTTTCAATAACATTAATAAAAGTTTTATTAGTCTTTTCAAAGTTAACATCAAGTCGTTCATTTACTTTTTCATTTATTAGTAGTAATCTTTTTTCTAATTGTTCATTTAAAACAGTAAAATCTTTTGTCATATTACGATTAAGTTCTGTTTTAAAGTTACTTAATTCTTTGATCATTTCTACTTCTAACTTCCCTAGTCTTTCTGTAATATTACTTTCATTAATATTTTTAAATAACGATATAATAATTAATATAATTGTTATTACTAATAATCCTATAATAATATAATCCATTTTTATTCTCCTTCTATATTCATTTTCTTATTAACAATTTTTGAAATAATATATGCTAGTATAATTAATATAATACTTATTATAACTGATTTTAAATTTAGTCCATTTTTAACTATATTTCCCCCAACATATCCCCAGAAAGTTATCATAAAAAATTTACCAATAAGAATTGCTGCTAGAAATTTTTTTCTAGACATAAGCGATAACCCTGCTAATAAATTTATTAAACTTGATATTGTAAATGGGACTGCTATTAAAATAACTAAGCTACTAAAATTGATATTTTTCATCTTAATTATATTATTAGTTAAATTTTTCTTTTTTTTCATAAATTTTGTTTTAAATAATTTTTTAGAAAAGAATCTAAATAATGAAAAACATAAATATGATCCTGCTACTGTAGCAAACCAAGATAATACTATTCCAAATACATATCCAAAGGCTCCTACATTTAAAGCAACTAATGCACTAAGAGGGAGTATTGTTATAAATGCTTCACTAAAAACTCCAACAAATCCTAATATTGGTCCATTTGTTAAGAAAAAATCAATTAACGTATCAATAAATTCTCTAATATGATGTATATAATAATTCATTTTATCACCCTCTTAATTATATCATAATAATAAAAAAAATAATCTTAAGATTATTTTAATTTATATGGTTTTTCCATTGTTCCGTTTCCTGATTTATATAAAACACTATTTGATAGTTTAACTACTGGTCTTACGTACCCATCTTTTGAGGCGTCAACTGCACTTAAACTTCCTTGAAATACTTTATATACTTCATATGAATTAGCATCATTTGCTGTCATTAAAAACCAACTATTCTGATTTAGTAAATAATTATAATTTTGGCATGATTTATCATCCAGTGATTCACATGTTGCATCTGTACTAGCCATCATATAATCACTTGCAGTAAGTAATGAAATATTTTCATTTTCAATAACTTGTGCACATTCAATAGAATTATTCTTATCAGTTGATGAAATACTTCTTTTTCCAGTACATGCATTAAATTCAACTAGTTTTTCTGTTACACTATTAGAAAATAATTCTAAACCATCATCAATTACATTATCATCATATAAAGTTACTAAATATTCTCTTATTCTACTTTTTTCATATTCATTTATACCAACTAATTGATTTTCAGTAGAATTATATCTATTATCCCATTCCATATTATCTTTTATTTTATCATCTAAGATTAATGTCATATTATTATCACTTTGAATATTAACAATTCTCCATAAGTTACCATCTAACTCAATGTAATTATTTACTAATTCACCACGATAACTATAACCATTATTAGTTTTATATAGTCCATATCCTGTTGTTATAATATTTTCATCACTAATAATTTCTTCGAATAATTTTGTAGTAGTATATTCTTTACCACAATCTAAAAATGGTTCATATATATAGGTATTATCTTTTTTAGAAACAGTTACTTTTCCACTACAACTAATTAAATCATCAGAATACTTACTAAAATCTTCCATATACTCTAATGAAATAAGTATACTATCTTCAATAATTACTTGTTTTGTATCATCTTGAGGTAGTTCACTTTTATGATTATCAAAATAACTTTCAGCAGATGATTTCAATATATATTCCATATCCGTATAAGACTTTTCCTCTTTAAATAGTAACATAACTAAAAATATTATTAATATTAGTAAAATAATTAATCCTGTTACAATTCCCAATTTTTTAACTAAGTCCATATCTACTTTACTTTTTTCTATTGAAGAACTTTTAGTTATAGAATCATCATTATTGGTTTCCTCTACAACTTTTTCTTGTTCAATTTCTTCTACTGCTTTTTCTTCAGTTATTTCATTTTCTTCATTTTTATTATTAATCATTTAAACCCTCCTATTTATCAAAAAAATCATCAAAAAAGTCATCTTCATTTTCATCTTCAAGTTCAATATGATTCTTCTTTGGATTACTTTCTTTATTTTCTTTTTGCTCTGGTTTATTTTGTAATGCTTTCTCTTCTGCCTCTAATTCTGCAATTTTTGCATCAATTTTTGAAATTAAATTATCTACATTAAATTCTTCAGTTATATTATTGGTATTACTTTTTTCTTCTAAATTATTAGTAAAAGGATTTTTAAAAGGTAATATATTAAATTCATCTCTAGATTTAACTTCACTATTTATATTAGCTTCATCATTATTTTTTTCCATCATTTTTTTCAAGTTTTCTTTTTTCTTTTCTTTAACAAAAGTTTTAATATCAAAAATTCCATATCCTACTTTTTCTCGTTTTGGAAAAGCTGCTTTAGGATATTCCTTATCAAAACTAATTTCATAGCTTGCTTTTAGTTTTGTTTTAAATGGATTAGTTCTAAGTCTCATAATAATTGCTTCTTTATCCTTCATTCGTTGTAAGTCAGAAATTGTGACAAGTGGTGTTGAATTTGTCTTATCATCTTTTTTAGATTTAACTTCCCCACACATTTTCGAAATCTCTTCTAATGCTTTTAATTCCGTAGAAATTAAGTAGATCAAGTTATTACAATTCCCTCTTATTGTTTCAGCATCTTTATTATAAATACTTTCTAATTGAGCAAAATTTTGAATAATTAATGTAAATCTAATATCTCTCGAACGAGAAGCAGTTATCATTGTTGTAATATCTGTAAATGGAGGCATATTAGCAAACTCATCGATTACAAAATTAGTTTTAACTGGTAATTTACCACCATGTTTTTGGGCAGTATTTATTAATACCTCATATACTTGCTTTAAAAATATTGTAGCAAGAGAATGGTATGTTTTTTTCTCATCATGAATTATTAAGAATACTGCTGTTGGTTTTTCTCCAATTGATTCCAAATCAATATCACTATGCGAAAGCATTTCACTCAAATTTTCCCTTGTAGCAAATAATTTTATTTTTTGTTTAAAAACGGATAATATTGAGCCCTTTGTATCATTTGGTGCCATTACAGTACCTGTTGCATTAGTAAATGCTGCACTTGAAGGATCTTTTAAATTAAAGTATTCCTTCATATAATTAGAACCACCAAAATTTTCTTCTCCAACTGTAGACATTGTACTAAGACTATTAATATTAATTTGATTTTCATCTGCATCTTCAAATAATCCTAACGATAATCCCGTGAAATAATCTGCTGCTGTTTTTTCCCAAAATGGTTCAGCATTATTTGTTGGATCATATAATATATTTAATCCTAAATCATCTAATAATTCTATTGCTTTATCTTGGTTTCCATCTTTATATAGTTTATACGGTAATGCCATAGGATTCCATGAATTACCTTCTTGTGGACTTCTAAAGTTTAAAAGTAATATATTATACCCTTTTGCTTTTAACATATTAGCAGATTTTTCATATATTTCTCCTTTGGGGTCGGTAATAATCATACTTTCCCTTTTTTTCGATAATATACTTATAGTTGGTAATATTATTAAAGTAGATTTACCTGAACCAGTAGAACCAATAACTAAAGTATGATATTCACCATTATCTACATATACATTTTTATCTTTATAATATAGAGGAATTCCAGCATATGGACTCTTTTCATCATATATTGAAACTACTTCAATATCTTTTTGTTTGATAATTTCAGCAGGTTTAGCCCATCTAGAATATCCTTTATCTTTTTTCGAAGTAGTAATTCCAATCCCTTTTTCAAATTCAAAAAAATGAGATTTAACACTAACTAGTAATCCCCCTAGTGCAAAAAGAAATAATAATAAAGTAGTAAAAATATATTCTGAACTAAATGCAATAAATGGACTTAATCCATGTATTTTTCCATAATTTGCAATACTAGTAATATTAGAAACTCCTAGCGCTATTAAATATAATAGGAAAATAACAAATATTCCAAAAATTATAAAATCTTTACTTTCTGCTCTAACTTTTAGTTTCATAATATACCTCTCTCTTCAAAATATTATATCATCAATTTAAATTATATCAATATTTATTTAACCCTTGTCGCTTTTCTAATTTTAAATAAAGTTCTAATAACAAATATACCTAGAACTGCTCCAACTACAGCAATTAAATATAAAGCATACTTTTCAAAGACCTCTTCTGTTTCACTTGCCACTGTTTGAGTTCTATCAAGTTCATACTCAATATAACCATTTATATAATTATCTTCATTAAACACCCATGTTAATGTATTATTTTTTTCACTATGTGCATTTGATTTTTTTATAATATAGTCAGTTTTCACAACGAACTTAACTTCCTCATATATTATTTGATTATAGTCTCCTTTAATACATTTTAATGTTTCATTAGTTCTAAATTTAATAATATTATCATCATAAACAAAAACTGGACTATTGAAACAGTTTTCTAATGATGATGATTTAAAATATTCATTATACTTAAAGTTATATTGTAAATTTAATGTCACCTCTTCTTTTGTTTCTTTCTTACTAGCATCATAATATACTTCACTAGCATTTCCAGGATTAAAATATACTGATACTCCATTCTTTATTGAATCATTTACTGCATTAGTATTTTCAGTGGTATTAGGAGATATAATATTAATATCTTCTTGTATTTCATTTTCTTTTATGTTTACTTTGTATTCAGCTGAACACCCAGTTAATAATAATACACCAATTATAAATAAACTTTTTTTAACCATATAATTACTCCTCTATAAATTCAAATGGATATGCATAACCATCAAATCTGTAACGGCTTCCTGAATAATAACTAGGTCCATATGAACTAAAATATTCATTAAAAGTCAATGTTTTTTTATTAAAAACATATCCCCAATCATTACCATGACCTGGATTATAGGCATCAGTAATTGTAATAGTTTGGTTTGATTCATTTACTTCTTCAACAAATGCTATATGACCATAACTTCCTGTTATATCTCTCCATACTAGCCATGCTCCATTTCTAATATCATTTATATTATTACTTGTTTTAATATTTCCAACTGCTATTGAGTTGTCATAATAGTCACCACCATTACCCATAGTGGCATAAATATTATCTGTTATTCTACGATATTTTTCTTCTGTAAAAACACCTTTGTCTTTAAGTTCTGTCGCAACTTCTGCTGCTCTATTTTTAGCATACCATACACATTCCCCAATAAATGATCTAGCTATATTCATCGAACCATGTTCATATACAAAATCATATGGATAATCCCCCTGTACTGGGATAACCTCTCTAATAGTCCATCCTCCAATTCCTACAGAGCAACCATCTATATTTGTTATATCATCAAACCTTTTCAAATCATACTCGTCTATTAATGCTATTAGTTTTTCTGCATAGTCTGCATCGGTTGCATATCCAGCGGCTTTTATCGCTTGAGCTTGTTCTTCTGGAGTTGTAGATGTAAATACACCATGTTCTTCATATCTTGAATTATCAATTAAAAATGATTGATGTTCAACTACAGCTTCCTCTAATGAATCAAACTTTCTGAATTCTGCTTTTATCTCTACTGTCCCAGATTCATATTCTTCACTAGTTGTAACAGCATCCCCACAATCTTCTGGAGCATCACCATCATGACATTTTATTCCAAATATATTGTTAGGAGCACTTTCATGAAAACTAAATCCAGCTTCTTGAATCCATTGTGCAAGTCCAACTGATGGAAAGATTTTTTTCCCTTCACTGGCATTAACCGAAGAAGCTGATTGTACCATTTTACCTATTAGATTTATTTTTTCTTCAATACTTAAATTATCTGCTTTTACTGTTGTTGCTTGAGTATTACCTGATAAAATACTTCCACATGAAAACCCGCTTTCTCTACCAAATAAAAATTCATCAAATTCCTCTAAACTAACACTTATACTCTCTGCTACTTCTTTTCTTTGCTTTTCATCATGATTTGGCAAATATTCTTTTAAAATATCTGTCATATTTTCTACAAATACTATTTCACTATAATTATTTTCTTCATCAAACATAGCATTAGCTAAACTTTCAATGTCTCCTTTTGAAAAATCAGTAAACTCTAATTTAGCATTGTTTTGTAAAATAACATCAATAGTAGCTGCTAAAAACATTACGTCAACAGTTTTGCCTTCTTTTTTTAACTTTTCTACTACGCTATTCATATCTTCTAAAACTTTTTCTTCTTTTTTACCATAGCCAGCATATGAACCAGCCGCTTCAATATATTCAAAATTTTCAAAGAAATCCGCAACTGCATATTTAACCTTATCTTTAGTTGGCATAACAGTAAGGAATAAAATTACAAATGCAAATATACCAATAATTGCTAAAATGATACCTATTATGACTAATTTCTGTGTTAAGGGTAATCTAACTAGAAGTTGAACAACGACACTTGCTGTTTGTTTTAATTTTTCACCAATTTTTGATTTTTCGTCAAATTCGTCCTCATTGTATTCATCTGAAAAATTATTATTTGAAAAATTCAGTCTATTATTGTTCAATTTTTTATTTTTAGGTTCTTCTACAGTTTCATTATTTCTTGTTTTTTTTCGATCAGTTTTTTTTTCTACATTCTTATTAAACTCATTTTTATTTTTTTCTAAATTTTGGTTTTTTGAATTAATCTTTGGAATTGGTTTACTTTTAGGTATTTTATTAATTAAATTATTTAATTTATTTGGGTTAAACTTATTAAAATTATTATTATTAGGTGTGAATTTAGGGGCATTAACTTGTTTATTACTAGTTATTTTTCTATTCGATTTTTCTTTCATATATAACTCCTTACCTAATATTTAATATTTTATAAACCGCCACCACTACCAAAAGATTCTAATTCATCTTTTGTAGCAACAATATTCATTCTCATTCTTTTGTTCCCACATACAAATAATGCTTCTCCTTGTGAATAAGATTTAATACTCTCTTTTTCATTTTCATTTAAATCAATTAATAAGGATAAATCTTCTGCCGCTTGTTTTTTAAGTCCCATCACTAAATAGTAGGAAGCATTATCAAAAATTGCTTTTCCTTGTGTAATAAGAGTTGGTGAGGCAAAGTCACTTGGTTGTTGAGTTATTATAATAGTTCCAGTATTATACTTACGCGCTCGTCTTTGTACTTGCGCTAAGAATTCTGCTCCTAAAATATTATTATCGCCTAGTAATACATGTGCTTCATCAACCATTAATATGGTATCTTTATTAGGATCTAAACATAATCCCCAAGAAAATTTTAGTACATTGAAAAATAAAGCATTTCTAATATTAGTATCACTATTCATTAATTCTTTTATATTAAATACCATAAACTCATTATTTTTATCTAATGTTGTATGTCCATCAAAATAAAATCTTAATTCTTTAACAATAGGTCTAATCTTTAGTTCTAATTTTTCCACAATACTGCGTTCTTGCGTTTGCTCAGTCATAGCCATTAAACGACCTCTAATAGTAGCATAAACATCAGAAAATGTTGGATAATCTTTTGATGTGAATTTTGAATAATCCGTATTAAAATCTATTCCAAAACGTTTATAAGTATCTTGTGCTACATCACTAAACATAACTAATACATCCTCAGTAATTGATGGATCATAATACTTTAAAAAAGCTTTTAAAAACTGTAATGTTCTTGTTAACATTGTATAACTTAATCCTTGGTTTATCTCATCTTGATCCGCATCTATTACTATCTCAAGTGGATTAATAAGTCCAAAACTTCCACCTTTTCCAATATCAATTGTTTGGCCACCAAAAGCATTAGTAATATCTCTTAATTCATCTTCAGGATCTATTACTACTATTTGAGCATTATTTCTTAAATGTGTTCTTAATAATAATTTTGCAGCAGTACTTTTTCCACTACCAGATGTACCTAAAATAATCATATTAGCATTATTACGATTATTTTCTTTTCTTAATTTGTATAAAAATTGGTTAAATAACACAACTCCCCCAGAAAAGTCTACTCCAAGTAATGTAGATAATCCTGGATCTTTTATACTATCAAATATATAAGGATACATTGCAGATAGTGTATCTGATGCTATAGGTGTACCTATTCTATCCTCAACATCCTGAGATGAAAACACTGGTATAATTGATTTTAAAACTTTCTCCTGTTCAAATCTTAAAGCAACTGCTCTCATACCCATTGCATCTAAATAGTTTTTAACATTTAACTTTTGCATTTCTAATTCTTCTTTTGTTGGAGCAGTAATCATAATGTGTAATTGAAAATCAAATATTTTTGATTGTCCTCCCGCTATCATGGATGTAAAATATTCTAAACTCTCAGCATCCTGTCTAATTCTTTCTTTTAACGTTTGATCTCTTTCTTGTTGATACTTTTGTTCAAGTTCTGCTACTTGCTTATTTAGCATTTTTGCCATTTGACCAAATGGAATCGGAATATGTTTAGCAACAATTTTAATACCAGACATATTAGTTAAAGACGCTAAATAACCAGGCCCAATATACTTTGGATAAGAAATCACGGTTAAAATAGTAGCATAATTATCACTTATAAAAAAGTCACTCATATTAAATTGTAATCCCTTTGGTGCTAATTGCGTTCTTAAATTTGTACTCATATTGGCATCACCGTCCCAAACTCAGTGGTTTTTCCACCATTAATAAAGTTTTCAATAATCACTCTAAGATCATCATTATTTGTTTGAGCAGCAAGTAATCCACATCCTGCTAAACCATTAATTAATTGTCTAACCTTTTTTTGAAGAAGATCTAAATTTTTTTCTTTAAACATTAGATAGTATTCCGTATCTACAACATTATTATTTATAAAATCATTAGCTTTTTCAATATCTTGCATAATCAATTTTCGATGTGCTGGAGTTTGATTTTCATTGTATAGTAATTGTAATTGTGATAAATAAACTGATATATCTACCGGCCTATCTGCTACGACTAACCAAAACTCAAACTCTAGAGTATTATAAAAATTTTTCAAATTTGTTATGATTCTAGACTGAGTTTGTTCATCTAGTATAAAAATATTTCGAGGAGTAATTTTTACTCCTGTTATATTTTCATTTTTAGCATTAATAATCATCCCATTTTTTATATTTTTTATTGGTAACCAATTTTCTGAATAAACTCTGCTATTATTTTTCATTTTTATAACACCAACCTCTCCACTTAAATGTTCTTTGACTAGTAAAAAACTCATATATTTCAATCAATAAACACAATACATTATGATAATTGAATATTGGAACTACTAAAAATCCAGTTATTGCAGCAGGGGTTATAGCAACAATTGCTAAAAGTGTATTAGTCAATGGAAGAATTAGGAGTAAGATTAATGTTAGTACTACTCCTGTTCCAAATATGATTAAGTCTATCGGTCTAAATAAACCTAATATATATTTACCTTTTTTTATATTTGCTGGTATTAAATAATTCATATTTTACCTCTTTATTCTTTCTTTTTCTTTATTTATACTTATCTATAGTAGTTTTACCATCTTCAACAACTTTTTCACCCTTATGTAGTGAATAATTATTAAGTGAAGCATATGCTTCTAAAGACTCAATTTCTTTAGTAAATGCAACATTATTATCACTATATTCTTTTGAAAGTTCTTGAATGGTTAATTTATCAATATTCCTATGCCAATCAGAATTTTCTATATCTAATTCTTGCGCTATCCCAAGTTTAGTACCTGGAGGAATTGAAGCTTTATATCTATCATTAACTTTATTAAATAGCGCCACTTTAACTTCTTCATTACTTAAGTCAACTCTTGAATTCAGATACCCTCTCTCATCAAATGACGAACCATTTTTAATGTTATCAATAAAATCAATATTTGCACTATTTGCTTTTTGCTGTCCTTTTAAGTTATCCATCGCATTTTTATATTGTGCTACTTCCTCTTTTTGTCCATTATTCATTTTATTATATTTAGCATTCGGGTTTGCATCTTGAATTACTTGAGCATGATTTCTACCAGCCATTTTACCAGCAAACATAGAAGTAAATCCTGATTTATCATTTTTACCTGCTATTGCGCCTTCTCTACGAGCATGATTTAAATTTCTTAAATTTTCTTTTAAACTAAGTCCTGCATGGTGTGGATTTCTTAAATATCCATACATTCCGCCAATTCCACCTTGGACTGCTTTTCCTTGACTTTTACCTACAGATGCCGCCACTTTACCGATTGCACCAGTTACACTTGAATCACCAGCTTTAAGACCTAAAATGTCTCTAATAAATTTAGGAGCTTTCCCCATAAATATAAATATCCCTATTATAACTGCTATAAAAGTAAAACTATCTAACATTAACCCGTCAATTCCTAATGAGTTGTTTGCATTTGCGTTTATAACTTCATCAATAAGGAATAATCCTAAAAATATTATAATTAATCTTAAAAATAAGTCTAAATAAGTTGTTACTAGCGAATTAACCCATGTACTAAATGTTTTACTTCCTGTAGTAGGATCAATATACATAATAGTTGGAATTGGTGCTATCAAACGTAATATTGTTAATTTGATAGTACGAATAACAATATCAAGGCAATATCCAATCATAATAAATATTATAACAATTCCGACTATTCCTGACCAAAATGGTGTATAATCATATATATATACATTTTGTTTATTTTCACTATCCCCTTCGTCTATCCCTTCACATGTTTCTGTAATATTATAAGCCATCGCTTCAATTGAACCCGATTCATAAAGTCTTAATATAGTATTATCATCCTCAACTTTTTCGGCACATTCAAAAGTTGAAATATCATTTTTGTCATATACCACTTCAGGATCAGAACTTGGCCTAAAGATATAAAAAGCTTTGAAAATATCTGCTGCAAAGTTATCCCCAGTATATGCTTCAACCGGTACAAGATCATCTGATTCATAATTTCTACCTAAAATTAAAGTTCCTATCGTGTTATTATAAAGAATTCTATCTTGTAACTCAAATAATGTACCAAATAATATTCCATTATTATTTACTTGTGCTTCATAAGTATCTGCCTCTGCTCCTGGTATATTAAGAGGAATAATCATAGATAGGACAAATAACGAAATAACAACTCTAGTAATTATGTTGCCAAATCCAGATTTTTTATCGGAAAATTTATCAGGAGTTACTATTGAATTTAAAATATTAATAAATAATTTAAAAATAATTATTATTGCTAAAATAAGTTGAATTCTAAAAAACAAGTCTCTTGTAGTATCAGCTGATATAAACTCAAAATTAACAAGGTTAAAAAACAAGTCATACAAAAAAGAAACTAAATCATATATAAGTATATCAATAGAAATCATAACTTCTCGTAAAGTATCTTTTATCGTTGTATCGGCACCATTCATTAATTAATCCTCCTTTTATTCAAATATATTTGTACAGCTAGTTATTCCAAATAAATCTAACAAAACATTTACTATTAACGGAATAAATATTAATAATAGAATGCATATTAACCTTATTCCCAGTTTTTTCACTAAAGTAGATTTTTTTTCATCATCACCAAGTAACACAACCTTTAAATAATCTACCCCAGTTAATAAAACTACTAATATCGGTCCAATTATTTGAATATAATTAAATATTCTTTTAATCATTTCACTTAATGACTTAGGATCATTTGGATCTCCAAAAATCGCATCACAATTTGCTACACCAATATATTCTCCTTTGTCTTCGCTACCTTTTTTTGCGTCTGTTACTTTAGTTTTAATTGTAATTGTTTTATTATTAGATAACTTTGGATCAACATAGGTACTAGTTGTATATATAACACTTTGATTCCTTATTTTTTTATCATCCTTTGAATAATTAAAAATAAAATCAGGACAAACTAAAACTCCACCAATTATAGCACTTTTTGTTAGTTCATCAATAAAATAATTAGTATTTTCACTAATTTTAATTTGTAAGGGCTCATTTAATGGATCCCCTTTCCCGTTTAACCAGGTTATTTCATGTGTTTGTTTAAGAGTATATTCAATATCAACTTTCTGATTATTATTCACTTTTAAAGTTGCATTAAATTCTAAAAATTTTTCTGTTCCAGTACATTTTACCCAATCACCAACTTCAGCATTTGCTGCTTTTACACTTGAAAAAGAAAATATACCAGTTAAAAGTATTGCAAATATTAAGCATTTTAAAGTTTTTTTCATTATGTCACCTCTACACCTATATAGTAAAATTATAACAAATAACAAAAAAAATAGCAAAGAGTTTTTGCTATTAATCTTAAATATATTAGTTAGACACTAGTCCAACATTCTTGCCAACCATCATCATCAGCATTATCAGTATCATTAGAACCTTCTGCAACTAATCCCATTACTAAAGATACAATAGTAACAATAAAGAATATTAAAATTGCATAAATTACTCTTTTAATTAATCTTCCTTGAGCTGCTTTTACATCTTTATCATCATTTGCAATAATTGCTTTTCCTAAATCAATTGTCCCTAATAATAATAATATTATTGGTATAACTATTTGTACTAATGGGAATATTCCATTTTTAATTATACTTACTAACGGCGCTAAACCACCACATGAATCCATAACCTCATCTCCTCTTATACATATATATTATATTAATAATAACCTTTTGTCAATTATTTACTAAAAAAACCAAAGAACCCTTTACCTTTTTTTTGTAAAACATCATTAGGTAAAAAACCTAATTTTACTAATAATCCATCAATTTCAATATTATCAATACGATCATCAAGTGACGGAACATTATAATAAACTTTTAATTTTGCTTCATATTCAAATTCTCCTATATCAGAGTTGGATAAAAAACATTTATTAATAACTATTTTATTCTCTTTGTATTTACTTAAACTATCAACTTTAGTACTTAATAGTTTATTTAGTTTTAAAGTTGAAGGTTCTAGTAAATATAAAATATCGTCACAAAAAGCAGTATCTTCTAAATCATTTAAGTCAACAAATACTACTTTTGCATCATTACATTTATTTATACAATCATATAATGTATCCGTTGTAATAGAAAACATATTCTCTTTTCTAAAGTAATTAAAATCTTTTTTATTTACCTCTATTGCATATGTTTTATACCCTCTTTTTTCCATTGATTTTTTTAACAGATAACAAAAAGTGGTAGCTCCAGCAGCCTCTGTAATATTTTTTATACCAATAATTTTCATATTAAAATTACCCATACCCATAACACTGCTATTACTTGCCATCTTAGTTATGTTTACAACTTCATCGTACGTATTATTATGATGCTCTAAATATTTAATTCCATCAACTGAGGTTGTAAAATTATATATACCACATTCAATTAATTGCTTAATGAATACTGATGAATTAACATCCTCATTAGGAGATATATAAATGATTATTTTATCAGACGGAATATTTTTTATTAGATTTTTATAAGTGATTATATTTTTATAATCACTTATCGCTGTTATATCTATTATAATTTTTTTATAATGAAAATTTTGAAATAATCCACTTAAATCTTCTACTTTATATACACCATTAAAATTCTTAATAATATCAATATCTGAATTATTAAAATCATTAATATGTTCATTAACTATTAAAATATTCATATATTCACCTCATTATTTTTGAATTATTTTAGTATCCCCTGTAACTTTAAAAATACTAGGCAGTATTCTATTTATTAAAGGGATATCTATTGTCATAGAAGTTAGAACAGAGTAATACACAGATTCAGACTGCTCATCTTCTATTTCTCCATGTGTATCTACTATTGTTTCTCTATAACAAAATCCACCTGGTGTTGAATTACTACCTCCACCAATACAAGTATAATCTGTTTCAGATAATGGAGGAACACTATAACCAATATCATTCATATATTGATTAATTTGTGCAACACATTGAGAGTCGCCATCAAAACAATTCCCATTATACTCTTCAATTGATTTAATAATATAATTCTTAACTTTAAAAGCTTTATTGTAATTAATGTTAAATGCTAAAAATCCAGCAACTAAAACAATAAAAACTAATATTAATTGTATATTTACTAACCCTCCAAAAGCATCTCTCATTTAATCACCTCTATATTTTTACTTAGTTATTCTGCCCCGACACTGCTTGGTTACCACCAGCACCCGAAGTATCTGAAATGCTACTCCACTGAGAATTAATAACTCCTTCAATTTGTGGCCATAAAATCCAAAATAGACCAACTACTGCTGCTAGTGCGATTAAAGTAATTACTGTTAATTGCATTTCACCTGCTGCTGCTTTCATAAAATACACTTCCTTTCTTTATTATAATCTAATTATATCAACTTATTTTTTTTAATACAATGAAATAAATTATACTTTACACTTACATTGCAAATACATTTAGCATTGATATTAAAATTACTATCATCAAACCAACACCTGCTACTACTAACATAATCATAGTTTGACTTTCCATATGATGTAATCTTTCTTTATATTTAGTTTCTCTTGCTTTATTTTGCAGTGAAGATACAGTTCTAGAAAACATCATTAATCTGTCTTGTTTTTTTTCTTGAGATCCTATTCCTAATCGGTATAATAATCTCATCATTCTCATTGAATCTCTTACCGGATATGTATTAGCAAATTCCATATAAGGGTCTATGCTAGAATCTCCAGCATTTATTTTTTCGACCATTGTTTTTAATCCTGGTTTAAAAATATCTGGAGCATCAGGTATTGATTTACCTATTGCAACAGGTACTGTATAATGTTGTACCAATATTTCTAAACTTTTCAAATAATATGGTAACATTACATCTATTTCATGTAAATGAGCCTTGTAATAACTTTTTAATTGGATATATGGTATTTTAAAAACTAGTGCTGCAATTCCAATTGCTAATACTATATTTAATACAGATAAATCTACTAAGAATAATACTATAAAAATTATTCCTATTAAAAATGCATTAAATATACGTTTTTTATATAAAATGCTAGGTATTACATCGTCACCGTATCTTGCAAATAATAAAAATTCATAATCATCTTCTTTAATCATTTCAAAATATTTTTCATTATCTGCTACAAATTTATTTTTATCAATTGTGTTATTATATATTAAAATTCCTACTATAATAGCACCTACTATTAATATAACCATTATTCAGCACCTACATTCTCATTATAATATTTTTCACCTTTTAAAATAAAGTAACTATTAATTAAAATCATACCATGTAGTAATACTGCAACATACCATGTCTCTAATAGTTCCAAGTATGATTCCTTACCTATAAGATATTGGACTAACATAACCATAAAATATATTCCTACACCAAACTGTAAAAACCCCTTATGAAAAGATGATCTTTCAATTCTATCTCTATACACACTTTCAACTAGCATATCTATATCAAGCTGCATATTATCAATTGAATCAGCAGAATTTCTTGCACCTTCTTTTGTAATTTGTAAAAATATTTGATGCATATTTTTCACAATATAATAAGGATACTTTTCACTCATATAAATTAAAGCTTCATCAATTGTACCATTTTGATAAGCAAGTTCAATCATTTTATCAACATCTGATTTAACTGGATCTTCTAAAACTCCTGATTGTCTTACCCCTTCTAAGGACTTTACAAAAGACTGTGTTGTAGCAAACTCCATTAAAACATTTGATGTATATATTTGGACTTGTTCAAATAAAAACTCACTATATATTCTTTTACATCTTAAATATGATAAATAAGGTAAAAATAATATAACTGCTCCAATATATATAAGAGAAATAACTATATTATAAAAATATAAATAAGTAACTACTCCTGTAAATATCGAAATAACTGAAATTTGAGTTATATATTGTCTGGCAGAATATTCTTGACCTAACTCTTTTGTTTTTTCGCGAACTAATTTAAATGAATATGGTGCAAATCTATCATAAGCAATAGTGACTTTTTCAGTTATAAATTTTGCAACATTTTCACCTTTATAATTTCTATAAGCTATTATGAAAACACCTATAATAACTAATATAAATAATACCATTATCTACACCCCCGTACTACTATTAGGAATAACTTGTTGAGTAGCTTGTGGTACTACTACAGGTTGATTACTTAACATAGAGTTAGCATTTATTGTTGGCTGAGTAACTTCAATATTTCCTTGTGGAACACTATTATTCCCTACTTTATGTCCAGCAATTGTTGGATTAAGTGGCTTTAATTCTATATTGTTGCTTACTACAGGCTCACCACTTACTGTAGACACTACTTCTTCATTTATTTTTTTATTGGTATCTTTTACTAATGTTGAAATATCAATATTTTGATTATCTAAGAACTCTAGTAAATACTTACTTGGTTGATTAAATATCGGAGCTTTTCCAAATTGTTTATTATATATCATATTTGATTGAGGTTTATTATCTTCATCAACATAAAACTCTACTACTTCATCTACTTCACGATGAAAACGTTCTTTTTCTTTTGAGTAATAGGCTTTAATATGTACCCCAATTTGAACATAACGATAAATTGTAGTTAAAAATTGTTCAACGTCAATATCCGTTTCCATCAAACTATATAGACGATAAGGAATAGCTGATGCTTTATCAGCATGAATTGTAGACAATATATTATGCCCAGACGAAATAGAGTTTCTAACAGCAGTAACTGCTTCTGCACTACGAACTTCTGATAATAATATCCACTTTGGATTTTGTCTCATACAAGCTACTAATATATCAGAGTAACTTGCTATATTATTTGTTTTTAAAGAAACAATATCTCTCTGTGGGAAAATTCTATCAAGTCTTAACTCTAAGGTATCTTCCACAGTAATAATTTTTTCATCTTGTTTTGTGTGACTAGCTAAATATTTAACAAACTCTGTCTTACCAGAACCAGTTTCTCCACATACAATAATATTACAATGTCCTTGAACACATTTTATTAAAATATCATGAATATCTTGTGTAAAATAATCATCTTCTAATAATTTTTCTTTTTTAAGTCTAATTTTTGCTGGGGTTTTACGAATAACCATAGCTATTCCATTAGTAGCAATAGACTGATGTAAGAAATTCAAACGTAGCTCAGCTGATTCAGCATCTAGCATTGGCTTTGCATTATTAAAAGTTGTTCCCATAACATTAGAACATTGAAATGCTAACTTTTCTATAAATTCTGGATTAACTCCAGGAACTTCAACTCTTAGAGATCCTTGAGTTAAAGAACGAATCCATATTTGTCCACCATTATCAAATGAAACATCTGTAATATTATCATTATCTAATAGTTGTTTTAATGGACCAAAGTCTAATTTGTCAAAAATATTTTCATTCACTTAACCCAACTCCTTTTACTTCTTATTCTTTTATGGATTTTGATCAATAGATTCATCAAAATACGTAATATTATTAATCCACTCTTTAATTGTTTCGTTACTCAATGTAATTTCTCCTGGATTTTCTTTTAAACTTTCATTAGTTGGTACAGGTATTATTTCTGCTGAATAATTTCTTAAGAATGATGCTTTTCTAAGTAAAACATAATATTCTTCCGGTACTGAGAATACAACCATAGCCGGAGTTCTTTCCTCATCAACATTTGCAAATACTGGACTACCAGCTGAATCTTTTACAGCTATAACCTTAACATTCTCTAATAACTTACCAACCATTATTTCTTCTGTAGTAGAGGTAGTATCTCCTTCTTCTACAATTCTATCAATTTTTAACCAAATATCTATATAATTACCCGGGAACACTGAATTACCATATGTAGATTCTGCTGTAACTGGTAAATTATATAGTGTATCACCTTCTGGATAATCTAAAATTATATTTGCTCTTAATTGATCTTTTTCAACTACACTTCTAGAGTAAAATAAACTTCCTTCAGGTATTATACTATCATCATTTGAATATTTGTCGATAACTTGCCCTGATTGAGTTAATACTCCTCCTTTTAAAGCTGCACTTGGCACTTCCATAATCCCCACCATATCACTAGTTATTTGAACTCCTGCTGATATTGTTTCCTTGGCATATGGAACTGGCACTGGATTAGTAGCAGAATTAACTGTAGTTGTATATCCAATATATAAAACTATAATCGCTATTGCTACTCCTAGTACTGTAACAGTGTTTTTATTAGCTAAAAACTTTTTAAGACCTGTTGTTAAATTCCCCATTTTTGCTCTCCTTTTTTATCTTATATTATTTTGTTCTATATTAAACTCTGAAAATTCATCTACTTCGTTATTAGTTTCAATAATAGAATCTACTTGTGTAACAATATCCGCTGATGTGTTTTCAAATGTTATTAAAGTTGATGATCCTACTTTAACACTTGCTTTAGGCGGTGTTTCATTCAAATCATAAAATCCAATTGTATATTCTCTAGTTGGATCCACGTTCATTGCAAATCTTTTAACAAAACTTTCAACAAATTCTTCTTTATCCATTCTAACAACTGATACATTTTCTCCTGTAGCAGGAGAGTCGATGGCATCAATCATAGCTGCCTCGACTGTTTCTTTTACTAAATAATAATCTAATTCACTACTAGTAGAGGCATTAACTATTAAATTAATTAGCGCTAATGCTGTTATGCTTAATATAATTATTCCTACTGATAACATAGCTTTATTCATAAATTAATTCCCTCCTACTTCTGATTGATTATAAATTTTGCAACTTCCATTATTATCTTGATTATTACATCCAATAGTCCCTCTAGTTATTGTTTTAACATAATCACTTAAGAAATCACTTCTATAAAAATTAATATCATTTATTTCTTCATAAGTTCCAGTATATTCATTATAAGGTATATCTTTATATTTTTCTCTAATTTTACTAATAGCATCACTATCTAGTATAATTTCATAATCTAAATATTCATCTGTATAAACATCTAATCCAGTATCTTGAATTTCTTGTCTTAATAACGTTGGTACAATTGGATAATCCTTATTACTTAAATCAGTTGCTCCTAAGCTCCAATTCCATCCTCTAACATTAGAATCCTCAAAGTTATTAACTGGGATCGCTCTATACTTAACATTATGTGTTGTAAGTTCAGCATCTTCTCCAAGTTTACTTAAACATTCTGGATCTCCATCTACACATGTTTCTTCATTATTAGCTGAGTAGAAACATTGAACTCCTATATTCCAATTAAACATACCAAAATTATTAGTTTTAGCCGTAATATTATAATCTAAGTCTTTTTCAATTTCTGCTTTTTCATCTTCTGGTACATTTGGATTATCCTGTCCTTTATTTGCTATATACCAATTCCACCAAGTTGTATTAGAATCTTCTGCATTAAGCGGTAAGCAGAATTTATCTTCTACATTGTGCCAAGCATCATCTCCAGTTTTATCTTCGTAAGAAATTACTCCTGTTTTATTATTAATCCATGTTCCTGGGAAACTCCATTCTGTCATATAATGATTATTAGTTGAATCTTTTCCATAACATGCACCATTATGCATAATCGTATTATCTGGATTACTTTCATTAACCGCGTTTCCACCATTATCTAAATTAGGATATGTATTATCATTTGGTTTAATTGTAGATTGTTCAAAATCAATGTTATCGTGCGCTTCTATATCAATATCTATATCAAAAGTCGAAGTTGTAACATCACATGTAGCTTCTCCTGTACATTTACTAATAGCAGATGTCCAAGCTTCTAATTTTTTATCGTAATCTTCTTGAGCGTCTGAATTATTAATAAATTCACCATTTGTACATCCTGTCCAAACGCATTTTTCTTTACAATTTCTAGTTTGCTTAAAACCTCCAGGTCTTGCAAAATAACTTGAACCTAAATACGTCCATTGTTTATAATCATAATCTGCAACATTCCAAATCGTTTGTCTTGCTTTTTCTGTTGTAGCAAAATAATATCCACCAAAATGATAGTATTTATTATTTTGAAGCTGGTTTTCACTGAATTTATTCCCATTTGCATCAGTCCATAGTATTTCTCCAGATACTCTTGTATACTTTCCACCATCACCTTCTGCATTAATATCGCGTACTGCCTGTATTATTTTATGATCATTCGCTTCTAGCCAAGCTTCGCTTTTACCAGTCCCAAAGTAATTTTTATTAATTGTTAAATAGTCATAACTTACTCCAAACGCATTACCAATGTCACTTGTAAGTGCTGCCATTCTTTCAGTATCTTCCTGAGTTTTCCCATATACCTCTTTAAAACATCTATCAATTCCAGTTTGAGTATACTCTCCATTATCATTTTCTTGAATACAAGCATCAAAGTCTTCTGAAGGACCTCCTTGATCACCATATAATGATGTTCCATTACATCTTGGAACAGGTAAACATACCTCTTCTTTTTCAGGTTTAGTATCATGGTTTATTTTAGCTTCACAAAAACTTTTAGCTACCACTTTCACCTTATATTCAAAACAAAGTCCAGCCTTTGATGCAACTGGCGGTCCATAACTAATTGTTACTTTTTCTGTACACTGCGTTGTACAAACAACTTCACCATTAGCTTTGAACTCTTCTTCTGGTCCTACTGTATAAAATTTCCCTTGATTTACTGATGAGTAGTAATCTAAATCATAGTCTTCTGGATTATCTCCTTGGAATTCAAATGGACTTCCAGTTGTCAATCCAGCTTGTCCATTTAATCCTACATAATTTTTACAAGATAATGTATCTACGTCTATCCCATTTTTATTATATTCATATTTTATATAGTTATTGGCTTTAAAGAACTCTTCTGTAAAATATTGTTTATCAGCAGAAGTTGATTGGCTGATTTTTTCTAAATGTTCGGCTAATGAAATTGAATCAACAGCGTTTTTAATATGCTTAATTAATGAATCATAACTAATGCCAAATGTTCCTGCGGTTTTATCACTACATAAATAAGCAGCATTTACAACATCATTTTTATTAGTTATATCCGCATATTTATCAACTGTTGCATCTGCAAATTTCACATCATCATTACCTGTATCTAATATATTATTTCTTAAATTTGAACAAACTTTTTCATCATAGAAAAAATTTTCGTAAGTAACAGGTCCATCAACTGTAAATTCATAATTCCATCCAGTAAGTTCATTAGTAATAGGACAAATTCCTCCACCATGTGAAATTTTAGCTACTACTTGATATGCAGCGTCTACAGTCTCATCAATCTCAAACCTAACTGGATTATTAACTGATAAAGTTTTAGTAGCCACCACAGTATCACCATTTTTCAATGTCACTTCTAATTTAGCCTGATTATTAACCTCTTTGTTAACAGGATCCATCGAAAGTTCAAAATAACTATATTCTCTTACTACATTTAACCCCCACGCATCACTAAATGCTTCGAAGTCTGCACTATTAAGACTAGTAGTCACTTCCCCGTTTGTGCTTTTTGTCTCGTCAACTTTTATTTGACATTTATTACCATCATTATTAGCACTAGCAGTTCCTACCCCAAATATAAAACTAAGAACTATCATTAAAGCTATTTTTTTATAAATCATTTCCATTACCACCCTTCATAGCATTTTCTATTTCTTCATAATTATCATTTTTATTAAATTCATAATTATTCATATTTTCACCTTTTTCTACCAATTTAGCATCTATTTTCAATGATCTATCATCATAGATACCAAACATTCTTGTGCAAGTTACCAGACTTAATATTTTATCATTTTCATTAACATCTACATCAAAATCAAACACACTATTTTCTATTGTTTCATCTAAATATTCATTAATACTTTCTACATTATAATTTTCATAATATTCTATATCTCTATCTTTAAAAAATCCTATCGAAAAAATTTTATAAACATAATCTTCCCCATCCTTTGTGAAAGTTATATATTTATTTTCCTCTAAAAATTCTGGATATAGAAAAGACATTAGTTGCTCAAATCTAGAATGATTTTCATTTATAATCAATGGATTACTAGAGACATTCAAATAATTATGACCCACAATAACTTCTCGATGAGATATATTTACATCAGTATTTTCTGTCCAAACAAAGTCAAAATCTATATGTTCATTAACATCAAAATCCAAAGAATTTTGAATAATAGGATAATCTATATTCGTCCCTTGAACTTGTATCCAAGAATTAATAACCTCATTGTGTTTGGCCTCATAATTAATTACTTTATCTACTTTTGATTCATAAGAATAAAAAATGTTTTTTTGATATATACATATAGCAATAATACTTATTACTATAAATATTATTACAAGTATAGAAATAATTAGTATTTTCTTTTTTTTCATAACTCACCCTCTTATTTTACTATTTTATACGGTTCTGCTCTCGTACCTTGTCCACTAGTTATTTTGTAGCTTTCATCAAGATATGCCACTAATTTAAATCCAGCTTGTAAATATTCAT
This sequence comes from uncultured Muribaculaceae bacterium, assembly GCA_964371025.1. Classification (GTDB taxonomy): domain Bacteria; phylum Bacillota_I; class Bacilli_A; order RF39; family UBA660; genus CAYJDP01. Next base: position 138,145 of record CAYJKH010000002.1, on the reverse strand, counting down.
CTACAGGTATATCCCACATATAACCATTAGTAGCTACTAAATTAGTTCTATTTTTCGATGAGTTTATAACCCAATACATGTTGTTAATATATCCTTCTCCCGGTGTTGAAAACATATCATATATATTAGGAATACTTAAATTAACTTTATACTTTTCTACACTTGTTTCATTATTATATTTTGGTAATTCGTCATATATAGGAACTTCGACTGTGTATTCCTTCAAATTTTTCATTGTAATAAATTCTGCTAATTTATTTTCTGCTATATATCCAATATTACCTTTTTCCTCAGGGTTATATATATCTTTAGCATTATCTACAACATACTCTTCACTATCATCTCCTACAACTAAGGAATCCATTATAATTTTTACAGATCCATTTTCATCAATTTCTGCAATTCTCCAATCATAACTAGAATAAGTAATATATTCACCAACAGTTCGCGTATTTATTTGATCATTTTTAGAACCAACTTCAATATCATCAATCATATAAGGATTTTCATAACTTCCAATCCCTGAAGAAATCAATTGATTTCCATCAATTAAAATTGTAGGTCTAATCCCTAAATTAGATGTTTTATCATATTCTTTAAATGAATCAGTTCTATCAAAGTAATAATTACTAGTAGTCCATGCTACATCATTACTAACTTCATCTCTAACCCAACTAACTAGCGAAGGGAAGATTAAATCAACCTTTTCAGCATATTTTTGATATTCTTCTACACTTAATATACCTACTTTTTCTGTTTTTGTTTCACTACACTTAGCACTACTTAAATCAGAACTAACTGCATCCACACAATATTTTCGATCAATAATCTTTTTTTTCGAATCAGAATTTAAATTGTCATAGTAATATTCTAACCATTCATCAATACCACTGTAATTTACATAACTAACATCACTAGCTGTAGCCATCAAAATATTATCATTTTCAATATTTATAACTTGAAATAATTGTCCTGAAAAATAAACATAACTAGAGATTTTTTCAGTTTCTTTTATTTGTTGTGAAATAGTTTCATTTAATTTTTGAACAACATTTACTTTCCTAATTTTTACAGTTTCATTTGACAAGCTATCTGATACTGTATATTTAATTTCATATTTCCCGATTTTAGAAGTATCTACTTCTCCTGATGTAACTACTTCATTAACTTTTATTTCACCGTCGCTGTTATCAATAACACTTTTAATACCTTCATCTTTATACTCAGTACCTAAATTAATCTCAATTTCGTCATCACCATTTAATTTGATTTCCGGACCATCATGATCTACAAGCGAGGTTAAAATCCCACATTCTAAATAAGTATAGTATTTATATTCACCATCTTCTTTTTTTACTTTAACCCAACTATTTTCTATTGAACAAGCATTATTCGTGTAAGGTACAGTTAAATCTTCTGGTAAATATTTTTCATTATATAATGTTGATAAGTCAACTTCTGCTACTCTTGCCCCAGTTGGTAAAAGTTCTTCGTTGATTTCAAAAAACTTTTCAGCAGCAGCAGTCATTTCACTTTCTTGTGAATAAAATTTAGTTAGTGGATATATTACAATTAAATATATTAATAAACCAAACCCTACAATAATCGATACCATTTTTATATATTTTTTTAATTTCTCTTTATCCATTTTTACTCTCCTATTTCAATTGATATATATACTCTTTATCTCTCACTGTATATACAATTTGTATTTCTTCTGACGTTATTAATTCATTCGGAACTTTCACATATAAGTACTTACCATAGTAGTTTTGTAATGCTAAATTATGAAAATCTATATTCCCCAATTTACCATTAGCATCCTTATAACCAATTGTACCATAATCAGTTGAAAAGTCAATTAATTCTTTACCTGTAAAATCGGTTGATGAAAAGTCAATTTTCAATATTTTAAAATTATCTGTCACACTAATTATCTTATCTGTTATATAACAATTATCTGCAGTTGGACAATTTTCAAAATTATAACTTACTTCTTGATGAAATTCATAATTATCAATCATCAGTTCTTTTTTTTCACCTGTTGGGAGACTAATAACCATCTCTTCTCCCAGTTTATACATACCATCATTTTCAATAGTTTCTACTTCTTTTGGTTCAATCTTAACTCTTCTAACATATGATGACCCTTCATCAGTATAATCTTGATAATAAAATGCATAATTATCAACATCTTTTTTATCATCTACTTTATATACAAACAAAACATTTTGACTTTGATTAGTATCAAGAGTAAGTTCTGTGTATACTTTACCTAAATCACTAAAGTAGTTAGAATATGTATTTTCCGTTTTCGAATATACTTTTTCTGATGTCATAACATGAAACTTATCTAAATTAACATCTACTTTATTTAATTTATTTTTAACAGTAGCATCTATTATTACAAATTTTTTCCCTACTTCTATTAACTCACCATTTAAAGACTTATCAGTTATATAACTTTTATTAATGATAATTTCATATCTTTCTGTTTCTAGTATCTCTTTTTCACTATATGTTTTATGAACTACAAAGAAATAATTATAAGAAACTGCAGATATTACAACTATAACTAAAATAAAAATTGAAGACACTATAAACTTGTGTTCTTTAAAGAAATATCCAAACTCTCTTTTAAATTTTTCTACTTTTCTTTTAAATGAATATGAATCTATATTTATTTTAATTTCTATTTCTTCTCTATCATCACTATCTAATTCTAAAAATTCACTATCATTTTTAAAATCAAATCTTTTAACATCAATTCCAAGCGATCTAATAATCAATAATATAAATACTCCGTATTGTGGAATTGTTACAATAAATAAAATATCTTTAAGAGCTAGTGCTGTTGCAGAATCAAGTTGAACTGTATATCCACTAAAATAGCTATTAATTGTTCCAAAGACTAATATCAATAATATATATTCTATTAATACAATTACATATGCTATCCATGGTTTTTTCTTTCTTATTAAGAGTAGGATAATAGCTGCTATTACTACAACCATAAATAATGCTGCAATAAAGACAAAAATCCCTATATAATTTGATATAGGGTCTACATATTCATTATAAATTTCGATTTGAACAAAATCATTCATAAAACTAGATAAACTCATTGTTTTATAAAAGACAAATGACGCTAATAAAAATAATACTATATGTATTTTATTAAAGTTTTTTATTAAAAATGCATACGGCTTTCTAATTATCATATTTACACCACCTTATTCTTCTTTTATTATACTTTATTTAAATCAAAAAAAAAAGTATAAAAACAACTTTTTATACTTTCCTAACTAATTGCTGTTATTTCTACTTGATAACTTCCATTTGGACTTTCAACAACAACAACATCTCCAACTTTTTTATCTAAAATAGCTAATGCTATTGGACTTTCATTTGATATTTTACTTTCAAATGGATTAGCTTCATGTGATCCTACAATTTTGTACTCATCTACTTCTTCATCATCTATATATTTAAGTTCAACTGTATTCCCAAGTCCTACTACATCATTAGTTATTTCTTCAATCAAAGAATAGTTTTCTAAAATGTTTTCTACTTTTTTTATTTTAGTTTCTATTTCTAATTGTTCATCTTTAGCGGCATGATATTCTGAATTTTCTGATAAATCTCCTAATGCTAAAGCTTCCTTGATAGCTTGTACATTCGCTGGACGAATCTCATTTATTAATTCTGCATATTCTGCTTTTATTGTTTCTAAACCTTCTGGCGTTAAATGAATTTTTTCTTTTGCCATAGTTACATCACCTCTTATTACTAATGTTCATAATTATACACTATTAATATAAAAAGTCAAGTTTTATTGTTTTTGTAACTCTCTATAATGTTTATTATTTTTCATTAATTTTCTATGTTTATCATGTCCTACTACTTTTTTATTACTTACTACTACTACATTATCTTCTTTATTTATTAATAAATGATTATGAGTGATAAATAAAATAGTATGTGTTTCTTTTAATTTATTAAATATATTTATAATTTTTTCTGATGTATCTAAATCTAAATTAGCATCAACTTCATCAAACAATAATATTTCTGCTTTAGTTAATATACTTCTAGCTATTGCAATTTCTTGCTTTAAACCTTCATTTATATCTTCTAAATCCTTTAATGGCGTATTATATCCTTTATCTAATTTGGTAATAGTATCATGAATTCCAATTAGTTTACAAGCATTAATTTGATTTTCATAAGATGAATCAACTAATCCTAAATTTTCTTTAATACTAACATCAAAAATAAACGGTTTCTTTGTTACGATAGAAATATTTTTTGAATATACGTCTTTTGTATAATTATAAATATTTTCATTATCTATTGTAATAATCCCTTTATTAACTTTTTGAAGTCTTAATAATAATTTAAATATAGTAGATTTACCACTACCACTTTGTCCTACTATAAAAGTTAATGACTTTGGCTCTATTTTAAATGACACATTCTTAAGTATTTCTTTTCCATCATAATTAAATGATACTTTTTTAAAGGCAATTTCTCCTGTAATGTCATCTTTTTCTAAATCTCCAAATTCAGGAGTTTCTGTATTTTTATATTTTAATATTTTTGTAATACGTTCTACTCTAACAGCGTTAGCAATTAATTCATCTATATGTAAATGTAGTTTTCCAAACGATCCTTCATTTGTTTCATAGTATCCCAAAACTAAAACAAGAGTTGCAACATCATAATGCTCTAATAGTATTAATATAGCAGAAATCACATATAAAAGAATTTTTCCAATTGCCAATATCATTGGATTAAATACAAATATATTAATATGATGTTTACGATTTTTTTTATACATATCATTCCATGAATTTAAATGCCCCTTTAAATGTTTATTAATATCTTGCTTAATATTAAAAGACTTAATCTCTATATTTCCTTCTACTGTTTGTTTCATTAAACCACCAATATTATCTTGGTGATTTCTTTGTTTTGCTAAAAACCATTCCTTCTTCAATATATTTTTATTAAGTAAACATAAAGATAAAGAAATTAAAATAAGAGAAACTAATCCAATATATATATTAACACTAAATAAAATAATAATAGTAATTACTATTGATATAACCTCTGTAATAATATCAAATAATTGTACTGGTATTAACACTATTTGATTTATATCTTTTGAAGTTGAATTTATTATTAAATTAGGAGATAACTTCTTTTGAAAATTATCATCATAATTAGATATTTTATTTATAACATTATCTTGTAATTGATTATGACTATATAAGAAATGCTTCTTTTTAGCAACATAATATAAATGATTCATTAATATATAAAATACTCCACTACTTAAAAATAATAATCCATATAAATATGCCTTTTCAAAGTTATCTGACGTGGCAAATTCTACAATTGATGCTGTTGTTAATGGAATTAATAATATAGATAGAGTTTTTAAAAGAGCCATAATAAATAGAATTATTAATCTTTTTTTAGAATTAACATTAAAACTAAAATATAATTTTACAATTTTTAATATTTTATTTATCATTTTCAAACACCCCTATTCTACTTGGAGACTTTTTCAATTGTAAAAATTTATATATCTCATTATTTTTAATTAATTCATTATGAGTTCCAATTTCATCTATTTTACCTTCATTCATTACAATGATTTTATCAGCAATTTTCATTAATTCACTTTTTTGAGTAATTATAATAATAGTATGCTCTTCTTTTAATTTATTAATTAATAAAGGTATACTTTTAAATGTTACTTGATCAAGTGATGATGTAACATCATCAAGCAAAATAATTTCACTTTCTGTTAGAATTGTTCTAGCCAGTGATATTAATTGTTTTTGACCATCTGATATATTAGAGGCGTTTTCTCTTAAAATAGTATTATACCCTCTTGGTAATTTTTCAATCACTTCATGGATACCTACTAATTTACAAGCATTAATTTGATTAGTAATGTTAGTATCTACTAAATTAAGATTTTTTCTAATACTCATATTAAATATAAATGGTTTTTGATTAACAACAGATACTAATGATTTATAAGTTTCTTCTTTATATTCTTTAATATTTTTATTATCTATTTTAATTACTCCTATACTTACTTCATTTATTCTAAGAAGTAAATTAAATATAGATGTTTTACCACTATTATTGGCACCAGTTATTACTACTACTTCATTTTCATTGATTGTAAAGTTTAAATTTTTTAATACTTTTTTATTAGTAACATCATATGAAACATTCTTAAATTCGATTTGATAACTATTTTTAATAGAATAATCACCATATAAAATTGCTTTAACTTTATAATTTAGGATATCATTTAATCTGTTTATAGATACTCCTGCTTCTCTTATTAAAACTGTAGAAGTTGTTAACTCTGATATATATCCTACTAATGTTACATGATATGCAATAATTAATACTAATATATCAATTCCAATTTTACCAGTACTCATTAAGTATATTAAAATCATATATAAAAAGAATCTAACTACATATTTAACTAATAAACTGTCAACATCTCTTTTTATTAAATAATGGCTTTGACTTTTATATAATTTAATAAATCTATTATGTAAAACTTTAAGTTTACTTGTTATTTTAGGTAACATATTATAAGTTTTTATTTCTTGCAATCCAGGAATAACCTCAGTTAATAATGTTGTATATTTATCTTCTTGATGTAGAACTTTATTATAATAATAGTTATTTTTCTTATCATAAAAATTTTTCATTAAAATATAAATTAAAGTAAATACTATAAATATTAACCCTAACACTATATTTATATAACTAACTATTACAATTATTGTAACAATCTGGATAATAGCCATAAATAATCGTGGAATACGATCATTAATATCTGCTAAGGTTATAATATCATTATTTATAGCATTAAATAATTTACCAGCAGATATATTTTTAGAAAAGTTATTATCAATTAATAATAATTTATTCAAAGCTTTTACTGTTAAATTATTATAACTGTAACTATAATTTTTACTATATAGACTATATTTAAAATATAAAATTACTCTTGATAATAAATATATTACTGAAAATAAAATGATATATAAGATAGAATTATATTGATCAGCAATTGTTAAATATTCAATTATTTTTGATGATAATACTGGTATAAGTAAGGTAACAACTGTATATAAAACAACAAAAAAGCATAATCCACAATATGTACTTTTCTTAAACTTGACTAGTTTAAAATAATTTCTTATTAATTCAGAAAATTCTTTTACCATAATTACCTCCTATTTTATCTTGATAAGTATATCATATATTAAAGTAAAAAAAAAGATTCTAAGAATCTTTCTAATTTATTTTTTTGTTAAAAAATCTTTTATTTTATCAGTTGCACTTATTCCGTCAAATGCTCTTAATACTTCAAGTGGTACTGCAAATACTACTGTATTAGACTGATCTGAACTTAAATCGTTTAATGTTGATAAAGTTCTTAAATGTAATGCTCCCGGAGTTGATCCCATAATGTTAGCTGCTTCTGCTAAGTTTTTAGAAGCTTCTACTTCTCCTGCTGCTTTTGTAATAATTGCTGATTTTTCACGTTCGGCTTCTGCTACTTTGGCAATTACTCTTTTCATTTCTTCAGGTAGTGCAACATCTTTTAATTCAACGTTATCTACTTTAATTCCCCATAAGTCTGTTTCTTTATCAATGATATTACAGATTTCACTAGATATTTTTTGGCGTTCTCCTAAAAGTTCATCTAAAGTAACTGATCCTACCACATTTCTCATTGTTGTTTGAGCAAGTTGACTTACTGCATACTTAAAGTTTTCAACCTCTAAAATAGATTTTTTTGGTTCAAATACTTTATAGTATAATACTGCATTAATTTTAATAGATACATTGTCTTTTGTAATTGCTTCTTGTTCTGGAATATCCACTGCTTTAATACGAATATCTACTTTTTGATAACTTTGAAATACCGGGATTACTATTCTCCATCCTGGTGACATCAGTCCGCTATATTTACCTAAAGTAAATTTCAACCCTCTCTCATATTGATTAATTTGTTTGATTGATGCTATCAATATTACTACTATTATCCCTATTATTATCATATAATTTCCTCCTATATTTAGTATACTCTTATCTATTTTATAATTCAATATTTATAATTAATAAATTAGATATTTCGCATCATTTGTCAATTTTATTTTTAGTTTTTTAAATACTGATAAATCTCCATTATTAATAATATATGTAGCATGAGCTTCACACTCTTCTAATTTAGATAAATTTTCTAAAACTTTTTCTGAAGTTGGGTTAGTTACAGATGATATAGCTAATGCTATTAAAACTTCATTAGCATTTAACAAAATTGGAGAATTGTCAAAAGACTTTAATTTATATTTAAGCATTGGCTCTATAACAGAAGGAGCTAATAAATCTATTTCATCTGGAACTTTTGTTAATACTTTCAATGCATTTAATAAGGCTGATGCTGGAGCACTTAAAAGTTCTGTTTGTTTACCGGTTATAACAAAATTATCTTTTAATTTTATTGCTACTACAGGTGATTCTTTTTCTATTTGTTTTTGATGAGCTTCCTTTATTATATCTAAATAATATTCATCTATCTTTAAATTATTCATTAAAATTTTAATTCTATTTGATACCTCATTATTATTTTGGTTCATCTTTTCTTCTACTTTTGCTTGATAATATCTTCTGACTATTTCTTTTTTACATTCTTCACTTACTATACTATCATCTAGGATTGATTTACCAATCATATTAACACCCATATCGGTTGGTGATTTATATAAATCATCTTTACTTATTTTATTTAAAATACTTTTTAAAATTGGAAATATTTCTAAATCACGATTATAATTAACAGCACTTACTCCGTATTCTTCTAAGTGAAAAGAATCTATCATATTAATATCTTTTAAATCCGCTGTTGCAGCTTCATACGCTATATTTAGAGGATGATTTAGTGGTAAATCCCAAACTGGAAAAGTTTCATATTTCGCATATCCAGCATCTACATAATTTTTATGTTCATGATAAAGCTGTGATAAGCAAGTAGCAAGTTTCCCATTATTTGGCCCTGGTGCTGTTACAATTACTAATTTTTTTGTTGTTTTAATATATGGGTTTTTTCCATATCCTTCTTCACTTACAATAGTATTAATATCAGTTGGATATCCTTTTGTATAAGTATGAATATATACTTTTATTCCATAGTTTTCGATTTTTTCTTTAAATTTAGTTGCCTTTTCTTCTCCTTCAAATAAAGTAATAACCACACTGTTAATTGATATTTTTATTTTTCTTAATTCATTTATTAATCTAATTACTTCACTATCATATGTAATTCCATACTCTGCTCTCTCTTTATTTTTTTCAATATCTTTAGCACTAATACAAAATATTACTTCCAAGTCTTTTTTAAACTCTTTTAAAACTTCTAGCTTAGAATTAATATCAAATCCTGGTAAACATCTTTTAGCATGATAATCATCAAATAATTTTCCACCACATTCTAAATATAACTTATCGAATTTCAAAATTCGCTTCTTTATTTCTTCACTTTGAATTTTTATATATTTTTTATTATCAAATCCTTTATTCATACTACACCTCTATTATAATAATATCATTTTAAAGTAATATAAAAAAGAAAATAAATCTTATTTTACAGATTTATTTTTTTTGTTAATTTTTTTGAATATAGTCATTCCAAAACGTAAAAATTTACTATCTAATTTATGATGAGCTTCTTTTAACTTACTAGGAATATTTATTCTTTGTGGACATCTTTTAATACACTTCCCACAGTTAATACAAGCATTGGCTCCTCTAGTTTTACTACCAAACATTCCGGTACATTTTAAAGCATACTGAAATTTTACAACTCCTGTTTTATTTCCAAAATAGTTTATACTATTATAATCATTAAATACTTCTGGTATTGCTACTCCTACTGGACATGGCATACAGTAATTACAACCCGTACATGGTACTTTCATTAATTCTTTATATACATTTTTAATGTTTTCAATTACTTCTATTTCTTCTTTTGTCATACTGTTTGGGGTAGTAATACTTGCAGCATTAATATTATCTTTAATATGTATATCTTCATTCATACCACTTAAAACCGTTTTAACTCCTGTATGATTCATTACAAATCTTAATGCTAAATACGCTGATGACACTTTAGGCCTTTCTTTTTTCATTATTTCTTTTACTTTATTTGGAACATTATTAGCAAGTGATCCTCCTCTTAGAGGTTCCATCACTACTACTCCAATTTCTAATTCTTCAGCTCTTTTTAAACCTTCAAGGCCAGCTTGATTATATTCATCTAAATAATTAAATTGAATTTGACAAAAATCCCATTTATAATCTTCTAAAATCTTTATAAATTCTTCTTTTCTTCCATGAAATGAAAATCCAATATATTTAATTGCACCAGATTTCTTTTTATCTTCAATAAATTTTTCGATTTTAAAATCCTTTAATTTTTGCCAATCTTCAAAACAGGTTAACATATGCATTAAATAATAATCTATATAATCAGTAGCTAATCTTGTTAATTGAGTATTAAAAAACACATCAATTTGATCAGCCTTCTTTACTAAAAAAGTTGGTAGTTTATCAGCAATAAAAATATCTTTTCTAAGATTATATTTTGTGATAAATTCACCTAAAATAACTTCACTTTTTCCCCCATGATATATATAAGCTGTATCATAGTAATTAACTCCATTATCATATGCTAATTTCATTTGAGAAAATGCTAGTTCTTTATTTATTTGATTTTTCTTCATTGGGTATCTCATACATCCATATCCTAGTAATGAGATATTTTCTTTTCCTTTAACTAATTTTCGATATTGCATAATTTCTCCTTAATTATCATTATAATTCCAAATACTTAATTTCCCTTTTATTTCTTGGTTTAAATCAACACGTACGACATCACTTATTACCCAGGCATACCCAGTATGGAACTTACTACCATAAATTAATTTATTCTCATTTATTATCTTTTTATTTTTATCATCATCTAATTTAATACAGTCTAATAAATTTACTTTGGCAATAATTTTTGATTTCGGGTATTCTAAATTAAGATGAGCAAATTTTTTCATAGCTTCCCTATCTACTTTGAGTCCAGCATGAATATATAATTCTCCTCTGTATTTAGTTTGCCATGTTCTAAATTCATACTTTTTATAACCTTCTGCAATCAATGTAGCCCAAGGTTGTTTAACAGTTAATACTTTCATCATTATTTAATAATCTTAGCAGCTGTTCCATATACAAGTATTTCAGCTGCTGCAGCTGTTACGGCACTTGATGAAAATTGAACATCTAAAATAATGTCTGCTCCTAATTTTTCAGCTTCTTCGATCATTCTCTCCACAGCAATTGCACGAGCTTTATTCATCATATCAGTATATGATTTTAATTCTCCTCCTACAATTGTTTTTAATCCTTGACCAAAATCTGATACAACATTTTTACTTTGAATAGTAGTTCCTGATACTAACTTAATCATTTCTACCTCATGATTTGCATAATAATTTGTATTTAATAATAACATAATATCCTCCTTTAATTATACATTTAGTATATCATACATTAAAAGAAAAAAGATAATTTACTTATCTTTTTAAAGTTTTTGTATTATTAATGATATCTTGATATTTGTAGTTTTTTAAAATATCTTCTTTTTTACAGTTATACGTTTTTTGAAATATTTTATCATTCCAAAATAATCTATTACTGTTATCAAAATTAATTATAATCCCTATTTCTTTTTTCAAATAATTATATCTTGAATAAGTTAATTCTACACTTTGCATTAGATGTTTTGGTTTATTCACTATTATATCTCGTAAATTATTATCCTGATAAAATTTGATTTTTCTTGTTAGGTTTTCTAAGCTAAATCCAAATATAGCGGGAAAACTTTCACTTATTTTAATAAATTCTTCATTACTATATCCGAATTTTTCAAATAGCGCTTCTTTTTGTTTAATATTATCAATACTATAACTAAAGATATCTGGTTGAGTTTTACTCATAGTTAAAAATTGACCTTTATTATACCCTAAAGCTTCCATATCTTTTTGCTTCTTTTTAATATTTTCTATACTCAAACCTAAGATAGCAGGAGTTCTTTTTATTATTTTTATAAATGTATGAGGTTCATAACCTAGTTCTTCCATTTCTCTTTTTTTCTGCTTTATATTATTAGTCGATAATCCAAGTACAGAAGGAAAACATAAACTTATTTTAACATAATCTTCTTTTTCAATACCAATTTTTTCTAACTCTTTTTGCTTAATCTCTACATTTTCAATATTGTACCCTATTATTGATGGGAATTTTTTAATAAGTTTTAAAACTTCTTTTTCACTATACCCTAGTGATAACATCTGTCTTAATTTATTATCAATTCTAGCAATACTAATATTTAGGGTTGCTGGATTATTTTTTATCATTTTTTGAAACTGTAGTTCTGAAAATCCTAATTCATTTATATAATATATAAATTTACTATTTAAATTTTTGTTACTTATTCTTATTAATGAAGGATGTTTTTTACTGTTTTTTAAAAAGAAGTCCTTTGTATATCCATATTTTTCTAATTGTTTTTGTTTCTGTTCAATATTATAAATAGAATAGTTAAACAAATATGGAAAAATTATATTCATGTATATAATATCTTCTTTTGAATATCCAAATTCCTCAAGGTTTTTTTGTTTTTCATCCAATTTATTATTACTTATTAAAATTATATTTGGATTTTTCTCGGAAATTCTAATGAACTCTTCTTTCGTGTACCCTTTCATCATAAAATATTCAAGGGAATTTTGAATTTTATTATCAATATCTTCTGGTAAATAACTACTAATTGTTTTATTTGTTATTATTTTATTAATTTCTAATTCTCCATATCCATATTTTTTTAAAATTTCTTCAATTATCATAATATACTTTTTCCTAATTTTTCTTTTGAAATATCCCTATTCCTATAAGGATACTTTTCTACTAACTCTTTGTTATCATACAAATACATTTTTTTAAATACACTTTGAGCATAAAATAATTTATTATAATCATCAGAACAAATATTACTATTTTGCTCTTTTAGATGCATGTATCTAGCATAAGATACATCAACACTTTGGATTAAATGTTTTGGTTTTTCATCAATAAATGCTTTCATATTTACACTTTTATAAAATTCTATTTTCTCTCTTATAGTATCCATATTGTATGCTAATAAATATGGAAATTCAGTACACATTTCTATAAATTTTTCTTCAGAATATCCTAACTTGTTCATATCTGATTGTTTATTTTTAACATTCTCTACACTTAAACTTAAAACATTAGGTTGTTTTTTAGTAATATTCAAAAAAGATTCTTTAGTAAATCCTAATTTTTCTAAGGCAACTTGCTTTTCACTAATATGATCTACTGATAATACAAATATAGAAGGGAATTTTATACTCATTTTTAAAAATTCTGCCTTACTATATCCCAGTTCTGTCATCTTCTCTTGTTTATTCTTGATACTATTAATATTATAACCAAATATAAAAGGGCAAGCTTTTACTATTTTTAAAATTTCATCCTTACTATATCCTAAATTTTTAAGTTCTTCCAATTTTTTATTTGTAGTTTTATTATTTAGAGATAATAATGATGGGAATTTTTTGGTCATTTTCAAAAAGTCCTTTTTTGAAAAGCCTTTTGTCTCCATTTCTAGTTGTTTTTCTTTTATATTATCCATTTTATCATTAAGCATAAATGGAACTGTTTTACTAATTTTTATTAACTCTTTTTTAGTATATCCAAATTCTAAAAGATCATTTTGTTTTTCTTTTATATCCTCTATGTTTAATTCTAGTAATTCAGGCCATTGAGATGTTATTTTTAAAATATCTTTCTTTTTGTATCCTCCTCCTGTTAAATATATTATTTTTTCTTTTAAATTATCTAAAAATATATCAATAGTATAGCTACTAACTATTTTGTTAGATAAAATTTTTTTAATTTCTAATTCACCATATCCATATTTTTTTAATATTATTCCCTTACACATATCATGATACAATTTATTTTCTATCTCTTTGTTCATATATTATCCCCCTTTTGTTATGGTTACATATTATACCACATGTACTAAAAAAAAGAAGATGAAATTTCTTCTACTCTATTTTCTACATATCATTAAATAACATGGGGTTATCTTCTAAATTTTCTACTACTTCTTTTATTGATTTACTTTTTAACTCTTCTTGTAAATAATTTTTAATTTCAAATAATTCTAAATTTAAGATAAAAGGATTTGATTCAATTAATATATTTAATGAATTAATTCCAATTTCTTTTAAAAATATAATTAATTTATATAAATCTGAATTACTTAGAGATAAAACATTTGAATTACTAGTAATTATATCAATGATTTGATTATGACTACAGTTAATACCTTTTAATACTTCTATTTTCTCATCAAATTCTTTATCAGTTACATCTTCTAAATATGGATTTATCTCCATCATATGTCGAATATTACTTTCATTTATTCCATATTCAAATAATTTATCTAGTATTAACAAATTTATCATCCCCTTCGTATTTATATTTTTTCATTATTTCCTTATTACTATATTTATAAGAACTTATAAATTTAGCTTGATTATAAAATAGTAAATTATAATTATCATATGTTATCTCTTTTTGTTTTTCTTCTTGTAAAAATTTATACCTAGCATGAGTTAATTCAATACTTTGAATTAACTTCATTGGATTATTTAGAATTATTCCTTCTAAATTAATGCTTTTGTAATAATTTACTTTTCTACTAATATTTTCAATATTCAAACCAAATAGTGTTGGAAGTCCTTTGCATATTTGAATAGTTTCTTCTTTTGTATATCCTAAACTTTCTATATCTTTTTGTTTTTTTTGGATATTTTCTATACTTAAACTAAAAATAGTCGGAAAAGAATTACACATTTTTAATATATTCTCTTTTTCATATCCATATTCTTCCATATATTTTTGTTTCTCATTTATATTTTCAATACTATAGCCTAATAAAGACGGTTGTTTTTTAACAATTTTCAAAAAATCTTTTTTACTATATCCCAATTTCTTCATAAATTTTTCTTTTTCTTTTATTTTATCGATACTAATTCCAAATATTCCTGGAGATGTTTTTGTAATCTTCAAGACTTCTTCTTGGGTATAGCCAAACTCCAGAAGTTCTTTTTGTCTTTCCTCTATTTTTTCAGTATTTAGTGAAAATAAAGTTGGAAATGTTTTACTCATTTTAAGAATTTCTTCTCTTTTATAACCTATATCTTCCAAAAAAGCAATTTTATCTCTTATATTTTTAATATTAAGTCCAAAAATAGTTGGTAAAGTTTTAGTCATTTTTATAAATTCTTTTTTATTATATCCTAAATCTTCCATATCTTTTTGTTTAGTTTTAATATTATCAACGCTATAACTAAAAACCGCCGGTACTATTTTACTCATTTTTATAAATTGTTCCTTTGGATAACCAAATTCTACCATTTCCTTTTCTTTATATTCCATCATTTCAATACTATAAGTGAATAGACTAGGTAATGATTTAGTCATTTTTATTATTTCTTTTTCAGTATAATTTTTATTTATAAAATATTCAAATACTTCATTAATCTTTTCTTCTAATTTTGATGATTGATAAGCATTTATCTTTTCATTTTTTAAAATTTTCGCTATTTCTTTTTCTTGATATCCATATTTTTTTAAAATTTCTACAACCATTAATTCCCTCTTTTCTTATAAACAAATTTGCATTGTTATTAATTTTTATTATAGAACAATTTCTGTTTACCTGATGTATTATATCATAATACTAATTTTTTTTATTAGTTTTTGATTTATAAATATATCCTAAATGATTAATAGGGTATCCATTAGCATATTCATCCAAACTTTTACCCTCATAAACAAAACCTAGCTGTTCATGTAATTTTATTGAGGAAATATTTTCTTTTTTTATTAATTCTATCATATTAGCACCTCTCTTTAACAGTTATATTTTCCTTACATTCATAACCTAGTGGACAACTTTTACATTTGGGTTCAGTAGCATAACAATAGTCTCTGCCTATTGCCCAAAAAAATGTTGTTAATTTACCCGGGAATATTGGATTAAGTTTTCTTGCAGCTAGCAATACATTTTCTTCGTTTTCTTCTTCTACTAATCCTACTCTTTTAAATATTCTTTTTATATGAACATCATATGCTATATCAATATTTTCCATGTCAACAATTTTTAAATTCATATCTCTTACTAATAAAAGCGTTCCAAGTGAGGCTTTTTTATGGCTAATACCTTTAAACTGTTCTAATTTAGTTACTATTTCTTTTGCGGTTTTATTTACCCATATATTACTAGCATCTCCTTCATATTTTTCTACTACATCTTTTATAGCTAAATATATGTACTGAGCCATTTTACTAGGAAATCTATGCAAAGCTGGTTTTATTTTAATAAAATCTTCGATTTCGTGTATTGAAAAATTATTTAATATATCTATAAAACCAAAAGTATTCATTCGATTCTTTAATTTATAAGGTAAACTCCATGCTATTTCTGCTTTAACTGATTGATCTGCTATTAATCCTATTAAAAACGGATTTGCGTCCTTTTGTAAAAATGACTTTACTTCTTCAGACAATAAACTTCCTGTTAATATATTATTTTCATTTCCCATTTTATCCAGATAATTATTTATTATTATATTAAGTTTAACTATATCCATTTTCCCCTCTGAAATAACTATATTTATAAATTAATTATAGCATATAAAAAAGAGTTTTTACACTCTTAGTCTACTTTAACTATTTTTTCATATATAAAGTCTTTTTTATTTATTTTATTTGTAATTACACTTTTTTTACTTTGTTATTTAAAATAAAAAAGCGATAAACTTTTTATTTTACCACTTCTTAAATGTAATTATCACTTTAAATAAATCACCATCGATCGTAATATCAAAATTACCTTCTTGGAGTTTTACTAAGTTATCAACTATAGATAACCCTAATCCACTCCCTTGTTCACTTCTTGAAGAGTCTCCTCTTACAAATCTTTGGATTAACTCTTCTTTTGATATATTTAATTTTTCTTTAGAAATATTTTTTATTGAAATAATAACTTCATTATCAGCTTCTTTAATATCTAGATAAACTCTTGTATTTTTCATAGAATATTTAACTATATTACTATATATATTGTCAAATACACGGTATATATATTTAGTATCTGCTTTAATAAATATATTTTTATTATTCTCATAATCTATCTCTAATTTAGATGTTTTTATTTTTTCATCATATTCCCCATTTAATTGGTTTAATAATTCATTTATATTTATTTTACTAAACCCTATTTTTAAGTTTCCTGAACTTGCTTTTGATAATTCTACTAAATCTTCAGTTAATTTTTTTAACCTATCTGCTTTAATACTTAAAATATTTATATATTCATTTATTTTCTTATCTTCTATTTTTTCTTTTTGCAATAAATCTATGTAATTAATAATGGAAGTTAGTGGAGTTTTAATATCATGTGATACATTAGTAATAAGTTCACTCTTCATTCTTTCACTTACTAGTTTTGATTCTAGTGCTTCATTAAATCCATTTGATATTTTATCTAGTTTTTCTACTACCTCATAAAAATCTTCTGTATAATCTTCTTTTTTTATAGTATATGTTTTATTTTCATATATATCATTAATCAATTGTTTTATATTTTTTAACATAAAGTATCTTTTATATACATAAATACCAATTCCTATTAATACTGCTATATAAATTAACATTATAAACGGATGATACTCGGTTACTATTAAGAAGAAATTTATAAATACAAATCCCACTATTATAGCAGTTATTTTTACATTTTCACGTACTTTTGTAAATATACTTTTCATAAGAATAATTGATTTATATATTAAAGTACTTTTTAATAAACTACTAGCTTTAATCCTTTTTATAAATGTAATTAGAATATTTAACCATATAATATATAGAATACTTAACATAACAGTAGTTATTACAATATGATCATCCATAGAGTTTATCCCAATAAACAGTGGCATCATTCCCGCAAATACGATTAATTCGAACGGAATATTATCAAATTTATTTAACTTAATATCATCATTTTCTCTATTTTTTCCAATTCCTATAAACATTAGTATAGTCAGTGTAAGTAATAATAAAGCTGCTATACAAATATTTAAAACTGCATATTTATAGCTTCCTTTTACAATATTATACCAGATGCTCTCTAAACTTGTAGTTGATGTATATTCTATATTATCATATGAATAATAAAAATCGGCATTTTCTAGATTTTCAAAATTATATTGATTTAAAATTCCATAGTTTATTACGATATCTTTTACATCATAATCTCCAATTGTAGATGTAATAACATTATCAATATCAGTATAATAATAATCTCCTAATGATTCATCTTCAATTATCTCTTTAATATTTACATCTAATTTATTAATATTTATTTCTTTAGCAACATTATCAACATAAATAAAATCAAAATCTTGATATTCGTTCAAATAACTATTTATTATTTCATATTTTTCTCCATTAATATCAATAACTCCATGTGAAGAATAATGAGAATAATCATCTGTAATTACTGTATTATTTGCCTCAATCACCATATTTTTCAAATCACTTTCTAACTGATCTAAAAAGAAATCTGATTCATAATAATTATTATCATCAAAATCATCTAATGAGTTATTAGAAACAGTATATATTACTGCTCCATTAAGAGTTATTATAAATATTAAAACAGGTATTAATATATATCCTAACCACCTAAATAAGATCCATTTTGTATTTTTATTTTTCATAATTTCTCCTTTATATCTTCTATTTTATATCCTACTCCCCAAATTATTTTTAAATAGATTGGGTTTTTTGGATTAACTTCTATTTTTTCTCTAATATGTCTAATATGAACTGCTATTATATTAGATATATCATAACTATCACTTGATGATATTTCACTATATATTTGGTCCATTGAATATACTTTTCCTTTATTTTTTAATAAAAATAATAAAATATTATATTCAGTTGGAGTTAATTTAATTTTTTTATCTAACACACTAATTTCTTTTGTTAAATTATTGATAATTAAATCCCCACTTCTATATATTTCTTCATTATTAGTTTTTTTATAAAAATTATTATATCTTCTAAGTTGAGAATTAACTCTTGCAATTAATTCTAATGGATTAAAAGGTTTTGTTATATAATCATCTGCTCCTTTATTTAAACCTTCAATTTTATCATAATCTTCACTTTTAGCAGATAATAAAATAACTGGTATATTTAATTTTTCTCTTATCTTATTAACAGTACTAATTCCATCTAAATTAGGCATCATTATATCTAATATGACTAAATTAATTTCATTCTTATCAATTACTTCTAATGCTTCTATTCCATCATATGCTTTAAATATTTCATAGTTTTCTTGCCTTAAATAAATTTCAATTGATTTAACTATTTCTTTATCATCATCTACTACTAGTATTTTATTCATAAAACTCCACTTCCTTTGTCTTTTTTATTATAGCAAATAATTATTAATATAAAATAATCTTTTTATTAAGATTTTATTAAGATATCTAAGTGTAAAAAAAGAAGATTAACATCTTCTTTTATCTACTAAAATCTTTTTCATTTGAATTTTTTTGGTACATTTGATCATACAACTTTATTTCTGCTTCACTAAAAGGAATTGGAGATTCAATGAAATTTTCATAAATAGAATTATACTCCTCAAGGGAACTACCTAATTCATTAATTGTTTTAGCAAAATTTGTTTTTACTTCTTCGTATAATTTTCTTTGATAATTATCATCTAACTTATCATAATAATTAGGATTTTCTATAAATTCTTCTGTTTCTGCATTATAATACCCTCTTACATATTCAGGTCTTAAATATACATTTTGATTTTCATCATTAATATATTCAAATGCTTTATATGAGCAATCTTTTTTAAAAGAATAATGAATATATAATTCTTTGGGAACACTAATTATAACTATTTTTTTTGAATTAATATGTTCCCAGTTATCAAAACTATTTTTCTTTTCATTAAAAAGATCATCACGGCCTGATCCATATTGAACTACTGTATTTTCCAAAGAGCCATGACTACATCTTAATCCAATCTTAAAAATTGAATTAATTATCTCAGGACTATCATTTAAGCGCCCTGTTCCATGTGCACAATAATAATTATTACTATTACTAAAAATTTCCTGATTCATAAATAACCTCTTTTTCTATAATAAAAAAATTATATCATATTTTAATATAATTTTTTTTTTAACATAATTCAATTTCCTTTCAAATAACAAATTCTAAAAATTTACTCTTATTTATACTCATTAATTTAATTACTGTTTCATTATAGTTAAATTAATAAGTGAACGATTTTACTTACGTACATGAGCTAATTATTAAAATCGAAATGTTATACTTTATAAAAAAACGAGAAGACAATGTCTTCTCTTCAGGGGGTTCGGTTGAATATACTCTCACACAAATCCGTGAGAGATAATCAGCATGATATATATCATGCATCTTAATAATAGAATAAATTGTAATTATTGTCAATATGATTGAGAATAATTACTTTTAATTTTACATATTATGAATCTTTTATCATTGAATTTATTAGTTTTTGTTTTAGTTCTTCATTATCTGTGTTTTTATCAAGGAGATATTCTTTTGAATCTTTTTTAGCTTGAAGCAATATTTTATAATCATTTTTTATATTAACTATTTTAAATGACATATCTCCACTTTGTTTACTTCCAAATATATCTCCCGAACCTCTTAGTTTAAAGTCTTCTTCACTTATTTTAAATCCATCTTCGGTATTAGTCATTATTTTAAGTCTTTCAGACTTATTATCACTTATTAAAATACATTTTGATTTAATTGATCCTCTTCCAACTCTTCCTCTTAATTGGTGAAGGGTTGAAAGTCCAAATCTTTCGGCATCAAAGATAACTATAGTGGATGCATTTTCAACATCTACTCCAACTTCTACTACGGTTGTAGAAATTAATATATCTATTTTCCCTTCTTTAAATGATTGCATTACTAATTCCTTTGCAACACTAGTCATTTTTCCATGAATTATTTCAATATTATATTTTTTACCAAACGCTAATGACATTTTTTCTTTTAATTCTGCTACATTAGTTAAGTCACTAACTTCACTTTCTTCAATTAAAGGGGCTATTACATAAATTTGATGCTTTTCTTTTAACTCATCATAAATTATTTCTAAAACATCTTTTATTTCATCATTTTGTTTTATCATTGTCTCAATTGGTTGTCTTCCTTTAGGTCTTTCCTTAATTGTAGAAACATCCATATCTCCAAAAATAGTTAAGGCATAAGTTCTAGGAATTGGTGTAGCACTCATATATAATATATCTGGTTTTTTACCTTTATTATGAAGATTTGCTCTTTGATGAACCCCAAAACGATGTTGTTCATCTGTTATTACTAACCCTAGATTTTGATACTCTACATCATCTTGAATTAAAGCATGAGTTCCAATAATAATATGAACTTCCCCATTTTTTAATTTTTCATAAATAGCACTCTTTTCTTTTTTAGGAGTTGATCCTGTTAAAAGTTCTATATTAATATTTTTATCTTTAATAATTTTTTTAATATTATTAAAATGTTGAATTGCTAATATTTCCGTTGGAGCCATTAATGCTGATTGAAATCCCGATAAGTAATTAGCATACATTGCAATAAAAGATACTATTGTTTTACCACTTCCAACATCACCTTGTAATAGTCTATTCATTCTATAATCTTTTTCTAAATCATTTAAGATATCTTCTACTGTAATTAATTGATCATTTGTTAATTCAAATGGAATACTTTTTATAAACTTATTTACTTTATCTTTATCAATAACTCTTACTACTCCGATATTTTTCTTTTTATTCATTAATTTTAAGTAATTAATTTTAAACATAAATATAAATAATTCTTCATACTTTAATCTAATGGTAACATCTTTTAATTTTTCTTCAGTTGAAGGATTATGAATAATATTTAAAGATGTCTTTTTATTTAAAAATTTATACTTTTCAATCAATGATTTAGGTATATAATCCTCTATCTCTTTACCAAACATTAATAATCCCATATTTATATATGTTCTTAGATTTTTATTAGTTAATCCACTAGTAGTATGATATATTGGTTCTATTTTAACTTTATTAGATAAACCCTCTAATTTAATATCAGCTGCTGTTATTATATTTTTCTTCTTATCTAGTTTTCCAATAACAGTAACAGTTGTCCCTACTAATAAATCTTTTTTGATAAATGCTCTATTAAATATAGAAACTCCCACTACTCCAGAGGGTGTTACTAATCTAAAATTCATTTTATTTAAACCTGTTTTAAATCTCATTAATATTGGAATACTCTCTATCTTCCCATCAATAACTATCTTTTCTCCATCATTAACTTCTTGTAGAGTATTTCTAACTAACATATCGTATCTAAAAGGATAATGCATTACTAAGTCATTTATATTGTTTATCGATAACTTTTCTAGTAAAAGTAACGATTTAGGCCCTAATCCTTTAATATCTGCAAGTTTTGACACACTATCACTTCCTTCTTGCATATTATAACATATTTTTTTTATAAATAAACAACTTTTTATCAATCAAAAAAGAAATGCTTAAGCATCTCTTATAAATTCCATTTCCATTCTTTTACTAAAGGAATATCTTCTCCAAATTGTTTAATATAACTATTATGATAACTAAGCATATCATCACACCATTTTAAAAGAGGTGCTGATACTGATTTATACTTAGGGATTAACATAAGTGATTCTTTCATTATATTAAATCTATCTATTTTATTTTGAACTCTTATATCAAATGTTGTAGTAATAGTTCCTTCTTCTTCGTATCCTTTTACTAATATATTTTTATTATCTCTATTATAAATTAATTGATTTATTAAACTAGGATAACCATGAAAATTAAATATTACTGGAACATCTTTTGTAAATAAAGTATTAAACTCAATATCTGATAATCCTCTTGGATGTCCTTTTTTTAATCTCATTAACTCTACTACATTAATAACTCTAATCTTAATATCTTTAACAGTTGTTCTTAACAAATTAGTTGCTGCTAAAACTTCTAAAGTTGGAGTCTCTCCACAACAAGCTAATATAATATCTGGTTTTCCTAAATCATTAGATGCAAAATTAAATACCCCTATTCCATTTTCAACATGAACTTTAGCATGAGCTTTATTTAAATACTGTGGTCTAAGATGTTTTGAAGCAACTATAGCATTTATTTTATTTTTTGTTTTTAAACACTTATCAAAAGTTGCTAATAAACAGTTTGTATCCGGTGGTAAATAAATATTTACTATATCATCTTTTTTCGTAGATAAATGATTTAAGAACCCCGGTTCTTGATGTGTATATCCATTATGATCTTGTTGGAATACATGTGATGTTAATACTATATTTAAAGATGAAATATCTTTTCTAAAAGACAATTCCTTACATACTTTTAACCATTTAGCATGTTGTGCTACCATGGAATCAATTATACGTGAAAAAGCTTCATACGTATGGAAAAAACCATGTCTTCCTGTTAATAAATAACCCTCAAGCATTCCCTCGCATAAATGTTCTGATAAATAAGAATCCATTACTCTACCAGTTGGACTTAAAAATTCATCATTTTTTAAAGTTTTATAATTCCACATTCTTTTTTCAACTTCAAAAATATGACTCATTTTATTACTCATAGCTTCATCTGGTCCAAATAATCTAAAGTTCTTATTATCTTTATTAAGTAAAAATACATCTCTTATATATTTACCCAGTTCCATCATATCTTGTTTTTCAAAAGAACCAGGACTCTTAATATCTAAAGCATAATTTTCCCAGATTGGAGTTTTAATTTCTTTTAATAATAACCCTCCGTTAGCATAAGGACTCATCCCCATACATTTTTCACTTTTTGGAATAATACTTTTAATATCACTTAATAATTTACCATCTATATCAAATAACTCTTCCGGATGATAACTTTTTAACCACTTATCTAAAATTGGTAATTGATCATACTTATCTTTTGTAATAACTACTGGTACTTGATGAGCTCTAAAAGTCCCCTCAATTTTTTTAGAATCAACCATATGAGGACCAGTCCATCCCTTCGGAGTAGTTAATACAATCATTGGATACTTTATTCTTTTATTACTAGTTTTAATATTTTTAATATCCCTTAAAACTTTCTCTAAGGTAGTAGCCATTAATTCATGCATCTTTAAAGGATCATCTCCTGCTACAAAGTAAGGTTTCCAACCCACTCCATAAAAGAAATCTTCCATCTCTTGCTTACTCATTCTACCAAAAACAGTCGGATTAGAAATTTTATACCCATTTCTATGTAGAATTGGTAACACTATTCCATCTGTTTTGGGATTTAAAAATTTATTTAAATGCCAACTAGTTGCAAGAGGACCAGTTTCTGCTTCTCCATCTCCAATAACACAAGCTGTAATTAAATCTTTATTGTCTAAAACAGTCCCTGCCGCATGAGCTAGAGAATACCCAAGTTCTCCTCCTTCATGAATAGAACCTGGAGTTTCTGCCGCAACATGGGAAGACACTCCGCCAGGATATGAAAACTGTTTAAATAATTTTTTCATTCCTTTTTCATCTTGGGTAATTTTTGGATAAAACTTCGTATAAGTTCCATCTAAATAATTATTAGCAATCATCGCTTGTCCCCCATGACCAGGACCAGAAATATATAAAATATTTAAATTGTGTTTTTTGATAATACGATTAAGGTGAGTATATATAAAATTTTGACCAGGAGCAGTCCCCCAGTGTCCCACTAAATTAGGTTTAATATCATTAATTGTTAACTCTCTTTTTAACAAAGGATTATCATATAAATATAATTGTCCTACTGATAAATAATTAACTGCTCTAAAATAACGATCTATTAAAACTAGTTCCTCTTTCTTTAATGTTGGCATAAATACACCCTCCTTATTTTATTCTTAATACCATTATATAATAGTTTTTTTTAATTTAAAAGATTTTTTCATCTTTTTCCTTGACAAAATATATCCTATCGATTAGTATATTAATTACCAGTTCGACATATAAGGCGAATTGGTGAGCTAGTATCACACTAGCCAACCCCTTTTTATTCTTTTGAGGTTGCCCTCAGGGGGTGCAACCTCTATTTTTGAAATTATTTAAAAGAAGTTTTACTTCTTTTTTTTATTTTATGTTATTATATATTTAAGAGGGTTATGTTGATGGAAGAATTAAATTGTAAAATAGAAAGTTTAAAAGACTATATTAATACTAAGGATGATGAATTTATAGAGTTATGTTCTAATATATTTATGTTTATAAAAGATGATAATTATCCTAACTCTAAAGAATGGTTTTATAATACTGTAGTTAAAAATATAATTACAAATGAAAGAGATATATTATTTGTAAAAGATAATAAAAACATAGTAGGTGTTTCTTGTTTAAAAAATAACTGTGATGAAAAAAGAATATCTATATTTAAAGTAGATAAAATTTACAAGGAAATTTCTACTTCATTAATGGATGAGTCTCTTACGGTATTAGATACAAACACTCCTATTATCAGTGTCAGTGATGAAAGATTAAATTCTTTATCACCACTTTTCAAAAAATATAATTGGCATTGTATGGAGATATTATCTGATTACTTTTCCAATAATTCTTGTGAATATGTATATAACGGATATATATCTGATTCACCACTAATTAGATCATTAAAAAAAGACTTATAAAGTCTTTTTTATTTACATTAATGGAGCATATACTTTTAATATAGCCATTTTTATCTTGTCACTTACTTTTATAGAATTAATATCTTTTGGTGTTACTTTTCTAGATACATTTATTGTCTTTATAAAATCTTGTTTAATATCTTTTATAGCATTTACTTTATACATATAAGTAGCACATTCAAAATGATGGTGAAGACTTCTATAATCTAAATTAATTGTTCCCACTACTGCCTCATTATTATCTGATAAGAAAATTTTCGAATGAATAAATCCCGGAATATATTTATATATTTCAACATTATTTAAAACTAATCTTTTAAAATGACTTTGAGCAAGTAAATATGGTAGTTTCTTATCTGGTATGCTTGGAATTATTATTTTAATATCAACTCCTCTTTTACTAGCGTAAATTAAAGCATTTTCGATTTCATCATCGATTATCAGATAAGGTGTCATTATATATACATATTCTTTAGCAGTATTAATTATATCTAAATATACTTTTTTACCAACATGTTCTTTGTCATGAGGACTATCTCCAAAAGGAATAACTAATCCTTCTTTTTTTATATCATTATTTGTATTAATATACTTATAGTAATTAGATAATTTATGATTAACATCCCACATCTCTAAAAACATCTTTGTAAAACAGTTAACAGCATCACCTTTTATTAAAACAGCACTATCTTTCCAATGACCAAAAGGACTATTAATATTAATATATTCATCTGCAATATTTATTCCACCATTAAAAGCTACTTTACCATCTACTATTAATATTTTTCGATGATCTCTAAAATTAGCTTTTGATGATATAAATAATTTAATCGGTTCAAAAACTCGACATTTAATGGAATAACTTTCTAACTCTTTAGCATAACTAGTAGGCAGATTATATAAAGTACAAGTTCCATCATACAAAACTCTTACTTCTACTCCCTCTTTAGCTTTTCTTTTTAAGACTTCTAAAATCTCATCCCACATATATCCTTTTTTTATTATAAAGTACTCTAAAAAAATAAATTTTTGGGCTTTCTCTAGCTCTTTTAAAATATGTTTAAATTTTTCTTCTCCTGAATCTAAATATAATACATCTGTATTATTACAAACTGCATAACCACCATAGTTATTTATATAATTAGATAAGTTTTTAATTTCTTTATTTATATTATCTAAAGAAGCATTAGGTATTATATACTTCTTTGTCTTTTCTTTTATTTTAATTAATTGTTTTTGGGTTTTATTATGTCCTAATGTGCTGTTAATATAGAAATATATTAATACTCCAAAGATTGGTAATCCTATTAGTAAATCTAACCAAAGAATTTTTTCATTGGGATTTTTATTACTATATATTATAAATATTGCTACAATAAATGGAATCCCCAAAATAATAAATAATATATAAGGAAATATTTCCCAAATTAAAGTAACTATAACAACAAAAAAACTAAGTTGTAATAAAAGAGCTAACAAAATAAATATTACTCTTCCAAATAATATATCTAGAATAGTTTTCTTACTTTTTTTTATATATTTATTATCTAAATTAACATTTTCAAAAATCTTACTCATACTTATCTCCTTTTTTTATTATAACATAGAAAAAAACTAGTTTACACTAGTTTATTTTTGATAATTATCTCTATCTACTAAATCTTGGTATGATTTATATCTTTCTTCAGCACTTTTTTTATTTTGTTCTAGAATCTCTTTATAATTATTATTTACGTTTTTTAAAGATCGATATCTATCTTCTCCTCCTAAAAAGTTTATATAATTAGAAAAATCTGCTTTTGAATTTAATTTAAATTTTTCTGTGTCAGGATTATAGTTAAAAATTGGGAAATATCCACAGTTTGTAGCATTTTTAGCTTCTTCTATACTATTAGACATACCACTTATTAATCCTTGAGCAATACATGGTGCATAAGCTAGGATAATTGATGGTCCTTTATATGCTTCTGCTTCTGTTAATACTTTAATAGTGTTAGCTGGATTTGCTCCAAGTGATATAGTTCCAACATATACGTGGGGATATGTTAAAGCAATTTTTGCTAAATCTTTTTTGGCAGTTTCTTTTCCGTTAGCTGCAAACTTAGCAACTGCTCCTAGTCTAGTTGATTTAGAAGCTTGACCTCCCGTATTAGAATAAACTTCGGTATCTAACACTAATATATTTACATCTATATTATTAGCTATTACATGGTCTATTCCACTATACCCAATATCATATGCCCAACCATCTCCACCTACTATCCAAACTGATTTTGGTTTAATAAATTTTTTCAACGGTAGTAATTCTTTTATTTTAGTATTATCTACTATTTCTAATAACTTATTAGCTGTTTCATTATTAATATTTTCTACATATTCAGTATAAATTTTTTCTTCTGATTTTTTTATATTTTTAAGATTATTATTAATAACTGTTGTTACTTTTTCTTTCATTACTAAATCAGATATTTTCATTCCCAATCCAAATTCAGCATTATCTTCAAATAATGAGTTTGCCCAAGGCACACTATAAGGCATAAGTGGCGTAGAACCTCCATAAATTGAAGAACATCCTGTTGCATTAGCAATCACTAAATTTTCTCCAAATAATTGTGTTAATAATTTTAAATAAGGTGTTTCTCCACATCCAGCACATGCTCCTGGGAATTCAAATTTCGGAGTAGCAAATTGACTACCCTTAACAGTTGTTAATGGTAATGGACATTTTTCACTAACTTCATTAAATAAAAATTCATATTCCTCATGTTTTTTATCTTCTAATAATTCCTTTTTAGATTTCATTTCTAAAGCTTCTCTTGGACATGATTTAACACATAAACCACAACTAGTACAATCATACAAACTAACTCCAATTGTAAACTTTAAATTTTCATCTTTTACTTTAGCATCAATTAAATTTCTCTTAACTGATTCAGGACAATCTAACTGTTCATTCTCATCCAATAAAAATGGTCTAATAACAGCATGAGGACATACAAATGAACACATATTACATGCTATACACTTACTACAATCAAATGAAGGTGCACTCTCATGAGTATTAGGTTTTTCAAGTTTTGTTGTAGCACTTTCAAAAGTACCATCCGGATTATTAACAAATGAACTTACTGGCAATTTATCCCCTTCCATACTAACAATTGTTTCAAAGATAGTCTTCTCTTTTTCTTTCGATAAATCATATTCAATATTAGGAATTTTTACAACAGCCATATCTTTAATTGAACTATTAATCGCTTTTTCATTTTTATCTGCTAAATCCCCAGATTTATTTTTAAATCTATTTTTTAAATTTTCTTTAATTTTATCACTTGCAAAATCAAAATCAATAATTTTTCCTAATTTAAAAATTAAGATTTCCATAATTGAAGAAATTTTTCCTGGTATTCCATTTTCTTTTGCTATTTTATTAGCATCAATTACAAATACTTTAATATTTTTTTCTTTAATAATCTTCTTATCATGATTAGTAAGAGCACTTACTACTTCATCTGGAGTTTTTGATGTATTAAGTAAGAATATACCATTCTTTTTTATTTTTTCTAACATTTTAATTTTAGTCAAATATGAATCTTTTGTACATACTATTAAACTTGCTTTTTCTACATAATATGTTGAAGTAATTGGTTCTTTACCAAATCTTAAATTAGAAATAGTAATTCCCCCAGATTTTTTCGAATCATACTGAAAATATCCTTGAACATATGCTTTTGTATAAGTTCCTGTAATTTGTAGTAAATCTTTAGAAGCACTAACCATCCCATCACTGCCATATCCATATATTAAAAATTCAATATTTTCACTTGGTATACTAAATTTCTCATCATATTTAATTGATAAATTAGTAATATCATCTTCTATTCCAACTGTAAAATTACTATGAACTTCTTTAGAATCCAAAAATTCATATACCCCTTTTATCATAGCAGGAGTTGTGTTTTTACTAGAAAGTCCATAACGACCCCCATATACATTTACTTTTGGTTCTGTTTCTTTAATAATTTTAACAATATCTAAATATAATGGTTCTCCAGTAGCTCCTGGCTCTTTAGTTCTATCTAAAACTGCTATTTTTTTAACTGTTTTTGGTAATACTCTTAAAAAATATTTAGTTGAAAACGGTCTATATAAATGGACTTCAATTAATCCTAAGTTTTGATTTTTATAATTATTTAGATAAGTTATAGTTTCTTTAATAGTTTCACAAACTGATCCCATAGCTACAATTACTTTAGTAGCATTTTTAGAACCATAATAGTTAAATGGGGCATAATTTTGATTAGTTATTTTATTTATTTCATTCATATATCCATTTACAATATCTGGTAACTTATCATAATATTCATTTCTAATTTCAGTTGCTTGAAAATATATATCTTCATTTTGAGCAGTCCCTTTTACAACTGGATTTTCATTATTTAGAGCTCTATTCCTAAATTCATTTAAAGCTTTTTCATCAATTAATTTTTTTACTTTATCAGTATCAATTACTTTTATTTTTTGTAATTCATGTGAAGTTCTAAATCCATCAAAAAAATTCATAAAAGGTACTCTTCCCTTTATTGCTGCAAGATGAGCAACAGAAGTTAAGTCCATTGCTTCTTGTGGAGATGATGTTGCAAGCATTGCAAAACCAGTTGATCTAGCTGAATATATATCTTGGTGGTCTCCAAATATAGATAAAGCATGTGTTGCCAGTGATCGTGCTGAAACATTTATAACTCCTGGTAATAATTCTCCAGCCATTTTATACATATTTGGAAGCATTAATAATAATCCTTGGGATGCTGTATAAGTAGTAGTTAAACTACCACTCAAAAGAGAACCGTGCATCATTCCTGCTGCTCCTCCTTCACTTTGCATCTCTACCACTTTTACTGGTAAATCAAAATAATTCAATTTACTTTCCCCACTCCACTTGTCTGTTAACTCAGCCATTGGACTAGCAGGAGTAATTGGGTATATAGCCGCTACTTCCGTAAAGTTATATGATGCATAAGCTGCTGCTTCATTTCCATCCATAATTTTATATATATTATCATTATTCATGTTTGCCTCCTAGTAATTAGAATATATTTAATTTTATCATTTTTTTATAATATTGTCGATATTAATAAAAAAAAGAAGACTAATCTTCTTATCATTTTTATAAAACTTCAATATCCTCTTCTTTTTTTACTTCTTTAGTTTCTTCTGCAGTAGCTTCTTTGTTTAAGATTTGCTCTACATTATCTACTTCTTCTTGAATTGTTGGTTTTTCTTCTTTTACTCCCTTAGCAACTTCAGAATTTTCTACTTCTAATTTCTTTTTATCATAATCCATAATATTATCTTCTGTAATTTTACCTAATACTTGAGTATGCTCATAGTGATTAGTTTCTACTGATATATTATCTTCTTCAGCTTCTTTTACTACCTTTTTTTGTTTTTGAATAATAGTAGCAATTAATAATATCACTAATACTGTTAAAGGTATTATAACAACTGCTATAAATCCAATAATAGAAGTAATAAATTCAAAATAAGCTCCTACAAATAGTACTTTTTGGTTATTCCATTTACCAATAATATCACTTGCTTTAACTGTATCTTGATTAGCTACATTACCAGTATCTGTTTTTGTAATAAAAGTATATCCATCATCTGTCTTATTAATTAAATATACTCTTTTAGTTTCAATTGTCATTTTTTCATTTGTTATTTTCTTATATGAAATAACATCATTTTTTGCAATATCATCATAATTAGTAATTGCTTTAACAAATATTAAATCCATCTCTTCTACGGTAGGACTTAAATCACTATTTGTTATTGGAATTAAACTTGTATCATTTATACTAATAACTCCATCTTCATCTGTATTAAAGAATAAGAAAGTAGAAAATATAGCTGATACGATAATTAATGCCAAACATGTATTTATTATAAATCTTAGTAAACCCTTCATTTTATTCCTCCACCTTCTATATTACATTGTTTCAATATTTTGTGCACTAACTTGTGGTTGTACTGGTTGTTGTACAGGCTGTGGAATTGGTTGTTGAACTCCAGGCATAACTGGCATTGGTTGAACTACTGGAGCAACTGCTGGCATTACTGTTTGAGGCATTGGAGCTATAGTTGGTTCAATAACTGGAGTAGTTTCAACTACTGGTGTTGGTTCAATTGCTGGTGCAATTGCAGTTAATGCTGTTTGTGTATTTTCTAAAGGATCTGCTCCCCCATATATTGGGTTAGCAGGTGCTGTATTCATATTAATATTAGGTATAATAGGAGATTCTCCACCATAAATTGATACTGGAGCTGGTTCTACTGCAGGCATAGCAACTACCGGTTCTACTGCAGGCATCGCTACTTCTGGCATAGCAACTACTGGTTCTACTGCAGGCATTGCTACTTCTGGCATAGCAACTACTGGTTCTGCTACAGGCATTGCTACTTCTGGCATAGCAACTACTGGTTCTGCTACAGGCATCGCTACTTCTGGCATAGCAACTACTGGTTCTGCTACAGGCATTACTACTTCTGGCATAGCAACCACTGGCTCTACTGCAGGCATTGCTGCTATAGGTATTTCATTCATCATCGGTGCCACTGGCTCCATTGGAACTGCAGGAACTTCATTCATTATTGGTTGTACTGCTGGCTCAGGTGTTACTGGAATTGCTAGAATTTCATTCATCATTGGTTGCACTGCCGGCTCAGGTGTTACCGGAATTGCTGGAGTTTCATTCATCATCGGTTGTGAAATTGGTTCAACTGGCCCTGGTTGAATAGGATCCATAACTTGTGTCTCCATTGGCACAGCAGTATTTACTGCTAATTGTTGTGCTTCTTGAGTAGACTGAGTTTGAACATCCGTTTTCTTTTTAGACTTTTTACCTGTTACTATTAACATAATAATTGCTATTAGTAATAATAAAACTCCCCCTGTTATTAATAATCCTGGTATTGAGGTAAACCAGTTTAAATCAAATTTATCCATAATAATCTTCTCCCTTTTATCTATCTTATAAATATAATATCAAATTTATAATTCAATTGCAAACATATTTTAGTATATTTACATAATAAAAAAAATAATATTAGTACTCTTTTTTAATACCAACATTATTATACTTTTATGAAATTATTTATTATCTTCCCATTTCCCATATATACCACAAGGTAAAATTAAATTTGTTTTAGTTATTGGTAATCCAATCTCTCCTGCTGTAATTTTTCCTGGTATTTTTTTATTTATAGTTAATTCAAGCATATTTTTCAAACATATTGAAGATAGTGATGTTGTATAAGAATTAATCAAGAAAAATAAAGCATTATCACTTAATAAGTCTACTGTTAAATTAACTAAATTAGTTAAATCTTTTTCAATATCCCAAACTTCTCCATTAGCCCCTTTTCCATAACTTGGTGGATCCATTACTATAGCATCATATTTATTTCCTCTTCTAATTTCTCTTTTAACAAATTTAACTACATCATCATGTAAGTATCTAATATTTTTATCTTCCAAATTATTAGATTTAACATTTTCCTTACACCATTCTATCATACCGCGAGAAGAATCAACATGAACTACTGATGCTCCAGCACTTAAACAAGCAACTGTTGCCCCTCCTGTATATGCAAATAAATTTAAAACTTTTACTTCTTCTTTTCGAGTCTTAATTTTTTCAATCATGAAATCCCAATTAACAGCTTGTTCTGGGAATAGTCCCGTATGTTTAAAACCCATTTGCTTAATATTAAACTTTAGATTTTTATATGACACTTCCCATTTATCTGGTGTATATTTTAAATTATCCCACTGTCCACCACCTTTATTACTTCTATGATATACTGCATTAATAGAATCTTTATATTCCTCTAATAATTTTCTATCATCCCAAATAATACTTGGATCAGGTCTGAGTAAAATAATATCTTTCCATTTTTCTAATTTTTCTCCTGCTGATGCATCTATAATTTCATAATCTTTCCATAATTCTGCTACTTTCATATTCCACCTCTTAATCTAATATACTAGCTTATATTAAATATTTTCCCATAAGTTGTTATTAATAAATCTCCATTATAATGTAGAATATTATCTTCATATTCAGTCATAACAGTATCTTTACTAAATTTATATTGACAAAGAACATCAGCATACATACTACACTCTTCTAAATTAGTTGTTTGATTTCTATAATAACTTGTGTTTGTTTTTATAAATTGACTATTAAGATTATTATAAGAAAAATTAAAGTCTACAATCTTCCCATCATAATTCTTATGATCATATATTAATTTTCGATTTAACTCTGTAAACGTTTCTGTATTAATAGTTACTTCATATACATTTCCATCATCTGACAAAATATAATAAATGCCATTGGTTTGATCAATTGAAATAATTTTTACATTTCCATCATTTAATAATGCTTTATATAAATAATAATCATCTTCTTTTGTAGTACACTCTATTACTTCACTTTTACTAGTAGGAGTATAATATAATTTATTATCTTCTCCTAAGAATATTTTGTTATCTATTATTGATAATACTTTTATACTTTTTAATTCTTTACAATTTTTTTCATTACTAAATTTTTGTCCAATCGAAAGAGCGTAAATTTTATTATTATTTAATATAGCAAAATCATTTGTTAAATATTTTACTTCTCCCACTACTAAATCATCCTTAATTAAATAATCACAAATAAATTCTTCATCAGATACACTAAATCCATTATGTCTTAACTCCTTAGTTACTGTTCCATTACATCCTGTTAGTATCATAATAGTAAATAAACCACATATTAGTTTAACCCTTTTCATCTACTCACCTCTATACTTAAGATATCATTTTTTTATATTTTTATCTAGTTAAAATTATTTAAAAAATAGATATTTCTATCTATTTATTTTTTTATTGGTACCTGTGGTCGGACTTGAACCGACATGATATTTCTACCATTGGATTTTGAGTCCAACGTGTCTACCAATTCCACCACACAGGCATATATAAATTATATCATCTAATTTATAAATTGTATAGAAACAAATAACAAAAACAAGAGTAATTCTCTTGTTTCTTTTATTCTCCTAGTGATGTTAATTGGTTTATATCAACAGATTGTACTGATGCTTGAACTGCAGGCTGCGGCAAAGGAATCTCCACTTGTGGTGCAACTTGATGTTGTACTTCTGGGATTGCTACAACTGACTGTTGAATTTCTGGTTGTACTTCTGTTTGAATTTGTAATACTGGTTCTGCTGCTTGTACCTCTGATTGCACTACTGGAATCGTTGGTGCTTCTGCTTGTATTTGTAATACTGGTTCTGCAACTGGTTCTTTAACCGCTTCCACTACTTTATTTACTATTGGCATTGGATCTGGAATATCTTCTTGTATTACAACGTTGCTTTGTGGTTTATTACCATTCCACGCTCCGTAAATGTTAACACTTCCACTTAATGGTGAAGGGTTTGGCATTTCTAATTTTACAATGATTGGAATTTTAAAAGCAAATCCAAATCCTAAACATGTCCCTGCTTGTAATGTTTTTTGTTTTTCAACAATTTCATCACTAATATTAGGTAGCATCTTTCTAATATATTCCACATCTACAGGATGGTTCATTTTGAATATTAAAAAGTTAGAACATTGTGAAATTACTGTATCAGAAAGTTCAACAGGTCTTTGGGTAATTAATCCTAAAATAACTCCATACTTTCTTCCTTCTTTTGCTATTCTTTCAAATATATTATATCCAAACAAGAATCTATCTCTATCATTTTGAATATATCTATGAGCTTCTTCAATAATTAAATGAAAAGGAATTGTTGCTCTATCAGTTAATCCTTTTGCAAAATCAAAGAACATTCTTGAAAATATTTTTGTAATTACTTTTGCAAAGTCATCATCAACATCTGAAAAATTAATATTAACAATTTGATATTTTCTATTACTATCTATTAATAATGAAGATAAGAAACTATCTAGTGTTGCATTTGCTTGATAATCAAAATATTTTGCTAACTCTCCTGTTATTAAAGAATGTAATCTTACTTTTATAGTTACAGCATCTCCATAAGTTTGTTCATTCCTTAACCATCCTTCACTTATTAAAGTAAAACTTAAAGCATTCTCTAAAGTTTCTAAATTATAAGCATTTTTCTCATTAATCTCATAAGTTTCATATTCTGGTTTTATAAACGAAGAAATATATTCAGTTAATAAAACACTTTCAGTAAATTGACCACTGTTATCAATTAAAAAGCATTCTCTAAATTTTCTTGTATACCCAATTCCTTGAAGATCGGCCTCAAGATGAAATTGATCTGTACTACAGTTTGCTATAATTGAAAAAATTTCATTTCTTTTATTCGGTGCTGTTTCATTAGTATATAAAATAGTCATTATTGCTTTTGCAATTAAGTAGTTTTTATAATTATTAGCTTCATCCCCAGTTTGCGCAAAAATATTAGCTAGTTTTAACATTCTTTCCACAATTGGTATTTGGGAATGATTTGTTATTTGTAATAATAATGCTACATCTGTTGCATTTAATAACCAAATTGGTATTCTTAACTTTTCTACCATAGGATCCGTTTCATTAGTAGATATATATTTAAAATGATAACTAGGATCTATTTTATTTATATCTTTAAATGCATTATAGTATTCTCCAGATGAATCAAAAAATAAAAGATTCGATTTATAAGGGAATAAGTTTTTATTTGAAAATAAATTTTGAATAAGTCTAGATACTCCACAACTTTTACCAGAACCACTATTACCAATAATCGAAAAGTGATTTGAAAAGAAGCTATTTACATCTAAGTATACTGGATAATCATTATAAAAAGGACTAACTCCTAAATTTAGTTGCCCAGCTTTATTTTCTCCTGTTATTAAATGAACTTCTTCTTTTGAAATAATTCTAACAGTTGCATCCATAGCTGGTTTTCTAATAACTCCTGAATATAGCCTATCATTAGCAATTTCTCCTAAAAATCTAATTTTAGCGATATTTTTATCTAAATCATCTATTTCTCCTAAAATTTGTTTAATCCCATCATCAAAAACTATGTGTAAATTCATTAAATTCATAGTTACTTCTTTTTCAGTATTTAAACTAACATGAGCACTTTTATCACTTATATATACTATTTTATTAAACATAACCCTTACTCCTTTTATTCTACTCTTATTATATTATATATTTTTTTCTTTTTTTTTACAAGTAATAAAAAAAAAAGAATAAACTAATTATTCTTTGCACTTATATATTCTTTTTCTATCTTTGATATATCATTTGGACTCATAAATAATAATACTGTGTTATCCCATTTCATAAGTTTATTATATTCATCTATACTAATAGATTCAGCATTATCTAAATTATTTATAATAATATCACTAGTAATATTCTTAAAATCTTCTTGTACTTCTCGTGCTGGATGAATATTAAATATATATACATAGTCTAAGGTTTTAAATATATCAATAAATTCTTTAGCAAAAGTTTTTGTTCTTGAAAATGTGTGAGGTTGAAAAATTCCTACTATTTTTTTATTTGGATACTTTTGTTTAGTAGTTTTAATAGTAGCTTCTACTTCTGTTGGATGGTGCGCATAATCATCTACTACTATATTATTTAAAACTTTTGTTTCAGAGTATCTTCTAGTAGCCCCTTTAAAGGTTTTTAAATACTTTTCTACTTCTTCTACTTTAATATTTTCATAATAGCATACTGCAATTACCGATAAAGCATTAAGTAACATATGGTCTCCGAATAAAGGTAGACTAAAATCACCATAATGATTTCCTTTTATATATACTGAAAAATTAGTAGCTTCGCTTGTTTTTTTTATATTTTTAGCTACAATATCATTATTTTCATTTACTCCATAAAATACAATATCAACATTTGGTTTTAATTTTCTTGTATAAGGATCATCTCCACAAGCAATAACCATCTTTTCTGCTAACATAACATGTTCTTGATATGCAGCTATAACATCTTCAATATCTTTAAAGTAATCGGGATGATCTAAATCAATATTAGTTATAATTGTATAGCTTGGAATATAATTTAGAAAATGCCTTTTATATTCACACGCTTCTAAAACAAAATATTCATTTTCTTTATTAGCATGGCCTGTAGCATCTCCAATTAAGTAATTTGTACCACATATATTATCAAGTACATGAGCTAACATAGAGGTTGTAGTTGTTTTTCCATGACACCCTGTAATAGTAATTGATTTATATTTTTTTGTTAATTCTTTTAACATATCTTGGTATGTTAATATTTTTAAATTTAATTCTTTTGCTCTTTTTATTTCTTCATGATCATCACCAATAGAGTTCCCTTGTACAATAACCATATCATTACTAATATTGTTTTTATCATAAGGATAAAAAGGAATATTTTTTTCTTCTAATTTAACTTGTGTAAAGAAGTACATATCTTTATCACTACCTTGAACTTGTTCTCCTAAGTCATTTACTATTTGAGCAAGTGAACTCATCCCTGCACCTTTTATTCCAACAAAATGGTATTTCATATTATTCTGCTCCCATCATATATATTTTTTCAATTTTCTCTTTTACTTTTAAATCTTCTATATCTTTTAATATTTCTTCTAAGTTATTAAGTTTTTCTAATAACTTTAATTTACTTTCATAATAATTTAGTTTATCCGTTGTTGCTTTAATATGATTATAAATTGCATTTCTACTAACATTATAATTTTCACTTATTTCTGCTAATGATAAATTATCAAAATAATATTCTTCAAAGTATTCTTTTTGCTTTGGCGTTAATAACTCTTTATACAAATCATAAATTTGAGTTAAATATCCTATTTCTTCCATAATTATCTCCTATATAAAATCTTTAAATAATCCATAAATATATTTTTCTATATCAAATTTTTCTATATCTTCCTTTTTCTCACCTAGTCCAATATATTTAACTGGTAATCCTACCTCTTCTTTAATTGCTAAAACTATTCCTCCTTTTGCAGTACCATCTAACTTTGTTAAAACAATTCCTGTTATATCTGTTATTTCTTTAAAAGCTTTAGCTTGAGATATTCCGTTTTGACCAGTTGTAGCATCTACTACTAAAAGAGTTTCATTAACTTCTCTACCTAATAAATTTTTAATTACTTTGGATATTTTTTCTAATTCATTCATTAAATTAGTTTTATTTTGTAAACGGCCTGCAGTATCAATTAGTACTACATCATATCCGTCCATTCCTCTTACTACTCCATCATATACAACACTACTAGGATCACTCCCTTGTTCTTTGGAATAAAAGTCAACATCAATTCTTTTTGACCAAAGTCTTAGTTGTTCGACAGCTCCTGCTCTAAAAGTATCTGCTCCTACTAATAATACTTTCTTCCCTTCTTTTTTCAAGTTATAAGCTATTTTACCAATCGTGGTAGTTTTTCCAACTCCATTAACTCCTACAAATAATAAAACTGAGCATTCATCTTTTGTAAAATTAATTTTATCTGATAGTACTTCATCATTTACATATATAATAAATAATTCATCTACTATTAATTCTTTTAAATCTGAAGTATTTTCAATCTTCTCATCACTTGCTCTTTTTTTCAATTTATCTATATAATTGATAACTGTATTAACTCCAATATCAGCCATAATTAAAATTTCTTCTAATTCTTCAAAATACTCATCATTAATTTTTTTGTATTTATTAGTTAAATTAGTTAACTTAGAAACAAAATTTTCTCTTGATTTAGTTAATCCTTCTTCATATACTTTTATATTTTCTTCTTGTTGTTTATTTTTAAATAAACTTTTTATTTTTTTAAACATTCTATCACCTATATAAAGTATATCAAATATATTTATTTTTTCATAATATTATTTACATATTTATTAATAATATAATTATTGATAAGTAGACAAAATCTTAATTTCGTAGTATAATGTGATAGTTATTTCTTTAAAGAAAGGAGAAAATAAATATGAACACCAAAAATGAAACACAAATAGTTGTTTTAGGAGGTTTAGGTGAAGTTGGAAAGAATATGCATTGTGTAATGCATAATGACTCTATTATTATTATTGATGCCGGAATTAGTTTTCCTGAAAGTGAACTTTTAGGAATAGATTATGTTTTACCAGATTTTACTTTTTTAAAAGAAAATGAAGATAAAATAAAAGCTTTAGTTATTACACATGGTCATGAGGATCATATAGGGGGAATACCTTTTTTATTACAAACAGTAAATATTCCTGCTATATATACACCTAATTATGCTAAAGAATTAATTAATATAAAATTAGCGGATCGTAATATTAGATATGATAATATTATTACTTTTGATGGAGATACTAAACTTAAATTTAATAAAATCGAACTTGAATTTTTTAGAACAACTCACTCTATTCCAGATTCTTATGGAATAAGTGTAACTACCCCAGATGGTACAATTGTATCAACTGGAGATTATAAATTTGATTTAACTCCAATTGGATATATGTCAGATTTATATAAAATGGCTACTATTGGAAATAAAGGAGTAGATTTATTAATTGGAGATTCCACTAATGCTTTAAACGAAGGTTTTTCTACTAGTGAATCTGTAGTTGATGAAACTTTAGATGAACTATTTTCAAAGTGTAAAAACAGCCGTGTATTAATCGCAACTTTTGCTTCTAATGTATATAGAATAAAACATATTTTTGAAACATGTTATAAACATAATCGTAAAATATGTATATTTGGAAGAAGTATGGAAAATGGAATAAATGTATCTACTCAAGGAGGTTATATTGATCATAAAGATTTACTTGTAACTCCTGAAGAAGCTAACAATTTAAAACCAAATGAAGTTACTATACTATGTACAGGTTCTCAAGGTGAACCTCTAGCAGCTTTATCAAGAATTGCTAATGGAACCCACCGTCAAATTAAATTAAGACCTGATGATGTAGTAATATTTTCCTCAAGTGCTATTCCTGGAAATGCTTTAAGCATTTCAAAAACTATTAACAAATTATATTTACGTGGAGTTAAAGTTTATACTAATCATAATATAGTAGACTTACATACATCAGGTCATGCTAATGAAGAAGAAATTAAGCTTATGCTTAGATTATTTAATCCTAAATATTTAATGCCTTTTCATGGTGACTATAGAATGTTAAAGAAACAAGCTGATATTGGTATTAGTTGTGGGATTCCAAAAGATAATACTTTTGTCTTAAAAAATGGTGATACTCTAATAATGAAAAATCACGAAATAACTAGAGGTCCTAGTATGAAGGGTGATGATACTTATGTTGATGGTATCAGAATCGGAGAAATAGGAAGTGCAGTTATTAGAGATAGACAAATTATGGCAAATGATGGAATATTAGTTATAATTACAAATGTTGATATGAAAAATAAAAAACTATTAATTAAACCTAATATTACAACAAGAGGATTTATCTTAGTAAATGAAAACGAAGAATTAATAAGAAAAATTGAATATAAAGCAACATCTATTATAAAAGCAGCATTAGAAAAAGATGTTAATTTTTCAACAATTAAAACTGAACTTATTTCAGGACTTTACCCTTATATAAATAATTTAACAGGTAGAAAACCTATTATTTTACCGGTAATAACTGATATACAAAAATAAAAAAACTCATTAAATGAGTTTTTTTTATTTTGCTTCTTCCATAGCTCTAGTTTCTCTAATAACCATAATCTTAATATTACCAGGATATTTCATATCTGCTTCAATTTGTTCTTTAATATCTCTAGCTACTTTATGCATTTCTAAATCATCTATTGCATCTGGTTTAACAATCACTCTTAATTCTCTACCTGCTTGCATTGCAAATGTTTTTTCAACACCTTTTATATTATTACCAATTTCTTCTAAATTAGTTAATCTTTTAATATAATTTTCCAAAGAGTCATTTCGAGCTCCTGGTCTTGATGCAGATAAAGCATCCGCTATTGCAACTATAGTTGAAATAATACTTGTTGCACTTGTGTCTCCATGATGAGATGCAATCGAATTGATTACTACTTCATTTTCTTTATATTTTTTAGCAATATCAATCCCAATTTCTACATGACTACCTTCAACTTCATGATCAATTGCTTTACCAATATCATGTAACAATCCAGCTCTTTTTGCTAAATTAATATTTTCACCAAGTTCTGCTGCAAGTAATCCGGATAAATGAGCTACTTCCATAGAATGTTGTAGAGCATTTTGACCATAACTAGTTCTATAGTTAAGTTTTCCAATTACCTCTACTAAATCAGAATCTATTTTAGTTAAACCAAGTTCAAATATTGCTTCTTGACCTAACTCTTTTGTTTTTTGTTTAATATCTTTACATACTTTATCATATATTTCTTCAATTCTTGTTGGATGAATTCTTCCATCTTTAACAAGTGTTTCTAAAGTAATTCTAGCAATTTCTCTTCGCATAGGATCAAAAGATGATAAAACTACTGCTTCTGGAGTATCATCAATTATTAAATCAACCCCTGTTATAGCCTCAATAGTACGGATATTTCTACCCTCTCTACCAATAATTCTACCTTTCATTTCATCTGTAGGTAATTCAACTACTGTAACAGTCTGATCACTAGCAATATCAGCTGCATATTTTTGCATAGCTGTAATAATTACTTCTCGAGCTGATTTATCCGCCTCTAATTTAGCTGTATCTTCTCTATCTTTGATATACTCCGCTATTTCCAAATTCATACTATCTTTAACATGTAACATTATTTCATCACGTGCTTTTTCTTTACTATAATTTGAAATTTTTTCTAATACTTTTATTTGTTCCGCTTTTATTTCTTCCACTTTACTTTTTTCATCTTGAATTTCTGATAAACGATTAGATAATTTTAATTCACGATCATCTAAATTACTTTCACGCTTTTGACATAACTCATCTCTTTTATCTAAGCTTGATTCACGTTGTAAAAGTCTATTTTCACTCTCTTTATATTCGTTTTTCTTTTCACGAATCTCATTATCCAACTCTATTTTTAATTTATGTGCATTTTCTTTTTGTTCAAAAGTTGCATCTCTTTTCATTTTATCTATTTCAATTTTAGTTTGACTCATTAGTTTTTCCACTTTTTTAGTAGCATTTGTAGTTTTTAAGCTATTTATTACAAATGTTATAACAAAACCCACTAATGTTCCAATCAATAAAAGTAAACCGGAAAATATTATATTATTCATAATATTTCCTCCTCTAGATTATTTACTAACCTACCCTTATTTTATGTTTTATTTTTACTTATGTCAAGTTTAATCACCTTATATTTTATCAAACAAAAAAAGTAAACACATTCTTTTTGTGTATACTTTTAGCATATAACTTCTTATAATGGTTTTTATTTAAAATAATTTTTGATTGTTTCATAATCTGAATGTAAAAGCTTTTGGTCTTTAACCAGTTGATATTTTTCTCTTCCTTTTCCTAGGACTAAAACAACATCATTTTTTGAAGCTTTTCCTAAAGCATATTCAATAGCTTCTTTTCGGTCATTTATTCTTACATAATTTGTCTTAATAGAATCTCCAATCATGTCGTCAATAATATCATCAACACTTTCAAATCTTGGATCTTCCATTGTAAATACTACTAACGAAGAATTATCTAAAAAAAGTTTCCCCATATGTGGTCTTTTTTCCTTTTGTCTTCCTC
Organism: uncultured Muribaculaceae bacterium; assembly: GCA_964371025.1. GTDB lineage: Bacteria > Bacillota_I > Bacilli_A > RF39 > UBA660 > CAYJDP01. The sequence continues at coordinate 94,401 of CAYJKH010000002.1, read as the reverse complement.
CAGCAACTCCAGATACTGTTATAATGTTATTATATCCTTTTGAAGAAACACTCTTTAGCATTTCACTAACTCCATTTACAGTATGAGCATAGTCAATAATAATATCATAATCCTTACTAAATTTAAATAATTCTCTTCTTCCTGGTGCTGGTTTAAGTAATTTAATATTCTCAACTGCTTTTTTTGCATCAAAGCCTCTTTCTCTTAATAATAAGAAGGCAAGAGTTAAATTGTAAACATTAAACATTCCAACAAAAGGACTTTCTATATTATATTCATTATTATCAACTGTTATAGTAAACTTAGTATTTTCCTTATTTTCATTTATATTACTAATTTGATAGTCTGCTTTATTATTATAACCATAAGTCTTTTTACGACTATCACTTATTTTTGAGATTTCTATATCATCTACATTGACTCCAATTGCTCCAGTTGGTTTAACTAAGTCAATCAATGATAGTTTTGCCGCTATATAATTTTCTCTAGTTTTATGAACATTTAAATGATCTTCGCTAATATTAGTAAAACCTACTTGACTATATTTCACAAATGAAACTCTTTTATGCATTAACCCTTCACTAGAAGTTTCTAATACAATATTTTTATATCCTTTACTAACGATTAAATCAAATATTTTATATAATGAATCTACTTCTGGAGTATTTATCCCAGTACTAATTACTTCTTCTCCCATTATTAATCCATTTGAACCAATATACGCTGTTTTTTCTTCAAAATTTAATAATTGATACAAAAATGTAGTAGTTGATGTTTTACCATCAGTTCCTGTTACTCCTGTAATATTTAACTCATCCATATTTACTTTATCATAAAATTTTTCACAAATTTCATATAATTTTTCATTTACATTATCCACTAAAATAAGAGGTATATTTGATTCTACTTTTGTACTTGTAACAACCGCTACCGCTCCTCTATTAATTGCATCTTCTAAAAATTCAATTCTATTATGATTGAATCCCTCCGTTGCTACAAATAAAAATCCTTCTTCTACTTTTTCAGATCTGCTTGTAACTCCTCTTATTTCAATTTCCAAATTGCAATCAACCAAGTCTTTTAATAGTTTCATATATATATTTCTCTCTTTCTTTAAATATTATAAGTATTATAACATAAATGACATTTATTCATAAATTTATTGAATAACTTTACACTTTTTATAAAGTGATACTATAAAAATCTCTTACTAGTTTTTCGATTTCTTCTTTTATTTCTTTATTTTCTTTTAATAGTAATTTTACATTTTCTTTTCCCTGTCCTAGCTTTTCTCCTTTATAAGAATACCAAGCTCCAGTTTTAGAAATTACTCCAGCTTCAACTCCTAAGTCAATTAATTCGCCTTCTCGTGAAACTCCTTCTCCATACATAATGTCAACAACTGCTGTTTTAAATGGGGGAGCTAATTTGTTTTTCACAACTTTAACCGTCGTTTTGTTCCCAACTACTCCATCACCCATTTTTAATTGTTCATTTCTTCTTATATCTAATCTAATAGATGAATAAAATTTTAAAGCTCTTCCTCCAGGTGTTGTTTCTGGACTTCCAAACATTACTCCAACTTTTTCTCTTAACTGATTAATAAATATTGCTGTTGTTTGGGTTTTATTAATTGTTCCTGATAATTTTCTTAAAGCTTGTGACATTAAACGAGCTTGTAAACCAACATGTGTATCACCCATTTCACCATCTATTTCAGCTTGTGGAACTAATGCAGCAACTGAATCAATAACAACTACATTTACAGCTTCACTTCTAACTAAAGCCTCACATATTTCAAGAGCTTGTTCTCCTGTATCTGGTTGCGCTAATAATAAATCTTCTATATTTACTCCTAATTTTTCAGCATAAACTGGATCTAAGGCATGCTCTGCATCTATAAAAGCTGCTCTACCCCCTGTTTTTTGAATTTCAGCTATCGCTTGTAGAGCAAAAGTTGTTTTACCACTTGATTCCGGTCCATAAATTTCAATAATTCTTCCCCTTGGATATCCACCTATTCCAAGCGCTATATCTAAAGATAAACATCCACTAGAACAAACATCTACTTTTACATGTTTATTTTCTCCTAGTTTCATTATTGCACCTTTACCAAATTGTTTCTCAATGTCATTTAATACTTGTGCTAATTGTGCATCTTTTTGATCTATTTTTACTGTTTCTTTTTTCGCCATGTTTTCCTCCTAAATATTAATACAATTTCATTTTATAATACTTTATTATAAATTGCAACCGTTTTTCGAACAAATGTTCAGTGAAATCTTTTTTTTCTTTACTTTTATTATAGAAAAATAAAAAAACTCTTAGTTAGAAAAGTTTTTTTATTTAAATATTCATTATAAATTATGTATTTTTACTACTTAACGCTTCTTTATTCGCAAAGTAATATTGGAACATTGATATTAATGACATTATCGCTGCAAAGTATAATAAAAAATCTCCTAAAGCAATGTTATATGCTTCAAATGGTAAATTACTTATTAACACTAATGTAATACCAATCATTAAAGCTGCCGTTTTTATTTTTCCAGATGATATTGCTGCTATTACTTTTCCTCGTGATGCTACTTCCATTTTAATAGCATTAACTATTATATCCCTTAGAACAATTATAATAACAATACTTTCATGAATATGTCCTTGAGCAGTTAATATAATTAATACCGAGTTAACCAAAACTTTATCTGCTATTGCATCTAACATTTTACCCGTATTTGTCACTAAATTATACTTTCTAGCAATATAACCATCTAAAAAATCTGTAATAGACGCTACCACAAATATAAAAGCTGCTACTATATAGTGACTATATACCATAACACCCATTACTTCATATGTTTTAAACTGAATTCCTAATAAATAAAAAGGAAATGTTAATAATATAATAATAAATACACTAAGTATTAATCTTAAAATTGTTAATTTAGTAGGTAAATTCATAAATACCCTCCCCTAATAATTCACTTGTTCTTTCTGGCGACTTAGAGATTCCTTTTATTAAAAAAAATACTCCTGTCGTTAAAAGTACAAATACTATTATTCCTATAATATATGGAAAAATATTTATTTTTTTCACATATTCTTTTGTATATGGTGATTTTGCCTTTTTACCTTCTTTGATATCTTCTTTTCTTCTCGCTGTTAGCACATCACCTATTGATATTTTAGAAGTGTGATCAAATATAAAATTATTAAATTCATCAGTTACTTCATTTAAATCAAGTCCTAAATATTTAGCATATGATATTACATATTCTTTTAGTTTATAAATATCTTTAAATGCTTTAGTATTTCCTGTTTCTATATTTAAAACTTGCTCCATCGGCATTCCTAAATCATCTGATGCCTCTTCTAAAGTAACACCTTTTTCTAATCTAGTCCGTTTTAAATATTCTCCTAAATTTTTCAATTTGGCACCTTCCTTTTAGTAATTAAATAAAAAATATAAATAAGCCATGTTCTGTTCCTATTTCTAGGCGATAAACATTTATCTACCATTTGTATATATACAAACAGTTCCTAACTCCGTTTAATTCCTTCGTTAGAATTCCCCTACCAAATTTGGGTTTCTCTCTCATGGGGTTTACCTCGTTTCACACCTTCGTTTCCAAAGTTATCGTCACTGCGGCACTTTTATGGATTAAATCATATCAAAGACTTAGACTTAACTACCTCCGTTAGATTTCTCTACTATAGGTTATTTTTTCCCTATACATGAACACTACAAACATCTCAGTTTGTGAGAGCATGGACTTTCCTCAAGCATTTTAAAATACCAGCGTTTATCTATATATTAATTATTTCTATCACCGTATACTAATTTTTCTAATTGTGATATTCTTCTTAAAATATCAACGTTAGAAACCTCATTCATTTCATTACTTCTTGCTGCTTCTACATTAATTCTATTATTTCTTAATTCTTGTTTTAATTTCATAATCTCACCAAGTAAATCAGCCTTTTCTTTTTCAAGATTATTTATCATATTCAAAAACTGTTCATAATCAGAAATAACAGTATCCAAAAATAGATCAACTTCTTTTAATCTGTATCCACGAGTATCAATTTTAAATTCTTTTTCTAAAATATCTTGTGGCATTAAATTTATTTTATTTTGATACATTAAATCACCAACCTCTTACAATCAATATTATCACATTTTATTAGTAATTTGTCAATTATTTATCATTTTTTAAAAGGTGTAAAGTATTTACAGTTTCTTCTTATTTATGTAAAGTAAAATCTAATAGAAATAATAATAAATAGTAAATTATATCCTTTTATAGTATAATATCGGTAGGTGATCGAATGAATTATCCAAATGGAATTAAAAAAAATAAAAATTCAAATAAAATTATTAATTATGGTAATAGAGGAATGTCTTTAGAAAAAGATATTAATTGTTCTAATTTATATTATTTAGAATGCGATATTGCTCATATCTATAAGAAACCTACTCCAATTAAGATTATTGAAGTAGATAGATTACAAAAAGGTAGAATAACTGGTTTTTTTGAAACACCATCCACTACCGATTATAATGGGCTTTATAAAGGTCATTATATAGATTTTGAGGCTAAAGAAACTAAAAATAAAACTAGTTTTCCCCTATCAAATATTCATGCTCATCAAATTAAACATATGAAAAATATATTCAATCATAAGGGAATCGCTTTTTTAATAGTAAGATTTACAACTATTAATGAAACATATTTATTATTTATTAATGACCTTTTAAAGTTCTTAGAAAATAATAATAAAACATCTATTCCATTAGAATACTTCAAAAATAATGGAGAACTTATAAAAGATAGTTTTAACCCTAGAATTGATTATTTGAAAATAATAGATAAATATATTGGAGGTATAAATAATGACTAATAAAAAAAATAAAAATAAAAAATCTATTTCAAAAGAATTTGAAGCAAATAATAAAACTCCTAAAGTTAAATTTACAAGATTAGAAAAAAAGAACTTTAAAATAACTTTAGTATTACTTGCTTTAATACTAGTAGTCTTCTATTTTGTTACGGGATTAATTTTCACAGCAATAACTGCTTTAGGATTATTATTAATTATTGGATTAGCAATTATATTAAAAAAATCTAAAAATGACAAAAAGAAAAGAAGAAGAGTTAATCGTTTAATTATTGTTTTACTTAGTTTATGTATTATAGGTATTACTATCTTTGTAGCATTTTTCGCATATATTATGATAGATGCTCAAGGATTATATGAAACTAAAAAATTAAATACTAAAGAAGTTAGTATTATGTATGATAAAAATGGTGATGAAATAATTAAACTCGGTAGTGAAATGAGAGAAAAAATTACTTATGATCAATTGCCTGAAGTTTTAGTTGATGCAATTATCGCTACTGAAGATTCGAGATTTTTCCAACATAACGGACTGGATGCTCCTCGTTTTGCTAAAGCATCTTTAGGGCAATTAATGGGTAACAGTAATGCCGGTGGTGCTTCTACTTTATCAATGCAAGTTATTAAAAATACCATGACTTCTACTGAAGCATCTGGTATTGAAGGGATTATTAGAAAGTTTACAGATGTATACTTATCTGTATTCCATTTAGAGCAAGATTATTCAAAACAAGAAATTATAGAATTTTATGTAAATAACCATTTCTTAGGAGGAAATGTTTATGGAGTTCAAGAAGCTTCAATGGCTTACTTCGGAAAAGATGTTAGTCAATTAAATTTATCGGAAGCAGCTGTTATAGCAGGACTTTTCCAATCTCCTAATATTTATAGACCTGATATTAATCCTGAAAATGCTGAAAATAGACGTGAAACAGTTCTTCATTTGATGGAAACACATGGATATATTACTGCTGAAGAGGCAAAAATCGCTAATGAAGTTCCTGTAGAATCTTTAATTGTGGATTCTAGTATTAATGAAAGTAGTGAATATCAAGATTATATTGATACAGTTGTTGAAGAAATGGATGAAAAACATAATTTAAATCCCTATGTAACTCCTCTACTTATCTATACAAACATGGATCCTGATAAACAAGATGCAGTTAATAGTATTATGAGCGGTGAAGATTACTCATGGAAAGATGATAAAGTTCAAGCTGGAGTATCTGTATTAGATGCAGATACTGGTCAAATTTTAGCAATTGGAGCTGGACGTAATCGTGAAGGTGCTAATCAGTGGAATTATGCAACTCAAAATAATCGCCAACCAGGATCAACTGCTAAGCCTTTATTTGATTATGCCCCTGGTATAGAATACAATAACTGGTCTACAGCTAAAATATTTAACGATGCTCCCCATACTTATTCTGGTGGACAATCAATTAAAAACTGGGATAATGGTTACTTTGGGAACATTACTTTAAGAACAGCCTTAGCAACTTCAAGAAATATACCGGCACTAAAAGCCTTCCAAGAAGTTGATAATGATAAAATAATTGAAATGGTTACTAATTTAGGAATAACTCCTGAAATTTCTAATGGAATGATACATGAAGCCCACTCTATTGGTGGATTTAATGGTACTAATTCTTTAGAAATGAGTGCTGCTTATGCTGCATTTGCTAATGGCGGTTATTATAATGAACCTAGTAGTATAAAAAAATATGTAAATCGTGAAACAAATGAAACAGTTGAAACTAAAACTGAATCAGTTCAAGCAATGTCAGATGCTACTGCTTATATGATTACAGATGTTTTAGAAGATATTCAATTAACTGGTGGTACTCCTACTAATATTGCTGCAAAAACAGGAACAACAAATTATGATGTAGCAACTATTAATAAACATGGTCTACCAGGAGATGCTATTCCAGATTCTTGGTTAATTGGTTACTCTCCTGATACAGTTATGGGTCTATGGTATGGATATGATTTCATCGATAGTGATTATGTATTAAGAAATTTACAAGCAAGTATTGAAAAAGATAAAATATGGAAAGCTCTTTTAAATGCAGGAGCTATCGAATCAAATAGATCTAAATTTGAAATGCCAGATAGTGTTGTTTCCCTTCCAATAGTTAAAGGATCTAATCCTCCAGCTATTGGTTCAGAAGGCGGTAATACAACAATGGAATTATTTAAAAAAGGACATGAACCTACTGGAGAAGTAGATGATACAAACACAGCTACTAAACTAGCTAATCCTGGAAACTTCAATGTTTCTTATGATGGTAGTACTGCTGTTACAATGAGTTGGAACGCTGTTGCTCGACTTGAAGAAGATGAAGCTTATGGTGAATTAGGATACAATATATTTAAGGATGGTGTATTAATAGCATTTACTAAAGATACTAGATATGTATTTAATACAAGTTCTCCTTACGGAGTATATAAAATAGTTGCAACATATAAAGACTATAATAGCGTTCAAAGTGGTGCAGTTACTTATAACTTAGAAGAAGAAGTAATTGTTGAACCAGAAGAACCTGAAATTCCAGATCCAGAAAATCCAGAAATTCCAGATCCAGAAGATCCAGATTCAGAAACTACACCATAAAATAAAAATACTAGAATTAACTAGTATTTTTTATTTATTAAATATATCATAGGGAGCCATTTTATCGAATGGTTCTTTTTTTGTACCTTTAGCAATTTCTGTAATATGAGAAAAAGCTTCTTTATAAGGATATATTCCATTATGGGAAGTACATACTATTAAATTATTTTTATTGTTTAATAATTCTTTTAGTTTTACTAATGATTTTATATTTTTTTGTGTATTCATATTATAAAAGTCAAAGAAACTATATCCTCCATTTTCATTAGTTGCTATACTATCTCCTGTGAAAAGATATTTATCATCTACTAAGAAAACCGTATGACCATTAGTATGCCCTGGAGTATGATATATTTCTATTTTTATATCATCTACATATATTATTTCTCTATCTTTAAATAGTTTATATATGCCTTTATATTTAACTGGGTTCTTTAATTTTAATGGACCTACTGTAAATCTTCTTTCTTCTCCTAAAATCATTTTTTCCTCTTTTTCATGTAAATATATATCAGCCTTAGGAGCAAATTTGTTTTCTGATATTAAACCTCCAGCATGATCTATATCAGCATGAGTTATAAAAACTGCTTTTATTTTTTTATTATTAGCATTTATATCTTTTAATTGTTTGTCTAAGTTGCTGTTTTCTTGATACCCAGCATCTATTGCAATACTAGTATTATTTTTAGTATATATGAAAAAATTAACATCTAATTGTCTTATAATTTTTAAATTATTATCATATATGGAAGTAGCAAGTGGATTTACAATGCCTATTCCTTTTAATTTAATTGGTTTTATCATTTCTTGAAACATAGTTATTAAATTCATATCTTATTACTCCTCGTTATACCATTCCCAATCAACAACATCAATATCAAGATCTCCTAAATCTTCATCATTTTCTTGTTGTTGTTTTTTCTTTTTATTTCTTTTTTCCAAGTCTTCTACTGTTTTTATTCCCAGTTTTCCCCATTCATATATTATCTTATCCATATATCTCAAGTTGGAAACTCCATTTAAAACTGTTTCTTTTACGGCTGCTTTAATTAATTCTTCATTTACATCACTTTCTAACCAAGCTTTTATAATTTCGTATTCTATAGGGGATAACGTTCTTCCAAATTCACTTTCTATAATTGAAAAAATATCTGATTCTATTGATTTAGAAGATTGATTGACATTTTCAATTGTTAATAATGACATCTTATTATAAAAGTCATCTAATACTACTACATCTTCTTTTACTCCATGACTATTTTCCATCACTTCTACTCTAATTATCTTTTTCTCTCCTAAATTAAATATATACGTCATTACCTCTTCTAATGTAATATTTAAACTACTAGAAAATTTAGCAGGATCAAATATAAATTTATTCCCTTGATTATATAAATACATTAAAAAGATAAATTCATCCATTTCTATTTTTAACTCTTTATACTTTTGTAAAAAATAAATAGGAATAACTACGTTACCTAAAGTAAATAACTCTGCTAATTTTTCATTTTTCATAGGTTCCCTCCATTTCCATTAATATACCATAAATAGAAAAAAAAAGATACTTTACGTACCTTATTCATATATTTTATATTTTTCTAATAAATAACTAGATAAATTATTATATTCATTAGTTATTTTTTTATTTAAAATTGCTAATTCTAGATCATTTATAATTTCTTTTAAATGTTCTCCTGGTTTAGTATCTAAAAGTTTTATTATATCTTCCCCTTTTAATACTATATCTTTTCTACTTTTAATATCTAAGCTATCATATTTTTTTGTTATTTCTTTTTTATCTAAATTTAATATTTCTCCTGCTACACTACACACGTATAACCCATACTTATACATAGTATAAGGATCAAATATATCTAGTCCTAAAACTTCATTAACATCCTCTATTAACTCTTTTTCATTATTTGTAAACGGATATATATCCACAACATTTAATATACTCCAAATTCCAATTAAAGTATTACCATTATGAACTAATTTTAAATCTTTTAACCCTAATTCTTTATCAAGTTCTAAGTCTATTAATAAATCAATTGCTCTTTCTAAATCAATACTAGTAAATATTTTATCTAACTCTTCTTTTTTTCTAACTTTTGATACATTTTTTAATAAATGTTTATTATTTTTAATAGCTTCTACTACATCTGGTGTTAATTCAAAATTTAAAGTAGCTGCAAATCTAACTGCTCTAAGAATTCTTAAGGCATCTTCTCTAAATTTATCATCTGCTATTCCAACACTTTTAATAAGTTTTAATTTAATGTCTTCTCTACCGTTTAAATGGTCTATTATTTCACTATCCTTATTTAAACAAATTGTATTAATTGTAAAATCTCTTCTTTGTAAATCTTCCTTTAAATCTTTAATATATGTAACTTTATCTGGTTGTCGATTATTTGTATAACTACTCTCTTTTCTGAAAGTAGTAACATCAAAATATATACCTTTATATAAAACGTCAACTGATCCATAATTATCAGTGGCAGAACACGCTTCTTTAAATATCTCTCTTATTTGTTTTGGAGTTGCACTAGTATTCACATCAATATCTTTAGAATCAATTCCTAATAAATAATTTCGAACATATCCTCCTACTATATAAGCTTCATATCCTTCATCTATAATTTTTTCAATAAAACTAATTGCTATTTTTTTCATATATTCACCCCTTTAATTATATCAAGTTATTTTATAAAGCACAAAAAAAACATGAAATTTTTCATGTTTAATGTAAACTAGTTAACTGCGTCTTTAAGAGCTGTTCCAGCTTTAAATGTAACTGCTTTTCTTGCAGCAATTTTAACTGTTTCACCAGTTCTTGGGTTACGCCCTTCACGTGCAGCTCTTTCAGAAATTGCAAATGTTCCAAATCCGGCTACTGGTACTTTTTCACCATTAACTAATGCTTTTTCAATTGTAGCGAAAACTGCATCAATTGCTTTAGTTGCTTGTACTTTTGTTAATTCTGTTGAAGTTGCTACTGCTTCTACTAATTCTATTTTTTTCATATTCTATAATCCTCCTAAAATATATATAAGCCTTATGCTTACATATAAAATTTAACACATTTTTTTTATAAAAACAAGCAATTACAAGGATTTTTTACTTTTTTTTACCCATTTTATCATTAATAGTAGTTAATAATAATATTATGTGTCCGATAGCATAGTAAAAGACTGCTAATAATACACTACAAAACCATAATAATAACATTAAAGAAAAGTTAAATTCCGTTGATACACAAACATTATTTAAAACTCCTCCACTAGCAGAACAAATTGGAAATAAGTTTGCAAATACAATTGATAATATAAAACATACTATAAATAATATTACTGCAAATTTTTGATATACATTAAATTTTGTATCATCTATTCTTTTTTTTATATTAATAGCTACGGGTAGTTCTTTTTTCACTTTATCTATTTCTGTAAATAAATTCATTATTTGCTACCTCCTTTTTTACTAACATGTCTTCCATATAAGAATAAATATCTTGCTATTAGAACAAATATCAAGCTATCAATAACAGTTAATACTAATAACTCTACTCTTTCTATTGTAATTAAACTTACCGATACTAGTATTATTGAAATTATAATAACTGAATTAAAATAATTAGTATTTGTTATTGTATTTAAAAATGATTTATCTAGTTTATATACTTCCCATATTTTAGTTTCTATAAATAGTGAATTAATTATATATAACAAAATAATTATATGAATAATTAAAGTTAATATAGATATTAATGTTATATTTTGAATTAAAGCTAAAACTGATGTAATACTAATTATTAAATATAATATTGTTAAAAATATATTAAAATAATTAAAATTAACCTTTCCTACTTTAAACTTTAATGCTATGAAATAAGCTAATATTAATATATTAATACTATTATGATTAATTACACTTACTATTGATTCAAACATTGAATCAATAGTATTATCTATTAAAAATGTTTGAGAAAATATCATTCCAATAATTAATACTATTATAATAGAGTTAACAATTATATTTGGATTACTATAATATTTTATATTTTTTTCCTTTTTCACATTTACCTCCTTATATTATGAATTAATTATAGCACACTTTTTCAATAATTCTTTATATTATTTTAATTATGTGTTATAATACCTTTGAATTGGGAGTGGTAATATGGCAATACCTACAGTAGCGATTGTTGGTAGACCTAATGTTGGTAAATCAACATTATTTAATAAATTAACAAGAAGTAGAACTTCTATTATCGAGGACACTCCAGGTGTTACGAGAGATAGAATATATCAAGAAGCAAATTATAATAATAAGAAATTTTATTTAATTGATACTGGTGGAATAGATTCTTCTAAATTACAGTTTAATACGGAAATTAAAATGCAAGCAGAAATTGCAATTAAAGAAGCAGATATTGTAATTTTTGTAGTAGATGGTAAAGAAGGATTAACTGCTAATGATTTATTAGTTAGAGATATTTTAAGAAAAAGTAATAAAGAAGTAATCGTTGCTATCAATAAAAGTGATGTTAAAGCAGTAAAAGATAATATTTATGATTTTTATGAATTAGGATTTGATCATTATTTTCCAGTAAGTGGTATGCATAATTATGGATTTATTGAACTATTAGATAAAGTTACTGATAAATTTCATGATAGTGAAGAAGATGAAGATGATCGATTAAAATTTTCAATTATTGGTAGACCTAATGTTGGTAAAAGTTCTTTAATGAACGCTTTACTTAACGAAGAAAGAGTTGTAGTATCAGATATTTCTGGAACAACAAGAGATTCAATTGACTCAGTATTAAAATATCATAATAAAGAATATGTCTTAATTGATACGGCAGGAATGAGAAAAAAAGGAAGAGTATTTGAATCAATTGAAAAATATAGTTTATTAAGATCGATGAAATCAATCGATAATAGTGATATTTGTTTAGTAGTTATTAATGCTGAAGAAGGTATTACAGAACATGATAAACATATTGCAGGATATGCAATTGAGCGTGGTAAAGGTTTAATTTTCGTTGTTAACAAATGGGACTTAGTAAAAGACACTACTATTAATGACTTTAAAAAATTGATGAGAGCAGAATTTCAATTTGCGACTTATGCCCCTATTGTATTTTTATCAGCACTTACTAAAAAAAGAATTCATACTTTAATGCCAGAGGTTATCAAAGTTGGAGAAGTTATTCATAAAGAAATTAAAACTAGTATTTTAAATAATGTTATAGCAGATGCATATCAGTTACATCTACCGCCTTCATATAAAGGTAATAGATTAAAAATATTATTTGTATCACAAACAGGAACTACTCCTCCTAAATTTACTTTTAGAGTTAATAATAAAGGATTAGTTCATTTCTCATATGAAAGATATTTAGAAAATAAAATAAGAGAAAACTTTGACTTTGAAGGGACTCCTATTGTATTAAAATTTAAAAATAGAAGCGGAGATGAATAATTATGTTTTTTAAAAAGAAAGTTATTAATCCAGAGCGTTCTTTAGAAATGTTAGATAAATCTTTACATATGCTAGAAGAAAGATATAAACATAAATCTATTTCTATTGATGAATTTAGTAAAAAATGTACTAAAATTGGTAAAGAACGCGCTAAATTAGAAAAAATCATAAAAAAAAGAGATAACTTATAAAAGTTAATCTTTTTTTGTTTTACTTAGATATTTTGAATATTCCTTAATATCTTTTTTTATTTCAAAATCTTTTTCTAAATCAAAAATAGTATTTAGCGCTAAGTGGGGAACTCTATTAATACTAAATAATGTTGCTTCATTTGAACTTTGAATTTCTTCAGGTGTTTTTGTTTTATTCAATAAAATATATGATGCTGCTAAAATATTCTTATAAGCATTTTGTTCAGCATCTAATATATCTAAAAACTCATCAAACTTTTCATCTTCTCCAAATTTTTCCATATATTCTTCTCTTAATTTATTTTTTTCAAAACAAAAATCACTCTCTTCTTCATTATATTCTAAGATACCACAATTTCTAAGAAGTGCTGCTTTATTGGCCTTATTTTCTGTTTTTGTTTTTGAAAACTTTTGTTCACCATATGACCTATCTAAATCATCTAGTAATAATACATATTTAACATTGGCATTTACATTTTTATTATTCCACATTAATAATTCATAATGAGCATTATTAATAAGATATTTTAAATTATCAATATCTCCCTCTAAAAGTTCTTCCTTTAAGTATTCTAACTCTTCTTGAATTTCATATATTTTCTCTTCAGATTCAAGTTTTTTCATTTCTATTTCAAATAATACTTCCTGAACTTTATTTTCTTTTAATTTTTCCAACATTAAAAATTCATCATAGCATATCATATAATATTCACTTATGTCATCGAGTAACTCTACTTTTTCTATATCTATATTTTCTCTTAAAAATTTTCTTTTTTTACCTGTCATAAACTCTAAATAATCCAAATTATTTAGTCTTTCTTTATGGACTAGTGTTGATAAATAACTTTGCATAAAAACCCTCCTGATCAATTTATTATGTATATTATACCTCTAATAAAGATTCTATTTTTTTATGTACTTCTTTTACTCCAAGTTTAGTAGTTGATGAAAATACTACTAAATCATCTCCTACTACTAAATCTAATGTATCTAAAATTAGTTTAAGACTTTTTTGTTTTTTACTTCCTCCAACTTTATCTGACTTAGTTGCAATTATTGTAACTGGCAGATTATAGTATTTTAAGAAATTATACATTAAAACATCATCTTCACTTGGTTTATGTCTAAAATCTACTAACATAAATACTCTTTTTAATTCTTCTCTTTTTTCTAAATAATCTTCAATCATTAAACCGAATTTACTTTGTGTCTTTTTATCTACTGCCGCATATCCGTATCCTGGTACATCAATTAAATAAAATTCATCATTTACTTTATAAAAGTTAAGTGTTTGTGTTTTTCCTGGTTTCGAGGAAATATACGCGATATTTTTTCTTGATAAAATAGCATTTATAAAACTACTTTTTCCTACATTACTTCTTCCAACAAGTAAAAATTCTGGTTTTACCACTTCTGGGTACTGGCTACGTCTTGTTGCCATAACTTCTAAATTTACATCTTTTATTATCATAGTTACCTCCCTATCCTTTATTATAATTTACTAGTTCACGGTCTAATTTATTCATTATTTCCATAGCTGTATCAAAATCTTTCACTTTGGCACCAGCTGCCATCTTATGCCCACCACCCTTGAATTTTTCTAATACTTTATTAATTTCTGGACCACGCGAACGAACTGATACTCTAATTTGTTCATTTTTAGTATCCTCAGTAATAGTTGCCCATACTAAAATTTCATCTATAAAATTAAAATTATTTATCATATTACCCGCAGCTGCTGTATCTACTTTAAACTCTTCTAAATTTTTCTCTGTTATTTTTACGTATCCTAATTTGTTTTCTGTAATAAACATACTTTGAGCTAAAAAGCCTTCAAACTTAACTTCATTAACTGGTCTTAAATACATTTTAGAATATACTTCTTGTAAATTAAAAGGATACTTCTCTAAAAATCTTGAAACTAGTGCAAATGTAGCTGGTGTACATGTATTAAATAAGAATCTATTAGAGTCTGCAACTAGTCCAGTATATAAAGTTTGAGCTATCAAAGAATCACATTCTAGTTTTGTTTCTTCAATTAAACTTAATATAATTTCACATGCCGATGAAGCTTTATCATCTATATATTCTAAATCTCCAAATTCTTCTATAAAAACATGATGATCTATTTTTATAACAAAGTCATATTCATCTATATTTTCAATATCTACTCTTTTTTTATCAGGAGTATCAGTTACTATTAAAAGAGTTTCACTTAGATCACCTAAATCACTACTTTTATCTAATTTACCTATATACGAAAATTTATTACTCCCAGACCCTACTGCATAAACTTCTTTTTCAGGAAAAGTTTTCTTTATAGAATCTCTTAATCCTAATTGACTACTTAAAGCATCTGGATCTACTCCAATATGTCTTGCTATAACTATTTTGTCATACCTTTTTATTTCTTTATATATTTTTTTAAACATTTTCTTTTTCCTATCTAATTAATTAAATTTAATGTATCTCTTGCGATCATTAGTTCTTCATCAGTTGGAATTACTTGTACTTTTATTTTTGAATTATTAGTACTTATAACTACTTCTTCTGATCTAATGTTATTTTTATCTAAGTCTATTTCAATTCCTAAACATGCTAATTTTTCACATATCATCCTTCTAATTGGAGTACTATTTTCTCCAACTCCTGCTGTAAATACAATTGTATCTACACCTCCTAATAATACATAATACTGAGCTATATAATCTACTATTCTTTGAATATATTTATCTCTTGCTATAATTGCTTTTTCATTTTCTTCATCACACGCAGTTAAAATATCTCTCATATCACTACTTGTTTCACTCATACCAAGTAGCCCACTATTTTTATTAAGTTGATCAATAACTTCCCCGGCACTCATTCCTTCTTTTTCCATAA
This sequence comes from uncultured Muribaculaceae bacterium, assembly GCA_964371025.1. Taxonomy (GTDB): domain Bacteria; phylum Bacillota_I; class Bacilli_A; order RF39; family UBA660; genus CAYJDP01. The sequence goes on along the minus strand of CAYJKH010000002.1, from coordinate 78,321 downwards.
TATATGTAATCATAGAAGGGTCTATATCCCCACTTCTTGTTCCCATCATAATTCCTGCTAGTGGTGTAAATCCCATTGTTGTATCAATACACTTTGAATTTTTAATAGCTGCTAGTGAACCACCATTTCCTATATGACAACATATTAATTTATATTCTTCTCCTAGTTGTTCTTTTACTCTTAAAGCAATGTATCTATGACTCGTTCCATGAAAACCATATTTTCTAACCCCGAAGTTTTCATACCATTCTAGCGGTACGGGATATAAGAATGTTTCTTTTACCATTGTCTGATGAAAAGCTGTATCAAAAATGGCAACCATCGGTGTATCAGGTAACACTTCTTTAAAAGCTTTAATTCCTAAAATATTAGCTGGATTATGAAGTGGTGCGTATTCACTAAATTCTTCTAAATCTTTTATAACTTCATCAGTAATAATAACTGACTCACTATATTTATCTTTCCCATGAACTGCTCTATGTCCTACCCCTTTAATATCATAAAGTGTTTCGATAATATTTAAAGACACTAATCTATCTAATAAGATATTAACAGCATCTGTATGATTATTTAATTCTACTTCTTGAATTACTTTTTCATCACTATACTTAAGTGTAAATTTAGCTCCCTCTAATCCGATTCTCTCTGCTACTCCACTTGCTATACAAGATTCATTTTCCATATTGAAAAGTCCAAATTTTAAAGAACTACTTCCTGCATTTATTGCCATTATTTTCATAATCATACCTCTTTTCTTATATTAATTATACTATATTCCTACTATTATTAATAGTATTATAGTAAATCTTTTATTTCACTATCTAGTTCTGTTTTTATATCAATTACTTTTATTGAATTAACAGCTTTATCAATTAACTCTTTATATTCTATTTTTTCTTCTTCTTTTATAGCTATATCTAATTTTGGATTAATAACCGGATGTTTTGGTACAAATACTGTACAACAATCTTCAAATGGTAAAATACTTGTTTCATATGTATCTATTTTTTTAGCTATATCAATAATTTCTACTTTATCTAAACACGATACCGGTCTAATTATTGGCATACTAGTAACTTCATTTATAACCGACATACTACTTAAAGTTTGAGATGCTACTTGTCCAATAGACTCTCCATTTATAATTACAAATCCTTTTTCACGTTTCGCTATTTCTTCCATTATTCGATACATCATTCTTCTCATAATAGTAATACAATATGTTTCATTGCATTTTTGATATATTTCTTCTTGAATAGGTGTGAAATTAACTACATGAAGTTTAAATTTAGGAGCATATTTTTTTAATTTTTCACTTAACTTAATTACTTTATTTCGAGCATTTAAACTAGTATGAGGTAATGCTTCAAAATAAACAGCTTCTACTGTTACTCCTCTTTTTAAAGTTAAATACCCTGCTACTGGTGAATCAATTCCACCACTTAACATTAATAATCCTTTCGGTTGAGTTCCAACTGGATATCCACCAATCCCCTTATAATTTTCAGTATATATATATGTATTTTCTTCTCTAATTTCTACTTTAATTAAAACTTCCGGATTAATTACTTCTACTTTTATATTATTAATATTTTTTAATAATACTCCCCCTAAGTTACGACTAAAATCCATGCTAGCAATTGGAAACTTTTTATCACTTCTTTTAGTTTCAATTTTAAAAGTATTAAATTTAGTATCTTTTGCTATTTCTAATACTTTTTCATTTATTTTTTCTTCTTCACTTGGAACAACTGTAGCTACATGATACATATGTATCCCAAAAATGTCTCCTATATCATTAATGATATTATCTAAATCTTCTCCTTTAAAAAATATATACATTCTAGAATGTTCTTTATTAATTTTAATTTCATAATTAGATAATTTATTTTTAATATTATTATGTAAGGTATTTATAAAAAATTTACGATTCCCTTTTTTTGTTGTTAATTCTCCGTATTTAATTAATATAACTTGATCCATATATATAATCTCCTTTGCACGAATATTTTAACATATTAATACTATAATATCTAGTTTTAATAGTATAATCCTTAGTATTTATTGACATTTACCTATATATTTTATATAATAATACTGCATATTTCTTGAAACAGCTGATTTAGAATATTTTAAAGTGTTTCTCATATAAATAGTAACTATTGCTGTTAATGTGAAAGAGGAACTCCCTAAGGTATGGCTAAATCACTAAGTTATATGTCAAATATAGCTATGAGAGGAGAATAATATATGGCTAGATATACAGGTTCTGAATACAAAAGAGCTCGTCGTGTTGGATTTTCTACTACTGAAACTGGTAAAGAATTAGCTCGTCGTCCTTATGGTCCAGGTCAACACGGTAATGCACGTAAGAGAAGATTGTCAGCTTACGGTGTACAACTTAAAGAAAAACAAAAAGTACGTTTTATGTATGGAGTTACAGAAAGACAATTCAAAAAAACATTTGATGAAGCAGGAAAAATTAAAGGTATCCACGGGGAAAACTTTTTAAAACTTCTTGAACGTAGATTAGATAATGTAGTTTACAGAATTGGATTTGCATCAACTCGTCGTGGAGCTAGACAATTAGTTAACCATGGACATGTTACAGTTAATGGTAAAAAAGTTGATATTCCATCATACAGAGTTAGTCCTAACGATGTAATTTCTTTAAAAGAAAAAGATATGGATTTAAAAGTTGTTAACGAAGCTTTATCTAAAGTTCTAAAAAGAGTTGAATTTATTACTTATAATGAAAGTAATAAAGAAGGTACTTTTGTTAGACTTCCAGAAAGAAGCGAACTTAATGCTGATATTAATGAATCATTAATCGTTGAGTACTATAACAAATAGTAAATAAACTATTATTAAAAAAGTATACATTTTTATGTATACTTTTATTTTGACTCTAATATTTTTAAAGCAGAAGAATATTCGATTATTTTTGATAAGTACTCTTCATCATTAATCTCTGAATATCCTGTTACTATATAATTATCTTTAACAATCACTATATCAGTAAAGTGATTGTTTTTTTCATGACTATATTCTTCTACTTTTATATCATCAAAATCATCTTCATATTTAGCTATTATTCCATTATAATTAAATACATTATATGAATCATTTGATTCTTTTTTATTATAAATACCCGTTGTTCCAATAACCACAATATTATTATCTTGATCTATTTCTAATTGGTTGAATCTTTCAATCCCTTTTCCTCGATAAACTTTCTCTTCAAGCTTTTTTAAGTTAGTATCATATTTTAATAATAACCCATCAGTATCATAATCATTTTCATCTTCTACTACTTTTTTAGCTCCTGCTACTACTAAGTCACCATCTAATTCTTTAATAGCAGTAAATCCAATTGTATCTGTAAAATTATATTCTTCAACTTTTACTTGTTTTCCTTCCATTGTATACTTAGCAATTATTCCAACTCTTGAATAATCTTTTCCTACTACATATATATGATTTTTATAAACAACTAAGTCATTAAATACTCCTGACTTACTACCACCGTAATTAGTTTGCCATAATAAATCTCCATCTTTACTATATTTTAATAAAAATGCTCCTCCATCTGTTGATAGTCCTAAAGTTGAATTTTCATAAATACTTTGACCAGTAACTAAATAACCATCATTTATACTTATAATTTTTGTTAATTTAGAATTACCTAAAATTTGAAAAGTTTTATTAAATAATAAATTGCCATCACTATCATACTTAACTAGTAAACCACTTCTTAAATTATCTTCTAAGTCTTCTTCACTTTCTTCATAACTACCTACTGCTATAATACCAGTATCATCAACAATGACATCATAAAAAGTACTATTTATTCCTGTTGTAAATACCTTTTCCCATTCTTTTTCCCTATCTTTATCATACATAGAAATTTTAGCTTTTTCATAACCTTCATCATTTAAATTACTACTTCCCGCTGATATATATTTATTGTCTTCATATACAATGGAGTTAATTCCATCAATTATATTTTCATTATTATTTTTAAAGAAATATAAATATATTAATATTCCTATATTTATTACTAAAATAATAGATAATCCTATTATTATAAATTTTACTACTTTTTTTTGTTTATCTGTCACCAAATCACTCTCCTATATATATTTTATCATAAATTATTTACTTCGTAAAAAAAAGAAAGAAAATCTTTCTCTTATACACTATATATTACTTGCATCCACCAACATTTTCACAGCAAATTCATCAGTAACATTTTGAACATCCTCTACTGTAGTTGATAAATCATATGTAAAATTTAGTTGAACTCTCATTGTTTCATTTTTTTTCAAAATAGTATTATCTAAAACACTATAATATGCATTAAAATTAGTCCCATCACTATCTTGTAATAATGATGTTTTTCCTTCTGGACTAACATAGTTACTGTTATAAACCGTTCCTAAGTTACCTGATGTAACTTGAAATACGGGATTATAGTCTGGGTTATCAAAAGGATTATTAGCTGTAGGATATGTTATATACTCTAACTTATATATAACTTGTTCCTTTGGAATATATAACTCAGCATTTTTTTGTAATAGTTTTAAATCTAACTTTATATCAACACTCCCAGTGTTTTTTATATCTACATTATAAATTGAACTAGTAGTTTCTTCTCCTGGTAATAAATCTTCTTTAAGAAAGTCTCCTGATTCAACTACCTCTATATTAACATTTCCAGAAACTATCACATTCTTATTAGGAGCAAATATATCTATACTGGCAAAAGCATATGTTCCTCCAATTAAACATATTAATAATGTTAAAGTCATAACAATAATAAATTTTAAGTTAATAAACTTTTTCACATTTAATCACCCTATCTTATAATAATAATTATACACTATATTTTTTAAATGTAAAATATTAATTAAAAGTAATTATATAATATCTTTTTTTACCACGTCTAATAATAACATACTTATTATTTAAAGTTAATTCTTTGTTAATTTCTAAATCAAGTGAGGTAACTTTATCACCATTAATAGTAATAGATGAATTATTAATAAATTCTCGAGCTTCTCTTTTGCTACTACATATATTAAATTCAGTTAAAACATCTACAATACTTTTAGCATCTTTTAATTCATGAATATTCATACCCTTAATTGCTATTTCTAATTCTTCATCAGTTAGTTCTTTAAAATTTCCATTAAATAAAGTTTCACTTATTTTTACTGCTTCATTATATTTTTCTTGACCATGTAGTCCAACAATTATACTTTCTGCTAAAACTTTTTGCGCTTTTCTTAATTCAGGTTTTTCTAAATGTTCTTTTTCTAATTCTAATATTTCATCAACAGATAAGAATGTAAATATTTTCACATAATCAATAACTTTAGAATCATCTGAATTAATTAAATATTGATACATTTCATAAGTTGATGTTTTATTTATATCTAACCATAAAGCATTACCTAATGATTTTCCAAATTTAACTCCGTTATTATCTAAAACAAGTGGCATTGTAAATGCATATGCTTCTTTATTAAGTTTTTTTCTAATTAATTCCAATCCAGTTGTAATGTTTCCCCATTGATCAGAACCTTCCACTTGCATAATACAGTTTTTCTTTTCATATAAATGTAAAAAATCATACCCTTGAATTAATGTATAAGCAAATTCTGCAAAAGTAATACCTGTAGATAATCTTCTTTTTATAATATCTTTATCTAACATATAATTAACATTTATATATTTACCAACATCTCTTAATACTTCTGTAAATTCATATCCTTTAAACCAATCGTAATTATTAACAACTTCTACATCTAATCCTTTAAATATATTAGTAACTTGTTTTTTTATTGATTCTAAATTATGATTTAATTCTTCTTTTGTTAAGATTTCTCTTTCTTCAGTTGGTCTTGGATCTCCAATTAAACCTGTAGCTCCTCCACATAATAAAATTGGATTATGTCCATGCTTCGCTAGTCTCATAGCAGTTAAAAGTGATGAGTAATGTCCTAAATGTAAGCTATCTGCTGTTGGGTCTGTTCCCCAATAAAAAGTTATTTTCTCATCATTTATTTTACTTTCAAGATCACTTCCTGCACAATCTTTTACTAACCCTCTCCATTTTAATTCATCAAAAAATTTCATATAATCTCCTCCTAATAAAAAAATTACCCATCCTATAAGGACGAATAATTCGTGGTACCACCTTAATTCATAAGTAATTTACTTATCTTAAAACTTTAACGCAGTTAACGATTTTCTCTTAATAATGTAATTCATATGTAAATAATTACTTAGTTTTCACCAACCACTAAGTCTCTGAAATAATTATTTACTACTACTAATTTATTAATCATTGAAAATAATAAAATTATAATATCATATTAATATTTATAATACAATTATTTTTTTTCGGCTGCTTCTAATTTTGCAACAGCTTCTTTAGATACTGCTAGTGCTCTTTTACGAATTTCTTCTGCTGTTTTTTCTAATACTGGTGTTCCTTTTTCTTTAGTATATTCTACTAATTCATTGGCTTTCACTTTGATTTTTTCACCAGCACCTTTTGCTAACTCTAAAGTTTTTTCTTTATCTAACTCTTCAATTTCTTTTTTTAACTCATTGATCTTTTGTGTTATATTATCGCGCACTTCCTTGTAATCAATTTCTTTTACTTGTTCTATTAAATCTGTCATTTTCACTTTTAAATCTTGTCTTAATTCACTACCTTTTTTAGGGGCAAATAACATTCCGATTCCAACCCCAACTAATGCTCCTGCTAAAAATTTTCCTAATGATTTTTTTTCCATCCTATTTCTCCTTTTTCTTCTCAAATATATTTACTATAAAGTTAGTTATAGCACTAATTATTTGATCACTTATACGATAAATTATATTATTAGCTTTATCTAGCGTAACAAAAAATCCATCAAGCGATTTAATTTTATTATCAACATCATCAATTATTTTATCAACTTTGTTAAGAGTTTGAATAGATCTAATAACTAATATTATTAAAGCAATTAATAATATTATCCCAAAGGCATAAGTTAATATTGATAATACTTGTGTAACTTCTTCCATATTATATCTCCTTATTATTCTTTATCATACATTGAATCTACTGACTCAAGTAAATCAAACAAATTACTTTTTTCTTCTTTTGTTTCATCCGGTTTTACTTCTTCTACTTTTTTGTATTCAACATCTTCTTTAACACGAGACTTTGTTTTTGTAGCATCTTTGTAGTCTACATTATATTCTAATCCTAAATCTTCAAAGTATTCCATTGCATCTCCAACAGTTACTTCTTTAACTTCTACAGCATCCTGACTATTTAAATCAACAACACTTTCTTCTCTTTCAATTTTAAAAGGAGTATCTTCTACCAAACTATTATCACTATATGTAGTACTAATTTCTTCTTTACCAAAAGCTTTTTGTCTAACATCTTCTAGTGATAGTTTTTCTTTTTCAAAACGAGATGTTATTCTAACTTCTCTTTTTGGTATAATATCTTCTCTTTTATAATCTTTATCTAGTATTCCATGGATTGGAGAAATCACAGGAGATGGTTTAAAAGATTTCTTTTCTTCTTTTTTCTCATATGCTCCTTTTATAACAACTTCTTCTTTCATCCCATAAGGTTGCTTTTCCTCTTGATATATATTGCTTTTTGGTTCAGGCTTTTTATAACTTTCTTCTAGTTTTATTAATTTTGGTTCTTCAAAACTATTATCTTCATATTTATCAACACGGTTTTTTCTTGAATTAACTACTGGAATATCAAAAGTATCATCTTTTATGTATAATGGCTGTTGTGTCTGAGGTTCTACTTCTTTTACTTTTTCAAAAGAATCCTGAATATCAATATAACTTTCATCAAAATCTTGTTCTAATTCTTCATCTAAATTGAATGGTTCTTCAGTTTCTTTAACCTTAACTTTTTTTGCAATGGGACTTTCTTTTTCCACCTGCTTTTTTTCTTTACGAACTGGCTTTCTAATTGGTTCGTCGATTTCAAAAGTTTCTTCTTCTTCAAATAGTGTATTTTTAATTTTATCTAAAAGTTTCATTTATTCACCTTTACTCACTCTCACCTAATTCAACATTGTCTTCATCAGGTAAAATCCCTTCCGTGTCTTCATACTTATCATATTCTTCGATATATTCTAAAAAGTCTTCTTTATTAGCTTTAGTTTCAAATAAATTAAATGTTTCTCCTGTATAATTAAGAGCATTTTCTCCAATTAAACTATCTAAAACTTTATCATTATATGTAATTGTTTTTAATATATAAGTAATATTATTAACTGCATTTACTAGTGATTCTTCTTTTACTATTGCTTCTATTTTAGCATGATTTAAAACAAAATCTATATAATAATTATTATTTTGTTTTGTTATATTTATATAACCTTTATTTTCTTTTGTATCAAATTCTTCATAAAAATATGAATTAGTTTTTTCTAATTTAATAAACTCAGCATCATGATAATACCCAATTATATCAACATATAAATAATATTTATTATTACTCATATCCATAAATTCAGCATTATATTCCTCTTTATTTAAAATTTTAACTCCACTTGGAACATAATAATCATAACCTTCAAAATGAACATTAGATAAACTTTGATTATTATCCATAATAATACTAATATTTTTACTAATATCATCATTACTAAAAGGAGTAATTGAACATCCTGTTATTAATAGACATCCCAGTATAAGTAAAACATACGTTTTCTTCATAATTCACCTACTCTTCTACATTATAACAAATTATTTTAAGTTTTAAAATAATTTTATAATGTTTTACGTTATTTAACACTAGTTTTTTTAACTACCACATTATATATAGGCATCCCTAGTGCTGAAAATTTATCCTCATATTCCGTTGATATTGTTTTTTTATCTTCATTGTGTAAATCTAAGTTTATAGATTCCAGTATATATCCATAATTACTAAAGCTAACTAATGAATATCTAAATAATTCTTTATTGTCTGTTCTCATTTTTATAATTTTATCAGCTTTAAAAATACTATCATACTTACTTAAAAAATTCGAACTTGTAAGTCTTCTTTTTTCATGTCTATCTTTAGGCCATGGATCAGAGTGATTTAAAAATATTAAATCAATTTCTTGTTCAAATACTTCTTCTATATTATTAGCATCCATTCTAATGATATATAAATTATTTAAATCACTATCAATTTTCGGTAAACTTCTTGCTAATATACTATCATATTTTTCAATACCAATAAAATTTATATTTGGATATTTTTTTGCATGCTCTATTATAAACTTACCTTTACCCATTCCAATTTCTATATATATAGGATTATCATTTTTAAATAACTCTTTAAACTTTCCCTTATATTCTGCTGGATTTTCTAACAGAAATTTAGATTTCGCTAATATTTCTTCTTTGTTTTTTACATTTCTTAATCTCATTTTATCACCTTTTATATTTTACCATATTATAATAATATTTGCATTATTTATTCTATTTTACCTTATAAAATGGTATACTATTTAAATAAGGAGTGATAAGATGTATAAACTTATAAATATTAATTCTGATGAATTTGATAGCTTTGCTAAAGAACATTTAAACTATGTTCATTTTTTACAAACTTCCAGTTGGGGTGAGTTTAGAAAAAGTGTTAATAAAAATAACCCTTACTTTTTAGGACTGGTTGATAAAGATAATAATTTACAAGCGGCAACTCTATTACTAGAAACTAAATTAATTTCAAAGTATACATATTTTTATGCTCCAAGAGGGTTTATTATTGATTATGATAACTTTGATTTATTAAATACTTTTACAAATAAAATAGTAGATTTTATAAAATCTAAATCTGGTATATACTTTGAAATAGATCCTGAGATAATTATTAAAGAAACTACCTCTAAAGGAGATAAAATAAGTCATGATTATAATAAAGTTTTTAATAATTTGATAAATTCTAACTTTAAACATAAAGGTTTTTCTGAAGAACTAAGTGATTCAAATCAAGTTAGATATACTTTTCAAATTGATTTTTCTAAAGATTTCCAAGATATTGAAAATGATTTTTCAAAATCTGCTAAAAAAAATATTGCTTATGCTAGTAATTTAGAAATCAATTTTTATAAAGGTGATGAAAATGATATTGATACTTTTTATAAATTAATGGTTGAAACAGAATTAAGAAAAGGTTTTATCTCGTATGATTTAGACTATTATAAAAAATTATATAAAACTTTTAATAACTCTTCTACTTCTTCTGCTCTTTTATTTTTATGTTCAATTAACTTTGATAAAACTATTACTAAGTTAAAAAATGACTTAAAAGAATTAGAAAAACCTAGTAATAATAAAAATAAGCACTTAACTCCTATGAAAGAGAAAATTAATAAAGAAATTAATAAATTTATTAACTTAAAACAAGAATATGGAAACGAACTTATTTTAAGTGCTAATTATTTACTTAGAACTAATGATAGTACATGGACAGTATATGCAGCTAATCATTCTCTTGCTAATTCATTATTTACTCCATATTATTCTTATTATAAACATATGAAATATATGAAAACAAAAAATATTACTTTATATGATCACTTTGGATGTGTTAAGGGTGACGATAAGAGTAATAAAGCCTATGGATTATATGAGTTTAAAAAACGTTTTGGAGGAAATCATGTAGAATTTATCGGTGACTTTATCTATATTACTAATAAACCTATTTATTCATGTTATAAAATACTTATTCCCATTTATAGATTTTTTAAACGTATTAATGTAAAAAAGAAGATAGCTAAGGAGGATTTATGAAATTTATTGAGTTAACGATTAAAGAATTTGAAAATTTTTCAAAAAGTCACCCATTAACTTCTTTTCACCAAACTAAAGAATGGGGAGATTTAAAAAAGACTAATGGTTGGGAATCATTTTTTGTAGGAATTAAAAAAAATAATGAAGTTATAGCAGCTAGTTTAATTTTAGCTAAGAAACTTCCTTTAATTAATAAAAAAATGTTTTATGCTCCTAGAGGTTTTTTAATAGATTATAATACTTATGAAGAATTAGAGTATTTCACAAAAGAACTAAAAAAATTTGCTAAAAATAAAGGTGCTATTTTTATTAAAATAGATCCTTATCTTTCATATCAGGAAAGAGACAATGAAGGAAACATTGTTAAGGATGGTTTTAATAACTTTAATAGTTATAATAATTTAATAAAATTAAAATATAAACATTTTGGATTTAATATGTTACAAGAAGAATTACAACCAAGATGGATTCATACATTAGATACTAATAATAAAACATTAGAAGAAATATTTGAAAAGATGGAATCAAAAACAAGACAGATTATTCGTAAGAATGAAAAAAGTGCTATTATATCAAGAGAAATAGCTAAAGATGAATTAAACTTATTTAAAAATATCATGCAGCATACCGGTGATCGCAGAAACTTTATTGATCGACCTTTATCATATTATGAAAATATGTGGGATAACCTTGGAGATATGATGAAAATATATGTAGCAGAAATAAATTTTTCTAAATATATCAATAATTTAGAAGAAGAATTATCTATTATAAAAGATAATTTAAATGATCGAATTAATAAGTATGAAAATAATTTATTAAAGATGAATGAAAAGAAATATTTACAAAGTAATAAAAGCGATGAAGATACAATTACTAGATTAAATAATCAAATCAAAAAACAAAAAGAATTAAAAGAAGAGTTTGGAGAAATTAAACCCCTTGGGGCTATCATGTTTTTAATTCAAGGAAATGAAGTACTATCTTTATTCGGAGGTAGTCTAAAGGAATTAATGCAATTCCAATCTGCCTATACTCTTCACTTTGAAGGAATTAAATTAGCTGTAAATAACCATTATAAAAAATATAACTTTTATGGTATAACTGGAGACTTTAGTAAAAACAATCCTCTTTTAGGACTATATTTATTTAAAAAAAGTTTTGGGGGTCAAGTTGAAGAGTTAATCGGAGAATTTGATTTAGTCATATCCCCTTTTTGGTATAATTTTTATAATGTTAGTTACAGGTTATATAGAAAAATAAAAAAATAAGGAGATAATATGCAAAGATACTTTTCAAATGAATTAAAAGATAATTCTCTATATTTATCAAATGATGATATTCATCATATAAAAACAGTTATGCGGATGGATGACAAAAGTAAAATAGAAATAGTTTATCAAAAAAAATTATATATTTGTAGTGTAGGGTCTCCTATTTCGAACTATTTTAAAATTGATTATGAAGAAAATCAAATATCTAATAAAAAAGAAGTTATTTTAATTGTTCCTATTTTAAAAGAGGCTAAAATGAATTTAGTTTTACAAAAAGCTACTGAATTAAATGTTAATAAAATTATTCCAACAATTATGACTAGATCTTTAATTAAAGTAGACGGAAAAGAAGATAAAAAGATTGCTAGATGGGAAAAAATAGTTAAAGAAGCTAGTGAACAATCTAAAAGATTAGATATTCCTATAATTTCTTCTATTAAAACTATTAAAGAAGTATGTTTACTTGAAGGAAATAAATTTATTTGTAGTACTGTTGAAAAAAATAATTCCTTAAAGAACGTATTAACCACTTCAAATAATGATCCATTAATATTTATTTTTGGTCCTGAAGGTGGACTTACTAAAGAGGAAGAAGAATTATTAAAAGAAAATAATTATAACCCTATTACTTTTGGTAATACTATTTTAAGAACCGAAACAGTTCCCTTATATTTATTGTCATGTATAAACTATGAATTAAACTAAAAAAGAACACTAATTAGTGCTCTTTTTTTTCAACATATTTTTAATATATTTATATATTTCATTTTTTATTTCTGAAGTATAATCTTTTATTTGATTTACATTAATTTTATTTTTAATAACAAATGTTAAATACATACTTAGTATAATATCAATTATTAATATAGTTCCTATTGTAATAACTAAAATCGGACTAATTGAGTTAGGAATTATATTTATTAAAGATAGTAATGCCGGAGAGGCATATTTTACTATAATTATTCCTCCAATCCCAAAAATAACTAATGTTTTTAATCTAACTATTCCTTTAATATTAAATTTATCTTTAGAATAATCCCACCATCTAAGTCCAAATATTTTTTCTATTAAATACCCAGTTAAGTATTCAATAACACCTGTTAAAATAAAACTCGCTATAAATATTAGAAATATATTTGATATATTTCCTAGTAATAAAGTTATAGCTAAACACCCACTTCCATAAACTGGTAAATATGGTCCAAATAAAAATCCCCTATGAAATGTTAAACCTTTTTTTTCAGTTAACATTATTACTAATTCAAATATATATCCAATTATGCAATATATAAAAAATAATAAAAAGTATTCAATCATTCTAATCACCTATTATTTATTATATCACTTTTTATTATACTATCCTATAAATATTAATATAAATTTAAATCCCTATATAAATTAAATAGAATGCTAATATAATCATTGCCGATGCTACTATTATTTTGATAATTTTATTTAGTTTTGCATATGGGTTTGACGAAGTTATTTTTTGAACAAAGTTAGTAGATGTTCCTGATATAACTATTAATATGCTATGCCCAATTGAATATAGTAAAAGTAATAAAATACCAAAAATTAAATTTCCTTGTTGTCCAACAATTGCTAATAGTACAATTAAGACTGGGGTTGAACAAGGAGAAGAAAATAATCCAGCTAATAAACCAGCTATTAAAGCTCCTAAATAACCTGTTTTTTTATTTTTATTTAATAAATTATTTTTTGGTAAGATATCAATTACTCCTAAAAATTGTAATGCCATTAACAATAAAATTATTCCTATTGCTAAATACCACCAATTACCTACAAATATCAACATTTGACCTGCTAATGTCGCTATTACTCCTAGTGCAGTATAAGTAAGTGCAGTTCCTAAAGCAAATACTAAAGATAGTTTTAAAGCATTTTTAGTATTACTTTCTTTTTTTTGTCCAACATATCCAATTACTAATGGAACACTTGCTAAACTACATGGTGTAAATGATGTTAATACTCCTGCTATTAAAGCAATTAAAGGGGCTATCCAATAATTATTATTTATTATTTCTCCAAATTGAATTAATAGATCATTCACTAAATGTATACCCCATTTCTTCAAATATTTCTAATATTTTATCTTCTGTTATTCCCCCTTCATGAGTAGTATATAATTCTCCATTTTCATCGTAGAAAAATTGAGTTGGTATAACCTCAAATTCAAATTGTTTAGCTAAATCAGGATATTTCCAATAATCCACAAATTTTATAATTGCTTCACCTTTTAAATCTTTATTTAATTTTTCTAGCGTTGGTGCCATTTCTTTACAAGGTATGCAATCTGCTCCTCCAATATCTAACATCGTTGGATACCCTTTACTTAAAACTTCTTCTTTATTGAAATTTTCATCTACTTGTAAATCAAAAGTTCCTGTTGTACTAACTTCTTTAACACTATTATCTTTTAGTATTGTCATTCCCAATATAATTACAATAATTAACAATAATACTACTATTGTTGTTATTTTTTTCTTATCCATTGTTTTCTCCTATTTCCTTAAATAATTTTGATAAATTATTAAAAGTTTCTTTCTCTATGCTATATATACACCATGTTCCTCTTTTATAACAGCTAACTAATCCTACTTCCTTTAATAATTTCATGTGATATGAAAGAGTTGCTTGAGTTATATTTAGTTTATCTAGTAATTCACAAGCACATATTTCTTTTGAATTAATTATTATTTTTATAATTTCAAGTCTACTTTTATCTGCTAATACTTTAAATATTTCATACTTATCTTCTAACATAATATCTCCTATTAATACAATTATAGATAATCATCTATATTTAGTCAAGTAAAAAAATATTAAAACAAAAAACTGGAATACTTTTAATTCCAGTTTATTTTATTTAACTACTATATTGGCAATTTTTCCTTTAATTACAATAAATTTTATAATTTCTTTACCTTCAGTATGAACTTTAATATTTTCTTCTTTTAAGGCTTTTTCTTTTATCATATCTTCTGTGTCATTTAAGTTTATCGTAATAGTAGCACGCATTTTACCATTAACTTGTACTGCTATAGTTTTTTCTTCATCTATAGTTTTTATCTCATCATATACAGGCCATTTACTAATAAATAATTCTGCTCCTAAGTTATTAAATTCATTTAATTCTTCACTAATATGAGGAGCAATTGGATTTAATAATAATAATAGTGTTCTATAGTCTTCTTTAGTAATTGATTTTTGTTTATCATATTCATTTAATAATATCATTAATGATGATACCACAGTATTAAATTTCATATTATCATAATCTTCTGTTACTTTTTTTATTGTCTTATGAATAGATTTTTCTAATTCTTCCGAATAATTATTCTTTTCATTTAATTTTTCACTTAATTTAATTACTCTGTCTAAGAATCTTTTAACTCCTTTAAGTCCTAACTCATTCCATGTTACTTCTTTTTCATAATCTCCCATAAACATTTGATAGCATCTTAAAGTATCTGCTCCATATTCTGCTACCATGTGATCTGGATTAACTACATTACCACGTGATTTAGACATTTTTTCACCATCACTTGCTAAGATTAATCCATGAGCTACTCTTGTATCAAATGGTTCTTTATTAGGTACAAGCCCTAAGTTATAAAGTGCTTGATTCCAGAATCTTGCATATAATAAGTGTCTAGTAGCATGTTCCATTCCACCATTATAAAATTCTACTTTACCCCACTGTTTTAAAGCTTCTTTAGATACAAACTCTTGATCATTTTTAGGATCCATATATCTTAACCAATACCAACTAGAACCTGCCCAGTTCGGCATTGTATCAGTTTCTCTTTTTGCTTTTTTGCCACATTTAGGACAAGTTGTATTTACCCACTCTTCTATTCCTGCTAGTGGGGACTCACCATTTTCAGTCGGTTCATATTTTGCAACATCTGGCAGAACAACAGGTAGATCTTTTTCTGGTACTGGAACATATCCACAGCAATCACAATTAATTATAGGAATTGGTTCTCCCCAAAATCTTTGTCTAGAAAAAATCCAATCTTGTAATTTATAATTAGTTTTAGCTTCTCCAAGTTTTTCTTCATTTAAGTATTTAATAACTTTCGCAATTGCTTCTTCTTTAGTAGTAATCCCATTTAAAAATTCTGAATTAATCATTACTCCATCATTAGCATATGCTTCTTTCTCAATGTTTCCACCTTCAATAACCGGGATAATTTCAATATTAAATTTCTTTGCAAAATCATAATCTCTTTGATCATGAGCAGGTACTGCCATTATTGCTCCCGTACCATATCCCATCATTACATAATCTGCAATATATACTGGAATCACTTTATTACTTAGAGGGTTTATAGCTGATATACCATCAATTTTAACTCCAGTTTTTTCTTTTATTAATTCACTTCTTTCAAAACTACTTTTCTTAATAGTTTCTTTTTGGTAATCTTTTATCTCAGAAATATTTTTAATTGAATCTTTATATTTTTCTAATATAGGATGTTCTGGAGCAATTACCATAAAAGTTGCTCCAAATAAAGTATCTGGTCTTGTTGTATATACTTCCAATATTTCATCTTGTTCTTTTAATTTGAAATTAACATTAGCCCCTACTGATTTACCTATCCAATTAATTTGAGCAGTTTTAATTTTACTTTGATAATTAGTATCATCTAATCCCGTTAATAAGTCTTCCGCATAATCACTCATTTTTAATATCCATTGTTCTTTTTCTTTTTGAATAACTGGACTTCCACATCTTTCACAAACTCCTCCAGATGAATCTTCATTAGATAATCCAGTTTTACACTTTTCACACCAATTTATATTTTTCTTTGCTTTGTATGCTAAGTCATTTTCAAAAAATTTCAAAAATTGCCACTGTGTCCACTTATAAATATTCTCATCTGTTGTTGAAAATTCTCTAGACCAATCAAATGAAATCCCTAAGTTTTTCATTTGACTTCTATATGTATCTATATTCTTTTTGATTGCTACTTTCGGATGTTGTTTAGTTTTTATGGCGTGCTCTTCTGCTGGTGCTCCAAAGGCATCCCATCCAATTGGAAATAATACATTAAAGTTATTCATTCTTTTTTTACGTGCTAGTGCATCAAGTGCTGTATAACTTCTTACATGTCCTACATGAAGTCCATCTCCAGATGGATAAGGGAACTCTACTAAATAATAATATTTTTCTTTATCACTATCATTACTTGTAATAAATCTCTTATTATCTTCCCAATATTTTTGCCATTTCTTCTCTATTTTACTGTATTCACTCATTTTGTAATCATTCCTTTCTTTTTATAATATAGACTTACTAAATAATAAATTAATAACATAACTGGTATTGTTAATATCATAACTATTAATACAGATATAATAAAACTTTCTATAAATGCCACTAGTGTTGCTATTAAAGCTAATCCCATAGCTGTTGAAAATGATATAACATGTTTTATTTTATTATATCCAATTTTTTCAATATCTAATTTAAAGACATTTCTAAATAATATTATTTCTGATGGTTCTTTTTTTTCTACTTTTTCTTTTTTTTCTACCTTTTCTTTTTTTCTTTTTCTAACTTTATTTTTACTTCTAAATATAATTAACTCATAAATTAAAAATAATACTAAAAAGCAAGTAAGGTATGTTGTAACTGCATTCATATTCTCCTCCAAAAAAAAAGCACTTTATATAAGGACGAAATGATTCCGTGGTACCACCTTACTTCATATAAATATGCTCTTAAAAGTTATAATGGTCTTCACCAATTATTATTTTTTTAGTCAAGTTCATTATATTATTTATATTTACTCTCACCACCGTAAACTCTCTTTAATAAATAATTATAATTACTACTACTAATTAATAATTAAGATATGCTTATTATACTAAATATATTTATATATATCAAGTATTATTTATTATCAAATATCTTATCTATTTTTGCTTTTATAATGTCTTTTGTAAATGGTTTAGCAACATAATCTACAAATCCCATTTCCCTATATTTTTCTTCTGCTCCGATTATGGCATCTGCTGTCAAAGCAATAACAGGTGTATTAAAGTCATTAATTTCATGTAATTTTTTCAAAGCAGTTTCCCCACTCATAACAGGCATCATTATATCCATTAATATTAAATCATATTTCTCTCCTGAAATAATTTTTTCTAAACATTCTTCTCCGTTATAAACCTCATCTACTCTTAAAAATTTCAATTTACTTAATGCTCTTTGAGCTACTTTTATATTCAACTTATTATCATCTACTAATAAAATTTTCTTATCTGAATATGCTTGGGTTGTTAGTAAAATTTCAATATCATCTTGTGGTGGATAATATCCTTCTTTAGTCATAATACTAATTTTTTGAGGTAATTGAACCACAAATATAGAACCATTTCCAAATTGACTGTTTACATTTATTATTCCACCCATCATTTCTGTAACTCTTTTTGTAATAGCCAGCCCAAGTCCCGTTCCTTCATTAGTAGTATTTTTTTCCACATCTAAGCGATCAAATTTATTAAATAAACGATATATATCTTCACTTTTTATTCCACGACCTGAATCTCTTACAGTAATAATTAGCATGCAATCATCTTTTTTATTTATACATCTAACATTTAATTCAATAAATCCTTTTTCAGTATATTTAATAGCATTACTTAATAAATTATTAAGAATTCCTTTTATTTGAATTTTATCTCCGATTAATTCATGAGGAATATCTTGAGCAATATTTACACTAAAATTAATTAATTTAGAACCAATTCTAACTTTTTGTAGTCTTACTATTTTATCAATTTCCTCTAAAAGATTATATTTAACATTTATAATTTCCAGTTTATTACTTTCAATTTTACTAATATCCATTATATTCCCTACTATTTCTAGTAATGTATTTGAAGCATTAACAACATCATTTAAATCTTCTTTCATATCTACCGGACAAGTTCCACGAGATTTCATATCTTCACTTAATCCGACAATTGCATTAAGAGGAGTTCTAATCTCATGAGACATACTAGATAGAAAGTCACTCTTAGCCATATTTGCTTTTTCAGCTTGATCTTTTGCTAGGTTTATTTTTTCTAGCATTTTTATATCAGGATTTTCAATTGTAAAATACATAATCATATTTATATAAACTATAATACCTGGTATTACTAATATAGTTGGATCAATTGCTCTAATAATCATTGCTATAATCATTAAAAATAGTAATACGATAAATGGAATATATTTTCTATTTTGAATTTTTTTAAAGTTAATAAGTAAAATAATTATATTAATTAAAAAGAAAAATACTACACACCCATAAATAAAATTAGGCGCCATTCCTATTATTCCTCTTATATCATCTATATGAATTAATGTTGCTGGTAAGAATAATTGAATAAGCATCATAGCTAATGCTAAATTACCTATTATTTTTTTGAATTTTAAATATTTTTTTTCTTCTTTATAAGTTACATAAAATATATATAAAGTTAAAAGTAAAGGCCAAAATATATAATGTAGGAATGCAACTTTATTTAATATAATTACGAAAGTTTCATTATAGTTAGGTAGTTCTCCGATAATTAGTATAGTAAATTCTATAATAGTATTAACTAAACAACTTACTATCATTATGCCATATAGTCTAGTTTCTCTACTCGCGACTCTTTTTTTCGAAAAGAAAGTTATCACTAATAATGTAATACAAAATAATGCTCCCACTGAGAAAAAAATATTACTCATTATATCACCACCAACCTTTATAAAATTATATCAAAAAAAAAGAAGTATTACCATCTTTTATTTTTTGATTTTTTAAGAGTAATTCCTGGAACTAATATTCCGTTTTCATTTAATGTATATTCATTTTCTTGACTACCTCGCAAAAATAAAGCTTCATATTCTGAATTATATGTAAACCCTAATCTTCCAAATTTTTTCAACCACGTATGATTTATATATACCATAGGATCTATATCTGAAATTTTATTTTTTAAAATATTTTCTTCATTCCATATTTTTTCTCTTGTTTTTTCCATTATATTTTTAATTAAAGAGGTTTGGTCTCCTACTAGATTGCTATATGATGGCTCGATTGCTTTACCCACTCTAAAAATTATTTTCTTATACATGTCTAATTCTTTTTTTTCAATATTTGTGCTTTCTATATATTCCATATTAACAGGAACAATTGGAGCACCAGTAATTAAAGATACCATCTCCGCACCTCTTTTTAATTCTAACATAGGTTTAATTGGATGTAAGTTCCAAGCTGCTTCCCCATAAAAAACAACATTTTTACCTCCTAGTATTTTACCAGCCGATTTAAACATCCCTTCAACTGATGACACTTTATCATTTCTATCAATAAATATAGAATCATTAAATCCTATCATAATCTTTGCAGGAATCGTAAGCGAATCAGCCCCAGATACAGGCGATATTGCCACACCTAATTTAGTAAAACCTTTATCCATAGCAAAACAATCTTCTCCATTTGAATGATTAAGCATATAAATTGCAGGTTCCAGTGGAATATTTCCTTCTCCTTCTATAATAAAATTATTATTATAAAATTCATTTCTATAATATTTTGATAGCATTCTTTGAGTTAGAGACATGGAAACTCTTTTATCGTTATATTTTTCACAATGCTTTCTTAAGTTATTATAATAATTTATTTTATCTTTGATACTTAAATTATTTTCTTCTTGGACTGATAATAATCTCATAAAATTACCTCATTTCAAATATTTGTGGTGTAGTATAACAAAAAAAGTGAATTTTGTCAAAATTCACTAATATATTCTAATAGTTTTAAGAATAAGTTCATATATTCTTTAGATAATCCTTTTCTTCTAAGTTTTCTAATTTGAACTCTTCTTTTAGCAATTGTAATTTTAGAAAACATAATACTTGCTATTTCTTCTTTTAAATATGTTTCTATTTTTAAATCTAAAAGAATTGAATCTACATCATCATTAATTAATCTTACTGCATCTATTTCAATATCTTTTCCTTTGCAATTAACTGTTAATTGGCCAATAGTATTAACATTTTTAACTTCTACAATAAAATTTGATCCATCTACAAATGAATTAGTTTCATATTTATTGTCATTAAAATATGCCATTACACTATTAGCTTGTTTAGTATTTCTAAACACTAATTTATAATTTCTTTTTTCAGGAACTATATTACTTTTTCCTTCAAGGGACCTAATAATAACTGTATAGTTATTTTGTAAGTAGTTATAATCAATTGAAGTTTTTAAGAAATAGCCATCTTTATATAATGAACTTATCCCATCATCTTCATAAAGTAAATATGTATTACTTACTCCTGGAAAAATGTGAATTTCTAAATCTGTCGGTGATGCTACATTATTATTATCACTTCGATTAGATAAAGGTACTATTGATCCGGCATGGGCAAATACTGGGTAATCTTCTTCTTTAAAAAACATTACGTGTTTTTTATTTCCTAAGAATTTTTTACCAGTTTTAAAATCATACCAAATACCTTCTGGTATAAAAAATCTATGTAGTGTTCTATTCATTATTGGATCTTTTTTATCAAGAATTGGACACACTAATAACTGTGACCCGAAATAATATTGATTTTTATATAGTGGATCATCATAAGTCCATAAGTAATTATGATAAAAAGGTTGAATTAATGGTGTTGCATTTTTACTATAATTATAAGCTTCTGTATAAATATAAGGGATTAATCGATGTCTTAGTCTTAAATACTCAGCTGCAATACTCTCTGTTTTAGCATCCCATAACCATGGTTCTTTTTTATAGTATAACCCTCTTGCTCCATGGAATCTTAAAATAGGAGAAAAACATCCAAGTTCAAGGTGTCTTATATATAACTCACTATCTTCTATTCCTCCATGATTACCTGCTACATCATGTGACCAAAAACTCATTCCAATATTAGATGCATTTAAATATCTAAAAGGTAGTTTTTTTAATTCTTCCCAGCTAATTTCAGAAGATCCTCCATATGAAACTGGATATCTATGCCCTCCATATATACTATTTCTTCCTAATATCATAGGTCTTTTTTCTAATTTTTTAGAAGCATCTTTAAACATATAATGATTAACAGCCCATAAGTTATGTAAATTATCCTTACCTTTATAGTCATTCCAGAAAAAATCAATTCCTATATTTTCTAAAGGATGAAGAAAGTCTTTAAACATAACATCCATAATTTTTGGATTTAAAGGATCAAATAATGCTATTTTATTTTCTGTAAAACCGAAATGTTCTTTTGCTAAAGGATAATTTTCTTCATGTGTCATAAATCCTAGGGTAGGATCTATAACAAGTCCTACTCTAACTCCTTTTTTATGAAACTTTTCCACAAATTTTTGGGGATTATAAAATAGTTTAGAATTAAAAGTAAATCCTGTTTTTAAATCTCTCATTTGTCCAACATTTCGATAATGCCAATCATGATCAAGTAACATTACTGAAAATGGAATTTTCTTATTTTCGAAATTTCTAATTAATTGAGTTGTCGAATCGTCATCATATTGTTTATTTCTACTCCACCAATTACCAAATGCATATCTTGGTAATAACTCGGGAAAAGATGTTAATTTAAAATAATCAAGTAAAGCTTGTTTGAAATCTCTATCATACATAAATAGATATATATCTGTATAATCTTTTGGTTTATCAGATAATGTTCCATCTTTATTAATTATTTTAGTAAAGCTATCATCAATTGAGGCAAATCCGTCTAGTGAATATAACCCTTTTGTAAAAGCTTTATTTGTATTTATGTCAGTACTTATCATATTTCCTTGCATATTTCTAACTTCCGGATTTTGATAAAACCAATCTTTATTTCTATCTCGTTCCCTACTGGTCAAAGTGACACGTAAATTTTTACCCATATCTATTTTTGTTCCTATAAATGGAGCTCTTTTTAAATAGTTAAGAGTAAAATATTTAGTTGTAATAATTACTCTTTCTGTATCTTGTTGTACAGAAAAATTGACAGTTCCTAAATCCCTATTATACGCTAGTTGTGTTGGTCTATCTACAAATTCTTCACTCGGAGAAAATTCTAGTCGAATAAGTCTTTCTGTTAAAATACTTATTCTAAAGTTTGACCCTTTAATAACGTTTTTCTCATTAGCTATTGATTTAGAATCATTTATTTCAAATTGTTTTCCTAATGGATACATTAGACCACCCTCTATTCTTTTTATTTTTCTAATTTTATCATATTATTCCGCTTTTTTATATTTATTTTTCTAAAAATAAAACATAATATTCTTCAAATGTAATTCCATTTTCATAAATATAAGTTGCTATTTCTTTTCCAACATAGCGATAATGCCATGCTTCCGCTGATATTAATGTGATATGTTCTTCACTTTCTGGATATCTTAAAATAAATCCATATTTATGAGCATTTTCTACCATCCATTCATATTCACGGCTTTCTGCAAATGTTTTATTATTTAAACTAGCAATATCAAAAGCAAGCCCTGTTTGATGTTCTGAAAAGCCTGGTTGTGTTACATATTTATCTATATAATTTTGTCCATATAAATTATAATATACATCCATCACATCTTTTTGGTTATTATAACTACGATATCCTGAATTAACTACTATTTCATAGCCTTCTTTTTCTGCTTCTTCGCGCATTTTATAAAAAGCCTCTACTGCCACTTTACTTCCCTTTTGGTCAGGTTCTACACTATACTCCTCATCTATTGTAATTAAATTTCTTGGTATATAATCTTGTGCTAACTTATTATATTTATTGACTAACATATCCGTTGAAAATTCTTCTACCTCGGTAAAGTTTTTATATGGAATTAAATCTAGATTTAAATTAACGTACATAACTGTTGCTTGTCCACCTTCTCCAGTTTCATCAACATAAGCAACATACCTATCATAATAAGCTAATTTTGCATAATCATATTGATAAAACTCATCTAAATAATCTATTTTATCTATTTTAGCAAATTTGGTAACATCACTATCACTTCCATGGGCTAAAATCATGCTTATTTCTTCTGTATTATATTTCTTTTTTATTAAAGTATTAATATTTTTTATTAAGTTTTTATGGTTTTGATACTCAATTTTTTTATATTTATCTAGGTTTTCTTCTATAAAGTCATCACTTTCAAAGGCTGCATTTAGTGTTTTATTATCCGGATTTTTAAGAGCATAATCACTTTTAAAAGTAATTAATATTTCTTTACTAGCTTTTTTACTATATCCAATATCTGTTAGTTCTTTTATTTTTGAGTTATAAAAACTAATTGCTACTAATATAATAATTAAAACTGTTAAAAAGATTTTTAAAAACTTTTTAACTTGTGGTTTCAATTTAAATTTGACTTTTTTCTTCGCCATAAAACACCTCACTATACATTAATATAATTATATAATATTTCTATAAAATATGCTATACTATTTTTGGTGATAAATATGAAAGCAATTGTTTTAGCAGGTGGTGGAACTCGTGGGGCATATCAACTTGGAGTTTGGAAAGCACTAAAAAAATTAAATATTAAATATGAGATTGTAACAGGTACTTCAATTGGGTCTTTTAATGGGGCTTTTATGGTCCAAAATAATTTTAAAAAAGCTAAAAAAGTTTGGGGAAGTGTTGATTATCATTTGTTTTTTGATGAAAAAGTGGATATTACTAATAAAGAAATTGCAAGACTTGCTTATCAAAATGCAGTAAAGGATAATTCTTTTTTTAATCTAACTCCTTTAAATGATTTATTAGAACAATACATTAATATAAATAAAATCTATAAATCTAGAATTAATTATGGCTTAGTGACTTATAATATATCTAAATTAAAAGGTGTAGAATTAACTAAAAATGAAATAAAAAAAGAACAGTTACTAGACTATATTAATGCTTCTTGTTCTTGTTATCCTGTTGTTAATCCAAAAGTAATTGATAATGATAAATATATAGATGGTGGTTACGCCGATAATATGCCTATTAGTTTAGCGGTTAAAATGGGTGCAACAGAAATTATTGCGGTTGATTTAAAGTCCGTAGGATTAATAAAAAAAAGAAAACATAATATTCCTATAACTATTATTTCCCCAAAGAATCCCTTACCTACTTTTTTAGAGTTAAATCAGGAAAATTTAAAAGAATTAATAATCCTAGGGTATAATGACACTTTAAAAAAATTCAAGAGATTAGATGGCGCTTATTTTACTTTTAAAAAATATCACATTGATAAAACTCTTACTAAATTCTATTTAAATTATTCAAGAACCTTAGATGTTATTATTTCTAATAAATCATTACTTAAACGTATAAATAAAACTATAGATAACTATAATTTTACAGCAGGTAAATCATTTAGAAATATTTTAGAAAGTTTAGGAAAAAGTTATAATCTTGATTATACTAAAATATATAGTTATAAAAAATTTAATAAAGAACTTATTTCTGCTTTATATAATAGTATTGAAAATAATGATAATAATTCTTTAACTAAGAAATATTTACTATTTAAAAATAATAATTTTACTTTTATTAATTCTTTAATAACTCTACATCCAAACGAATTAATTAAATTATTATATTTACATTCAATTGATTATAAAGGAAATAAATAATATGAACACATTTAAATACACATATAATAATAAAAGGTATCATACATTAGATTATTATTATAAAAATAAATTTAATTCAAAAGTTTTTAAAGTAAGTTTAAATGCTTCTTTTACTTGTCCAAATATTGATGGTAAATCTGGTTATGGAGGATGTATATTTTGCTCTCCTCTTGGTAGTGGTGAATATGCCGGGAATAAAAAAGATGATTTAATTACACAGTTTAATCAAATAAAAAATATGATGCATAAGAAGTGGCCTACTGCTAAATACATTGGATACTTTCAATCTAACTCAAACACTTATGCCCCTCTTTCAGTTTTAAAAGAAACTTATGAACCAATCTTAAAATTAGATAATGTCTTAGGATTATCAATTGCTACTAGACCAGATTGTTTAGAAATTGATTGTTTAGATTATTTGGAAGAATTAAATAAAAAAACGGATTTAACTATTGAACTTGGGCTTCAAACTTCTAATGAAAAAACTTCATTATTAATTAATAGATGCCACTCTCTTAAGTGTTTTGAAAATGCGATAAAAGAACTTAGAAAAAGAAATATTAATATTGTAGTACATATTATTAATGGCCTTCCTTATGAAACTAAAGATGATATGATTAACACTGTCAAATATCTTAATAATCTAGATATTCAAGGAGTTAAGATACATATGTTATCTATTTTAAAAAATACAGCAATTGAAAAAATGTATAAATTAGAAAACTTTCCTATTTTATCAAAAGATGAATACATTGATATTGTTACAGAACAGTTAACTTACTTAAATCAAGATATTGTAATTCATAGGCTTACAGGTGATCCAAAAGTTGATGATTTAATTGAACCATTTTGGGTTGTAAAAAAAGTTAATGTTTTAAATGATATTGATAAAGAAATGGTTAAAAAAAATATTTATCAAGGAAGTAATATTTAATATTTCTCTTGTTAATTTTTTTTTATTATAATATAATGTATATAGTAGAAAGAGGTTTAACTATGAGTACAAATAATAATAAAAAGAAATTATCACATAAGAGTATAAACGTTATTTATTTAGCTTTGGCTTTTTCTGGTATGGTATTTATTGGAAGTGGTTTTATCCTTAATAGTATGGTACCTACTTCTATTGATGATGAATTAAAAACAGTAGATGTTATCCAAAAAAAAGTTGCTATGGATATTAGTAATGATATAAAACTTAAAGTTATTACTTCAAACATTAATGAACCAATTAGTATGAATGTTGAAGATTACTTAGACTTAGAAGAAAGCTTAGATGATGATTCTATCAGTCAATTAACTCTAGATACTTCGCAAGTTAATATTATGCAAGAAGGTACTTATACTTATACTGTTACTTGTGGAAACAAAAAATATAATGGTGAAATTATTATTAAAAATTTAGCAGGTACTACTGTATCATCTTTAACATTAAAAGATATTGATATTGAAGTTAATACTCCCCTACCTACAGAATTATCAACATATATTTTAGATAGTTTAGATAATGAAACATTAAGAAAAGTTATATTAGATACTTCTAAAGTTAACCCAAACATTGAAGGAATGTATCAATACACAGTTTCTTTAAATAATAAAATGTATACTGGTCTTGTTACTGTATACGCTCCTAAAACTAATAATGAGGTTGTAGAAACAATACCAACTGAAGTTATTCCTGAAGAAAGCACTGAATAGTGCTTTTTTATTTATGTAAATTTTTAATATTAATTTACACTTTACTTGTTTTATTCTTTATAATAATTTATCATTATAGTAGGAGGATATTTAATGGAAAAAATTAGATTTGTTCAATATGGAACAGGGAAAATGTCTCTATATACTATGAGATATGCAATGGAAAAAGGTTGCGAATTAGTAGGAGCTATAGATAATAATGAAGAATTAATTGGAAAAGATGTTTCAGCAGTATTAGGAGGAGATGATTTAGGAGTTAAAATTGTTTCTGTAAAAGATGCGGAAGCTATGATGAGTGAAGTTAAACCAGATATTTGTTTTATTATGACTATGAGTTTATTAAAAGACTGTGAAGAAGCTTTACTAACTTGTGCTAAACTTGGAGTTAATGCAATAACAACTTGTGAAGAAGCATTCTTCTCTTGGAATTCAAATCCAGTATTAACAGAGAAAATAAATAATTTAGCAGAAGAAAATAATTGTACTATTACTGGTACTGGATATCAAGATGTATTTTGGGGTAACTTAATTAATTGTATGGCAGGAGCTACTCAAAAAATAATTAAAATTAAAGGTAGTTCTTCATATAATGTAGAAGACTATGGAATTGCTCTAGCACAAGCTCATGGAGCTGGGTTATCTGTTGAAGAGTTTAATAAACAAATAGCTAGCGCTGATAATATTAGTGAAGATGAAAGAACTACTATAATTAATAATGGAGATTTTATGCCTTCTTATATGTGGAATGTTAATGGGTGGTTAACTGATATATTAGGATTAACTGTTACTAGTCAAACTCAAAAGTGTGTACCACAAATAGCAGTTGAAGATATCGAATCAAAAACACTTAATATGATCATAAAAAAAGGTGATGCTACAGGAATGAGTGCTGTTGTTACAACTGAAACTATGGAAGGAATTACAATTGAAGCTGAATGTATTGGTAAAGTATATACAGAAGATGAATTTGATAAAAATGAATGGTCTGTAATTGGAGAACCAAACACTACTATGATAATTAATAGACCTTCTACTGTAGAATTAACATGTGCTACAGCAGTTAACAGAGTCCCTGATGTATTAAATGCTCCAGCTGGATTTATTCCAACTGCAGAAATGGATCCAATCAAACACTGTATTGATGATTTAACAGATTATTTATATTAAACAAAAAAAGAATTTAATTCTTTTTTTTTATTAAACTACTCCACTTTTATTATAGAAATATTAAATTCTTAAAGGAATATAATATTTTGAAGATACTTTATTTTTAAAAATGCATTTTTGGGTATTTGCATATCTTTTTTTTATATGATATTATTCATCTCAATTAAGAAAAAAAGGAGGCAAATAATGAAAAAAATATTCATTTTCTTAATAACTGCGTTTTGTTTTTACAGCGCATCTGCACTAGAGGAAGTTAGTGCTAAAGATAGTTTCTATGAAAGTAGTTACATATCTGGAATTAATATGGCAAGAGAAAAAGATGGTACTACTAATTATCAAACAGCTAGATTTTTTAGACATAGTGTTACTAAATACCCAGCTTATTGTATTGAGCCATTCAAACTATTTAATGCTGATGCATTATATACCAAAAAAGATCATACTTCTAATTTTACAAAAGAGCAATTAGAAGAAATATCATTACTCGCTTATTTTGGATATGGTAATAAAAAAAGTGATACTAAATGGTATGCCATAACTCAATTAATGATATGGAAAATTGGAGACCCTACTGGTAATTATTATTTTACTGACGGGTTTAAAGGTCCAAAAATAAATATTTTTACTGCTGAAATGAATGAATTACAAAACTTAGTAGATTCTTATAAAGTAAACCCCTCATTTCATAATAAGGCATACTCTATAATCGAAGGAGAATCTTTAACTATTAATGATTCAAATAATGTATTAAATAGTTATCAAGTTACTAGTAACAATGCTATTATTGATAATAATAAACTAGTTCTTAATAATCTTAAACCTGGTAAACATACTATAACTTTAAAACATACTCCTAGTGACTATAATAGAGACTTGTTTTATTATGAAGCAAATAACTCCCAAAACTTAGTAACAGCAGGTAATATGAAGCCTAAGTATACTTCTCTTACTATCTATGTGGAAGAAACTAATTTAAGTATAAAAAAAATAGATAAAGATACAGGTAATTTTAATTCTCTTGGAGAAGGAAGTTTAATTGGTACTACATTTCATTTATATACTTCAAATAATGAATTTATAAATGAAATAATTATTAATGATGAAAACCTTATTAATATTGAAAACTTAAGCTATGGGGAATATTATTTAAAAGAAATAAAAGCTGGAACTGGATATATTCTAAATAAAGATCCTATTTATTTTTCAATTACAAAAGAAAATCCAAATATAAATTTAATAATTGAAAATGAAATAATAAAAAAAGAATTAATTATAACTAAATATTTTGGTACAGAAAATAATTTTTCAAAAGAGAAAAATATATCATTTGAAATCTATGACATTAATAATAATTTAATAGATACAATCACAACAGATATAAATGGCGTTGCAAAAATAATTCTACCTTATGGTACTTATACTATTAAACAACTAAATACAACGGATGGTTATTATTATGCTGAAATACCTACTATAATAGTTAATAATAATGAAGTTCAAAATCTAGATTTATATGATTACAAAGTAGAAGTTCCAGATACTTCTAAGATTAAAACGAGTAGTTTATCATTTGTTAGTTTAATTATTTTTATAGGTTTTACATATGCTAGAAAAAAGTATATTACTAATTCTTATAATAATTAATATCAATAATATATTCCCAACTACTTCTAATTATACTAAAATAAAAGAAATAGATAAATCTATTCCAACTATTGGAGAAGAAGTTTCTTTTGAAAAAGTAATAGAAAAAGAAAAGCCTGTTGGAAATATTAAAATAAATATGCTCAATTTAACTCTTCCATTATATGATATAAATAGTAAATTTAATAATATAGAGTTAAATGTTGAAATATTAAATACTACTACATTTAAAAATCCTAGTAAAATATTATTAGCTGCCCACTCTGGAAATAGTAATATATCTTATTTTAAAAATATTAATAAATTAAATATAGGTAGCAGTATAGAGTTTAATTACAAAGATATTTCTAATATTTATGAGGTAGTTCACATAACTGAAATAGTAAAAGATGGAGATATTAATTTTTCTAAAACTAATTTTGATGAATTAATATTAACTACCTGTAGTCCAAATAATAAAAATAATCAAATATTAATCATTGCAAAAAAAATAGAGAATTAATCTCTATTTATTTTATTAATAATTTTATAGCCTCTTGCAACTGATTATCATTTTCTTGTGATGGATCCATAAAGTATTCATCAGCTAGTTTAATTTCTACATCAGGTTCAATTCCTTTTTTATCAATTGAATTTCCTTTAGGTGTTAACCACTGTTGAATTGTATATTTAAAACTTGTTCCATCTTCCAATTCGCTCGCTTGTTGAACAGATCCTTTTCCATATGTTGTTTCTCCAAGAATAGTTCCTTTCGGATAACTTTCTTTTATAGCTGCTGCAAATAATTCAGCTGCTGATGCTGATGCTTGATTAGTTATAACAACAATTTCATAGTCTCTATGAGTTTTAGATTCATCATAAAACTTTTCTTTTTTACCTTTAGTTTCTAATTGATATAAAACTTCATCCTTTTCTAAAAATAATTCCATCATCATTTCTATTTGATCTAAATGTCCTCCAGGGTTTCCTCTAAAGTCAATTATTAATGACTCAATATTTTTATCTTCTAAATCAGTTAATTGATCATAAAATTGCTTATAGGTATTTCCTGCAATTACACTAACAGCTATGTATCCTATTTTTTGATTATTTTCTTCTAATACTTCACTTTCTACCGATGGTATATCTATTACTTTTCTAGTTACATTTAATTCTATTTCTTTACCATCTCTTAATACAGTTATTTTTACATCAGTATTTGCTTCACCTTTAATTAAGTCAGTTAAATCATTGATATCCATATTCGTTACATCTTTATCATCAACTTTAATTATTTGGTCATTTATTTTAATACCTGCTTCTTTTGCTGGTGAGTTTTCAAACATATCGACAACAATTGTTTTATTATCCTCTACTGATGCTTGAACTGTTACTCCGATTCCAACATAATTACCATCTACACTTTGATTAAATGCTTCTGTTTCTTCTTCATTATAATATGTTGCATGCGGGTCATCTAGTGATTCAATCATTCCTTTAATTGCGGCATTTATTAAATCTTCTTCATTAACATCTTCATAATAATTACTTACAATATCTTTATATGCTTCAGTAAACTTATCCATTCCTTTAACACTAGAAAAATTACTATTATATGTAATAATAGCACCCATTGCTAGTCCAAAAATCATTGCCACTATTATTACTATAATTACTTCATTAGTAGTAAATCTATCTTGACTTATTTTTGATTTATTCTTAATTTCTTTAATAGCTTTCTTTTTAGAAGAAACTATTTTCTTTATTTTATTTTTCATATTATCACCAATTTAATCATAACATAAATATATAAATAATAAAATAAAAATCAAACTTATTAAGTTTGATTATTTAATATATTCTACTATTTCATCTGTATTAGTAATTACTTTAGTAACTTTACCATTTTTAATATTAATTAAAGTTGGTTCTCCAATTTCTAATTCACTTAAATTAGACACTTTAGTATTAGTTTTTTCACTAACATATTTACTATTAATTGCATTAGACATATCTACTATATAAATTTTTTTCGGATTATCTGTTGAATTATTTTCATTAATAGCTGTCATAATATTAGTTGTTACAAATTCATCTTCTCTATCAAAGTAAACAACACTATAATCGTTTTTATCACTACTAAAAGTATTTCCTGCTAATATTTCATCATATTGAATATATGCCTCTGCTACATCTTTTACATAATTTGGACCTGAAATGCTATTTAGATATAAAGATATTCCATAAAATGCTCCTAAAACCGCTACTACTACTAATGTAGTAATTACTACTTTTTTTACTTGTTTTTTCATATTATCACCCAAAAGAATTATATCATATATATTTTTTATTATAAAGAAAAAAAGTAGATTTCTCTACTTTTCTAAAATTCTAACTGTTACATTTTTTGTTTTTGAAGTATAAGATAAGGTTAAATCATCCCCTATAACTTTAACAGGCACTTCATGTTCTCCTACTCCATATCCTTCTAAGTCAATATATGCTTTAATACCATTGATATCTAAGGCATTAATTGCATCACTACTTCCACTTACAACTATGGTTACTTTTATATCATTTTCAGAAAGAGCTTGAACTTTATATTTATCATCTAAGTTCTCTGTAACAATTGATACATCTTTAAATTCTTTAGTTGTTGCCTCTGATAATATTACTTCTACTTTAACTGTTGTGACAGATAATTCTGTAATTCCAGATGGTTTTTCTAAAGTTACTGTAAATTCTTTATTTTCTTGTAAATCTTTTACGTCTAATTCTATTTCTAATTCATTTAACTCATCGACTTTTTCCTTTTGTCCATATACAGTTACTGTTGTTACACTAGTTTTAATAGAAGATATTGCTTTTCCAAATGCTAAGTCTCCGACTGGAACAACTTTAATTGGAACTTCTTTTGAAGGCGATGTAATTACTACTTTGGCATCAACTGTTCCTGGAACTATTTCTACCTCGACAATATTTCCTTCTTCATCATATGCTACTAAAGGTATATCTTTAACATCAATTTCTCCTTCTTTAGGATTTGCTATAGTATCTACATCTAATAAGGCTTTAATTGATGCAACTTTTTCAAGTTGGTGACTTGCTCCTTTAACAATAACATCAGTTCTTTCTAATTCAACATCCTCAATAAATAATTTAGAATCTAAATTATCTTGATTTAATATATCATATGTAACAGATTTTGTTGTACTTTCTTTTTCATATATTGAAATTGTTATTTGTGATGGATCTAATTTATAATCAACTGATTTTAATCTTTGATTATATTCTAAGGTTACTTTATGATTACCTGGTTTTAAGTCAGTTAAGTCAACAGAAACTCCTTTTGAAGGAGATTGTTTAGCTAAGAAGATATGAGTTTTATCTCCTACTAAAGTTATATCAACTGTATCAGGCAATCCTTCTACTACATATAATTCTTCATTATAATATGCTGTTACTGGTTGATTATAAAGTATTTCAGCATATTGATCTATTATTACATTTGATTCTTGATCAATATAAACAAATATCCCAAATGCTAGTAATAAACTTGTAACTAATAAAGTTGATTTTTTTCTAAAAAAAGCTTCATAACTAACTGAATTATTAGTAAATAAATCTGTAATCTTTAATATTAATTTAGTTATTGGAGTAATTAACCATCTATCGAAAAATAATGCAATACTTTGAAATAAATTTTTAAACATTCTACTTATTCTCTTCATATATATCATCCTCATCCATTTCATCTTCATGTACTCCGCTTTTTGGTCTTAATTCATCTATTAATAGCATTCTTACATCATCAATTGATAAATTATATAATAATTCTCCTTTTAAAGCCACCGATACTCTTCCTGTTTCTTCAGATACCACTAAACATATTGAATCAGTTTGTTCACTTAATCCTAATGCTGCTCTATGTCTTGTACCAAGTCTTTTATTCATATTTGAACTATCACTAGTTGGGAAAACTGCTCCAGCACAACTTATAGTATTTCCTTGGATAATAACCCCACCGTCATGAAGTGGATTATCTTTAAAAAATATTGCTATTAATAAATCAGATGTAACTTCTGCATATAGTTTTTTTGCCTTAACTATATAATCTCTTAAACTAACATCTCTTTCTAAAACAATTAATGCTCCAATTTTATCTTTTCTTAAATAATCAATTGCTCCTACTAACTCATACACAATTCTTTCTCTTTCATCGACAGTTAAAGCTTTATGTTTTCCTAGTAATTGACTACGTCCTAGTTGTTCTAATATATTTCTAATTTCAGGTTGGAATATAACAATTAATGCTATTGGTCCCCACTCTATAATATATTCTAAAATTACTCCTATTGTTGTAAATGAAAATACATCACTAATTATTTTTAACCCCAGTATTAATATTACTCCTTTAAAAATTAATGATAGTTTAACATTATTTCTAATATGCTTAAGAATAAAATAAAATATAACCCATACTATTAATATGTCTAAAATATTTCTTCCTATATTTAATAAATCTGTCATAGTTATTGACATCTAATCACTCCTTTATTTATTATTTGTATTATTTTGTGCAACACTAGAATTTTCTACTGTAGCATAAGTTTTCTTAGCAAATTCTATATTTTTCTTTTTTATTAGGTATTTTTCTCCTAAGTATCCAATACATGCCATAATTAAAATAGTAGATATAACTGTTGTAATTATATATAATTGTCCATCTAATGTATCTCTAAAAAATTCAATTATAATATCCATAAATATCTCTCCTACTCTATTTAAATATTTTATCATTTTATTATACTTTTTTCAATAACAAACATTTGTTATACAAAAAAAATATATACACACGTATATATTTTTATTTATTCGATAAAGAGTGAGTGTTTAAATATTAATTTAATATATACGGTGAGAGGAGTTTATATTATTTTTAATATTTATAAATCATGGTATTCCCAATGTTAATTATTTAACTTTGTTAATATTTAATTACTATCGTCCTCCTTTCTTGTACTAAGTATATAATACAAATATGGAAGGAATATGATTGAATTGTGGGAAATTATGAAAAAAATGATTTAATTTACTAAATCATTTTTCTTTATAAATATTTTTTCTACTGATGATACCATCTTTTCATATTGAGTTTTTTTTACAACTGTTTCATTTCCTTCAATATCATATTTAATATCTGGTTTATTTAAGTCATATATAACAATATCATCAACTAAGTTAATCATCATAACATCCATATTTTCATAATAAATTAATTCAATATCATGTTCTAAATCTCTCGCTATTAATATTTTTTCATGTTCGCTATACTCATATAAATCATTACAATTTTCTTTTGCTAATACTATAACTGTTTTTAATATATTTAGTAATTTAATAGTTGATTCTTGTTTATAACTATTATACATTATAACTTCACTAATACTTTTTCAATTGATTCTGATATTTCTTCTTGTTGTCTTTGGGTAATAAATCTTTTATTCCCTAAGTTTTTATCATGACTAATTACAGTATTATTTATATCATAAGCTCTATAATTATTATCTTCAAGTATTTCTAATATACTCGTTTCTTCATTATATGCTATAAATATATTTTCCTCATTACTACGAACACTAAGAATTTTATTTTCTTCATCATAAGAAAGAGATGGATTTATTGATGTTGCTGCTAATTGTTTTACTTTATTTAAATTCTCTACAATTTCAATAGCTATCCCTTTTTGTTTCATAATATCCCTCCTTTAAGTGGTTTTTTTATTATATTTAAATTATTTTTTTATGTCAACATTTTTTTTGTTTTTGATTTTTCTATAATATTATTTTCTCCAATAGATTTTGCAGCGTATGAAGCTATTTGTAACATACTTATCAACTTTTCTTCTTCTTCTAGAGTAATTTTTTTATATTTTTCAAATAATTTATGTTTAAGTTTATATTTAGTTAGAGAGTAAAATGTTGAATTTGGTTTTTTCTCTTTTTTTGCTTCTTGAATCGAAATACCAAGTTCATATTTTTTATTAACCTTATAATAATCTACTCCAATTAAATATTCTTTACTTTCAAAATATAAGTGATAGTATTCTATATCATTTCCGTCCATAGAAACTAACATATTATTATTTGAATTTTTTTCTTTTATTTCTTGTAAAAAAAATACGTTTGTATCCAAACATCCTTCTTGGGTTACCTCAACTTTATCATTAAATTTATATCCTTCCTTAATTTGAAGATGGATATTATTTTTTAGTTCCGTTACTAATTCTAAAACTTTTTCTTTTTTATTTTTTTCTTTCATAAACCCTCCTGTTTATTACTATAATATTTCTTTTAATTCATCTAAAGAATTAATTTTCTGATAATTATTAGATTTACTGCTACTGTTAATATCTAAATGAATAGCGTTCATTCCTAACTCTACTGGTGTTTTTATATCAGATGTGATACTATCTCCAATTATTAAACATTCATTTAATTCATACGGATAACAAGCATCAGTAAATGTTTTTTCTACTGGTTTAACTCCAAAGTTATCAATACACCATATTTCTTTAAAATATTTTTTTATTCCTGCTTTTTCTAACCTTTTTTCTTGATATTCAAAAAAGAAGTTAGATAATACTACTAGATCATATTTACTATTTAAATATTCTAAAATATCTTTTGTATTATTATTTATTAATGTCCCATAGTTTTTCATTTTATCATATAATTTTTTAAATAAGTCTTCATTAAATTCACTAATTATATTTTCTTTTACATAATTAATAAATAATTCCTTATAATCTTCTGCTAACTTATCTTTTGGATAACTATCTATTAAATTATAAAATCCTTCAATTTCATCATATAATTGTCTGCCATTTATTTTAAATTCTTTATTTTCTTCAAAAAATTCATTATAACTACTAATGCAATCTATTTCTGTGTTTAATAGCGTACTATCTATATCAAATATTATTCTCTTTATCATACTGTCTCCATTTCTTGTGTAATATATTATAACATATTATATAAAATTTGATATAAAAAAAATAAATTGAATACATTCAACTTATTTCATAATTCATATGGTGGAACTGAGGAGAATCGAACTCCTGTCCGAAAGTAGCACTACTTAAGCCTCTACAAGCTTAGTTAACTAATTATTTTCATTTAATTACCAAGTAGTTAACCCCCAAGTAACTAAACAATCCTATTAATTCATTTTAGTTATAGGAATCACTAAAATATAACCTACTTTTATGAGCCTAATATTCCTAGTAGGTTAAGAAATATTTCGGCGCAACGCTAAATTATTATGCGAATGCTAATTGATTTCTGTTTCCAGTTAAATTTAAGTGCTTTAACGTAATGCATACGACTTGCCACCTAAGCGTTTCTACTTCCGTCGAACCCAGAACAGTCCCATAAATTTATGAATTTATTATAGCATATATAATTATAAAATGCTATAATTAAATAGCAGAATGAGGTGTTAAGATGAAAATAGAATGGAAAAATTTTAAGGAAGGTTCTTGGATAAATACAATTGATGTTAATTCTTTTATATTAAATAATTATACTGAATATAAAGGTGATGACTCTTTTTTAGCAGATATTAGTCCAAAAACTGAAATTATATGGAATAGGTGTCTTACTCTATTAGAGGAAGAATTAAAAAAAGGAGTTTTAGATATTGAAACTAATCAAGTATCTGGAATTAATAACTTTAATGTAGGATATATTGATAAAGATAACGAAGTTATAGTAGGTCTTCAAACAGATGCTCCACTTAAACGTATTGTTAATCCTTATGGTGGAATGAGAATGGTTAAGTCTTCTCTTGATGCTTATGGTTATGAATTAAACAAAGATATTGAAAATTATTTTTCAAAATATCGTAAAACTCACAATGAAGGAGTTTTTGACGCATATACCTCTGATATAAAAAAAGCTCGAAATGTTGGGTTAATTACTGGTTTACCTGATGCTTATGGAAGAGGAAGAATAATTGGAGACTATCGTAGAGTTGCACTATATGGAATTGATTATTTATATGAATGTAAAGTTAGAGATTTAGATACTTTAGAAGTAGATGATTTAAATGAAGTTAGTATTCAACTTCGAGAAGAAATAAATATGCAGTTAAGAGCTTTAAAAGAAATAAAAGCAATGGCTTTAACTTATGGTTTTGATATTTCTAATCCTGCTTCTAATGCAAAAGAAGCTTTTCAGTGGACTTACTTTGCTTATTTAGCTGCTATTAAAGAAAATAATGGAGCTGCTATGAGTTTAGGTAGAGTTTCTACTTTCCTAGATATATATATTGAAAGAGATTTAGCTTTAGGTATTTTAACAGAAGATGAAGCCCAAGAATTAACTGATCAATTTGTAATTAAATTAAGATTAGTTAGACATTTAAGAACTCCAGAATATAATGAATTATTTGCAGGAGATCCTACTTGGGTTACTGAATCAATCGGAGGAATGGCAAGTGATAATAAATCACTTGTTACAAAGAACTCATTTAGATTTCTTCATACTTTAACTAATTTAAGTTCAGCCCCTGAACCTAATATGACAGTATTATGGAGTTCTAAATTACCAGAGCCTTTCAAACGTTATTGTGCTAAGATGAGTATTGATACGGATTCTTTACAATACGAAAATGATGATTTAATGAGAAGTATTCATGGAAGTGATTACGCTATTGCATGTTGTGTATCAGCAATGACAGTTGGAAAACAAATGCAATTTTTTGGAGCTCGTTGTAATTTAGCAAAAGCTTTACTATACTCTATCAATAATGGATATGATGAAATAAAAGAAACAAAAGTTTTAAATAATATAGATCCTTTAACAAGTGATATACTTGATTATGATGAAGTTATGAAATCATTTGATAAGGCAATGGATAAACTTGCTAAGATTTATGTTGATGCTATGAATATTATACATTACTCACATGATAAGTATGCCTATGAAGCTGGACAAATGGCTCTTCATAATACTAGTCCTGAAGCATTAATGGCTTTTGGAATAGCAGGTCTTTCAGTAGTAGCAGATTCTTTATCAGCGATTAAATATGCTAAAGTAAAAGCTATTAGAAATGAAAATAATATTGCGACTGATTTTGAAATAGTTGGAGATTTCCCAAAATTTGGAAATGATGATGACAAAGTAGATGATTTAGCAGTAGAAATTGCCCAATCTTTCTTTGATAAACTTAAAAAGCATAAATTATATAAAAATGCTAAACATACCCTATCGGTATTAACAATTACTTCGAATGTAGTTTATGGATTAAAAACAGGATCTACTCCTGATGGTAGAAAAGCTGGAATTGCTTTTGCACCTGGTGCTAACCCAATGCATGGAAGGGACTTAACTGGAGCTCTTGCTTCATTAAACTCTGTTGCTAAAATTAAATATGAAGAATGTTGTGAAGATGGGATTTCAAATACTTTTTCTATTGTCCCAAGTGTATTAGGAAAAGATAAATATACTCAAGAAACAAACTTATATAATATTTTAGATGGTTATTTTGATCAAGGTGCTCATCATTTAAATGTTAACGTTTTAAATAAAGAGATGTTAATTGATGCTATGGAAAACCCTAATAAGTATCCTCTTCTAACAATTAGAATATCAGGTTATGCAGTAAGATTTAATCGCTTAACCAAAGCCCAACAAATGGAAGTTATATCAAGAACTTTCCATAATAAAGTATAATGAGGGCTAGTATTAATTCTATTGAATCACTTGGTTTAGTAGATGGTCCTGGAATTAGAACAGTAATATTTTTTAATGGATGTCTACTTAGATGTAAGTATTGCCATAACCCAGAAACTTGGGTTATGAGAAAAAAAAACTATTCTGTTGATGATATTATAAAAATTATCAAAAGATATAAACCATATTACAAAGATAACGGTGGTGTTACCCTATCTGGTGGTGAAGTATTACTTCATAATAATTTTTTAATAGAACTTACAAAAAGGTTAAAAGAAGAAAACATTCATATTGCTTTAGATACTAGTGGTGTTGGAATTGGAAATTACGAAGAGATATTAAAGTATATTGATTTAGTCATTTTAGATATTAAACATACTAATCAAATTGACTATAAAAATTTAACTAACTATAGTTTTGATGAAGTTAATAAATTTATTAATACTTTAAATAACTCTAATAAAGAAGTATGGTTAAGACAAGTAATTATTCCAGATGTAACAGATTCTACTACTTATATTGATTCTTTTATAGAATATACTAAAAATATTAAAAATATCTCTAAAGTAGAATTTATTCCTTTTCAACATTTAGGAAAAGATAAATACAGCGAATTAAATATAGAATATCCCTACTTAAATAAAAAAGAAATGGATATAGCTACTACTGATGAATTATATAATTATTACAAAAAGAAAATAAAGCAATAAATGCTTTATTTTTTTAATATATATTTTTCATTTCTTTTTGAATTGTACGATTAATATCTTTTTGTTTTAAACTTTCACGTTTATCATAGTTCTTTTTACCTTTACATACCCCAAGTAGTACTTTAAGTCTACTTGCTTTAAAGTATAATTTTAAAGGAATAAGAGTATAACCATTTAAGTTTATATAATCACTTATTTTTTTGATTTCTTTTTTATTTAAAAGTAATTTTCTACTTCTTGTTTCTTCATGATTATAAATATTTCCTTCTTTATAATGTTCAACAAACATATTAAGTAAAAATATTTCATTATTTTTTAATATACCGTAACAATCTTTTATATTACAATTACCTCTTCTAATAGATTTAATTTCTGTACCAGTTAAAACGATCCCTGCTTCATAAGTTTCTTCTACTTGGTAATCATATCTTGCTTTTCTATTTAATATTTCCATATATTACCTCCATAAAGTAATATTATAACTTCTTAACTATACCAAAATCAATTGTTTTTTCTTCTTTTGATGCTCTTAATACTTTTATTACTAATTTTTCTCCAATTGTATATTTAACTCCTGATCGCTCTCCAGTTAAAGTCATTTTAACTTCATCATAGTGAAAGAAGTCGTTCATTTCTCTAATTGGAATTAATCCTTCAATCAAATTATCAAGTTCTACAAACATACCAAAGCTTGTAACAGATGATATCATTCCATTAAATTCTTCTCCAATATGCTGTTCCATATATTCAGCCATTTTCATATCTTCTACTTCACGTTCACACTCAATACTAGCTCTTTCTCTTTGTGAAGAATTATCTGTAATATAAGCTAGTTTTTCTTCCCATTTTTTAACAGTTGCCATATCTACTTTTTTATCTACTAAATACGTTCTAAGTAATCTATGAACTGTTGTATCCGGATATCTTCTTATAGGAGATGTGAAATGTGTATAACATTTACTTGCAAGTCCATAGTGCCCTAAATTTTCTGGTAAATAAACTGCTTTTTGCATTGTTCTAAGTAATAAACTAGAAAGAATTTTAAACTCTTCTTTATCATCTAAGAAATTAATAATTTTTTGCACAGTTTTTGGGGAAATATCTTTAACATCTCCTGCTGGCATTTGATATCCAAGAGATCCAACAAATGTTAAGAAATTTCTAATTTTTTCTTCATTAGGAGTTTCATGTACTCTATATACAAATGGTAAATTCATAAAATATACATGCGTTGCAACACATTCATTAGCTGCTATCATAAAGTCTTCAATTAATTTTTCTCCTGTTCCTCTTTCTCTAACATATACATTAGTAGGAACACAGTTTTCATCTACTGCTATTTTTGCTTCTTCTACTTCAAAATCAATGTATCCTCTTCTAACTTTCATTTTTCTTAAAATTTTAGCTAATTCTTCCATTAATTTTAATTTATTAACATAAGGTTCATATCCTTCTGCTACTATATTATTTTCAATAACATCATTTACTTTTTTATAAGTCATTTGAATACGTGATTTTATAACACTTGGGAAAATTTCATAACTAATTTGGTTACCATCACTATCAAATTCCATTTCGCAAGACATAGTAAGTCTATCTACTTGTGGATTTAGAGAACAAATTCCATTTGATAACTCATGTGGAATCATTGGTATAACTCTATCTACTAAATAAACACTTGTTCCTCGCTCCATTGCTTCATTATCTAACTCTGTTCCTTCTTTAACATAATAAGAAACATCTGCAATATGAACTCCTAATTTAAAGTTTCCATTAGCAAATTTTTCAATTGAAATAGCATCATCTATATCTTTAGTATCATCTCCATCAATTGTAAATATTACTTCATTTCTTAAATCTCTTCTTCCGACCATTTCTTCTTCTTTTACTGTATTAGGAAGAGATTTCACTTCCTCTTTTACTAAGTCTGGAAATTCAGTTGAAATATTATGTTTATGAATAATTGATAAAATATCAACTCCCGGATCATTTTTATGGCCAATAACTTCAATAATTTCTCCAGAGTATTTGGTATTATTATTTAATTTCTTATCTAATTTTACAACTACCTTATGCCCATCTACTGCATTTAAAGATTTATTAACAGGAATTTCAATATTAAGTTTTACTTTTTTATCATCAATCTTAATATGCCCTTTTTTACCATCAAAAGTATATTCTCCTACAAAAGTAACATGAACTCTTTCAACTACTTTTAAAATTCTACCTTCTAATTTATCAATAGTCATTTTACTAGTTATTTCTACTAAAACAACATCATCGTTAATTGCTCCATTCATATCATCAGCTGAGATATAAACATCTTCTTTTAAATTATCAACAACAACAAAACCAAAACCTTTTTTATTAGCGCGAAGAACACCTTTTCTTAAATGAGAATTTTCTATTAACATATATTTACCTTTGTTAGTATTATAAATTAATACATCAGCCTCTAACTCTCTTAGTTCATCACTAAGTTCTCTAGTCTCTTCTACTGTCTTTAAATTTAATTTATCTTGAAGTGCATAAATATCTAAAGCCCCATCACTATTTTTTAGTATATTTAATATATTTTCTTTCATATTATCACCTTACCTATAATATCATTATATAATACTTTCATTAAAATAAAAAGAAATATATTTCTTTAATAATAAGATTGCTCTTTTGTTTAAATTAGACATATTTTAATACTTTTGATATAATTGACTTAAACAAT
The DNA here is from genome assembly GCA_964371025.1 of uncultured Muribaculaceae bacterium. GTDB lineage: Bacteria > Bacillota_I > Bacilli_A > RF39 > UBA660 > CAYJDP01. The sequence continues at coordinate 34,913 of CAYJKH010000002.1, read as the reverse complement.
AAGTAGGAGATTAATATGAAATATAAAATCACAGTTATTATGGCTGTTTATAACGTCGAAAAATATTTAGAAGAATCAATAGAAAGTATTATTAACCAAGATATAGGATTTAATAACATACAACTTATATTAGTAAATGATGGTAGTCTAGATAACAGTGATAATATATGTTTAAAATATAAAAAAAAGTATCCCCATAATATATTGTATTTAAAACAAGAAAATAAAGGAGTATCATCAGCTAGAAATCTAGGTTTAAAATATATTCAAGGAGAATATGTTAACTTTTGTGACTCAGATGATTTATTGAGTAAAGATGTTTGTAGTAAAGTATATAATTTTTTTGAATCTCATAAAAAAGAAATTGATTTAGTTTCAATTAGACTAAAATTCTTTGGAGCTAGAGAAGGATTTGATCACCCTTTAGATTTTAAATATACCAAGAATAGATTAATAGATTTAAATTCTGAATATAATTATATACAAATGTCAGCTAGTACATCATTTTTTAAATATGATAGTGTTAAAAATAGAAAATTTGATGAAAATTTAAAATATGCTGAAGATGCTAAATTAGTTAATCAAATATTAATGAATAAATTAAAATATGGTGTGGTAAGTGATGCTGTTTATAACTACAGAAAGCGATTTGAAACTAATTCTGCACTAGATAGTTCTTCCACAAATTATGAATGGTATTTTAACACATTAAATGCTTACCACTTAAATTTAATAGCAGAAGCTAAAGAAAAATTTAATTATATCCCCTCTTATATTCAGTTTGCAGTAATGTACGATTTGCAATTTAGAATTAAAAATGCTAAAACTAAAGAATTTTTAAATAATAACGATAGTATTAAATATAAGAAAGTTTTATCATCAATATTAAAAAATATTGATGACAAAATAATTATTGAACAAAAAAACATTAGTATAAATTATAAATTGTTTATTTTAGAATTAAAATATCAAGAAAAAATAAAATTAGAGCTAATTAAAAATGCATTATTTTATCGTGGTACTAGAGTTTGTAGTGCTACTAATAATAAATTTTTCCAAATAGTTATATTAAATATTGATAATAATTGTCTTATACTAGAGGGAATTATCAATAAGCCTCTCCTTAAAAATCATTTAGACTTTTATATTGAAGACGATAAAAATAAAAAATATTTAGTGGAGAAAACTAAAATGTTTTATAGAAATCAAATAGCATTTAATGGTGAAAATGTTAACGAATGTTATGGATTTAAGATTTCTATTCCTCTTGATAATATTAAATATTTAAATATAAAAATAGAAATAGACAAATTATATAAAGTAAATCTTAATTTAAATTTTGGTAAATTTGCGAAATTAAATTCATTTATGAAATCTTCTTATTATATTAAAAATAACTATTTAATACGAAAAAGAAATAAAAGAATAAATGTTTATAAAAATAAAGGCAAATATTTTAAAATAAAAAGAGAATTAAGTTACTACAAAGAATTAATAAAACATGTGAAATTTAATATAATATTCCTAAGAATGATATACTTCCTTTCAAAGATTTTTTATCAAAAAAAGATATGGATTATCTCAGATAGAAGTACAGAAGCTAAAGATAATGGTGCAGCTCTTTTTAAATATATCAATAAAAGTAAAATGAATTTAAGAGATATACAAGTTTATTTTGCTTTATCAAAAAAATCTACTGATTACTGTGAAATAAAAAAATATGGTAAAGTTATTAATTACGGATCTTTTAAACACAAAATTTTTAATTTATTAAGTGATAAAATTATATCTTCACATGCAGATGATATTGTTCTAAACTTAATTGGGGATGATAATAAGTATTTATCAGATTTACATAATTATCATTTTGTATTTCTTCAACATGGTATTATCATGAATGATTTTTCTAGTTGGTTAAATAAATATAATAAGAATATTAATCTATTTTTAACAACATCAAAAGATGAATATAAATCTATTACTTCTAAAAAATTCAGATATGAATATAATAGTGATGTTGTCAAATTAACTGGTATGCCTAGATATGACTTATTGAAAAATAATAATTCAAAAAAAATTATATTATTACCTACATGGAGAGTTAAAATTGCAGGAGAATACGATAGTAAAACTAATACTAGATTATATAATGATAAATTTAAGCATTCTGATTACTTTAAATACTACAATGAATTTTTAAATAGTAGTGACTTAGCAGAATTTCTAACCAAACATAATTATGTATTAGAGTTCTATCTACACCCTGCTCATATTGAACAAATTGTTGACTTTAATACTAAATATAATAATGTTATTAGAATAATAAAAACTAGCGCAAATTATAATAAAATTATATCAAATAGTAATATTTTAATTACAGATTATTCATCAGTTGCATTAGACTTTTCATATTTGAAAAAGCCAATAATATATAATCAATTTGATAGTGATAACTTCTTTAATGATCATACTTTAAAATCTGGTTATTTTAGTTATGAAAAAAACGGTCATGGACCTATAACTAAAACTCCTAAAGATACTATAGATGAAATCAAAAAAATTATTAATAGAAATTGTAAGCTAGAAAAAAAATACGAAAAAAGAATAAATTCATTTTTTGAATATTTTGATAAAAATAACTCTAAAAGAATCTTAAAAGAAATTATAAATTTAGATAAAAAGAAATAAAAAAATAAAATTTTATTTTTTTTTTATAAAAAAAAAGAATAATAATATTCTTTTTATAAAAACATTGAAACTAAACTAATAGTAAAAAATGTCATTCCTAATACAAATGTTACACGTGTTAAAACTAATTCAGACCCACGTTCTTTTCTTTGTGTTAATAAATTTTCTTGTCCCCCTGAAAAAGCTTGAGAAGCACCTTCTGCTTTACCACTTTGTAAAAGTACAAGTATAATTAATAAAATTGATATTACTAGTAAAAATATTTCCATACTTCACCTCCGTTAATGTATATGTATTATAGCATATTATTCTTAATATAACAAGTAAGCAATTTAATCTGTATTTTCTTTTTCAAAATCAAACATTACATTTGAAAAAACACTTGGATTATACATAATAATTACATTATCTACTTCTTCTTTATTAATTAAATCAAGAATATTCTTATCATACTCTCTTAAATCAACATCATAAATAGTTTTAACACCTAGTGATAAATATGGTATTAATGTATTTCCAAAACTATCACTCATAATTAAAACGCTATTATCGTTATCAATATTATTATTAGTTATAATTCTTAGCGATCCATCTCCATGTGAATATGCAGAATAAGCATTACTTTTATAAAAATTATCTATATCTAACCAAGAATATTGAAACATAACATCTTCAAACTGACCTTCTAGTTTTACATTTATATCTGTTTTATCATAAGTATAAGAAGTTTTAAATTTTGGATATATTAAAGATAAGTCCTCTACTCCCGTATTAAATGCTCCAATTCTTCTAGCATTACTTCCTAAAAATATATCATTATATACATCAATATTATAATTATCAATATTTATTTCTTTATCTGTTATATCAAATCCATAATCCCTATTTAATTTATTAGATAATTCTCCAAAAGCCCAAAATGCTGTTTCTGGTTTCCAATGATGATCATATTTAAAAAACAAATCATAATGTTCTAAGTGAGATTCATGAATCTCTTTTCTTATGTCAATATATTCAATATCACTTTTTATGATTTTTAACAATTCATTTGCATTTTCATTTGAATAATCTACTAAATAAGGTTCTAATAATTTATTACTTTCGTTAATTTTATAAGGTAATTGCACATAAAATAAATTAATATCTTCTTTTTTTAAATTATTATTTAAATCTATTAGACTATTACCATATGCTGTCATATCTATTTTTTTATTAACAGTAGTAGTCATATCATTTTTTAGAAAAGTAACATTTGTTATTTGATCAGAAAAAATTTTTTTACCAATTAATAAATTAAATGTTGTATTAATATTTAAATATGCACTTTTATATTTATAATCATTAACCTCTGTATCGATATTAGTAATTAATGTTTTTATTTTTTCTTTTGAATTTAAATTTTCCGGAAAGTTTTCAAATGCAAATTTTATATCTTCTTTAATTGGATCAATAAATGTTTCTTTATCAATATAAGTAGCTAAAGAAAAACTTATTATGATAATAAAACAAATGCTAATTAACTTATTACTAGTATTTCTATTCATTTGAACCTCCTAAAAATTAAAATATATAAATGGATTATAACTTCCCTTTACAATATATGATAAACTAATAATAAAAATTAATATAATAAATAATAAATATATTATATTACCTATTTTATTATTGAATTTATTTGTTAATATCTTACCTATTGGTAGTGAAAAAATAATAGCTAATATAAAAGGAATAACATTATCTAATATATTTCTTATGACCTCAGCAGATGCTACTAATGATGTATTGAATCCGAACATATTACTTAAATATAAGCTTGCATCACTTAAAGATGTAGATCTAAATAAAACCCATCCTATAATAACAAAAAATAAAGTATATATATATCCAAAAATACCTATTTTTTTATTAATTGGTGTTATTTTTTCAAGTGTTAATAGTATAAAATATAATAATCCCCAACAAATAAATGTCCAATTTGCTCCATGCCATATTCCCGTTAAAAACCAGACAATAAATAAGTTAAATATTAATCTCTTTTTAGTACTTACTTTGCTTCCTCCAAGAGGAATATACACATAATCTTTAAACCAAGTTCCTAGTGAAATATGCCATCTTCTCCAAAATTCTGAAACTGACTTAGAAATATATGGATAATTAAAATTTTCTAAAAAATTAAATCCAAACATTTTACCTAATCCTCTGGCCATATCTGAATATCCTGAAAAATCAAAGAAAATTTGAAATGTATATGCTAGTGCACCTATCCAAGCAACTAACAATGTATTTGCTTCACCAGTAAAGCATAAGTCAGCAACTATTGCCATATTATTAGCAATTATTACTTTTTTTGCTAAACCAATAATAAATAATACTATCCCTTCTGAAAAAAGATTTATAGATTCTTTTCTATTGTTAATTTGGTCTGAAATCGTTTGATATCTAACTATTGGTCCTGCAATTAATTGTGGAAAAAACGAAATATATAAAGCAACATTTAAAATGTTTTTTTGCAACTTTCCTTTTTCTCTATATACATCTATCACATATGAAATAGCTTGAAATGTAAAAAATGATATCCCTATCGGTAACATTAAATTCGGAACTGTTATACTAAGTTCGAATATACTATTAATATTTGTAATTGAAAATACTAAATATTTAAATACAAATAGTATTCCTAAATTAGCTAATAGCATCAAAAACATAGATATTTTAATTTTAATTTTATCATTTCTATATTTATCAACTATTATTGCAAAAATATAATTAATAAATATAGATAATATCATTATAAGTACAAATACAGGTTCTCCCCAAGCATAGAAAAATAAACTTGCAATAGTTAAAAATATATTTTGTAGTTTTCTACTTTTACTTAGCAAAATATAATATATAAATAATATACTAGGCAAAAAAACAAATAAAAAACTCATCGTTGAAAAAAGCATAAAACCTCCTATTTTTCTTTAGTAATTTTCAAATTTAATACAGCACGGCACACATTAGTAAATATTGGAAGTGAAAATAATAATACAACAATTCCAGAAATTATAATATATTCACTAATGAACAAATTAAAGTTTTTTAATTGAACACATATTAAAAATAGATAATGGAATATATATATTCCTAATATTCGAGTACCAATTATTGAAAATACATATTCTTTATCTGGAATGAGTACTAAAATAGAATAGCATATAATACTACTCAATATATATATTCCTAGTTTAAGAAATGGTCCCAAATATAATAAAAAATTAGAAAGTTCATAATAGCTACTGTTTCCTAATAATAAAGGCATAGTGTAATTAAATATATTAGAATAATAAAAAATTAAAACTAAACTAATTAATATAGTACTAACTGAAATAACTTTACTAATTTTATAATTAAAAAGTTTAATTATTTTATTTTTATCAACATATAAACCCATTAAGAAAAATGGAAAGAATGTTATAATCCTTGAGAATGATAAAAAGTCATTTATATTCTGATCAAAACCAATGATTAAAGATAATAATATGCTAATAATAAAGATATATGTAAATTTGATTTTTTCAGTTAAAATAGCTATTAAACACAAAATCGGAATAGCTAGTAAATACCATGCTATTGATGAAACATTGAATATGTCTAAACTACTTTCCCCATAAATTAAGGTTTTGCTAATAAATATTAAAATAATAAAGATTAAATACAATAAGAACATATTAAAAATTTTGTAATAGCTTCTTTTTACAATAATATTTCGACAATAAAAACCTGATATATAAATAATTAATGGTATATTAAATAACTGTATATAATACCATAAATTATTTGCTAATTTATTGTCATTCACTAAAGGCTCTAATAATTGTGCAAACACAAAAAAAACTATTAAAATAAATTTCAAATTATCATAAAAATAGTTCCTATTTTTTATTTTTTCACACATAAAAATATTTTTTATTTTTCCCATAATTCCCCTGTATCATTTTCTACCCATTAATATTCTAATAACATAATATCATAATAGCCTATTTAAGTAAATATAGTAAAAATAAAAACACTATTTTTTAGTGTTTTTTACTTTAATAATTTTTACTATAAGTAATAAAATTAATGTTAGCAGTGAAATAATTAATCCTATATAAAAACCTTTAGGAACATAATTAATTTCAATAATATTTGTTCCTTTATCTAATTTAATAGCTAATAAATTATCAAATGCTTTTTCTATTTTAACTTCTTTATTATTATTTTTTACATACCATCCCTCATCATAAGGAATAGTCATAAGTAAATATTCTTTATCAGATGTTACTTCAATTCTTAGATTGGAACTACTATTTTCTTTTATAATAACTTCATTATGATTAATTTCATTAACATAATCCTCTAAAACTGATAACCTTTCTTCATAAAAGATTACATCAGATATTTTTATACTATCTTGATTTAATTTTATACTAAAGATTGTTTTTTCAGACTCTTTTATATTTCCTAATGTAATATTACTCCACTCATATGTATCAAAATATTTGCCTATTTTTTGATTATTTAATAAAATATCAACATCTTGCCTCTCAGGGGCTGTAATAAATGCATATAACATTTCATAATTATCATTTGATACAGTAAAATTAATATAAGCTTCTTCATCTTTATTAATTTTAGTATACTTTGTATAATCACTTTCTTTAACAACATCTAAATTAGAATACGTAGTTTTAATATCGTCTACATTAATAAATATATTTTCTTCTATTTCAGGATTTATCTTATTCCAAATTTCATTTTGAGTTTCAAAAAAATTATCTGAATTAATATTATACCCATTTAATATTTCCTCTGATGCAGGAAAAGCAATTGGTAATACATAAGGATTTTCATATATTGAATAATCTTTATATAAAAACTTTTTATCATACTCTTTTAAAAAGATATTATTATCTATTACATATTTAACTCCTAAAAAACTTTCAGCAGATGTTGTTGGCCCACTTATATAAGCTGCCCATATATTCCTATGATTTCTAAGACCCATATCTTCACCAAAGATAGTTATATTTTCTTTCTCTGTGGAACTAAAATGAGATAACCCCTTGTAATTAAATTGCATAGGATCATTAAGAGATCTTTCGTATGTTTTTTCCATTCTATAAAAACTATCGTCTTCTTTTGTTATTTTCTTTACAATTTCTTCTGTATCATCAATTATTAAATTATATTCATCTTCTACCTTTAGAGTTTTAAAACTAAAATAGGTATTTACAGTTAGATTAAAAACTTGTATTACTGCTAATATAAATACTAATATTTGTTTATTTGTTTTTAAAAAAAAGAATATTAAAATAAATGATATAATTATAATTAACAAATCGTAAAACAAAGTACTTTGTTTTATATATTCAAAATTATTAATATTAATGTGATATCCACAAGGGATAATCATAATTAGTAATGGCATTAATAGATATTTCTTGTTTTTTATATTTTTTAAATGTTGAAATCCCTTCATAGCAATAATTATTAAGAAAAAAGAAAATATAAATGAGTAACGATATGGAAATCCCTCTGGTCTATTAAAAGCATGAAATATTTTATTAAATATATCTATATACATACAAATAAACAAACCTATTAAAATAGTAATAGACATAATTTTTTCTTTAATTTTTATATTTTTATTTATAAAATATAAAATTACAAGGAATATTATTAGCATTCCCACAAAAATATTAGGTAAACCAAATTTAAGTTGATCATAGGTAATATTATTTGTGAAAATTTTTGATATAAAATCAGTAAGATAAAAATTTCTGGTAAAAGTTAATTCTGATAAATTTAAACCGGCTTTCCCTCCTTCTAGTGATAAAACAGTTGGAACTAACCAAAAACACGATATTCCTACTCCAGCTAAAGAGGATAATATATAATTTTTAATAGTTATAATATTAGTTTTAATATTAATGTTTTTTAAGATATATTTATATATAAAATATATAAACGAAAATATACATATCATGTACCCTATATAATAATTAGTAATAATAGCTATAGCCAGTGCTGTTATATATAGATATGCACTTTTTTTAACTATTATTTTATCTATTCCCAGTGCAACTAAAGGTAATAATATAACTCCATCTAACCACATTATATTCCAAAAGTATGCAACATTATAACCTATTAATGCATATGTAGTTGAAAATATTAACGATGAATACTTGTTATAGCCATTTTTTACTGCATAGTAATAAAATGTTAAACCACATGTTGCAAGTTTTAATATTACAATAAGCATGAATGCTAAATCTAAATTAGAATTACTAAAAAAAAGAACTAAAAAATTAAAAGGACTTAATAGATAATAAGCACTTAAGTCTACCATATTTCCACCTAGGGTTTTACTAAAAGTATAAAATAAATTATTACCTTCTGAAAAAATCGTTTTAAAATATGCTAAAAAATCAATATACTGTGCTGACGCATCAATAATCATTAAAGAATTATTTCCAAATGGAGAAATTCTATTTATAATTAAACAAAATATTACTACTGATAATGGGATAACAAATGATAGTATGTAATTTTTTTTCATAGAATCCTCCTAATATATTTTATAGTTCTTCTGGTTTTGAAAATTTGATAAAATATTTACCATCAATTTTTTTTATATATCCTTTATCAGGAAATGATGACATTTCTTTAATTTCATTTTTATATTTTTCATATATCTCTTCCGTTGTATTATCATTTATCGGATAATTTAAAATATGTTCAAAATATGATTCATAATTTGCACCTTTTAAAACTGAAGTGCTACCTGTTGAACCAGTACCTTTTATTTTGTCAAAACCAGGTCTATCATCACCCAATTTTTTTTCTTTTGTTGATCCAATAAAAACTAATTTTGTTTTCCCAAGTTTGTAGTCTTCTAGTTGTTCTAAGTCATAAATAACTCTATTCATATTTGCTAACGTTGATTGCATATTTAATTCTTTCTCTAAATACATCGTATTTGAATAAACACTAGCATTAAATATAATTAATCCTATAATCACATAACATACATTTTTCATTGATAAAATATATGTTGATTTTCTGTATGAAAATAGTACAAAGATAAGTGTGTAAATTAATATAAATGATGTAATCATTAATTTATGAGTATGCCCTGCTGTCATAAAATATAAAAAATTACATGCCAAAGGTGTTAATAAAATTAAAATAAATAATAGTATTATATTTTTCTTTTCTATTTTTCTTTTCTTAATTACTTGTAATAATATTATAAACGAAAATACTAATACTATTAATGTTAATCCTACTAAAAATATGTTTTCCATATAAGTATATGGATATATTACATTTTTAGCAAAGTAGTAATAAGTATCATATAAATTAGTAAATAAATTAACATTTAAAAAATTATATATTGTTCCTAAATCGTTATAATCTGTTGATAACACTACTCCGAAAAATTGTACGGAAATATTTAAAGCTATTTGATATAGAATTAACCCTACAAGAGATATTCCTATACAAGTTAACCCACATAATATATTATCTTTGAATTTTGTTTTTTCTAAAATATTTTTAATAATTAATAATATAAATAATAATAGTGTTACAGTTAAGTATGATTGATAAATACCACACATTATCATGATACATAGAGGTCCTATAATATATGCTAGTTTTTTATTGATAACATATAAATATACTGGGATTACAGATAAAAGTAATGCTAAATTATATATATCCGTCTCGTGCATATATGTTGCATTAATAAGTGTATATGAAATATTTGAAACTAATAACATAGTTAATAATGACATACATATTTTATTTTTTATTTTAAATGTTTTAATAATTAAATATGCGCTTAATCCCATCCAAAATAGCGATAAAATCCCTAAAAGCAGAGGAACAGTTACACTACCTCTTAGATTAATTATTGGTTCTTGAAAAATTCTTCCAGAGCTATTCTTTATTTCTATTTCTTCTGTTCCTTGATTAAACCACTCTAATGAATCATGAGAATAAAAATCATTCATAAAGGCAAAGCCATGTGCTGCAAAACCAAATATAAATGTTATTAACATTACAAAAATCAAAGTTTTTCTATCAATTTTACTTATCGATTTTTTTAAAATTTTATCTGTTTTTTCTAAAAATAATTTAATTTTTTTCATTAGCTGTCTCTCCTTCTTTTTTAAATATAAATAACTTTGAAAATATATAATTTAAAATAATAACTACTATTGCTGCTATTATTTTTGCAATAATATCATCTACTACTAATAAGTCTACAAAAATAAACATTATTAATAATTCAAATAGTAATGATAATATTCTACAAGAACAAAACATAGTAAATTCTTTGATAAGATTATTTTTATTTTTATTTTCAAATACATATATTTTATTAGTAATATAGGCAAATATAACTGCTACTATCCAAGCTATTACAGTTGCTACTAAATATTGATAATTACTTATAAAACTAAGTTTTATGAAATCATTAAATATTATATATACTATAAAGTTAACTACTGTTGTTAGTCCTCCAAAAATTAAATATAAAATAATTTCTTTATATTTAAAGAATATATCTTTAAATTTATTTAACATCTTGTTCAGTCTCCTTGATTATGTAAATTGGTCTATTTTTTATTTCTAAATATGTTTTAGCAACATATTGTCCTTGAATTCCAAGACAAGATAATATAACCCCTCCTACAAATAATATAGCACATATAGTTGATGGCCATCCTGCTACAGGGTCTCCAACAAGTAGGGTTTTTATGATAATGAAAATTATCATTACAAATGATATTAAACAGGCTATTAATCCGAAGAAGATTGATAAGTATAACGGAAATACTGAAAATGATAATATTCCTTCAACTGCGTATTTAAATAAATTAACAAATGACCATTTAGTTTCTCCGGCTACTCTTTCAACATTATCAAATTCAATCCAAGCTGTATTATATCCTACAAAACTAAAAATACCTTTTGAATATCTATTATATTCACCCATTTCTAATATTGAATTAACAACTTGCTTTGACATTAAACGATAATCACACGCCCCATCGACCATTTCAGTTTTACTGATTTTATTAATAATTTTATAAAAAGTACGAGCAAAGAAACTTCTTATAGCAGCTTCTCCTTTACGATTTGCACGTTTAGTTGCAACTTGATCATAACCATCTTTTTTGATCATCTCCCACATTTTAATTAATAACTTTGGAGGATGTTGTAAATCCGCATCCATTAATGTAATATAATCTCCTTTTGCATTAGACATTCCCGCATACATAGCAGATTCCTTACCAAAGTTTCTAGAAAAAGAAATAAATCTAACTCTTTCATCTTTTTTTGCATACTTTTTTAATATTTCTAAAGTTTTATCCTTTGACCCATCATTTACAAATAAAAATTCAAAGTTAAAATCTTTCTTCATATCATCTGCGACTTTTATTATTTCTTCATAAAAGTGTGGTATTGTTTCTTCTTCATTGTAGCAGCTTACAATTACTGATAATTTTTTTTTCATATCTTTCTCCTTGTATATATTAAATTATTTTGTCTTTTTTCAAACAAGCAATCAATCTTTCTGTATTTTTATTATCATTAAACTCTACTATTTTTTGATAGTTTTTTATATATTTAGTTTCTTGTTGATTATTATAATTTTTTTCAATCACTTTAGATAGTTCTTCTTTATTATAAACAATATCTCCAAAACAGTTATCCTGATTTAACATTAGTTTTGCATTTTCACCATAATGAGTCATGCATTCTTCTTTTTCTTCCCAATTAAATATTACGTTACTTCCTCTATAAAAAGAATCATATGCAATAGATGAATAATCTGTTATTAATACTCTAGTATCTTTTAAAATATCATCATATATAAAATCATCAGGAATATATTTTGATATTTTAGAGTTACTTTCTTTTATATTTTCTAATAATAATGGATGTGGTAAAATAATCACTTTATCTAGTAATTTTTTTGGAATAGATTCCAAAATTCTAAGTATCATTTTATAATATTTAGAGTTTTCAAAGTCATTTCTAACTTCGTTATATTCCCATCTTCTCCATGTTAACATAATAACTATTTTATCTGCATTTTTATTAATTTGATTTTTATCAAACTTTGGTAATCCTGTTATGTATAAATCTTTTTGTTCAAAACTTCCTGCATCAATAAAGTGATCTGCTTCTTTTTGAGAAGATACCACTACTTTAAAATGTTTTCTTCCATCATGAACAAATCCTTTTCTTAAATCGGAAGTTAGAGAAACCATGTACATAACTCCATGCTGTAGAAAAACATAATCAATTTTTTTGTTTTTTGTCTTTTTAAAAGCAAATCTATTAGCTACTCTTAAGTCAATTGCATGAATTAAACTTTCTGTTCCAATAAATTTATTAGCTTTAAAAAAGTATATGTAGTGTTTTAAACTATTTCTATTTAAAATATATTTCTTATATTTGTCTGGAACTCTCTTATAGTGTTCACTATTTTCATCTAATATATAATAAATATTTTTATAATTTTGATCACATAGCTTTTCAAAAAGTACAGAAGCACTTTCTTCATACTTTTCACATTTTTTTTCAAACATTAAAACAATATCTTTTTTCATCACAAAATATGATAAAAATTTGGCTATATTTAATTTAGTATTCTCTATTTTTTTATCAGTAATATTAATTTCTCTTACTGTTAAATAAAATCCATTTCCTGGTGACTGTCTAAAATAAATAGATGTATTATCATCAGTAAACATATAAACTTTTGAAGTTCTACACTGTCTTCTACCAAAAATAGTATATGAAAAATTGCTTTTATATATAATATTTTCTTCTTTAATTGTAAATGCTATTTTATTTTGAATATCAAGATTTTTTATTTCTTTAAAAGGTAATTCCAATTTATAAAAATTAATTTTAACTCCAAATAAACATGGAAAGCCTTTTTTCATCAATATAATTTGTTTAGGAATATAATCCCCTATTGTGATTTTTGTATTTTTGATATTTATTTTTTTCTCTTTTATTTTATAAATAAACATTCCTTTGATTATAATTCTATTATTTATTAATTTTGTTTTATAAAATAAATTAATAAATCTACCTAACCTCTTTTTTTGAATTATTATGTTTTCCATTAGTCACCTCTTTAATAACTTTTTATTGCCTCATCTATTGGAGCATCTTTAACTACTTCTCCATTTTTCACTATTATTCCTCTTTTACAAAATTCTTTAGCAGTTGCCAGTGCATGTGTAACAAAAAGTAAAGTAATATCATCTTTTGCAAGTAATTCTTCGATTTTTTTACGACATTTTTCTTTGAATTCTGCATCACCAACACTTAAAGCTTCATCCACTATTAAAATTTCAGGTTCTATATTAACAATAATAGCAAAGCCCAATCTTGCTTTCATACCACTTGAGTATGTTCTTATAGGTTGATCAATATATTCTCCAATTCCAGCAAATTCTAGTATTTCTTTTTCTTTTTTCTTGATTTCTTCTTGAGGAATTCCAAGTATCATCCCTTTTATGTAAATATTTTCTCTTCCTGTAAACTCATTGTTAAATCCTGCTGTTAGTTCAAGTAAAGCACTAACTCTTCCATTAACTGTTATTTCACCTTTAGTTGGAAAAGTTACACCTGTTATCATTTTTAAAATAGTTGATTTTCCTGCTCCATTTTTTCCAATTAAAGCTACAGTTTCTCCTCTATTTATTGAAAAAGAAATATTCTTAACAGCAACTTTTTTCTTGTAGTTAACCTTTTTAGATATTAAATTTTTTAAACGTCCTATTTCATTTTTATATAATTTATATTCTTTTGATACATTATCTAATTTTATTATTTCTCCCATAAATCCTCCTATAAAACGTCTGGTATTTCTTTTCTAAGACTTTGATATACATGACTAGCACCAAGTGTTACTAATCCTAATACTACTAAGAAACAAACTAATTCAAGTGGTTGTTCCCAAAACCATACTTCATTTATAAATGCATTTCTAAATCCATTAACTAAGTATGCAATTGGATTAAATAAATTAAAATAATCTAATATTTTATTTTCTACTCCACTTAAATTCCAAATTATTCCTGATAACCAAAATAATGGCAATGTAAATGCTTTTATAAAATTCAAAAAATCTTTTGAAATAACTGAAATAGGAGCTGCAAAGTAACTCCACATATTAAAGAATAAAAACATTAAAAAGATGTAGAAAAACACTTGTAAATAGTATATGTTTGGATAAAATCCAGATGCTCCAAATATTACAATTACCACTAGTACTAAAAAGCTATTTAAAATTATTTTTGAAATATTTATGTATGTTGGAATAATTGAAATTGGAAACTTCATTTTAGTAACTAAATGTCTATTTTTAAGGAAACAATCTGCTCCACTTACAATCATTTCTGACATATAAAACCATGGGACTATTCCTGCTAGTAACCATAAAAAGAACGGTATTTGATTTACATCTGGTGTATATCTTAATCCAAATGCAAATGCAAACCAATATACAAATATTTTTATTCCTGGTTTTATAATTAACCATAACCAACCAAATGCTGCTGATTTATAGGCTTTTAATAATTCCATTTTTGTTAATTCTTTTAATTGATATTTGTACTCTTTATGCTCATTAAATAATGTTTTAAAAAAATTCATATTAATCTCCTCTCGAATCTTTAAATATTTTATCAATTACTCTTTTAGAGGCATTACCATCATCTAAATAAGTAAACTTATTATTAAAGTTATCGTAATTTTCTTTATTAACTTCCCAATATTTATCAATATTTTTTAAATCACTAATTAATTGATCCTCTGTTTTAGATATTGGTCCCGGAAGTTCTTTAATGCCAAAATAAAAACTTCTTAATTTATTTTTGTATTCTTCAAAGTCATACATATAAAATAAAATAGGTCTTTTTAAATTTGCATAATCAAAAAACACACTAGAATAATCTGTAATTAATATATCTGAAATAACATATAAATCATTTATATCATCAACCTTGGATACATCAATAATAAAGTTTTTATATTTATTAAAATCAAACCTATTAGCGACAAAGTAATGAGGTCTAAATAAAATAATATACTCATCACTAAATTCAGCTTTTAATCTATCAAAGTTAACTCCCAAGTCATATGTATATCCAACTCCTGCTTTATGCTGATTATCTCTCCATGTTGGTGCATATAAAATTAATTTTTTATTATTTGGTAAGTTAAGTTTTGCTTTAATTTTTTTAATATCTTTTTCATTATGATTAATTAAAAAGTCATTTCTAGGGTATCCTTCTTCAATAATTTTAATATTTGGATTATTCTCTTTCAAATTAAAAGCTGAACTTAATTTTTCTGTAGTAAATTTAGATGGTGATAATAAATAACTATATCTAATAGCATCTTCTTTATATTTTTGTTTTAATTCATCTAAACTATTTAGTGCATTACCCCCTTCTACTTTAATATCATATCCCAATTTCTTTAAAGGAGTTCCATGCCAAGTCTGAACATAAATTTGTTCTTTTTTTATTTTAATAAATTCTGGTATTCTTGAGTTTGAAAATATATATTTTGCTTTACTATAATATTCATAATATTTATCTGAATTATATTTAACTATTTCAGTAAATTGATTATCCACTATTTCTTCTTTCGAGTTTTCACTTAAAAACCACACAAATTTATAATTTGTTTTATCGTTATTTTTTAATAATTCCAAATAGATAGCTTTAGGACTACAGGCAATACCTTTACCCATATAACTTTCAAAAACTATTAATTTTTCATCTATATTATTTTTTCTGTAATAATTATTATATTTTGTAACTCTTAAAAAGTGTCTAACTGCTCTAATAATTTTTCGAAAAGTTTTATTTTTCTTTGATAAATTAACTATTAATTTTTTCATCTAAACACTCCTTTATTAATTCATATATTTTTTCTGTACTGTGTCCTATATATTTTGAAACATATTTACTCTTGTATTTTTCAAAATTATCATAATCATAATTTTTATTATCTATGGCTTTTATAATATCTTCTGCACTTTTTGATGTAACTTTTGGCATTTCATTAAATAAATTAATATTTAATCCATTATCTTTTTTATATTCTTCATAATCATATACATAATAATATGTTTTAGTATCTAAACTAGCTGCCTCTATTGCAATACCTGAGTAATCTGTTATCAAATGATCAGTAATTGTCAACAACTTAAATGCACTAAAATCTTCACAATAATAAATATTATTATTATTAGTCTCAATTTTTTGTAATGGATGATTTTTAATAATTAAATTATACTTATTAAAATCTATTTTATTAAGTAACTCATCTACATTTACTTTATTATTTACTCTAAAAGTTGGAGCATATAAGATATTTTCTTTTTTTAAAAACTCAGGATATCTTTCTAAAATATCATTTTTAATTTTATCTTTATTATCTAACAAGTAATCAATTTTGGGAGAACCATAATTATAAAACTTATTTTTTTCATACCCAAATGCTTCCATAAAATACTTAGACATTTCACTACTACCAGATATAATATAATCATAATTTTTATGCATACACATTATTTTTGAAACATCTTCTTTTCTACCAGCGCTTGTTCCAACAGTCTGATATCCAAATTTTTTAATTGCTCCTAAAGAATGCCATAACTGAATAACTTTAAGACTATCTTTATGTTTTAACACAGATATCACTGGATTATATCCATCTATTATACAAACCTTGCTAGTTGCTAAGTAATACATTTGTTTAAACATTAATAAATAATTTTTTAAATAACTAACAATATTTTTATTAATTTTACTTGTTAGTATTATAACTTCATTTTCTTTTCCTATTTTATCAATCAGCATTTTAAAATCTAGTGGTGTAGAATTTGATTGTCTACTTAAAAATAAGATTCTATTCTTTATTTTAAATTTTTTTAAAATAAAATATGAACATCTAAGTTTTAATCTAAATAAATAGTATAATATCCTCATATAACTCACTCTACCTAACTGTTAATATACATATAAATTATACCAAAGATTGATATAATATGCAAAATATTTAAAATGAAAAAATTATTAGGACCAACTATTTTTTTAAATAAAAAAGAATAGTTTCCTATTCTTGTAAAAAATAATTAGACTTAATTATTTTATTATTTATATCAAGTGCGTTATCTACTTTTGACGATTCATTTGGATTATCCCCGATATAACTTCCATCGCTCATTAAAACATAATTAGAATATGTTTTACTAAAAACATCGTCACCTACATAATAATTAGGATTAAAATTAAGTCCAAATATATTAGCTACGGTTGGTAAGATATCCGCACTATCAGTATAAGTGTCAACTGTTACACTTTCCATTCTATTATTCCATATAATGAATGGGACTTTTTCTATTTCGTGGATATTTTCATCTGTTACACCTTTTTGTTCTTTTAAATATTCTTGATCATTATATAAATATGAATAATGGTCTCCATATAATACTAAAGTAGTATTATCTAATAAATTATCTTCCTCTAATTTTTCTATTAATAACTTTATATAATCATCTAACATTCCCATCAGTTGTGTATAACATTCTATTTCTTCTTTTTTATTATCGCAAAATCTATTATTTATATAAGCCCCATGTGGTATAAATGTGATAACAGAAGACATGAATTTTTCATCTTTACTAATATATTTATCATATATTTCATCTTCTGCTAATTTTCTATCATCAAAATATTCATCACCGTATCCTTGATCTAATAAAAAATTAGAATTTTGATATCCCCAACTTTTGTGGAAATCATTTCTTTGATAATACTCTCCTGTATTAGTATGAATTGAAGTTGTTCTATATCCTAAATTATTAAATAAATTAGGCAAACTATATTCATAATCATATTTTGAAGAATCATATACATCATAATTACTAGGAATATAAAACCCTGTATTTACTGTATATTCTGTATTTTGTGTTCTACCTCCATTGTAGTTTATTGCATAATGATTAGTAAAATTCATCCCTTCTTTTTGTATATTATATAAAGTTGGCGCAATCTCTTCAGTAACCATCCAAGTATCTACACTTTCTAGTAAGATTAAAATTAAATTTTCATCTTTTGCGATACCAGTATATTGATTTGGTTCTAAACTCTTATTAACTGTTTTTATATAATTAGTTATTTCTCCAGTGGAAGTTCCTTTAGAATTTAATGTATTATTATATTCAACTATATCTAAATAAAAATATCTATATAAATGTAAAATATTCATAGTTTCTTTTTTATCTACAAACTTTTCTACTATTTCTTTTCTACTGATTTTATTTACAACCTGACTTTTTTCTTCTTGCTTCAACTCTTCATGCTCTTCATTAAGTTTTAAATTTCCTATTTCTACCAAAATAGGAATAGCTACTATCGTTAATATAACACAAATATATTTTACAATGAGGTGTTTATTATTTATTACTTTAAATTTAGAATGCTTTATAGCATTTAAAGTAATTATATAAATACTAATAGCTATTACTACAAATAGATAAAATTTAAAATTTAAAGCAGGTATGATTGAACTTAAAAAATCAGTTGCCTCCTCTGCATTGGATAAATCAAAAACACTAAAATATTTGTTTAAAGTATATACAGTAAAATATTGAATTAAAGAATATGTTAAAACTAAAAAATAAAAAATAGTATAAAATATTTTTTTAATTTTAGTATTAAAAATTAATCCGATTAAACTAAATAAACAAACTCCACTAAACATAAACACTAAATTAACTATATCTAATTTTATTACCGAACTAGATACATAACTAAATAATAAAGGGATTATAGTAAACGATATCAATATCATTAAATATGCTAACCAATATGTGTTAGAATATAATTTAACCTCTTTTTCTATTTTCATTGGTTTTATATCAGCTCTATTTTCGATTAAATGACCATTTTTAATAAATATAGTTTTATACTTTACTGTATTATAATTATAATTATTATCTAAAAGAATTATAGTTTTATTTTGTTTTTTTAATTCTCTAATTTTTTTTGCAACTAAATTATTAAATTTAACTTCATTTATATATTTTGTTAATAAATAAAAATCATAATTTTGAAATAGTGTTGTTATGATAATTAATTTATTAATATCTTTTCCATCCAATTTTTGATTACTTTTTAAATTACAAATATTTAATATTTCTTTTATATACTTTTTATCTACTACTTTTTCTAAAGTTTTATTTAAGTTTAAATTTCCTTTATTTAATTGCTTTTTTAACTTATTATTGGTAGTACTAATTACTTTCCCCTTAATTACTACTTTACCAAATTTATGTTTTTTCTTGTTATGTAATAATTCTATTACTTCTTTTTCCTCAGCTTTTGTGGAAAAAGTAATTTTAATAACTTCTCCTAAATTAATTTTAAAAGATAAATTATTTAATATAAAATATTTGTCTGCTATATATTTAAAAAAGTTAAAAGGATTCAGAATTAAAAGAATTTTATTTTTTTTATATTTTGTTTTTTTTTCTGAAATGATAGTAACTTTTTTAAACTCGATTATTTTTTTCTTTTTCATATCTGTCTCCTTTTATAATTTTACTTTATATTATATCATAAAAATAAAAAAAGTATTTCTACTTCTTTTTAAAATTAACATTATATAAGTATAACCCACGTGCGGGTGCTGTTTTTACATCAAATGTTTTAATTTTATTATCTAGTAATTTTTCAATAATCTTAGGGTCTTGTTTATTTTCTCCTATACTTATTAAAGTTCCTACCATATTTCTAACTTGATATTTCAAAAAACCAGTTCCTTTAAAAATAAAATATAATTTATCTTTTTTATAAATGATTTTTGCTTTTGAAATTTTTCTAATACAATTTTCTTTTATTTTATTCTCTGTCACAAAAGCTCTAAAGTCTTTTGTTCCTTTAAAATATTTTATCCCCTTTTTCATAGCCTTAACATTTAAGCTTCTATTATATTGAAACTCACTATTCCTATTTACTGGATCATATTCCCCTAGATTAATAATATAATGATATTCCTTATCCAAAACATTATATCTAACATGAAAATTATCACATACCTCTTTTACATCAAGGATATAAATATCATCTGGCAATTTAGAATTTAAAGCACTTTTTAATTTATATGATGTAATATTTATATTTAAATCAGCATGAATAAATTGTGATTTAGCATGTACTCCTTTATCAGTACGACCCGTTACAGAAAGTAATACTTCTTCGTCATTATTTATTTTTGTTAAACTTTTTTCTAAGACAGATTGAACTGTTACTTTTTCTTTTTGTCTTTGAAAACCATTATAATTTGTCCCATCATATGAAACTTTAATTAAGAAACGCATATT
This sequence comes from uncultured Muribaculaceae bacterium, assembly GCA_964371025.1. GTDB lineage: Bacteria > Bacillota_I > Bacilli_A > RF39 > UBA660 > CAYJDP01. Next base: position 13,756 of record CAYJKH010000002.1, on the reverse strand, counting down.
ACCTCCTATACTGTTTATATATATCTTTTATTAAATCTCTTACATCCTTATGATAATCTAAGTTTATTTTCTTATATTTAACGGCTTTATGAGTAAATAAGGTTATCTCTGGAATTTCAAAATTATTTTTTGTCAAAAAATTAATATCTTTATAAATAATATTAGTTTTTTCATCCTTAAATACTTTTCCATATTTTATAAAAAACATTCTTGATGTATATTTATATAAAATATTTGGATTTGAACTTATAATAATTATTTTTTTATTATAATTTTCTCTTAACTTATTAAGTAAAAAAAATAATTTTTTTTCTTGTTTTAAATCTAATACTTTAAATGGTTCTTCTAGTATAATCATACTTGGATTAAGTAATAACTCCATACTTAAAGAAAGTAATCTAAGTTCAGATTTTGATAGTATACTTAGGTTTTTATTAATTATTGTTCTTGGTAACCCTACTATTTTTAAAGCTCCTAAAATTTTTTTATCATCATCTTTGAATAATAAATTTTTATCTTTTATAAATTTTTTCATATATAAATAAACATTATTTATACCATAAATATTTTCAAAATTATTTTTTATAAAAGAAATTTTATTTTGAAAATTATAAAAATTATTTTTAGTTACTAAATTATTTTCAACATAAAAATTTCCACTTCCAAAAATTTTTAAAGATATAATATCCGTAAAGATATTTTTTTCTTTCAAATAAATTCCTACTATATCTTTGTCATCTATTACTAAATTATAAGTCTTTTTATTTACTACATAATCTTCTAATCTTATTTCCATAATTCATCTACCATTTCATCTATATCTAGTTTAATATCATTTAATAAGTCATAATCAATTAATTTAACTGATAAATCTATCATAAAAGGTACATTTAATCCAGCTTTATTTAAAACATTATACTTTTTCATTATGTCTTTATAATTCCCTGACAAGATAATTTTACTATCTTCTAGTATAAGCAAATTAGTTGTAAATATAGCATCATTTAAATTACTAGTAGTACTTACTATGGTTAAATCTTTTATATCTTTTAAAATAGTTAATATTTCCTCTTGATCTTCTTTTGATAAATTTAGTGTTATATCATCAAGTAAAAGTATTTCGGGATTTTGTAGTAATGAAATTAATAATTTTAATTTTATTTTTATATTTACTGGTAAATTAGCAGGATTTTCCTTTTGATAATTTTGAATATTAAATTTCTTTTTTAAGTCTTTTAATTTATTTTCATTATTATAAATTTGAGCATAATAATTATATTCATCTTTAACAGTTTCTTGTTCAAATATTATTTTCTCATTACCTAAAATTGTTATAACTCTATACTCTTTTAAAAAATAATCAGAAAATACTTTACCACCTAATAACTTTATTAAAGTTGTTTTACCGCAGTTATTAGGACCACATATAGTTGTAAATTTATTTTTTTCAATAGAAATATTTAGCTTATTAAATACTTCATTATATGATAAGTTTTTTATTTCTATTATTTCTTCCACAACTATTCTCCTTATATTTTTTTATTAATTCTATATGTTATTTTTAGTAATAATTTATGAGGAATTATTTTTGATATTACTCTAGATACCTTATATTTAAATCCTGGTATAATTAGTAATTTATGATCTAACATTTTCTCAATTGCATATTTTGCTACATATGAGCTGGAAATAGGTTTTACTCTTTTTTTTATATTTAATTTTTTATTAAATTCAGTATCTACGGGTCCCGGAGCAAGAATAGATAAATGTACATTAGATTTCTTCTTTTTTTGTTCATAGTAAAGTGCTGCTGTAAGATTATATACATATGATTTTGTAGCATAATAACTTGCCATTAAAGGTCCTGGTTGAAAGGCCGCAAGAGATGATACATTAAGTATATATCCAAAGTTTTTTCTCTCCATTTCTTTTAAAAATGATTTAGTTAATATATGAACTGCTTTAATATTAGTATTTATCATATCTAATTCTTTATTAAGATCTGTTTCTGATAAGTTACCATGAACTCCAAATCCTGCATTATTGATTAAAATATCTATATTCTCTTTTCTTGTTAAAACATATAATTCTTTTACTTTTTGTTCAACTGATAGATCCGCTACTATAATAGTAACTTTTGTAGACAATTTTTCTTGAATAAGTTCTAGTTTTTCTTTATCCTTTGAAACTAATATTAATTCATATTTCTTTTTTGCAAGATATTTAGCCATATCAAGACCAATACCAGAGGTTGCTCCTGTAATCATTGCTTTCATATAATCACCCATTTCTTTTTATATTATATCAAAAAAAAAAGACTATATAAAGTCTTTAAATAATCTTGTTTAATTTATTTATCCATTATTATTTGAGTAAATATACTTAGCACTACCAAATGCTAATATTGGATAAAAAATTACTGGTAAAAAAATTGCTCCTACTGCATAACCACCGCTTTTTCCATAAGCTTTACAGAAATTAACTGTTGCAATAATTGCAAATACAATATTTACATATGGTATTAAAAATAATATTATCCACCACCCAGGTTTTTGGGCTATTTGTAAGAATACTATTCCATTATAAATTGGAATTAATGCTGCCCATCCTGGTTTATTAGCTTTAGCATATAAAAACCACATTGTTATTATCATAAATGCTAAAACTAATACTATTACAACAAGATATGTCATGATAAAACCGATTAAAATACTTAAACTTGCCTCTTCCATAATTTAAATCTCCTCTTTACTATAATAATACACTTCTTATATTATAATTACAATAAAAAAACCAAATAAATTGGTTTATTTTATTATTTATTTTCTGCTTTAGCTTCTTCAACAAGTCTTAAAATAGCCATTAAAGAGTTATCCCCTCTACGTTCCTCTGTTTTTAAGATTTGAGTATACCCACCATTACGGTTTGCATAACGAGGTGCTAAATCATTGAAAATTTTGTTAACAACTTCTTTATCATTATGTAAGAATGCTAATGCTTTACGACGTGAAACTAAATCACCTTTTTTTCCATAAGTAATCATTTTATCAACGAATTTACGAACTTCTTTTGCTCTAGTAACAGTTGTAGTAATGCTTTCATTCATAACAACTTGCTTAGTCATAGTAGCAAGCATACTTCTTCTATGCTTATTATCTACACCTAATTTTCTATATGCCATAGTTATCCTCCTTATTTATCTTCATTAGATAGGATTAAATCCATTTCTCTAACTTTATCTAATACTTCTTTAAGAGATTTTTTCCCTAAATTACGAATTTTCATCATTTCGCTTTCACTCATATTTACAAGATCTTGTAATGTATGAATTTTTGCTCTTTTTAAGCAGTTATATGCTCTAACAGAAAAATCTAAATCTTCAATTGAAGTTTCTAACACTTTAATTTTTGGATCTTCAGTTTTTTCTATCATCATACCACTTACATCTGCAATTGCTGAAAGATCTGTTAATACAGTTAAATGCTCTATTAAAATTCTAGATGCTAATGCTATAGCTTCTTCTGGTTTAATTGAACCATTAGACCATAATTCTAAGATTAATTTATCATAGCTTTCATCTTGTCCTACACGTGCACTTTCTGTATCAAATTTCACTCTTTCAATTGGAGAATAATTTGAATCTATTGCAATTACTCCTGGTTGAGTTAAATCATAAAGTTTTTTATTTTCTTCACTTTGAACATATCCACGACCATTTGTAATAGTCATTTCCATATTGAAAACTCCACCTTTAGATACATTTGCAATAACTTTATCTTTATTCATAACTTCGATATCTGAATCACATTCAATATCCCCAGCAGTTACCGCTCCTTCTTTAGTAGCAGAAATTCTTACTGTTTTAGTTTCAGATGAATGATTTTTGAAAACTACTCCTTTTAAATTTAAAATAATAGTAGTTACGTCTTCATAAACACCTTCAATTGTTTGGAATTCATGAAGTACTCCATCAATTTTAATACTAGAAATAGCTGATCCTGGTAAAGATGATAATAATACTCTTCTTAAAGCAACACCAAGTGTTGTACCGAATCCTCTTTCTAGTGGTTCTAATTCAAATTTTCCATAAAAATTACTTTCAATTGAATCAGTTATTTTATATATTGGTTTTTCAAATTGTAACATGAGCTACCTCCCTTTACTTTTTACTTATAGAATCACTTAAACTATCCACGAGGACGTTTAGGTGGACGACATCCATTATGAGGAATCGGTGTAACATCTGAAATAGCTGTTATTTCTAATCCCGCTGTTTGTAATGAACGAATAGCAGTTTCACGACCAGGTCCAATACCTTTTACATTTACTTCTACTTTACGCATTCCTATATCATAAGCTGCTTTTCCTGCTGCTTCTGCTGCCATTCCAGCTGCAAATGGAGTTGATTTTTTACTTCCTTTGAACCCAATAGCACCAGCTGAAGCCCAACTAATTGTATTTCCATCTTTATCGCTTATAGTTGTAATTGTATTATTAAACGTTGGATGAATATGTGCTATACCTTCTGGAACATTTTTCTTAACTTTTTTCTTTCTAGTTTTATATGCCATAAGTATTACCTCCTTTAATTAATTTTCTTATTTTTTCTTATTAGCTACTGCTGTTGGTTTACCTTTACGAGTACGTGCATTACGAGAAGTTTTTTGACCTCTAACAGGTAATCCTCTTCTATGCATAATCCCTTGGTATGATCCAATTTCTTTTTTAGTTTTAATATTCATGCTAACTTCACGACGTAAATCCCCTTCTACTGGGTGTTTATCGATTTCATCACGAATTTGAATTAATTGTTCTTGCGATAACTCTTTTGTTTTAGTAGTTGGATCAATTCCAACTGTTTCAAGAATTTCCATTGCAAGACTTCTTCCAATTCCATAAATGTAAGTTAACGAAATACAAATATGTTTATCATTTGGAATTTCTACACTTTTAATACGTGCCATTAAATATACCTCCTATTAACCTTGTCTTTGTTTGTGTTTTGGATTTTCACAAATTATCATTACTTTCCCTTTACGTTTAGTGACTTTGCACTTGTCGCAAATAGGTTTTACTGATGCTTTTACTTTCATTTTATTCCCTCCTATTAATAACGATAGGTTTCGCATTTTTACGATTGTTTATTTTGTTGCTGTCTAGTATTAACTAGCCAAACAATACGCCCACGTGTTAAATCATATGGAGAAAGTTCTATTTTTACAGTGTCTCCTGCTAAGATGCGAATATAATGCATTCGTATTTTACCAGAAACGTGAGCTTCTATAACATATCCATTTTCCAGTTCAACTTTAAATTTGCCTCCTGGAATAACTTCTAAAACTTTTCCCTCTACTTCAATTTTTTCTTCTTTAGCCATTTTTGTACTCTCCTGTTAAGATTTGAAATCCTTCTTTTGTTACTACTACAGTATGTTCATAATGAGCTGATAGACAATTATTTATAGTATCTATAGTCCAATCATTATCATGAATATAAATTGATGGATTACCTAAAGTTAACATTGGTTCTATTGCTAAAACCATTCCTTCTTTTAAAACTGGTCCTACATTTTTTTTTCCATAATTTGGAATTTCCGGATCTTCATGAATTGAATTACCTACTCCATGTCCACAAAGTTCTTTAACTATTCCTAAGTTATGATTTTTTGCATATTTTTCAATAGCAAAACTTATATCGCCAATTTTATTACCAGGTTTAACTTCTTTTAATCCTTCAAATAATGCTTGTTCAGTGTGTTTTAATAAATATAAAACCTCATCATTAACATCTCCAACAGTATATGTCCATCCAGAATCTCCATGATATCCTTTATAACAAGCTCCTATATCTATTGATATAATATCCCCATTTTTAAGAGGTATCTCATTTGGTATACCATGAACAACTTCTGTATTAATACTAGTACATGTTGCATTTGGAAAACCTTGATAACCTTTAAAAGAAGGTGTAGCATCATTTTTTAAAATAAAATCTTCCACTAACTTATCCAACTCTTTAGTTGTAATACCCTCTTTTATATATGGTTTAATATAAGTATGAGCTTGATAAACTATATTACCTGCTATTTGCAGTAGTTCAATTTCCCTTTTACTTTTAATTGTAATCATTATTTATTACCTGAAATTATAGAATCTATTCTGTTGAATACTTCTATATAATTACCATTTCCATTAACTTCTTTTAAAACATCTTCTTTTTTATAATAATTTAAAATAGGTTCTGTTTTAATTTTATAAGTATTAAGTCTAGTCTTAAATGCATCTATATTATCATCAGTTCTTTGGAAAAGCTTCCCATGACAATTATCACATTCAGATTCTACTTGAGGAATATGTTCTGGATCATTAACATTAAATATTGATCCACATTCAGAACAAACTCTTCTACCTACAATTCTTTTTTCTAATATTTTTTCATCGACGTTAATATAAATAACGTAATTAAGTTCTATGTTTAAATGATCAAGAACTTCATCGAATTTAATTGCTTGGTCTAAATTTCTAGGAAACCCTTCAACTACAAAACCATTTTTACAATCATCTTCTTTTAATCTCTCTTCAATTAATTTATAAGTGATTTCATCTTTAACTAATTGGCCACTTGATAATATTTCTTTAATATAATGACCAATTTCAGTATCTTCTTTAGCTATATTTCTAAGAATATCACCAATAGATATATGAACCAAATTATATTTTCTACTAAATAATTTAGCTTGAGTCCCCTTACCTGCAGCAGGGGGCGCTATAAACATAATATTTTTCATATTATCTTCTACTATATCCTTTTTTATAACTTCTAGTAAGGATACTCCCTTCCAACTGTTTATATGCCTCAAGTGCAACTCCCACTACGATTAATAGTCCTGTTCCACCTACTGATACACTTGTTGGTAACTCTGTTATTGCTGAGAATATAATTGGCATTCCTGCAATTAGCGCTAAGAATAATGCCCCTAGTAATGTTAATCTTACTAAAATTTTACTTAAGAAGTTTTTAGTATCATCTCCTGGTCTAACACCTGGAATATATCCACCTTGACTTTGTAAATTTTTAGAAAATTCATCTGGTTTAATTTGAACAAAAGTATAAAAGTATGAAAAGGCCATAATTAATAATGCATATATAACAAATCCTACTGGAGTAGTATACGTTAAATATTTTTCTACTATTAATGTAACTGTTTCATTTTTTACTAATTCTGCTATTATACCAGGTACTGTTAATAAACTACTTGCAAATATTACTGGAATAACCCCTGCTGAGTTTATTTTTATTGGCATAAAACTTTGCGTTTTTTTATTTTGTGTACTTGTTGACTTATTAGCATAAGTAATTGGTACTCTTCTTTCAGATTCTTGTATAAATACAATTCCTACTACTATCGCTAAATAAATAACTACAAATAATATAAATTTAACAATTCCAAGTGTTAAAACTTGTGTTGTTGAATCCATTATAACTAAACTTGTAAATGCATCATTAAACATTGAAGGAAGTGTAGCAATAATACCAGCCATAATAATTAAACTAATACCATTTCCAATTCCTTTTTGTGTTATTTGATCCCCTAACCATAATAAGAATGCAGTTCCCGCTGTTAAAATTGCTGCAATATATAAATGAGTAAAAGGATCAACTGCTCCTCCTTCAAATGCTACTGCAAAAGCATACCCTTGTATAAAGGCAAATCCAATCCCTAAATATCTAGTTATTTGATTTAATTTAGCTCTTCCAGATGCTCCTTGTTTTCTTAACTCTGTAAAATAAGGAACTATATCCATTTGAAGTAATTGCATAATAATTGATGCTGTAATATAAGGTATAACCCCTAAAGCAAAGATTGAGAAATTTTGTAAAGCCCCACCACCCATAGTGTTTAGTAACTCTAAAAATCCTAAATTGCTTGTTAAATCTTCAGTACCTGGTACTCTAATTGAAATACCTATAATGAAAATTGCTAAAGCACCTAACGTAAAATAAATCTTTTTTCTTAAATCTTTATTAGCTGGGATGAATAATTGCTTCATGGTTTTCATCATATTAGATCACCTCAGCTTTACTTCCTGATTCTTTTATTTTAGTTAAAGCGCTTTTTGAAAATTTATGTGCTTGAATAGTTAATTTCTTTTCAAGATTTCCATCTCCTAGAATTTTAATTCCATCTAATTGTTTTCTAACAATTTTAGCTTCTTTTAATAATACTGGTGTTACAACTGTTCCATCTTCAAATACATTTAAATCTGTTATGTTAACTATAGCATATTCAGTTCTAAATCTTGCATTAGAGAAACCTTTTCTTGGAAGTCTTTTGTATAAAGGAATTTGTCCTCCTTCGAATACAGCAGAAACTCCTCCACCACTACGTGCATTTTGTCCTTTATGTCCACGTCCACTTGTTTTACCAAGTCCACTACCTGGTCCACGACCAACACGTTTTTTACTTGATGTAGCACCGATATTTTTTCTTAATTCATGTAATTTCATTATCCTAATATCTCCTCTACTGTTTTTCCACGAAGTGCTGCGATTTTTTCAGGTGATTTAATACTTTGTAATCCACTTAATGCAGCTCTTGCCATATTTAATTTTGTTCTTGCTCCTAATGACTTAGAAACAACATCACGTACTCCTGCTAATTCGAAAACATCACGAACAGAACCACCTGCAATTACTCCAGTCCCTGCTGCGGCAGGCTTAATAATTACTTTAGCAGCTCCTACTTGACCAATTGCTTCATGAGCAACTGTTCTTCCATCAATTAGAGGTATTGTAACTATATTTTTAATTGCATTTTGTTTTGCTTTTCTGATTGCTTCAGTTGTTTCGCCAGCTTTTCCTGTACCAATTCCAACTTTACCTTTACGATCTCCTACAACTATAGTTGCTGAAAAACTTAATTGACGTCCACCAGTAGTAGACTTAGAAACTCTTCTAATTTCAATTGTCTTTTCTTCATACAAACTAGCTTTAGGATTTTGTATTTGTCTTTTTTGCATAATTACCTCCTATTAGAATTCTAATCCATTTTCACGTGCTGCTTCTGCTAAAGCTTTAACACGTCCATGATAAAGGTGACCACCTCTATCAAATACTACTTTTGTAATATTTGCTTTTGTTGCTTTTGTTGCAATTGCTTTTCCAACAACTTTTGCTGCTTCTACATTACTTCCGTTTTCTACTTTTAAGTCTTTTTCTAAAGTTGAAGCTGCTACAAGAGTAGTTCTTGTTTCATCATCGATGATTTGTGCATAAATTTCTTTATTAGAACGATATACACATAATCTTGGTATCGCACTTGTTCCCATCACTTTAGAACGAATTCTTTCATGACGAGCAATACGCATTTTATTACGAGATTCTTTATTTATCATACTTTGATTTTCTCCCTTCTATTATTAAGAAGCTTTTTTACCTTCTTTACGACGAATATATTCATCTTTATAACGAATTCCTTTACCTTTGTAAACTTCTGGTTTTCTAACTTTTCTAATATTTGCAGCAAATTCACCAACAATAATTTTGTCAATTCCTTTTACTGTTATTTCTGTATTTCCGTTTGCTGTTACTTCTAATTCCTTTGGAACCTCCATAACTACTGGATGAGAATAACCTGCAGAAATAGTTAATTTATTTCCAGAAATAGCAAAACGATATCCAACTCCAATAATTTCTAAAGTTTTAGCATATCCTTCTGTAACACCTATAATCATATTTTGAATTAAAGCGTTCATAGTTCCATGCATTGCCTTAGCATTTTCGTTTTTACGTTCTACTGTGATTTCGTTTTCTTTTTGACTCATAGTAATGTCTTTCAACATTTCTTGTTTCAAAGTTCCTTTTGGACCAGTTACTACAACAAAATTATTTTCTTCTGCTACTGTAACTCCTGTTGGAACTGTTATGATACGATTTCCTATACGACTCATACTTTCCTCCTTATATTTTTTATATTACCAAATATAAGCTAGAACTTCTCCACCTATATTTTGTTTACGAGCTTCTTTATCTGTCATAATTCCTTTTGATGTAGAAATTATTGCAATCCCTAAACCGTTTAATACTTTAGGTACTTCAGTGTTTTGAACATATACACGAAGTCCTGGTTTGGAAATTCTTTTAAGCCCAGTGATAACTTTTTCTTTTTTATCCGTATATTTTAAATTTACGATAATTGTACCTTGTACAGTATCTTTATTTACTGAATAGTTTTCGATATAACCTTCTTCTTTTAAAATTTTAGCGATTTCTCTTTTTAAATTTGAATTAGGTATTTTAACTTCTACGTAACCCATTTGATTAGCATTACGAATACGTGTTAACATATCTGCAATTGTATCTGTTACTACTGCCATTTTTATTTCCTCCTTCCCAAATTACCAGCTTGATTTTTTAACCCCTGGTATTTGACCATTATAAGCTAATTCACGAAAGCAAATACGGCAAATTCCGAATTTACTCATTACCGAGTGAGGTCTTCCACAACGTGAACATCTTGTATATTCACGAACTTTAAATTTTTGTGGTCTATTAGCTTTTACTATCATACTTTTTTTTGCCATTGTTTTCCTCCATTACTTTCTAAAAGGAATACCAAGTCCGCTTAATAAATCGAATGATTCCTCATTTGTTTTTGCTGTTGTTACAAATATAATATCCATACCTCTAACTTTTACAACATCATCATAATTAATTTCGTTAAAAATTAATTGTTCTTTAATTCCTAGAGTATAGTTTCCTCTACCATCGAATGCTTTTGGACTAACTCCATGAAAATCTCTTACACTAGGTAATGAGATAGAAATTAATTTATCAAGAAAATTATACATTTTCTCTCCTCTTAAAGTTACTTTACAACCAATTGCTTGACCTTCTCTTATTTTAAATCCTGCTATTGATTTTTTCGCTTTAGTAATAACTGGCTTTTGCCCAGAAATTTTTGTTAAATCGGCTACTGCTGCATCTATTAATTTAGAATTTACTGTAGCATCACCAACACCAATATTAATTACAATTTTATCTAATTTTGGTGCTTGCATAACAGATTTATAATTATGCTTACTTACTAAACTTGGCACTACTTCCTTTAAGTATTTTTCTTTTAGGCGGTTCATAGTTACCCTCCTTTCAATTAATCAATTATTTCATTTGATTTTTTAGTTATTCTTACTTTTTTTCCTTCTTTATTTGTTGTATGTCCTATTCTTGTTCCTTTTTTTGTTTTAGGATCAACAATTGCAACATTTGAAACATGAATTGGCTTTTCAACCTTTTCAATCCCACCAGATTTACCTTGTGTAGGTTTAACATGAACAGTTGCTAAGTTTACACCTTCAACTATTACTTTATTTTCTAATCTTAATGTTTTAATTATTTTTCCTTCAGTACCTTTATCAGAACCAGAAATAACTACAACTTTGTCTCCAACTTTTAAATTCATTGTTTCCTCCTTATAGTACTTCCTTCGCTAAAGAAGCAATTTTCATATATTCTTTATCACGAAGTTCTCTTGCTACTGGTCCAAAAATACGAGTTCCTACTGGACTTTTATCTTCTTTGATAATAACACAAGCATTGTCATCGAACTTGATATAACTTCCATCTTCACGACGAACGCCTTGACGAGTTCGAACGATAACTGCTTTTACAACTTTTCCTTTTGGTGTAGGCGAGTTTGGAATAGCACTTTTAACAGTACCTACTACTATATCACCTATATTACCTGATTTTACTTTACTTCCTCCAAGTACGCGAATTACTAATAATTCTTTAGCTCCTGAATTATCAGCAACTTTCATACGAGATTCTTGTTGTAACATAAATTATTCCTCCTTCTTCATCTAAGCGTTAAATAATAACTGCTTCTTTTACTACTTCTTTTAATAAAAATTTCTTAGTTTTAGATATTGGTCTAGTAGCTACTATACGTACAACATCTCCAACTTTAGCTATATTTTTTTCATCATGTACACTATATTTTTTAGAACTTTTAGTTCTCTTTTTATATAACGGATGGATTTTATAAGTTTCTACTAAAACACTGATTGTTTTGTCATTTGTTGCGCTAACAACTTTTCCAGATAATTCTTTAATAATTTTCTTTTCCACTTTATTCCCTCCTATTAGTTATTCATTTCACGTTCTTTTAGAACTGTTTTTAATCTTGCTACGGTGTGTCTTAACTCTCTAATTCTAGAAGGTTTTTCCAAACTACCTGTAGCTTGTTGAAAACGTAAATTTAATAATTCTTGTTTAGATTCGAAAATTTTGTTTTCGATTTCTTGATTAGTTAATTCTCTAATTTCTTTAACCTTCATTTGAGTCACCACCTTTTGTTTTTTCTTTCATTACAAATTTTGTAGCCATTGGTAATTTATGAGATGCAAGTCTTAAAGCTTCACGTGCTACTTCTTCAGATACTCCAGAAATTTCAAACATGATTTTTCCTTCTTTAACAACTGCTACCCATTTATCAACTGCACCTTTACCTTTACCTTGTCTTGTTGAGATAGGTTTTTTAGTAACTGGCATATGCGGGAAAACATTAATCCATACTTTTCCACCACGTTTCATATAACGAGTCATCGCTATACGAGCAGCTTCAATTTGGTTACCTGTCATCCATGCACCACTTTTTGCTTGAAGACCATATTCTCCAAAATGTAATTCCGTATTTCCACGAGATTTACCATCATAAGGTAATCTATGAACACGACGATATTTAGTTCTTGATGGCAATAACATATTAATTACCTCCTTTAGTCTTCTTGCTTAATATTTCCCCTTTATAAATCCATACTTTTACTCCGATTTTACCATATGTTGTATCAGCTTCTGCTGTTGCATAATCAATATCAGCTCTTAATGTATGAAGAGGGATAGTTCCTTCGATATCTTTAACGTCTCTTGCCATTTCAGCACCATTTAAACGTCCCGATATAACGATTTTTATTCCTTTTACTCCGCTTTTCATAGCGTTTCTAATAGCTCTTTTTTGTGCTGAACGGAATGCTACTCTGTTTGAAATTTGTGTAGCAATTGAATCTGCAACTAATTGAGCATTAGTTTCAACTTTTTTAATGTCAACGATTGAAATTTGAATATTTTCTCCCGCTACTTTAGATAGTTTAGTTTTTAATTTTTCAATTTCTTCTCCACCACGTCCTATCATAACACCTGGTTTTGAAGTATGAATAATAACTTCACATCTTTTAGTATTTCTTTCAATTTCAACGTTAGCGATAGATGCATTTTTTAAGTTTTCTGTAATATAGTTACGGATTTTAACATCTTTAGCTAATAATGTAGAAAAATCTTTTTTGTTTGCATACCACTTAGCGTTCCAATCTTTATTAATACCAAGTCTTAGTCCATTAGGGTTAACCTTTTGTCCCATATTGTTACCTCCTTATTAGTTTTTAGTAGCCACTACTATAATAATGTGACTAGTTTTATGATTTCTATGTCCGATATGAGAACGAGAGTCAAAAAAGTGACGTTTCATAACTGGACCAGCATCTACTCTTGCTTCTTTAACATATAAGTTTGCTTGATCAGCGCCATTATTATTAACAATATTTGCAATTGCAGATTTTAATACTTTCATCGTTAATTTAGATGACTTATTGCTAACATTATTTAAAATATTAACTGCTTCTTCAACACTTTTTCCACGAATTAAAGTTGATACTAATCTAGCTCTAATAGGTGAAACTCTAAGTCCTCTTGCGATTGC
>CAYJKH010000001.1:0-259938 GCA_964371025.1 uncultured Muribaculaceae bacterium | reverse complement strand
ATAATTCATTAGGTAAATGATTTATTCTATCTTCTAAACCTAATATTTTAATAAGCTCATCAAATTTAGTGTCATCATTTTTCGCATTATCTAAATCTCTTGGTAATGTTATATTTTCTTTAACCGTTAAAATAGGTATTAGATTAAAGAACTGATAAATAAGTCCAACTTGTCTTCTTCTAAATATTGCTAGTTTTTCTCGATCAAGAGAATATATATCAGTATCTCCAATTATTACTTTACCACTTGTTGGTTTATCAACCCCTCCAATTAGATGAAGTAAAGTTGATTTACCACTTCCTGATGCTCCGACAATTGCAACAAATTCCCCTTTATTTACACTAAAACTTGTATTATTTACTGCATTAATTACAGAGTCACCACTCTTATATTGTTTTACCAAATTCTCTACTTTTAAAATTTCCATTTTTATCACCTCTATATCAGTATATCAAACTAAAATTACATTCTAGTGACATTTTTAAAATTTATAAAAAAATAAAACAACTCTTATATTAATGAGTTGTTTTAATCATTTGAGTATCAACCCAAAATTTTTTAAGTGTTACATCTCTTCCTTGTTCATAATAAGTTTCAAAGAACTCTCCACCATTATTTAAAATTGTTTTTTCACTACCAATATTAGAATCTATACATGTAATTAAGACTTGTTTAAGTCCTAGTTTATCACATTCAAGTAATCCAAGTCTTAACATTTCTGTTGCATAGCCTTTTTTTCTTTCTGTAGGACGAATAGCATATCCGATATGTCCTCCTGCTTTTCTTAAAAAGTCATTTAATTCATGTCTTATTTGAATCATTCCTATTAGTTTATCATCCGCTTCACGAATACATAAATATTGTGTTGCAGTAACTAAATTGGGATCGCAAGTTTCTTTATTCATGCATAAATAACAATACTCTATCCACTCTTTGATACTATCAGTTGTCTTTAACGTTCCTGTTCCATCAAAAGATGAATTATATTCTGACATTTCATCTTTAAATTCTTTAATTTTTTTAACATTATCTTTAGTAGGTAATACTAATTTTAATTCATTCATATTATCATCGCCTTTTTATATAATTTATAATTCTATTTTAACTTCTATTACTTTTATTTTTTTATCAAATTTAGTTGCTTCATATTCGTTAGTTTTTACAAACCCTAAATCATAAAATATTTTACTTGCAAATCTATCTTCTTCAAAATCATCATACATAGATTTAATATTATTTTTTCTTGCTTCTTCAATTAATAATTTTAATCCTTCTTTAGAATACCCT
Organism: uncultured Muribaculaceae bacterium; assembly: GCA_964371025.1. Classification (GTDB taxonomy): domain Bacteria; phylum Bacillota_I; class Bacilli_A; order RF39; family UBA660; genus CAYJDP01. Next base: position 258,651 of record CAYJKH010000001.1, on the reverse strand, counting down.
TTTCCTCTTTTAGAATGTTCAACTAAAATACCACAAGTAGTTTTAGTTTCTCCAACATTATAATTGCAATATCCAACAAATTCTCCATTTTCTACTAAATAAGCAAAAAACTTATCTTTTGATTTTCTTCTTTCGAACTGAGCAAGCCATCTTTCTTTTGGAAATTTAATAGTTCCATCTTCTTTATTATAACCATAATATGAAACATCCCATCCAGCATTATAACTCATACTATCTTTATCTTCATTTAGTTTTTGTTCATACCAATAATCTTCTAATTTAGGTATATATAATTCCATAAAGTTTTCTCCTTTTAATTTATTTATTTTTGTATTCTTTAAATACTTCTAGCATTTCTTTGCCTATCCCGATTTGTTTTTCAAATTTTTCCATATTTCTTATAAGCTCTTCTTCAACAGTGTCTAATGGAATATATCTTAATTCAAAGTTTCCTTCTTTTTCTGCCTCTGTATAATTAGTGTTTTCTAAATTAGGTAATTCATCTGTTTTAACTTCAAAATAATATATTTCGATTTTTCTATGCTCACCTTCTTTTGGAACATCTTTGTAATACCCTAAAATACATGCAAAAGGATCTATTTCTTTAATATTTAATTCCATACCTGTTTCTTCTTGTATTTCTCTATTAATTGTATCAATAAGTTTTTCACCTGGTTCTACATGTCCTCCTGGGAATTGATATATATTACTAGAATATCCTAGTAATATTTCATTCTTAGAATTTATAAGTAATATTTTAACTCTTTTAACTACTTTAGTCATTTCTTCATCTTTTAAATTATTGATGTTTGTTATTATTTTTTTCATATTATCATCTCCTGCTTTATTATATACTTGTTAAAGTAATTTATCCTTATTTAAATATTTTCCAATATATATTTATCTCTAATAACTATACCTCTAGCCCCGATTCTAACTCTAGGATTATCCATCTTAATATACTCTAGTCCAAACTCTTCATCTGTTATTATATAATTCATAGATATCACCTCTTAATATAAATTATATATTTAAATCACTTTATTTTCAATGTATAATAAAAAAACATTATTTCTAATGTTTCTTCTATATTATTCTCATCGATTAAAGTCTCTTCTTTTGTTACCATATTCTTTAATTTAAAAGTTTTTTTATTTACTTCATCTTCTCCATATACAATTACATACTCTATTTTAACTCTGTCAGCATATTCTAAACTTTTTTTTAGTTTTTTATTTCTCATATCTATATCAACATTAATTTTCATATTTCTTATTTTATTAGCAAGAGTTAAAGATTCTTTTTCGGTATTCACTGGTATTATTAATATTTGGGTAGGATTACTATTAAATATTTCTTTATTTTTAATTATTTCATATATTACACTTAATCCAAAACTAATTCCTACGGCAGGATATTCATTATTATCAGCAATAAAGTTTGTGATAATTTTATCATATCTTCCTCCCCCTCCAATACTAGAGTTTATAACTTTATCTTTATCATATACTTCAAATATATTACCGGTATAGTAATTTTGACCACGAGCTAAATTAGGAGAAAACTCACAATATTTTTCTATTTCTGTATTTTTAATTAAGTTAAATAAATTACTTAATTCATTTAACCCAATTTCTAAAAACTTATTATTAGTATTTATATATTTATTATTTAACTCTTCTAAAGTAAGTTCTAAGTTAAATAATAATTTATTAATATTTTCTTTTGATACCCCTATATTTAATAACATAGTTATAAATTCATCTTTAGTTAGTTTCTCCTTTTTATCAATAATAGTAGTAACTTCCATAATCATATCTTCATTTATATTTGATTCTAATATTAAACCACTGAGTAAATTTCTACTATTAATTTTAATTATAATATCTATATTAAGTCTTTTAAATGCTTCTACATAAAGACTCATAAGTTCTGCTTCTATTACTTGATTATTTAATCCTACTACATCTATATCGCATTGGATAAATTCTCTATCTCTTCCGGTTTTAATCGGACCGTTTCTAAATACTTTATCTATTTCATATCTTTTAAAGGGAAACTCTATTTTATTTTTATTTAATGCTATCATTTTAGCAAAAGGTACAGTTAAATCATATCTTAACCCTAAGTCTCTATTCCCTTGATCTTTTAATCTATATATTTCTTTTAATATATCATTATTACTATCATATTTATCACTAAGTATATCATAATAACATAATACTGGAGTTTCTACATTTTTATATCCATAATTTTCAAATACTTCCTTTAAAGTATTTATAATATAATCTTTGATTTTTTGTTCATTAGGTAAAAAATCATAACAACCCTTTACATTTCTTATTTTCATAATTATTCCTTCTTTCTTAAATTAAAAAACTATACAATAATACTTGTATAGTTAAATATATAAGAAAAATATCTAATCTAAATACAAGTATCACAAATAACACTTGTATTTAAAACATTATTAATGTCGTAAACCCAAGTGTGAATTTAAATGATGATGTTGTTTTGTAAATAAATTATTCATATAAATTCATCCCTTTCAATATAGGAATTATATCAAATATAAGTATTTAAGTCAATTTAACTAAAAAACAAACCTTATTTGGTTCGTTTATATCCACTAGAAGATGACTACTCCACTTACGGACGTTTCATTGTTAGTTAGATTATATATTTTTGTGTGATCAGTTTTAATAATTTATGGTTAAATAAAAATTTAAAATTCTGGATATTCGTTAAGTAAATCCTTTATTTTAACCATCTCAATACCAGCGGATTTTAAAATCATACAATATAATAATTGATATAAAATTATAAACGATATAATTTCCTTATTGGAAAATCCTTCGATTATTTCGCCATGAGCAATCAAGTTTCTTGTTTTTGAAAAGGTAGTAGCTATTTCATCATATTTATAATTTTTAACATTATCAATTTTTAATCTTCGGTTAAAAATATCTATTAAACACTCTTTATATTCAGATAATGAATATCTAATTTTTTCTTCAAATATTCCTTCCAATTTTTCTATTTGTTGTTTAAATTTTTGCTTATAATCTTTTTTTCCTCTCCCTTTTACTTCAATATTTTCAATAGTACTAATAATTAGTTTTTTCACTTCATCATAATCATTATTAGTTACTGATTTAAATTTATCATTATGTATAACATTAAATTGCTTTTCAAAATTCATTGCTAAATTCATATATCTATTTTGATCAATAGATAATGATTTTGTATAACTTTCTTTAAAATAATTTAATTCCAATGTAGTATTGATAATTTTTAAAAATATATTTTTAAAATAATCGTCAATATCCGAAAAGGTTAACGACTCTTTATAAACATCGTTTTCAACATCTTTTTCATTAGCTACATACATATTGTAAAATATAGGAAGTTTTTTAATTTTATCAAGATAGTTTACATTTGCTTTTTTCATCAATTCTACTGATGAAAATTTTAGAAAACTTCTTTTATATATAAATTTATAAAACTTTAAAACAGACAAGTATATTTCCAAAATTTTAGTGTTTGATATAGGTTTTGTAAAAACAACATCCATAATACTTTCAACATCAAAGACTGCTTCATTTATTTTTTTACTTTTTTTTGTTAACACCTTAAATTCAATATAAAAATTATCGAATTGTATTTTTTTATTTGATTTATCTAAATTTACTGTTACAGATCTTTTTCCGTTTGCTTTTTTTTCATATTTAACAAATTCATTATAATTATAAAATTTACTAATTACATCCCCTTTAAACCTTATTATTTCAATATTATCTGCTTTTGGAAGTGGTGAGATTGCATTTTCTCTTCCCAAAATGTATACTGGTACAAAAGCATCCATACAGCCTCTACCCCTATTTCTCAACTTTATATTAATGAACTTTATATAATAACCATTATTAGTTTCGCCTTCAAATGATATTTGAATATTTTTTTTATTATTATTGATATTATCAAATAAATCTATATATACATCCTTTAATTTATGAGGTACTAAATTTATTATATTATCAGTTAAAGAAAAACTATAAATTTTCCCTTTTATTTTAACTTTTCCTAATACACTATTCATAATAACTCCTTTTTAATTATCATAATATGTATCCTTCATGTGCTCAGCGTGAAAATCAAAATTTTTCGAAATTCCTCTCAATGAAGTTGCAAATTTATGATATCCTTCCAAATCAGTATTGTTAGCTTTTTTTTCATACTCATCCTTTTTTTGTAAATAAGCCGTACCATTTTCATCCCAATTTATAACACCAACAGAATTAAACGCTTCAGTTTCATAACCTCTTCTAACTGTCATATTTTCTTCTATTATTCTAGCAACAGCTTTATCTATCCAAAATCCACTTTTATCTTTAGGTGAACTAAATAACAATTTACCAAAACACAACAAACCAACTTCAAGTCTGTCTATCTCAGAACAAATCATTTTCATATCATTATACCACTGCTTTAAAAATGAATGATCAATATAACCATCAGATTTAGTTCCGGGAATATATTTCCAATGGTGTAAAAAATTATAGGCATTTTTCGCTATATTTTCATCATTATTAATTTCATCTTTTTCTTTGGAGCGTTCTTTAAAAGCTAGTTTTAAAATTTCAGCATATTTATTAACATCAGTAGCAATCGCTTTTTCTATAGTTATAGGCCAATTTTCACCACTATATAAAAAAGGTAAAAATTTCCATTCTATATAAAATAATCTTTCTTTATCAGTTTGCATTTTTTGTAATTTTGATATTGCCTCACATATATCATATTGATTAAAATTTTCATTTAGTTTTTCAAGACATGTTAATATAAGTTCATCATCATAAGTCAGTTCTTTATTATGATATATAGAAATCCTATATAACCACAAAATTTTTTCAAACCTTTTAACTTCTAGTAATTTATTTACACAATATTTTAAAACTTCAACATCTTCTATAATCCTTATATTAACTTCTTTCCAATACAATAACGAATCATTTATTAATATCTTTTCTACATTTATAAATGTATCCATATTATATGGTAGCATCAATAAAAAATTAATTTTTGATTTTTTTGACAATTCAATTAAAGTATAAATATCATATTCTTTATTACATAAATTATATTTATTAAAAATATAACCTTTTGAAAAATTAGATAATTGTTCCTTTTTGTCTAAATTAAATAAAATTAAATTCTTTTCATCTTTGATAGATATATTAAGATTAGAAAATATCTTCCCAACTTGGAATGTATCTTCAGCATAGCTTAATAATTCCAATATTGAATCATTACCTTTCTTTAACCACAATTGTTTTACTTTTGTTAATTGTAATTCATAAAGTTTTTTTTCTGAATCACTATAATTTTCAAAGTCACTAATTAATTCCCAATTATTCTTTTTAAATAATCTTGACACTTCAAATATAATATTATTCAAGTCTAAAAATACTATAATTTCATCGATTTTTTCTTTTGTTCCAAGTATATATTCTTCTTTTAGAGTTTCATTTTTATCAATTTCAAAAGCAAATTGTTTCATTTTATCCCAAAATTTATATTTACTTTTTTTTGTTTTTAATTTGTTTTTATTTAATTTGAAATAATCACATATTTTATCTAAATTTTTTCTTGAAATTTTGTCAAGTAAACTAATTAAATCAATCATTCTTCCGATGGAACCTTTACAATATTTAAGCATTAAATCAATATAAGTATCTACTTGTTCATAATATTCTTGTTCAGAAATAGAAACCTCCTCGTTTGGTATATCTATATACTTAGGTTTGTAAGTAGGAAAAGTAGTTGTTTTTATTCCAGGCATTAATTGAATACTTATTTTCCAACCTATTGAAATATTTTTTTTAAAAATATTTTCTAATAAGACTGTTCTCAAAGCAATAGGAGCAAATGTATTCGGATACCACGGCAATAATATATTCACAATATGTTCAATGGCTTTATCGTCTACTACTGCTAATTCATATAAAATCATCCCAACTCGGACAAAGTAATCTGTATTCCAAGCAATTAACTGTAAACTCCAATATAGCGGCGTTGAATAATTATAATTAGTAATATCTAATTCATTCTCAAAGAGTATTTTTTTTGCTTTATCTTTTAATAAATATTTCTCCAATTGATTCAAAAATTCCGTAGGGGATGACTCTGCTAAAAATGGTAGCAAATTATTTAAACTTGCCCATATATACCAGTTGGAATCTCCTAAAATTTCTCTAACTGTTAAAACCACAAAATTTGATACTTCAGTTTTACAATTATCAAATTCTTTTTTTAATGATTCCAAGATTACAAGAGATTCTGCAACACCTGTTCTTATTTCATTTGAATATATAGTTTTTTTATTATAAATATCATACATATTTCTTTTATCTTTTGCTAAATCTAATTTTGGATGATTTATTTTTAATATTTTTATAATTAACAAATGAAACATTTCAAAGTCTTCTTTATAAAAATCGAGTGCATAACGTTTTAAATATTCACTTCGAGTATTTATTTTCCAAACACCATTTTTAAAAGTGAAATTGTTTTCAAATTTCACAATTGTTCGAAACTTTTCAATAAACTCTTTATAACTTACCCCAATATATTCTTCTAAAACTTTCTTATCCTCTTCATTATTTTCATTCCAGCCTCCAAATAAAATTACAGTTTTAATAATTTTACAATTGAATGAAGCATCAATTTTACTATAGTTGATGTTTGGCGATAATGAGAAATCTATTTTCAATTTATTTGATTCATAAATATTTCTTCGAGTATGTTCGTCCAATATTCTTTTACAAGTACCTCTCCTTATCCAAGCAGTTGAAGCAACAGCTATGTTTGGAAGAGCTTGATTCAACAAATATAAATTTTTATCGTTTGAATAATAATAATCTTTATGAATTTCGTAAACTCTATCCTTATTCTCTTTTGAAATATAAATATACCCAAACTCATATTCTCTTCCTAAAATTTTATTTTTTATAGTTCCTGTTTCAATAGAAGGTCTTGGAAAAATGAAGTCTGCGGCTTTTTGATAAAATGTATCTAACATTTTTGTGGATTTTAAACCACATACATCTTTTGAATCACTTACTCCTATTATTATATATTTATCTCGTTCATATGCTTCCTCACTATTTAAAAAAGCATTTATATCTTTAATTAATTCGTGCATTTTACTATTTTCATATGGTATAGCTTTATAATCTAAACATGAATTTTCATCAGGTAATTCATCAATAATTTTTAGGATATTTCTTTTTACTTCAGAATCCATATTTAACCTCCTCTTTATAGGCAGATTTTTAAAATCAAAAATAAATATTAATAATAATTAATTATATGCTTTCCTCAGAATCACAAATGTTATTATTCTTTTTATATTTTTTAGCTTCAGCATCAACTTTTGATAATTAATCATTTAGCGAACATTAAAATATATCACTTAATAAATTCCAATTATCACTATCCATATTTTCTGTATATTCAGTACTACACAAGTATAACGATTCATTTTTATCGTAATCTCTTACAAAACCAAATTCAACATTACATTTTATTGCATAATCTTTCAATACTTGAAATTTATTCTCTACTTTCACATCAATATTTTTGCTTTCTCCGCTTACAGTTTCTCCGCCTTTAGTTTCAATAATCCATATCTTATCATTATTATCGCAAACTATATAATCAGGATAAAAATTCCATATTTTATTCATTGAATCATTATAATATATAGAAAAGTATTCTTGAGATTTTTCTCCATTTTTATAAAACCATTTAACATTATCACTATTTTCGCAATAAAATTCAAACATTCTTTCAGATTTAGATTTAATAGTACTATTAGGATATTCCTTATATACACTTTTTTCATATACATTCATATCTTTCATTTTCGAATCATACTTTATATAATCTTTTTCAGGTATATGCCATTCTATAGTTTTTAAATCTTCAATTTTCAATTTCATTTGTCTTGCTTTTTGTGATACGGCTTCTAAAAAGTCATGCTTTAGTAAGTCAACGTTATTAATTACAAAAGCATAAAATTCAATTAATGTTAAATCAATAAATTTTTTCTGAAATAACTTTCCTTTATTAAACATTCTTTCAAGCATTAATCTTGTACGATCTGGTCTCATTCCAATTTTACTAGATATAATGTTTATTGCATTACGCATTTCAAACCCATTTTTATTAGTTGATATTTTTGATTGCATTTTAACTCTGTCAGCCTCATTAATATCTTCAATTTTAACAAACTTACCTTGCACTATATGTCTATCAATTGTAGTTTTAAATTCATATCCATTAGATTCTAATAATAATTTATTATCAGCTCTTTTAGTACTAAGTTTATATTTATTAGTGAAATATTCAAATAGTATTTTGAATGTTTCTCTTTCATCAAATTTATCAAATCTACTGTCAACAGTTATTTTAGGTAAAATTATATTTTTAAAATCCTCTTTTAGAAAAACAATTTTAGTATCGTGTGCGTTTTGTCCTAATTCTTGTCTTATAGATTGTTCATATTTTTCATCAAAAGTATATAAATAACAATTATCCATTAAAATATTATCATAATGTCTTGCTTGTGGCATTCTTCTAATTCTACCGATTGTTTGTGTTTCAAAGTCTTCACTCATATTATCGCGAAGTTTTACTAATATTTTGGCTCTAGGACAGTCCCAACCAGTTGATATTGCTTGTTTCATAATAAGTACCGCCTGATTAGATTCATTATTTTCTATACCTTCAATATTTTCTTTTCTTTCAGCAAGCCATATAGCTAAATTACCGCGATTATATGCATATGATTTTTCTTCTAAAATTGTTTCTATTTGATCAATTAACTCATCCGATTTACTAGGAACTTGAATTATTATTAATGGATTTACTTGTATATTATTTTTTATATACTCTTCCTTAATTTCTTTTCTTTTATTTATAGCTAAATCAAGTAAATATTCATGTTCATTTGAGAGTGTTACCTGATTAGAAACATTTTCATTGATATATAATGCTTTTGTTATTAAACCCTCTCTTATTACATCAACATCATCTATAACAATATTTTCTGCTTCCTTATTGGTTTTAGCTGTAGCACTTACTCTTATTACATATTCCGGATTAATGTAATCTATAAGAGTTTCTGCTTTAACTGTCTTATTCAAGTGTTCCTCATCAACTATTACTATAAATTTATAACTATTATTATGAGCTTCTCTTATTCTTTCATATAAATTTTTTCTTTCAGCATCTTTTAGTGCATTATTTCCTTTTTTTGTAACAGTTTCCCAATTAATAAATGCTGTATCTTTAGCATCGAAACCTTGTAATAAAACGTCTTGTATACTTTTTGTTGTATGTCTTGGTAAAATCTTATTCATTTTTATTTTACTTTGCTCTTCTAAATCACCTTTGCCTGGAGTAAGCCATACTGCAATAGCATTTTTATTATCTTTAAAATATTCCTCTAAATATGAAAGTAGTATAATTGTTTTCCCGCTTCCTGTAGGAGCTTTTAATAGTATTTCTTTTTTATTTCCAACAGATGTTACATCTAATAATTTATTCACATTTTCTACTTGAAAATCTTTTAACTTAATTCCTTGCATTACATTACCTCCATAATTTCTTCTTCAAAATAATATTCGGGTATTATATATACATCAATATTATTATCCTTAAATATTTCTTCTTGGTATGAAGTTATTAATATATCTGAAGAAATATAAATTTTTTCACATATATCTAATTTTTCGTTATTTTTACTAAATTTATCTAATTCATGTTCTTCAAGAAATACTTGAATTTTTTTATCATCTATCTCAATACCGTTTTCTAGTTGAATTAGATTTTTAATATTTATTAATAAATTGAAATGTAAATTTACTTCTTCATTATTCATTCTAGGAACATATGATGTCTTAAAATATTTTAAATTTGCTGGAATATTTTCGACATCGCCATAACCATTTATTACTTTTTCGATTCTTTTATAAGTTATTTCTTCACAAATATTATTTTCATTATTTGTACACAAAATAAACTTTCGGTTCCCATTATCTTCTTTATTCAGTTCTAAAACTGCTTGCCCTGTTGTTCCAGATCCAGCAAAAAAGTCTAATACTATATTTGATTTATTATGTTTAATTAAAAACTTAATTAATTCTATAGGTTTCGGATTATTAAAAACATCTTTTTTACCAAATATATTTGTTAATAACTTAGTAGCTGTTCCCGTTTCTGCAATATTATACAAAATACTTCTGCTTTTAATTAATTTTTCTTTGCTATTAAATAAATAGTTTTTTTCATAAGGAATCCATCTACCATTTTTTACATCATTTTTCCAATATATACAATTTGTAACTATCAAATTATTTAACCGTTCTTTACCTACTCTCCATCTCCCTTGCATTCCATCAGGGGCTATAGGATAAAAATCATTATCATCAGGATCTTTTATCGAAAAGTACATAGTCGGTCTATCTTCTCTATGACTAGAACTCCCCCATTTTTCTAATTTGGTAATAGAAAACTTTCCTTTATCATCTTCATATTTAAATTCATTATCATTAATATCCTTATATTCATCACACCAATTATATGCATTGGATTTTCTATATCCAAAGATATATTCATGTTCAGTAACAAAAAATTCATCAGTTTGACCTCCACCATATTTTTTTCGCCAAATAAAATTTCCAATAAAATTTTCCTCACCAAAGATATTGTCACATAGCAATTTTAACTGTGCGAACTCGTTTTGATCTATACTAATAAATATAACACCACTTTTAGACAAAATATTTTTACTAATACATAGTCGCTTTTCTATGAATGATAACCACTTAGAATGCCGGTATGAATCATCTTGCCCTACAATTTTATCATTATATACAAACTCTCTATTATGAGTGTTATACGGTGGATCAATATAAATAAAATCAATTTTTCCTAAATGTGTCTTTTCTAACAGATATAGACTGTGCAGATTGTCTCCTTCTAATAAAAAATTGTACGGTTCGTCAGTAACTTTTATGATTTTCTTTTCATCAATTTCTTCAAATGTTGGAACTTGCGTTTCTAATTCCTCATCTACTCTTTCTTTATGTTCTTCCCATATTAAACCGTATTTATTTTTATTTAGTTCATTTTCAATTAAAGAAATATTTTCTAACGTCTTTTCATCTGTGATATTTTTTTTAATTTCATTAATCGTTTCTAACATCTTAGTTCTTTTTAGTTTTGATATATTAGTTGTCTCCATATTTTACACCTCTATTATAAATCTTATTTTTTTACTTTTTGTTGAAATTTTACCATATTTTGTAAATAATCTTAAAACTGTTAAATCTTATTTTGAATTTATTTAATTATGTTTATTTTCATTACTTTTATCTTTGATTTCTTTTTCTGCTACTGTTTTTTGTAAATGCATTAGCATTGGATTTGCAATTATATTACTTAAACTTCTTTTGCTTATTTCATCCATGTGAGAAAAAAGTGGGAACATTATATTTTGCATATCCTTTTTCATTATTTCATTTACATAAGTTATAAGATTAACTGATATACTTTTTATTAATGTTTCGTTTAATAAATTTAGTGTATCCAGAGCATTTTTTGTTCCTTCTTCAATTACTTTATCACTAATAGATTTTTCACTTATTTCACCTATTTCTTTTGATTTTGTTAAATTAAATGCTTGTAGTGCTTCTTTAAGTTTCCCAAATATAGTAATCTTTTTACCAGTAGTCTTTAAATATTCTGCAGATAAAATTTCACTATGCTTCAAAAATGTGGCATCCCCACTCACAAAAAATAAGTCATAATTATTATTATTATCATTTAGTAATAACTCCCAGATATATTCATCACAAATGGTATTCTTTCCTGGACTTTTGGGAACATTCCCTAATTTATTTCTAATTTCTGCTTTTTTTAAAATTTTTTCAAAATCGTGACAGATAACATTTTTTTGTGGGATTTTTTCGATCTTTTCTAACAATTTATCATTATCTCTCGTTGTTTTCTTAAGTTCTTTTTCCTTTTTAATAATTTCTTCTCTAATAGCATTAAATTGATCTATTAACTTATAGTATTCCTCTTTTTCACTATTTGGTAATAAAATTCGGTTTTTTAGATGATTGTAATTATTCTTTTCTAAAGTAAATAAATCATCAATTAGAGACCCTCTATTCCTAATTATTTCATCTATATTTTGTTTAGTAATTAAAACATTTGAAATATCTAAATCATCTAATAAATTAATACCATCATTTATTCTATAAAAATCCAACCATATATTAGTATCCATAAAAATTTTTCTTTCCATCATATATTACCTCACTAAATTAATATAATTAAAGTATACCACAACTCGACACTATTCGACAAACATACTATACTTCGACATTATTCGACATAATAATTATATGTGATATAATTATTTATAATAGAAAGGAATATATATGAAAACAATTATTTATTTAGACACTCTAAACCATTAAAGGATAATGATTGGTATATTACTAATGATTCACTACAATTACAAAATGAAAAAGATATATTAAGTATTGAGGGTGAAACTAAGGCTTTAAATCACTTTAATTCTAATGAATTTAAAGATATAGAAAGTATATATAGTAGTAACTATATTAGAGCTATATCTACTGCTAAATATGCTTCTTTTAATAATAATTTAAATATTAAAATTATAGATGATTTAGGAGAGAGAAAATTCGGAGTTACTTCATGGGATCAATTACCTAATAAATTTGAATTATTACAATACAATGATGAAAATTATAAGTTAGAAAATGGTGAATCTCAAAAAGAAGTATATAATCGTATGAATAATACATTTGAACAAATATTAAATGATAATATAGGTAAAAAAGTTATTATAGTAACTCATGGTACCGCTATGATGTATTTACTAAAAAAATGGTGTGATTTAGTTTTAGATACTAATACTAATCTAGTTACTTATAAGTATAATAATAAAGATATTTTTAATGGAAAGTGGAATTACTTAGAAACATTTAAATTAGAGTTTAATGAAAAAGAATTAATATCATTAGAAAATTTAAAAATAAAAGATAACTAATTACTAGTTATCTTTTTTATATAAATATACTATAGTTCGACATATATTAATAAATAAAAACTTACAAACTAATTGTTTGTAAGCTCTTTATGGTGTTGGTAGTGTAAAACTACCTTCTCCATCATTTCCATAAAATTTATCTTCTACTAACTCCCACATTCCGACTTCTCCATCACTTAATTGAACTGGAACATAATGTCTTATAAGTTCTCCTGTAGTAGCATCTGTAATTTTAAAGTATTTTCTTTTTCCTTTCATATTACGAGTATCTCGTGATACTCCATCATACGCAATTTGATTTCCACCAATTACTATTTCTCCTTTGTATTCTTCTGGTATTAATAATTGACCATTTACAACATAATTAGTAGTATTTAAAGTTAGTTTAAATCTTGAAAAATACATTTTATACCATGTATCTTTTTTAATACCCGGATACATTGTTTTTGTAATAGCTCCATATGCTCCGATTACTTGAGAAGTATTAACAAATACTCCCATTGAATAATTAGGATTAACTCTTCCTCCTACTATCCAAGAACCATCATTATTTGATAATCCTAAATCAGTAATTAAAAACTCATCTTCAAATATATAATCACCCGTATTATATATTCCAGTATTAATATATTGATCTCCATCACTTTCAATATACTCGATTGGGTCATATTTATCTACTATATCAAATGTTGTTGTGATAGAATCACTTAGTCCTGCAACTGATGTAGCAGTACATGTTACATTATAAGTACCAACATCAAGTAGTGAAGTATCACTTGCTCCATCAATTGTACAAGTAGTAGCACCACCCGATATTCCAAAAGTTGAAGTGAATTTAGTAGTTAAATCAATACTTTCTCCTTTTTCAATTTCAATATTACCATTTTTAGTAATAGTTGGAACTTCTTTATCTAACTTAATCGTAATATAATAAGTTGCTTCATTATCAGCTTGATCAGTAGTTTTTATTGTAACATTTGTCCCGACAGTATTAGTATTAACCTCTAAAAGATCTATAATTGTAGTTCCATGTCCCGAACCACTATCAGACCCATCAATTTTCCCAATTTTTACATCATTATTATACCAGCCATTTGAATCAGGTTCTCTATCTGGTACTATTTCTCCTACTTCTGGTAGGATTTTATCAATTTTTATATCTAGAGAACTACTTGATGTATGTCCAGCATTATCAGTTGTAGTTGAATATACTGTTGTTTCTAATAACTGTCCTGTAACAACATCTAAACTAATATCAGTGGATTTAACTCCTGATAAAGAATCACTTCCCTCAGTTGTTGTAATATTAACATCTGAATTATACCATCCATTTGAATTAGGTTCTTTAGTAGCTCCTACTACTCCTGGTGTTGGAGGAGTTAAATCTACTTTAACTTTAATCATTTCCGTATGAACATTACCTGCTAAATCAGAAATACGAACTTCTACACATTCTTCAGGCGTTTCATAATTAATTATATATTCTAAATTATCTACAACACTTTGATCAACTCCTGATATAGTATCTATAATATTAAAATTATCTAAAATAACTTCCGTTTTATGCCAATCAGTATCATTATTTTTTTCCGTTATATCGTAATCAATAATAGTTGGAGCAGTCTTATCTATTTTAATAGTTTCTCTTTTTACACTAATATTACCAGCTTTATCTTTTGCTGTTACAACTATATCAGTCCCAGTTGTTTCATTTGTAAAACTATCATAATTTAGATTAATAGATTCAATTCCAGATAAACTATCACTTGCATTTTCTCCACTTACATATACATCTGTTGTATAAAAATCATTATTTTCTTTTGTTCCAGTAATTATATAATTACCAATAACCGGATTAACTGTATCTACTTTATAAATAAATTCTTTAGTTGCAACATTCCCTGCATAATCAATTGCTATTATTGTAACTGTTTCTCCTGCTGTATTATAATTAATTTCTTCAATATCAACATCAATATCTTTTAATCCTGATAAATTATCAATTGCCCCATTATGATTAATTTCAATAAATGATTTATACCATCCATTATTACCAGGATCTCCACTTACTGTTGGATCATTAATAACGGGAGCTGTTTTATCTATTTTATAAATATCACTACATACTATTAAATCTTCATCAGTTGTTACTTTAACACAAACTTTATTATTATTAGACTCTTTATCTAATAAAACTTTATTATTACTATTTAACTCTTTATCAGGAATACAGTTACCTGAAGTTGTAGTACAATACTTAACATCTTTAATTAAAGTATTATTATCTTTAATATTAACCCCTACTTCAATATTTGTTTTAGCAAAACCATTTGTAAATAGTGAATCATCAACCTCAAAAGAAACTTCTGGACTATTATATCTAACAATTATTTTTCTACTTTGAGTTTTAACATTTCCTGCATTATCACTAACTTGATAAGTAACAGTATATTCTCCGGTTTTTGTAATATCTAAATTATTAGAAATAATTTTAACATCTCCTGCTACTTTAGACATACTATCACTAGCACTAACACCTTTCATTAAATCTATTTTAGTATTTCTATCAATTACTAAATCAGATATCCCATTAATTGTTGGTTTTTTAGTATCTACTTTTATAAACTTACTAGTAGTATTAAAATTTAGAGCATTATCATAAGTAGTTAAAATAACATTAGTCCCTGGAGTATCTTTCAAAGAAGTAACATTTAAGATAGATTTTTTATGTCCAGATAAATCATCATCCCCATTAATTTTAGTAAGTTTAACTTCTGATTTATACCATCCATTATTACCAAGTATCCCATCCACTATAATAGTTCCCACACTTGGCTTAATTGTATCTACTTTTACTATAAAATCTTTTCTACTACTATTATTTGCATTATCATATGCCGTAACTTCTACTCGATTAACGCCATTTTTAATATCTTCTAATATATTAATTTCTTTAATCCCAGTTAATGAATCATTAGCAATTACATCATCAATTGTAACTAAACTATTATACCAACCAGTACTTAAAGATTGTCCATTTATAATTAAATCCTCAATTGAAGGAGCACTCTTATCTAAAATAATATCATCCGTACAAATAATTTCACTACTTGTTTTATCCGTATATGTTGCTTGAAAACAAACCTTATTAGTTAAACTCTCAGTTGTAATAGGAACTTCTTCTCCATCATATTTTTTATCAGGATTACAAATTCCCTCTGTAGTAGTACAATAATTAACTACTTTTACTTCTAAATCACTATTTTCACTATAATCAAATCTAAATAATTGATCCTCATTATAATTTAGAGTCGGAACTTTTGAATCAAGTTGAAAATTAGATTCATTATCTTTTTTATAACAACTTAACTTATCATCTTCAAAAACACAATAATTCTCTTCTTTATCTTCTATCTTACAATTTTTAAATTCTATTGTATCATTAGAATAATCTATATTTTCACATGTAAATGATGAATCAAATAAATCATTTTCTTCCAAAAATTCTTTTGTTATATTACCATCTTCTATATTATTAGCTTTTAAATAGTCATATAATTCCACAGGAAAATAATTTCTTGTTCTAAAAACAAAAAATAAAGTTATAAATAGTAATAAAAGTAAAATTATTATTATTATAATTTTTTTTCTTTTTTTATTTTCCTTTTCCATTATCTTTCCTACCTTATTACTTATAATTATACTAAAAGACAAGTATTTATGCAATAAATCCCCATTTAATTTAATGTAAATCTTATAATTTTTTGACAATTACAATAAAATTTAATATAATATACTCGTTACAGGGGGAATATATGGAAAATAAAAAAACTAACTTACATAGTAAAGAACAAGAAAAATTAAATTTAGAGGCCTTAAAAGAAGCACTAGAAAAACAATCTTGGAGTAATAAAGAATGTTTAAATAAAGTTAAACAAATTATTAAAACAAAGTAAAAGAAGCAAATAATTGCTTCTTTTTTATTTATATATAGGAGTAAATGTCCCTACATTTTCAAGTAAAGACTCTGATACTTTATCATAAAGTCCAACTTCTCCACTCATAGTTTCTACTGGTATAAGATCTAACATTAAGATATCATCTTCGTAAACTTGGGAACTATGCATTATCGCTTGACCATTATTGTGCCCAATTGCAGTTCCTGCTTGATTATTAGCAAATATATATAAATCATTACTCCCTTTCCATACTTTTGTTTCCGGAGTAGTATAATATACATCATCTAAAAACAAGCCACTTTTAGAAAGATCTATTTTATGTCTAGTATTTACTTTGTACGCTGTTTTACCTAAATTATAACTTTCATTACCAAATTGTAATAAACTTTCCAATGTAGACCATGCAATTCCAATCATTTGATTTTTATATGCAAGTCTAGAACTAAATAGCCACACTGCTGTTCCTCTTGGTCCTAAAAAAGTAAAATCTGAAACAATTCTGGTATTATTTGATGGTTTAAAAGTAGTTTTTATATAAGAGTTAGTAGTTGATTTAATTCCTACTAATTCCTCTTTTATAGCATTTTCATCATATTCAATAACAAAATTAACTGTTTTTGAATCAACTAAACCATTACCTCCGGTAAGAGTACATGTACTTGAGTAATTACCTACTGCTAAGTCTTTAGTATTTTCAATAGTACAACTCATAGTTCCACCACTAATACTATAAACTGGTTCATCAAATAAGTCTCTTACAGAATAATCAATTCCTTTAAAAATAGTTTGATTATCACTTTTTATACTTAAAGAAGGCTTATCTTTATCTATTTTAACAGTTTCTGAATAAGTATTTTCTAATCCTGCTAAATCTTTGGTAGTTATTGTAATAATTGTACCTACAGTGTTTGTATTAATATTTAAAAGGTTAACCACTGTTTTATCATGACCAGATCCAGCATCTGTTCCATCTTCAAAATCAATAGCAACATTAGATGTGAACCATTCATTATCAGGAGTAGTTTTATCCCCGTTAAACTGAAGAGTCCCAACCTCTGGTATTTCCTTATCTATTTTAACTATTTTTGAAATAACTGTTGTTCTTCCAGCATTATCAATTGTAGTTAAAGTAACCGTTGTTTCTAATTTTTTCCCTAAAACTAAATGCATATTTAATTTCGAAGAACTAATTCCTGAAATATTATCTACTCCAACTACAGTATCAACTTCAACATCTTTTGTATACCAACCATTTACAGCATCCCCTTTTAAAATAATTTCTCCAGATGTAGGATCAGTTAAATCTATTTTAATTGGAATTTCTATAAAACCTTTATTCCCTGCTATATCTTCTATTTCTAATTTTACATTTTCACCTTTTGTTTCATAATCAATCTCTTTACTAATTTTACTTATTAAATTAGTATCAATTCCCGAACCACTATCAAATCCTATTAATTTATCAATAACAACTTTACTAGTATACCAATCATTTTCTCCTTGTGTACCAGAAATTTTATAATCAGTAATGGAAGGTTTTGTTTTATCTATTTTAATTACTTTAGTATATGTTTTTATGTTTCCAGCATTATCAACTGCTGTTACAATTAAGTCTTCTCCATTAGTTTCTTCTGTAAATAAAGTTTTATTTATAGATATAGATTTTAATCCAGATAATGAATCACTTCCTGTAGGAGTCTCTACTGTAATATCAGATAAAAACCAATCGTTATTTCCTGGTGCTCCATAATATGTTAATTCATCAATTGTTGGAGCAGTAGCATCAACTTTAAAAGTATATTGTTTTGTTGCTATATTACCCGCTTTATCAATCGCAGTAATTGTTATAATCTGACCAGTTGTATCATAATCTATTTTAGCTATATCAACATTAACATCTTTTATACCAGATAAATTATCTGTTCCTCCAGTAGGTATTATTTCAACATGAGTTTTATACCAATCATTATCTCCCTTAGTCCCTTTAATAGTCGGTTCATTAATTGTTGGTACAGTTTTATCAATTGTAACAGGTTTACTACAAGTTTTCTCTTTTGTTTTGGTATCTATTACACAAATATAATAAATTCCCTCTTTTGTTAATTCTATATTATCATTATAATCACTTGCCGGTGTACAATTATTAGTAGATGATACACAATACTTTATTTCATTATCAGACTCTATTTCTACCTCGATATCATTATTCGTAAAACCTGTTTCACTAAATTTAAAATTAATATTAGAAGTAGGAACCTCAGGTTTTTCTTCAATATCCGGTTTAGAAGTTGTTTCTTCTTTTTCTAATTTAGATACAGAGTTATCTACTACTACTTTTTCATCATGAGAAGTAGGATTATCTACACTAGTATTTTTATTATCATCAGTTACTATATCCTCGCTATAATTATCTAACTCTAATTCATCATCTTCTATTATTTCTTCTTTACAAGCAAACTCTTCTCCATCATATGTACAAAAACTCTCAAAAGTTATATCATTATCTTTGGTAATATCACAGTCATATAATTCTAATTTATTATCTTTAAACTTAATATCTTTACAAGTAAAGTCCTCATCATATAAATCTTTATTTTTTAAAAACATCTCTTCGACTTCTAAATCACTATAGTTATTTTCTTTTAAGTAAGAAAATAATTCTTCATAAAATACCCCTTTTTCTTGGTTAGAGAAAAATTTTGGAATCACCAAAAAGATAGCAAGTATAATTATTGCTATTATTATAATTACTATAATTTTCTTTCTTTTCTTTTTTTCTTCCATTACTATTCTCCATGTATTATATATAGTAATTTTATCATAATATTACCCTTTTTTCAATATATTACATATATAGTTTATATTAGTATACACTTCATTATACTTTCATATCTCTTTTCTTATAGATTTTTAATCCTACTATAATTAATACTATATATAAAATAATGTATATTATAAAAGTTATTACAGTAGAATTAGATAATTCTAAAGCATTAGAAGGACTAAATAAGATAAATGGAGATAAATATTTCAACCACTCTGCTTTATCCTTTAATAACTCTGTTAAATACCCTAACATATAACTAATAAGTGTTATTATACTTACCATAGAACCCGTTGCAATTTTTGAATTAATTCCCGCTATCATAATTCCAACTCCTCCAAAGAAAATTGGAATAAAACCAGTTATTAATATTATATTTAATAAATCACCAATATTAAAGGTATCTCCCCCTTTAATATATCCTGAAATAGTTGCAGATAATCCTGCTAATAACACTATAAAAATAATGGCAATTAAAGATGTTAAATATTTAGATATAAATATCTCTTTTCTACTTATTGGAAGTCCACTTAAAAATTCAATAGATTTAGTTTTTTCTTCTTTCGTAATTAAAGATGCTGAATAAGTAACTGCAAATATTGATATAGCAATTATTAATATTCCAAGGATAGTTCCAAAATATGTAATATAATTTGACATATCTGTTAAATTATTAACTCCAAAAAACTGTAATAATTCCTCTGGCATAGCCTCCATTTCCGCTTTTACAATATCTTGGATAGAGTCAAAAAGAATCATATACATACCCATTATTAAAAATATTGCTATACTCCATCCTATAATAGTCTTTTTTGTAACAAAAAGGTTAAACTTAATTAATTTTAATATATTACTCATCTTCCCCCTCCTCATAGTAACTTATAAATTCATCAGAGATAGTTCTTTTCTTTATTTCTAAATTAATTACTTCTAATTTACTTAATTTTTTTATTTCATTATTTATACTAGTATTATTAATTATATAATCATTATTTTTACCATCTTTTGTATTATAAGATATTTGTAATTTATAATTATCTTTCATATCCTTCATATTTATATAATCTATTAGTAAACCATTTTTTATAATAGCAACTTTATCACAATACTCTTCTACTTCATTTAAATTATGACTAGATAAGAAGATAGTTTTCCCTTTATTTTTTTCTTTTATAATATATTCAAAAAATTTCTTTTGCATCAAAGGATCAAGTCCATTAGTAGGTTCATCTAATATAATAATATCAGAATCTTTTAATAATCCTTGAACTAGCGAAACTTTCTTTTTATTACCAAGACTTAACTCCTCTATTTTTTTAGTTAAATCTAGTTCAAAATACTTTACTAATTCATTTATATCTTTATTACTTTTCGATATACTTTTTGAAAAATTAAGTAGATCAACCACTTTTAAATTATCATAAAATACAGCTTCACTTGGAATATAGCTAACCTTCTCTTTTATCTTTTTAGAATCTTTTATACTATCAAGTCCTAATATAGAAATTTTACCAGTTGTTGGTTTTATTATATCTAGCATCACTCTTAAAGTAGTACTTTTACCTGCTCCATTTTTACCAACAAATCCTACTATTTCACCTTTTTTAATTTCTAAACATAAGTTATTAACCGCAACTAGATCTTTATATTTTTTTGTTAAATTTGATATTTTGATTTCTTCCATATAATCATTCCTTTACTTTATTAAAATAATTATATCATAAATAAAAAAACTAATAATTAAATTAGTCTATTTTTCGTAATAATTTTTTCTTATTATCTTGTAAATTTTTCTTTTTTAAAGCTATTTTATATTCTACCCATCTTTCTAAAATATCCTTATTTTCTCTTTTACAAAATAAACCTTTTACAATATCTCGTTTATATTTATATAATAAAGGACTATCATCAATATCTTCCATAACAATACTTGGATTAACTGGGAAATTTAGTCTCTTTTGTTTATATGCTAATTTCATAATCAATTTATAAACCACTTCACTATTTTTACTAAATACTAAATTATAGTCGTGCTCAGTTACTTCTCCTTGAATATTTCTAATTTGACTATATAAAACTGAATTATACCAAAGATGAGAAAATAACCCTTTAATGATTTCTTCTTCATTTTTTAATATATCTAAGGTTTCTCTATTTACTACTATTGGTTCATTATTCTTTTTATAAAATACTGCATATTTATGAAAATTATCTCGAACTTCTGAAAAGTTAAAAATTTGTTTTGGATTAAGTTGATTACTACTCATATTAAATATCTCTTTCTAATTAATAAATTATATATTATCTTAACGAATCATCATTGTCAAGAATATAAAAATATGCTATAATAACCACTTATAAAAGGAGGGATAATATGAATATTATTGATCAAATAATTATTCCAGATAAAATATCAAAAGATAATTATGAAGAATATTTTGGTAGAAAAAATTTTAACAATAAAATATTAATGACTGAAATTAATAACTTTTTAAAAATTATGAAAGATAATAAGAATTTTAATTTAGATAATTTCATAAATCGCCTTCCTACTTTAATCACTGGAACATTTAATGATAAATATTTCTTAAGTTCAAAATTAAATGGTTATTTTCAATTTCATAACCGTGTAATGATACACGAAAATGCAGATCAAACAATATACTTTCATGAATTTTTACATGTAGCTTCTACACCAGTTTTAAATTCAAGAAGTATTAAAATGTCTGGATTTTATTATAAAAACTTATTCAACGAATATGGTATTGGTATTATGGAAGGCTATACTGACTATTTAACAAAAAAATATTGCAATTGTTCTAATAAAAATTCTGCTTATGATTTTTTAGAAAATATTGCTAAATATACATCACTACTAGTAGGTGAAGATAAGATGGAAAAAATGTACTCTAATGCTGACTTAGTAGGACTAATTAATGAACTTAATAAGTATGCAGATAATGTAGATGTTACAAAATTTATTATTTCTTTAGATAATGCCTATAAACGTATAAATTCTAAAAAAAATAATTATATCAACTATATTGATTCTCATGAAGATTTAAATTTTGCAACATCATTTTTAATTGATTCTTTTAAAAATAAAAACAAAAATCAAAATTTATTAACTAGAACTTTAAATAATAATGAATTTACTTCATCCGTTTATAAAGACAGTTATAATATCATGGATAAAAAATTAGTAAAAAGTCTTCCCACATTATCAAAGGGTGACTTAGAAAAAATAGGAAGAAAAATAACTAATATTTCTAAAAAACCAAAATTTATAGACGACATGTTCTTTTATAATAAATAAAAAACTAATAATCAAATTAGTTTTTTTATTTTTAGATATTTTGAGGATTTATAATATAATTATAACCCGTTGTAATTCCATCTCCTGTATTAGGATTAATTGATGAATAAATTAAATCTGTTACAAATAAAGTAATTAAAACTGTTATAATAATAATTAAAATTTGAGGATTAATTTTTTTAATTTGTTTATTAATAAGTGGTGCAATTATATATACAACTGCCATTCCTCCTAGTCCAAATACAAGTAATCCCTCGGCACATACTCTACCATTTATATTTAATAAATACCCACTGTAATCCCACCATTTCATACCATTATGAGTCATTTCTAGTATATATGATGTTAAATACTCTAAAACCCCACAAAGTACTACTGCAGATATAAATTGGATTAATGGATTTTTACGAAGTTTATAAAGCACTAATAGTATTAATACTCCACCACTACCATATATCGGTAACCAAGGTCCAAATAAAGCACCTCTATTTACAAATTCATTATCTCTTATTACGTGTAACATCACTTCATAAAACCATCCTACAAATGAAAATATAAAGAAAAATAATATAAGTGTTGGAATAGTATATTTAACTAAAGCATCTAAATTTTCATTATTTTTTACCACTTTAAACTTAGATAATCTCATTGGATATTTTTCTTTTTCTAAAGTATCTATATACCCTCGTGCTACTTCTTTTTTTATACTATCTTTTTCGATTTTATTATCCATTTTTTTATTACGAAGAGTAATTCCAATATATCCTAATATTTTTTCAATAGGTTTTAAGTTTTTAATTTTAATATCTTTTTCTAAATCTTTTTTTATATCTTTATATTCTTTATCTATTACTTCATTAGAAGGTAATTCATATAAATATTTATCATCTAATACTTCTATTCCATGTATTTTATTTTTGATAGATAAGTTTCTTAACTCAACATAAAACTCTGTAATAGTCCCTGTTTTGTAAGCATTCGAGTAAAATAACCCTGATAATCCTAATGTAATAATCTTAAGGAAGAACCATCCTATAAAAGATAATTCTAATTTAAAAACATACCATTTATACCCATCCATCATTTTTCTTGATAAATTAATAGCATCAGTTGCTTTAATCGAAGGATTTTCTGCTAAAATATATGGTACTAAAAAATATGAATATCTTTTTATAAGCCCTCCTATTATAAATAATAAATACCAACAAGTATTATAAAAGAATTTAACAAACATACTCCATGCTGCATTTTTCCACTTTTTAGTATGATGTAAAAATAGAATTCTTTGGACATTAGTTTTTATATATATTCTACTTTCTAAAAATATTCTTCTTGAGGCAACAGGGAATACATTCGCTGTAAAAAACCAAAATAAAAATATTACTGATAACCCTAAAAGTATAACAATAACGCTTGCTATTCCTTGTGACCCAATAATTGAAGTTAGTGCAATTAATAATGCATCTAATATCGAACCAGATCCTACACTACTAACTATATCAGATAAAATTCCTTTGCCACTCCCTAAAATATCATCCTTCGCCTCTATTACTGAATTAGGAATTGTAATAAATTCTTTAAAAAAAGCTGTATCCAATTCCGTAAATATTAATGAATCTGTAAATTCACTTCCTAAAAAAGCTGCAAATAAGCAAACGCTAATTAATAATAAATAATTAGACTTAAGGACTTTTCTACTTTTACTTTTTAATTCTTTTATTTTAATACTCATCATTTTAACCCTCACTTCTTTATTTTAGCTTTTCAACTTTTTCAAGTAAAATTTTCTTATTAAAAGCCCCTTTTTTTATACTTTTTGCAATTGCTATATTATTAACTTCTTCTATATTACTGCCTTCTATAACAACTAAAGCTTTAATTACTTCTAGTAAATCTGCTAATTCTTCTAATCTATCTTCATTTTTTGATTCTAAAACTTCGTTAGTTTCCTCTACTAGTTTTTTTTCTAAGTATATTTTATATTCGCTATCATCTAAAATTCTAGTAATTGGTTTTGCTCCATTACTTTCAATAATTTCTGGTATTTTATCTCTCACTAATTTATTATAATTTTCCATATATAATCTCCTATTTAAAGTATAACATTATCTAATTTAGTGTCAATTAAAAAAGTAAGATTAATCTCTTACTTTAATGTGCGCTTCTCTAAGTTGTTGTTCTGATATATTAGATGGACATCCCATCATTAAATCTTGAGCATTATTATTCATTGGGAATAATATAACTTCTCTAATATTTTCTTCTTCTGTTAATAACATTAGGATTCTATCTATCCCAGGAGCCATTCCAGCATGAGGTGGTGCTCCATATTTAAAGGCAGTATAAAGTGATGTAAATTTAGTTTCTAATACTTCTTTATCATATCCTACTATTTTAAACATTTTCTCTAATAAATCAACATCATGATTTCTTACAGCTCCTGATGCCATTTCATAACCATTACAAACAAAATCATATTGATATGCTAAAATATCTTCTATCTTAGCATCTTTATTTTTAGGCATCGAAAACGGATTATGAGTAAAGATATATTTTTCACTTTCTTCATCATATTCAAACATTGGAAAATCATTAACTATACAAAATTCAAAACTATCTAAATCTGTTATTTCTGATTTTAATCCTAATTCAACACGAATTTTAGATGCATACGATAATGCTTTAGACTCTTTTCTATCTGCTATAAAAAATACTACTGAATTAGTTTTTAAATTACACTTAGATATTAAGTTTGTTCTTTCTTCTTCTGATAAAAATTTATCAATTGGCCCTTTTAAAGTATTATCTTCAAGTAAAGTTACATACCCAATCCCTGGCATTCCAAGTGAGTTTGCAAAATCTACTATTTCATTAAACCAAGAGTTTGAATTACTTCCAATCTCATCAACTACTATCCCTTTAATAGAAGATCCTACAAATGGTTTAAAAGTTGTTTCTTCAAAAATAGAAGTTAAATCAACTATTTCTAAAGGGTTTCTTAAATCAGGTTTATCAGTACCATATTTACTCATACTTTCTTTAAAAGATAATCTTCTAAATGGTTTATCACTTACTTTTTTATTTCCGAATTTAGTAAATACATCATGAAATATTTCTTCTCCAACTTTTAAAACATCTTCTTCAGTTGCAAAACTCATTTCAAAATCTAATTGATAAAATTCACCTGGAGTTCTATCACTTCTACCATCTTCATCTCTAAAACATGGTGCTATTTGAAAATATCTATCAAATCCAGAAACCATTATTAATTGTTTGAAAATTTGAGGTGCTTGTGGTAATGCATAAAATTTACCTTTATGTTTTCTAGAGGGAATTACAAAATCTCTTGCCCCTTCTGGTGAAGATGCCGTTAAGATTGGTGTTTGAAATTCCATAAAGTTTAATGATTGCATTTTTTCTCTTAAATGATTAATTACATTAGCTCTTAAAACAATATTATCTCTTGATTCTTTATTTCTTAAATCTAAATATCTATGTTTAAATCTAACTTCCTCATTACTATTTCTAGAAGTTATAACCTCAAATGGTAATTCACTTTTAGCTTTACTTAAAACCTCTAAAGATGAAACTAATACTTCTACTTTTCCTGATTTTAATTTTTCATTGACAGTGTCCTCATCTCTAAGTCTTACTGTTCCCACTACTTTAATTACACTTTCTCTTGTAATATTATCAAAAATACTATTATCATTAGTTACTAATTGAAGTGACCCTTCACTATCTCTTAAATCTAAGAATAATACTCCTCCATGATCCCTAATATTTTCTACCCATCCAGATAAAGTTATTGCTTTATCTATAAAATTTTCATCTACTAAACCACAAAATGTGTCTCTATACATTGTTCTTTCTCCCTTCTAAAACTTCCTTAATTAACTCTAATGCTACTTTCGGATTTGCTTGTCTATTTGTTTTACTCATAACTTTTCCTATATAGAAATTAGCTACTGTATTATTACCATTTAAATATTGTTCAAATATATCTAAATTTTCATCTATAACTTCATTTATTACTTTTATTAAAGTGTCTTTATCATCAATTTGTTTAATTCCTTGTTCATTTATTAAATCAAGCGGCGGTTTTTTCAAATCCATTGCCTCATATAATACTTTTTTACAGTTTAGACTTGATAATTTTTCTTCTTCTACTAATTTTAAGATGTCCGCTAACATAGTTGATGTAATAAACATTTCTTTTAAAGAAATATCTAGTTTATTTAGTGATCCTAGAATAACTGAAATTACCCAATTACTAGCTGTTTTAGCATCAATTCCATTTTTAATAACATCTTCAAAATAATTAGCTACATCTTTTTCTTTAGTTAAAGTTTCTGCATCTTTTTCAGATAATTTATATTTATTAATATATTTTTCTACTCTTTCATGTTGTAACATTGGAATTGAATTTTTTATTTCTAAAATAAATTCTTCACTTAATTTAACTGGTGGTAAATTAGGTTCAATAAAATATTTATAATCAATAGCATCTGCTTTATCTCTCATTGGATAAGTTTTATTATCTTCTTCACTATATCTTCTCGTTTGTTGTAATACTTTTTCTCCACTATTTAAAATTTCTGTTTGTCTTTTAATTTCATATTCAATAGAACTTCTTACAATATTAAAAGCATTAATATTTTTCATTTCAACTTTAGTTCCAAGTTCACTTGATCCTTCCTTCATTAAAGAGATATTAACATCACATCTCATTTGTCCTTTTTTCGAATCAGCCTCTGACACTTCCGTATATAAAAATAAACTTCTTAACGTTTCTAAAAAACTAATAGCTTCATCCGCACTTGATAAACAAGGTTCTGTAACAATTTCAATTAAAGGAATTCCACTTCTATTATAATCAAGTAGTGAAAAAGTATTAAAGTGTTCAAGGGACGCAGTATCTTCTTCTAAATGAATTTGATGAATCTCTACTTTTTTAATACTATCCTTTACTTTTACATTTATAAATCCATTTACTCCCATTGGTTTAGTAACTTGAGTTATTTGATACCCTTTTGGTAAGTCTGGATAATAATAATTTTTTCTATCAAATAATACTTCATCCGGTAATTTACAGTTAAGAGCAGTCGCTACTTTTAAAGCTTTTTTAACCGCTTCTTTATTAACTACTGGTAATATTCCTGGTAATCCTATATCAACAGGCATTACATTTGTATTAGGCTTATTTGTAAACGTGTTTTTAGCAGTTGAAAAATTCTTTGAGTTAGTATGAAGTTCACAGTGAACCTCTAATCCGATAACTACTTTATACATTTTTATCACCTACTTTTAATCCTTTATATCCTAATGAATTTTCTATCTTATGAGCCATATTTAAAACTAAATCATCCTTAAATTTATCAGATGTTATGTTAATTCCTATCGGCATATTATCTACAATTCCATTTGGAATTGTAATACTTGGAAAACCACCAAAATTAGCAATAGCTAAATGATTTTCTAAAATTAAATATTGTTCTGATAATGAATCGCTACTATCATTAAACTTTGGAGCAATTGATGATGATGCTGGCATAATAAATCCATCATACTTTTCAAACAACTCACTAAATGTATCAACAATTATTTTTCTCACACGACATGCATTATTAAATAGCTTTTCTTGATTTTCTTTTTGAAGAATATGACTACCAATTACAAATCTTCTTTTGATAAGTTCTGAAAAACCTTTGCTTCTAGCATCAAACATTATTTCTTCAACAGTAGAACCTTCTCCTCTTGGACCAAATTGAACTCCTGTTAAGTTTGAATTATTACTAGTAGCCTCAGCACAAGAAATAATCATATATGCTCCATAAATAGAATTTAATAAATTTTTATCTATTTCTACTTCATCTACACTAAATCCTAAGTCTTTTATTTTAGTAATTGTTTCATTAAATTTGTCTAATGTATTATTAAAATTTTGATCACTTGATTTATAAAAGTCTTTATTACATAAATCTTTTAAATAAAATAGTTTTTTTTCTTTTATATCATTTTCTAATGAATCAGTATATTTAACATTATCATTAACTAAAGTAGTCATATCTAGCGAATCCTCACCTTTTAATACATCTGTTACAATCGCTGCATCCTCTACACTTCTAGTAAAATATGCTACATGATCAAGAGATGATGCAAAAGCAAATAATCCATATCTTGATATTCTCCCATATGTTGGCTTAAATCCGACAATTCCACCATATGCAGCAGGCTTTCGAACTGAATCGCCCGTATCACTTCCTATTGAAAATGGTACTAGTCCTGTTGCTACAGTAACTGCTGAACCACAAGAAGATCCTCCAATTAAACGATTTGTATCCCATGGATTTAAAGTATTACCTAAATGTCCTGTTGTTCCTGTTCCACCCATTGCTAATTCATCAAGAGTAGTCTTTCCAATTAATACTGCTCCCGCTTCTTTTAATTTTTTATAAACAGTTGCATCATATACGGGAATATAATCTTTCAAAATATTAGAAGAAGCTGTTGTTAAAATCCCTTTTGTTGAATAATTATCTTTTAAAGTATAAGGGACTTTATTTAATAAAGAGTTAGATTCTTTATGTTTTAAATCATCAATAATAGTTTCAAAACAATTATATTTATTATGCTCATTTTTTGCTTTATCTACTAAATTTAAATATAATTCTGTATCTTTATAATCTTTTATAAACATTATTCCACCACCTTTGGTACTTTAACTTGATCTAGGTAACTGCTATCTGAATTAGATAATACCTCATCAATAGTTAATGATTCTTTTTCAATATCTTCTCTTAATTTCGCCTCATATGTAATAAAAGGAAATTTCATCGGTTCAATCTCTTCTATTCCATCAATATTTTCCATCATCGTTATTTGTTTTTTTATAACATCAAATTCCTCTACTAAATTATCATATGACTCTTCTCTCATCTCAAACATTAATTTTCTTGCACAAGTTCTTAAATACTCTTTTTCCATAATTATCCTCCTAAAATAAAAAAACACGAATAACTGTCCTAAAAGGACGAAATTATTCGTGGTACCACCTTAATTCATAGTATAAACTATCTTATATACTTAACGCGTATTAAACGATATAACCTACTTAGTTTCAGAAATATAGCTCCCTTGTGTTTTTCATATTAAGTATATTACTAATTCTCACCATCCATTAGCTCTCTAAAATATTTAAATAATATTACTTCAAGTTCTTCGCTTTACGTCTTATATTATAACAATATATGATATTAAAGTCAAGAATGGGTATTTAATTACTATCTTCTATTATTTCTTCCACTTTTTTATATAAATCAGTTTCATCCTTCATAGTATGAGCAAGAGGAAAAATAGTAGTTAAATAATGCTGAGAGTATGGAAAACAACAAATACTAAATGGTTTTTTTGTTTCATCAAGAAAACCTATATTAAGTTTATTAATATTAACATCTTCTACTTTTATTTTTTTCGCTTCTTTCATCTCTCCTGGATGAAAAATTAATCCAAATGGTGATTTTTCTTTACCTTCAAGATTTCCCGAATAATCCACTGATAAATTACCATCTATCCATAACTCTTGATTTAATTTCTTAAAATTATTCTCTTTTAAATTAGCCACAAAATTAATATTTGTTTTTTTATTTATAGACATAATATCACATATAAGATTTCCTTCAAAAGAGGTTGTAAGAACACTTCTTTCTAATGTTTTAGGAATAAATCCACTACCTGGCGAGTAATTATATGTATCAGACTCGCATTCACAAATTAACCACGAAAGAAGATTAGTTTTCTTGTTTCTAGCAATTACATACAATTCAAATCTCATTCCCATAAAAACTGTAGTCCTAACATTAAAACAACCTAAAATTGCACATTTTCTTAGTTTTTCATCTTGAAATAATGAACATTCTGCTAATTCATAATTTTCTGGTAAAAATTGTTTTACCACACTATCAGTAATTTCATAAGCCATAAAGAAACTGTATGGTTCTACAATAAATCCCATATAAGTACCTTTTTTCTTAGCAGCCCTAACTATTTTATTTTGAATGAACTGCGGAAGTTTCATTAATTTATTAGCATTATTAGTAATTTTTGAAATCTCATTAAACTCTACTTTTAATTCTGATATTTTTATAAAATTATTTTTCATAATATCACCTATTAACCTTTACAATATCACTTTAACATATATTCACTTATATTATACTCATTTTATAAACTTAATTTTTCTTCTTATTTATTCTTTTACACTTTACATATTCGACTTCATAATTTGAATCATTTCCTTTTTCTCGGCTAACTTCTTTCCATTCACTAGTATCAAAATTAAAATATGTATCACCTTTAAACTCATGCTTAATTTCCGTTATATGCATTGTATCTACATAGGGAAGCAGTAATTGATACACTGCTCCTCCTCCAATTACAAAACTTTCTTCATTTTTATCTATACTATTTAATAATTGTTCTAATTCATTAACTACTAAAACACCATTAATATTATAATCTCGCATACTACTCAAAACAATGTGTCTTCTGTTTGGCAGTATCCCAGGTAACGATTCAAATGTCTTTCTTCCCATTATTATCGTATGACCCGATGTTATATTTTTAAATCTTTTTAAATCTTCTGGAATATGACACAATAATTTATTGTCATTTCCAATCACTCCATTAACATCTCTTGCAACTATTAAACTTAACATTATTTTGCCACCGGAATTTTACTTAACTTCAAAGTTTTATTATATTGATATCCCGAGACTTCAAAATCATTTGGCGTAAAATCATAAAAATCAGTAGTCGGATTTAATATATTTAAATGAGGATTACAGTCAACAGGACCAGCATCCAACATTTCTTCTACCATCGGGATATGACGATCATAAATATGACAATCTCCAATATTATGAGTTAATGTTCCTACTTTTAAATCGTTTACTTGAGCAAACATACAAAGCAGTGCTGAATATTGCATAGTATTCCATCCATTAGCCGCTAACATATCTTGACTTCTTTGGTTTAATATCAAATGCAATGTGTCATTTTTCACTAACCACTGTGTACCATATACGCAAGGTTCTAAAACCATATCCTTCAAATCTTCATGTTTAAAAATATTAGTCATAATTCTTCTACTAGCCGGATCATTTTTTAATAAATCCAAAACAAAATCAACCTGATTAGTAGTCTTTATTCCATCTGATGTTTTTGTATCAAATTCTAGTCCCATTTGATAACCATAAGCCTTTCCAATTGAACCTTCTTCATCTGCCCACTGATCCCAAATTTTAGAATTTAAGTCATTTATATTATTTGATTTCTTTTGCCAAATCCATAATAATTCATCAATTGATCCTTTTAATGTTTTACCAGTATCACGATAAGTTATCATAGGAAATTCTTCTCCAACATTATATACATTCTGAACCCCAATTAATGCCTTTGTATGTGCCATACTACCATCTTCCCATCTTGGACGTACATTCGTTCCTTCTGTTGAAATTCCCTCTTTTATTATTTTTTCACAAGTTTCTTTAAAATGTTTATCAGCTTCTGTCATTTTTTATATCTTCCTCTCAATTTTAGATTTACTTAATTAGTCTACTAATTTTATTTTTATTAAACTCTTAAAAACTTTTTTAAAAGTTCAAATATCTATTTACGACATAGCGTGACCAAAGATTCCACATGATGAGTATTAGGAAACATATTATATCCTTTTATCTCTTTTATAGTATAATTATCTTTTAATATTACTAAATCCCTAAATAATGTATAAGGATCACAAGACATATATACTATAGTATTTGGATTAATCCTTAAAAGTTCTTGAATAGTTTTTTTATCAAGTCCTGCTCTAGGAGGGTCTACTATAACTGTATCAAAATCAGATAGTTCATCTAAATTATTTTCAACTTTCCCTTTTATAAAATTAATATTTTTAATATTATTTAATTCTTTATTTAATATTGCATCCTCAATTGAACTATCTACTTGTTCAATCCCAATTACTTCATCTACTATATCTGCTATATATAATCCAATAGTACCAGAACCACAATACAAATCCAATACTTTTTTAGAATTATATGATTTAATAATCTTCTTAATATCATCATATATTATTTTAGTTATTTCATCATTTATTTGAAAAAATGAAAATGGTGATATTAAATACTTAATATCATTTATATTAGCTAAAATTTTATCTGTATTAGTAATAACTCGCTTACCTATTATTATAATATCTACTAATTCTTTCAACCGATCTATACCACTTATATCTTCTTTAAAAATAACCATACTCATATTAGATGATGAACTTATTCGGATAGTAATTTCATTGTCATTCAATTCCATAGTCTTTAATAACATAATAATTTGATTGATTTTTTCATTAGCTAATATACATTTATTTATTCCAATGATATTATTACTATTTTTTTCATATAATCCCAATACGTTATCTTTAACTCTTAAAACAATTTTATTCCGGTAATTATATTTTTCTTTTGCTATAAAATCATTACTTACTAAATTATCAGTTTTTAAAAATTTAAATTCTAATTCTTTTAATTTATTAAGTTTAAACTGATTTTCTTCTTCTAACGATATATGATCCAGATTACATCCGCCACACTTAGTAAAATATTCACATTTTGGACTATTCCTAATTGATGATTTTTTTATTATTTTATTTATTACAGCTTCATTATATTTTTTGCTTTCTTTATAAATATTTATATCTACTACTTCTTTTGGTAGAGCATAATCTATAAAGGTAACTTTATCAGCTACCTTTGTAATACCGCGTCCATAATAATCTAAGTTTTTAACTTCAACTTCCATAATTACCTCACTTCTATATAGATTATATCAAATAATAAGTTATATTTATACTAATTAATTAAAGAAAATACTGTCACTGAACTATTATTATTTCTTAAACCAATTGTATCTTCTTCCTCCTCTAAATTAATTGAAAACAGTAATAAACTAGAAAACGCTATATAAAATCCTCCTATAATAATTCCTTCTTTAATCCCTTTTTTTAATTTCATATTATTTCTCCTCTCTTGATAAAATAATCATATCTCAAACAATCGTTCGTGTCAATCTTCTTTTAAACAAATGTTTGACTTTTTGTAAAATGAATGCTAGAATTATATTACCAAGGAGTTGATAAATATGGAAAAACTAACTTTAAAGCAACAGTTTATTTTACAGATTATAAAAAAATCGATTGCAAAAAATGGATATCCTCCAACTGTTCGAGAAATCGGAAAAGAAGCTAATTTAAGCTCTTCCGCTACTATTCATTTCCACCTTACTAAATTAGAAGAAAAAGGATATTTAAAAAAAGGGAATGGAAAAAACCGAACTATTGAACTTTTAGTAGAAAATGAATTTGTAGAAAAAGATGAGAAAACTATCGAAGTTCCTTTACTAGGAAAAGTAACAGCAGGTAATCCTATTGAAGCAATTGAAAATCCTGATACATTCTTTGCTCTACCCGTTAACTTAATTCCTAAAAACAAAGAAATATTCACTTTAAATGTAAGCGGAGATTCTATGATTAATGTTGGAATTCATGATAAAGATATTATTATAGTAGAAAGAGTTAATACTGCTAGTAATGGTGAAATAGTTATTGCTATGAATAATGAAGGAGAAGTTACTGTAAAAACTTTTTATAAAGAATCTAATCGTTTTAGACTTCAACCAGAAAATGATGATTTAGAACCTATATTTTTAACAGAAGTTACTATTTTAGGAAAAGCTATAGGGCTATATAGAAAATTTTAAAGAAAAAAAGAGTTATATGTTCTAACTCTTTTTATTTGTTATATTTTTCTACTAGAAAATTAAATTCTTCTTCTATTTCTTTTAATCTTTCTTCTGTATTAGCTTCATATCTAATTGTTAAATTTGGCCCTGTATTACTTGCTCTAACTAAAGCCCATCCATCTTTAAATAGTACTTTAACTCCATCTATTGTTATATGATTATATCCTTTTTCTTTAACATATTCTAATACTTTGTTAACTACTTCAAACTTTATATCTTCTTTAGTTTTTACAATCATTTCAATCGAAGAATAATACTTATTTATCCCCTCTAATAATTCTTCCATATTTTTATTAGTTTTAGATAATATTTCAACCATTCTTAATCCGGCATAAATCCCACTATCAAAACCAGGGAATTTATCATTAAAATAAATATGACCACTACCTTCTCCTCCAAACGGAAGGTTTTGTTCAATAACTGTTCCTTTTGTATAAGAATTACCCGTACGAGAACAGATTGGTTTTCCCCCTAGTTTTATTATTTCATCTTCCAGACTCTTTGTGCATTTAACATCGTATAGAAATTCTTTTTTATTAACTTTATTAATTATATCTCTAATAACTATTATCATAAATAAATCTGCATGAATATAGTTCCCTTGTTTTGATACAAATCCTACTCTATCCCCATCTCCATCAAACCCAATACCTAAATCAGCATTATTTTCAATAACTGCTTTTTTTAGTTGTTTCATATTAGTTTCAATACTAGGATCAGGATGATGATTTGGAAAAGTTGCATCACTTTCATTATTAATTGTAATTAAATCAATTGGGAATAATTCATATATTTCTTTCGCAATAATACTAGTGGTTCCATTTGCTGGGTCTATTACTACTTTAACTTTTCTATTTCCAAAATCTAAAGATTTTCTCATTAATTCTTTATATTCATCCTTTATATCATAAGTTGTTATATTACCATTACCAGATGAAAATTCACCACTTTTTGCAAGTTTTAAAAATTCCTGAATCGTTTTTCCTCGACAGTTCCCTGTTTCATCATACGCAAATTTAAAACCATTATCATCTTTTGGATTATGACTAGCTGTAATCATTACTCCTCTTGGAGTATTAAGTTTAATACAAGCATAATAATACATCGGAGTTGTACAAAGTCCTAAAAAGATAACATCCACTCCTGTTTCAGTAATACCTTTTAGTAAAGCATTAGTTAATATCTCTTTACTTAATCTATTATCATGTCCTACAACACAATTATTATGTCCTAACTCTTTCATTTTTGTACCAAAAGCAAGACCGATTGTATAGGCTGTATCTTCATCTATTTGATTAGGAAAGTTTCCTCTTATATCATATTCTCTAAAAATATCTTTACATAAATCTTTTTTTATATTCATATACTACACCATCTATATAGATTCTTTCTTTATATTATATTGAAATTATTACTATCACAACAAATGCTAATATTACACGATAAATCATAAATATTTTAAAGTCATTATTTTGTAAGTATTGTAATAAAAACTTAATTGTAAGTATACCAATCAAAAATGATACTAAAATACCTACTATAAAAATACTTGCATTATTAGTAATAATACTAATTGTATTAGGCTCTAACAATTGTAAAGTAACAGCTCCTAAAATAACCGGAGCACTTAAATAAAATGAAAATTTAGCAGCATCTGTTTTTTCAATTTTTAAAATACGAGCAGTTGCTATAGTTGTTCCACTTCTTGAAAAGCCTGGAATTAGGGCAAACATTTGTGAACATCCAATTATAATAGCATCTCTTAATTTAATTTTACCTAAATTATTATCACTTTCACTAAATTTATCTGCTAAAAATATAATAATTCCCATTACTAATAAAGCAATTGCTATAACATATAAATTACCTCTAATTACATTAGTAATTAAATCTTCAGCAAGTAATCCTGCAATAGCCGCTGGTATTGTTGCAATGATTATATACCACATTATTTTACCATCTTTATCTTTTATTCCTTTAGTAAAACCTTTATTTATCATTGTAATAAAATCTTTAAAGAAAAATATTCCAATTGCAAGTAAAGTTCCTAAATGCAAAGCAACATCAAATACTATTTCCATATTGCCACTGATATTATTACCTATATTAAATACATCTCTAAATATAATTAAATGAGCAGAGGATGATATTGGTAAAAATTCTGCTACGCCTTGAACAATGGCTAATATTATTGTTTCTAATATACTCATTCTCTATCTCCTAACTTATATCCAATAAATGTTCCTAATAATAATAATAGTATCCCACTAATTATTTCTATTATTCCAGCTTCAATTGGAAATAATGCTGTAAATAACCCTAATACACTTGCTAGTATAAACCCTATAACAGCATAATATGTAGTCACTTCAAATTTTTTAAATAAGAATTCTATCATTTTAGCAATTAATACTATCCCCACTACTAAACCTAATCCTAGGGGCATTAATATTTGTAAATTATGCCCTAACTTTGAAAAGTCTGTCAATGATGAAATAGTTGCTAATATTACTTCATAAAAACCTAATAACATTAAAACAAATGATCCACTAATACCTGGTATTACCATCGTAGCTGCTGCTACTACTCCAACTCCAAATAAAATAAAATACATTTCTGTGCTAATAGTTGATAAATCTACTCCACTACCTTCATTTTTTAATAATGTTAATCCTACTATAAATGAAAAAGTAATTAATCCTATGATAACATTTTTAACTTTAACTTTCTCACTCTTTACTTTTTTTGTTAATATTGGTAATCCTCCACATATTAAACCAATAAAGAATAAAAATGTTGCAAATGGTACTTTTTCAAGAGAATAGCTAATTACATTACTCATTAGTAAAACAGCAATAACTGCTCCTACTCCAATTGGTATTAAAAATTTTAAATTATCTTTTAAATTTTTAAAGAAATGGCTAATAGCAGATATTAGTCTTTCATATATACCAAGTGTGATAGCAAGAGTCCCTCCACTTACTCCTGGTATTATATTAGCAATCCCCATAAAGAAACCTTTAATTATTAATAACACGTTTTCTTTCATATATTCTCCTAATCCTCAAATATTTCCATTAATAATGGTATAATATGTTTTTTTCTAGATACACAATCTTTAATAAAATATCCTTGTGGTACTTTATCTAAGTTATAAGCAATATTTGCAATGTTCGCATTTTCTTCACTATATAAAATATAACTTCCATTATTAATAATATCTGTAAAATATAATCCTACAAAACTATATTCGTTAGCTACTGCTACTTCGTTTAATACTTTTACATATTCTGGTATATCTTTTCTTATAGTATCAAAATCCATCGTAATAAATTGCCCAATAGCAAATGTTTTATCATTTATGTTATATTTTTTAAAATCATTATATAAAACATCTTCTTTAGTCATACCTTCTAATGATGTTCCGGCTTTTAATAACTCCATTCCATATACTTTATAATCAAGTCCAATTATTTTAGATAATTCTTCTACTACTTCTATATCTATTTTAGTAGCTGTTGGACTTTTTAAAATTAGAGTATCAGATAAGATCCCCGATAACAACCCTCCTGCTATACTTTTTGGTATTTCAATATTTGCATCTTTATACATTGTATATACAATTGTACAAGTAGACCCTACTGACATATTCCTAAAGTTAACTGGAGCAATTGTTGTAATTGAACCAATATTATGATGATCAATTATCTCAACAATTGAAGCTTCCTCAATTCCATCTACACTTTGTAATTTTTCATTATGATCAACTAAAATAACTTTTTTAGGATTTTTTTCATTTAAATCAATAATTTTCAATAATCCTAGACAGTCATTATTATGATTAACAATCGGATAATTAGTATGTTTTAATTTAGAATTTATTTCTAATACGTCACTAACATAATCTGTATCTTCAAATTTAGTTGGATTATAACTTCTAATTAATGTTTTAATGTAATTAGATAATGGTAATAATCTAGATATTGTATATGTATCAAAATCAGTACGAATTATATTTATTTTTTTCTTACGAGCTATTTCAATATGTTCATCTTTTATTTTACCACTACCAGTAATTATTAACATTTTAACATCACTATTTACTGCATATTCAATTATACTATGTCTATCTCCTACTACTAAAATAGTTTCTGGTGTTAACTTAATATTATTAATAAATGTTGTAGAACGATATGCTGCTACTAATAAGTTTCCAACTAGTTCATCATCAAAATGTAATACTTCCTCAGCCTTTAAAACTTTAAGTAAATTTTTATATGATGTTTCTAATTTTTCATTTTCTTCATTAATAATTTTATGAGATAAGTCTTTGATTGTAATTAATCCAATAAATTTATTTAAACTATTCACAATTGGTATACCTGTTTGATTTTTATCTAGCATCATTTGATAACCAGTATGGATACAATCATTTTCATTAATCATAAATCCTTTATTATAATTAACATCTCTTAATTGTAATTTTACATTATTTAAATACATCGGTTCTTTTAAATTAAAAAAATTAAGAGCATACTTTGTTTCTTTATTAATTGTTCCAATTACACGAGGTTCCGTCTTTTCTCCTAATTGATTTTTTAAATATGATAAAGCTATCGCTGACATAACTGAATCACTATCTGGTTTTTTATGTCCAATAACATATGTTTTTTTCATTTTCTCACTTCTTTCTACATTATAGATTATAACATATATACTATCTAAAAAAAAGAAGATATAACTTCTTCTTTATAACGATTTACCTTTATTTTTAATTATATTTATATTTTTATTATTAGCTAAACAATCTTTACTAATACTTGTAAATTCATTAACATATAATTTATTTAATGAGTTGTTCCATAACATAAAACCTTTTCCAATTCTTTCAACTGGTGATAAATCGATTTCATTTAAATTATTATTTGATTTCATAAAACCTTTTCCAATTATTTTTATTTTTGGTAAATTTATATTACTTAGATCAGTATTTTTCATCAAAAAATCATCTCCAATAATTTCTGTGTTAGGAAGTTTTATATCTTTTAAATTTTCATTATTATTAAAAGCTTCATCCCCTATTTTTATAACATTATTAAGTTCAATATATTCTAAGGTATCATTTTCTTTTAAAAATTCATCTCCTATTTCAAATATATTATTATTAATATATTTAGTAATTTTATTTTCATTATTAATAGATAAAGTTACATCTTCTTGGGCATTATCTAATTTAAAAATAATATTTCTACCTATTTTTTGATTTTCCTCATTTTTTATATTTTCTATTTCGATTTTACTTACTTTTTTTATTGTTTCAGTAAACGAGTCATTTGGTTGTCGCTTAATTACTTCTTCTTTACTATAAGTATTAGTTAGTATATTATTTTTCATAAATTCTTTAGAGTATGGATATACTGTTTTATTTACTATATCCACTATATAATTTTCTATTAAAATAAATTTTTCTTTATCAAGATGAATTACTTCTTCCTTTTCATCATTTATTTTACCTGTTTTATAATCATAAATATCACTATGATCTATAATTGTATTATTAACTCCAAAATAAGTATTGTTACACTCTAAATTATACTTATAATATTTATCTTCGTTTGTTTTTATATAATAAGGTAAATAAAAGTCATCTACTCCTAAATTAAAATTAAAGTTATAATTTTTAATAAAACTAGTTGTTAGTCCTGGAATAATATTATCTAGATTATTAGAAAATGTTGCGTCTGGATTAGTAACTCTATGGTTATATCTATTTGATATAGATAATGTATTATTTTTACCCTTCATAAACTTAAGACATAAAATTGATGTTCCATATTCATCTTGTCTATTTGGAATATTAAAGTTTTCTCTTTGGATTTGATCTATATTATTTTTCAAAGCAAAAAATACATAATAATTTTCTATTCTATTCATTTTAAAGCTACATAATGCTTCATCTTCTTTATAATATTTTAAAAATTGATTCATTTCCTCTTCAGTCTTACATTCATATAAATCATATCCAGCTTTTTCAAATAAATCTTTTGGAGTCTCATCACTTTGTGACATCCCTTTTTCTACATCCACCAAAGAATATATATAATCTTTAAACTCTAAAATTTTTTCTTCTTCAACTATGTCATGATAAAGATTTTTATTTTCATCAAAGTTTTTAATTAAAAGATTATATAAAATCTTATTATCCTCTAGTATAATCGGGAATAATTCTCTACATAAATGAGTCATTTCTTCACCATATTTTTTCTTTATTAAATCAAGTTCACTTTTCATAATCTTACCCGTAATATCTTTGTAAATATATTTCCTCATCTTTATTTTTAATAACAATTATCTCTTTTTTATCATGCACTGTTAACTTTTTACAAAACTTGCCTTTTAATACTCCAAAAGTAAAACAGATCCCTTTTTCTTCACTATTTTTATCTAAATAGTAATCATCCATTATTATATAATCATTTATTTTCGGTTTATCTACTTGGAAAAATTCTAAATAAATGTAGTATATTTTATTTTTATCATCTTTTAATTCATATTTTAAATTAGTTATTTTCTTTATTAAATATCTTTTCATATTCTCCACCCTTTATAAGTATATTATAAATAAAAAAGAAGGTTCCCCTTCTAAAAGCTAAAGATATTAATCATTAGTAAAAATAAAAATGTTGAAGCTGTTGCTATTTCTTGTTTAGTTGTCATTGATTTTTCATAAACAGCCGCTACATTATCAACAAATGATACCATATAACTTTCTTTATGCTTGGGTAAACTAATTGTAACTGGGAACATATGGTTTTTTATAATATCTTCTTGCATACTACTTAATTTTATATGTTTTTTAGCATTAATAACAGCATACTCTGGATGTTTAATTAGTCTTTGATATCCATTTTCTTCTTTTACCTCATCATGAAAAAAATCATGTAACAATGCTGCTACTGTTATCTCTTTATATTTTAATCTTAAAAATTTTGATACTTTATAAGAATAAAATGCTACTCTCATAGAGTGTTCAAATCTTGATATTCCATGATGACTAATATCTTTTAATTCATGAAATTCTGCTATATTTAAAACTGGTTTTATAATATTATAAAATTCTTCGTTTTTATATTTATTTATCATTAACTTACTTCCTTTTAATTCATATATATAATTTTTGACACCTCAAGTTTATCATAATATTTTTTTTTTTTCAAAAAAAAAGGAATTATTTCCTTTATATATTTTTTTATATGTAAATTAGTGTCTATGAAACTAATGTTTTTAATAATTCATCCATTTCCATTTCTTCTTCACTATTAGTGTTTACTTTATCATTTGTACCATCAAACCATTTAGGATTAATATTTGAAGTAGCTGAGGCTTTTTTTACATTATGTGATACAACTTTTTTCGTTTTTGTTTTTTTATGGAAAGCCTCCGTTACTTTCATAGCATCTTCCACTGTTTCAATATTAAGTCTTTTCCACTGCCCCGCTATTGTTTCTAAATAACTTTTTTGAAGTTGTTGATTTTTAGTACTTAATACATATGATAATAGAACATTTACAACTCCGGGTTTTAATTTTTGTTCTATTAATAAATTTTCAATTAACCTTTTATCACGAGTAGTTGGCTCTCCACCTTTTGCTTTTGCTTTTAGTAGTTGGTATGGAGATATATTTTCAAATGTATATATCATTTTTGCTCTTTTAGAATTTTCTCCGGCTGGTTTTGTCAAATATGATGGTTGTTTATTATAAATAACAGTTGGTAACTTTGAACTATTTTCAAATTGATAATTATCTCGACATCTTTTACGTAGAATAACTTTGTCTATTAAACCTTTTTCATTTAAAGAATCTCTTACTAAATTAATTATATCTACTGTTTCTAAATTATAAATATAACAAAGGGAATTAAGTAACTCTTTAGTATCTTTATTAAAACAACGAGGATTAACTAAATCTTTTGGAATAGATTCTTTAATTAATTCAATATCTATTTTTTCAATAATATCTAAATTATTAGAATCTCTTTTTGTAATATCCTCATTTATACTAATTCCCTCTTTTGGAACACTTTTAAAAACATCACTAAATGACTTAGAAATATTATCATAATTTTTTAATGATACATTTGGTATTTTATATAAATTTATAATCTTTTCATATTCTTTTTTTCCTAAGTTGTTATACAAAACAATATTTAAAACAGGATGATTAAAAAACTCATTAGCGGATACTGGTGAGTATATATTATAAACATAATGATTTATATTTCCATGTTTTAAAAATGTTTTTAATAATCCAATTGCCTCTAATTTTTCACGGGCTATTACAATATCTTCTAATCTTAATTGCATAGTAGCCATTAAATGATGATGAGTTAATTCTTCACTCATAAATTCTAATTTATCTAAGTCATCAATTAAAGTAAAGTATAGTGATACTGCTGTATATCCAATAATTGGTTGATATAAAGTTGTTATAATCTTACGATCTTTACTTGTTAAAATAGTTTTATTTACTACGATATATCCATCTGCTGGTAAAGCAATAACACCCATACAAATACCTACTTTCTTAATATTACAATATGTTTTTCTCCATATTTTTTTGTTTTAATACATTCTAAATTATTATATACAACTTTATCAAAGTTATCACTCTCACATACTATAATTCCATTAGTATTTAATAACTCATAATTATTTATTAATTTAATTGCCTCTTCTATATAATTAGAAGAATATGGTGGATCTAAAAATATTATATCAAACTTCTTGTTTTGAGTATAAAATTCTTTTAAAACATTTTTATAATCCCCCATTATTATATTAGTATTTTCTAAATTTAAATTATTATAATTTTCCTGTTGAATTAAATTAGCTTTTTTACAATTATCTACTAAATATATTTCTTTTGCTCCATTAGATAAACTTTCAATTCCTAAATTACCACTTCCTGCAAATAAATCTAATACCACACTATCTTTAAGGTATGGAAATATCATCCCAAATAAAGATTCTTTAACTCTTGCCATGGTTGGTCTAGTATTTACTAAATCATATCCTTTTAAAACTCTTCCTTTATGTATTCCACTAATTATTTTCATTTTTACTACATCCTTTTTGACAATTGCCACAATTAAAAGAAATATTTGTAATATCCTTAAACTTTTCATTTATAGCAATAATTTTTATATTAATTTTATCTTCTAATGATATATATTCATTATATAATTTATTATAATTAATTAACTCTAGATATTTATTATCATTTGTTTCTCTATATTTACTAATATTAT
The DNA here is from genome assembly GCA_964371025.1 of uncultured Muribaculaceae bacterium. Classification (GTDB taxonomy): domain Bacteria; phylum Bacillota_I; class Bacilli_A; order RF39; family UBA660; genus CAYJDP01. The sequence goes on along the minus strand of CAYJKH010000001.1, from coordinate 214,231 downwards.
TAAATAATTCTTTATCATCTTTTAATAATTTATTTAATTCTTTAATTCTAATAATATCTTTATCGTTATCTAATTCTTTTTCTAAATTGTCTATTTTTATCAATAAATTTTCCATGTAGTTATTTTAACATAAAAAAAAGAAGTTTACACTTCTTATTCTAAAATATTTTCAATTTTTAATAACTCATCATCTATCTCGCTTAAAGATAACTGAGTTGTTTCTAATTTTTCAATTTTTTCAATTTTTAATGGTTCTGACTTTGTAATATCAATTTTTTTCATTAAACTTGAAACAACAAATCCAGTACTAATCTCTCCTTTATATATTTCACTACCAGTTGAATATCTATCTGCTATTTTTATTTCTGTTAATTTCATAGTTGTAATTTCTGGTGTTTTGATACCAATATAATTTCTGGTATCAGTTATAAAGGTTTTTCTAACTTTATAAGGATTTGTTTTAACTTCTCTTAAAATTAATAAACCTCTTCGTGCTCGTTTTGTCACTTCAAATTCAGAAATTCTAATTCTTTTTGCAGTTCCCTTATCAGTTAAAATAGTTATGAATTCATCATTTATATAATCAAAGTTATTTGAAGAAACTAAGTAATCATCTTTTAATGTATTAGATTTTACCCCACTTGCTTTAACTCCAACTACTGGGATATCACTTGTATTAAACATTAACCCATAACCACTGTTAGTTGCTGTAAATACATAAGGCTTTTCCTCAACATATGCATCAATTACTAAATCAGCATCTTTTAATTTCATGCAACTAGTTGCTTTAGAATATCTTTGTAGTTTAAAGTCTTTAAGATTACTCTTTTTAATCATTCCCAGCTTTGATGTAATAATAATATTTTGTTCACTACTAAAATCATAGGCAGGGATTGCACTAATAATTTCATCTTCGGAATCTATTTGAATAATATTACTAACATGTTTTGGCATATCTTTCCATTTTAAATCAGGTAAGATATGAACTGGTATTTGTAAATAATTACCAAGAGATGTAAATACTAATATTACATCAGTTGTCATCATTTCATATGTTCCAATTATATAATCATTTTCTTTTATAGAAATATCATCATAATTACTAGCAGCATAACTTTTTTGAGAAACACGTTTTATATATCCATCTTTTGTTACGACTACAATAACTTCTTCTTTTGGAATCATATCGGCCTCATCAATAACAATCTCTGTTATTTCATCCTTTATTTCAGTTAGTCTTTCTGTTTTGTATTCATCTCTCACACTTCTTAAATCTTTTTTCATAACTTCTTTTAAAATATTTTCATCACTCAAAATTTGTTTTAAACCCTCGATTATTTTAGCAAGTTGGGCTAGTTCTTCTTCAAGAGCAACAACATCTGTATTAGTAAGTCGATATAACTGTAATGTAACAATAGCTTCTGCTTGTTCGATTGTAAAGTCAAATTCTTTAACTAAATTTTCTTTAGCATTACTTTTATTATTTGATGCTCTAATTACTTTAATAACCTCATCTAAAATCGATAAGCATTTAATTAATCCTTCTACTATATGAAATCTTTTTTCAGCATGATATAAATCAAACTCAGTTCTTTTTTTAACTACTTCTTTTTGATGAGCAATGAATGCATCAAGAAGTTTTTCAAGTCCTAATAATTTTGGTCTTCTATTAACAATTGATACCATATTAAAGTTATAACTAATTTGTAAATCAGTATTTTTTAATAAATAATTACTAATTAATTCAACATTAGCATTTTTCTTTAAATCAATTACTACTCTAATATCATTAGTAGATTCATCTCTAACTTCAACAATTCCTTCAATTTTTTTATCAAGTCTTATATCATCAATTTTTCGAATAAGATTTGCTTTATTAACTTCGAATGGTAAATTATCTATAACTATTGCATTTAATTTTTTATCAAATTCAAATTTTGCTTTAATTATAATTTTACCTTTACCAGTTTTATAAGCTTGTTTTATCCCTTCAATTCCCTCGACTATTGCTCCAGTTGGAAAGTCTGGTCCTTTAACATAAGACATCAATGTTTCTAGGCTACAATTAGGATAATCTATTTTATGAATAGTAGCATTAATAATTTCTCCTAAATTATGAGGAGGAATATTAGTTGCATAACCTGCTGATATTCCTTGAGAACCATATACTAAAAGAGCTGGGAATCTTGCCGGTAAAACAGTTGGTTCCATATTAGTATCGTCAAAGTTTGGAGAAAATAAAACCGTATTTTTATTTATATCTTTTAACATTTCATTACTAATTTTAGAAAGCCTTGCCTCAGTATAACGATATGCCGCAGGTGAATCTCCATCAATTGATCCATTATTACCATGCATATCAATATATGGATTACGTGTTTTCCATGGTTGAGACATTCTAACCATAGCATCATATATTGAACTATCACCATGAGGGTGATAATTACCAATAACATCTCCTACTGCTTTCGCACACTTACGGTAAGCTTTTTCAAATGTATTACCTTCTTTATGCATTGAGTATAAAATACGACGTTGAACTGGTTTTAAACCATCTCTCGCATCTGGAATAGCACGATCTTGAATAATGTATTTCGAATAACTTCCAAATCTTTCTCCCATTATTTCTTCTAATGTATAATCATATATTTTTTCAATAATTTCTATTTTTTTCTTAGCCATAATATCCTCCTTTCTTAAATTGTATAATCATCTTCTAGAGAAAATTCAACATTTTCTTCAATCCATTCTTTTCTTGGAGGTACTTCATCCCCCATTAAAACTGATACTCTTTTCTCAGCTAGTTGTGCATCTTCAATATTAACTCTAATTAAAGTTCTAGTATGTGGATTCATTGTCGTTTCAAATAATTGATCAGCATTCATCTCCCCAAGTCCTTTATAACGCTGAATATCACATTTTGAGTCTCCTACTATTTTTTTCATTTCATCTACTGAATAAGCATATTCACTTTTTTTATTTTTTGTAATTTTAAAAAGTGGTGGTAGGGCTACATAAAGACGACCTTCTTCGATTAATGGTTTCATATAACGATAGAAAAATGTTAATAATAAACACTGAATATGTCCCCCATCTTCATCGGCATCACTCATGATAATAACTTTTTGATATTCAGCCTCACTTATGTCAAAGTTATGTCCATATCCGGCTCCGATTGTATAAATCATAGTATTAATTTCTTCATTTTTTAAAATATCTGCTTCTTTAGTTTTTTCCGTATTTAATACTTTACCTCGTAAAGGTAATATAGCTTGTGTAATTCTATCTCTTCCTTGTTTTGCAGAACCTCCTGCTGAATCTCCTTCGACTAAAAATAGTTCTTTCAATTCCTTATTTTTAGTTTGAGCGGGAGTAAGTTTTCCAGATAAAAGTCTTTCTTTAGAATTTTTCTTAGTTCCCTTACGGGCATCTTCACGAGCTTTTCTAGCTGCTTCTCTTGCTATTTTTGATTTTAAACTTTTATTGATAATTTCTAGAGCAATACTTTTATTTTCTTCTAAGTAAGTTTTTATTTGCTCTGTAACTAAACTTTCTACTGCACCTTTTGCTTGAGGAGTTCCAAGTTTTGATTTAGTTTGTCCTTCAAACTGTAATATACCTTCTGGTATCTTTAATGATATAACAGCAGTTAATCCTTCTCTTACATCTGTTCCCTCTAAAGCTTTTTCTTTACCTTTAATAAAACCATTAGTTTTAGCATAATCATTAAAAACCCTAGTTAGAGCTGATTTAAATCCAGATTCATGAGAACCTCCATCGATAGTTTTAACATTATTAACAAAACTAACAATATTTTCATTATAAGAATCAGTATATTGCATAGAAATATCTATTTCCATTTTTTCTTTTAAACCACTCATACTAAATACTTTATGAAGGGGCTTTTTAGCATGGTTTATATCTTCAACAAATTCTTCAATTCCTCTTTCATAATGAAATACTGAACTTCTTTCATCTTCTTCATCTACTACTTCTATTGTAATACCTTTAAGTAAAAATGCTGATTCTTGCATTCTTTCACATATTGTTGTATAAGAAAAATTAGTAGTAGAAAAAATACTTTTATCAGGAGTAAATCTAACTGTAGTACCTGATTTTTTACAAGTTCCAATTTTCTTTAATTTTGTATCTACTTTTCCACCATCAACAAATGATATATAATGTTCTTCTTTATCACGACAAATAGTAATTTCTAACTTTGATGATAAGGCATTAACTACACTACTTCCTACTCCATGTAGTCCACCACTTACTTTATAACCTTCACTTTCAAATTTACCACCAGCATGTAAAACCGTAAAAATAACTTCTGGGGTTGATTTTCCAGAAGCATGCATTCCTGTTGGTAAACCACGTCCCTGATCTTTTACAGAAACTGATTTATCGCTATGAATTGTAATACAAATATAATCACCAAACCCATTAATTGCTTCATCAACTGCATTATCTACTATTTCCCATACTAAATGGTGCAATCCTTTTTTATCAGTCGATCCAATATACATCCCTGGTCTTTTTCTTACTGCATCAAGACCCTCTAATATTTTTATCGACTGCTCATCATATTTAAGCGCCATTTTATCACTCCTTGTAAATAATTTAGTTAATACCTTCTTAACTATTAATCATTATATCTAATATTACTAGTATTATCAACAAAAAAGATAAAATATAGACAAATATTTACTAATAAAAAAAAGAATAAAAATATTCTTTTTAATTAATTATTTCATATTTGTTAAATAATAACTAGCTCCCATTATAACCATAAAAGCTACTATTAAAATTGATAAAACTATTACTGCAGCTGAATCTTTTGCTTGGTTCTTTTTTTTCATATATTCTCCTAGTTAGCTTTAACAACTTTTTCTAAATAATAGTTATCTGTATCTTTATCATACGTAAAATATAAATCATATAAAGATAAACTACTATAATCATAATCGATATCAAAGTATTCACCTTTAACAAATTCTGTTATTTCTGCTTTATCATAATTGAATACCTTAGGCATACTTCCTTCTTCAGTTGAAGCTTCTGTATATCCTGCTGCTATTTGAGCAATAATTTGATTATCTTCTTCTTTTAAACTAATCATTTTCTTAATATGAGAAATATTAGTAGTACCACCTACTGCTAATTCTTCATTATATGTATATGTTTTTGTGGCATCATCATAAATATAATAATCTCCTGGAGTACTTTTATTCCAAGTGATTGTTTTATGAACAAAATTTTCTTGTGGTCCAAATAATTTTATATACATAGATTCAAATTCATCTGCTGATATTGTTTTAGTTCCAAACGGAAATTGGTTAGTAGTTAGCATTAACTTAGTATGTTCATCCCAACTAGATACCATATTTTCTTCAGTTCCAGTAAATAAATAATCAATAGGATTTAAATCCTCATGATAAACTACTTGATATTGATCCATTAATAATACTGTTTCTGCAATATTTAAACTCATTTCCTCTACTTCTTCTGTTTTTTCTTCTTCTACTTTTACTTCTTCTTTATTCATAATTTCAAAATAATAATAAGTAGCTCCTCCTCCAATTGCAAGACCTGCAATTAGTACTAAAAATACTATTAATCCTGTTTTACTTTTCTTTTCTTTTACATCGTTAAAATCATTATCCATAATGTCCTCCTATATAAAATTAAAATATCATAATTAAGTTTTTTACTCAATAAAAAACTATAAATTAAATTTATAGTTTACATTCTTTGTCATCTAATTTTATAAAACATTACTTTCTCAAGCTTACTTCAGTATTTTTTAATAATAACGATCTTTCTAAACATTTATTCTTATCTTCATCATACTTTGTATAAACGCATTTAATTTGTCTGAACTGATGAAGCATTTCTGTTTGAATTGTCAGTTCATGATTTGATTCTTTTATATTACTTTCAAAAATTTTTATAGTTTGTTCTTTAATAATATCTTGTCTTGCAATTAGATTTAGTTCACTTTCTAAAATATGGTAGACTACTGGATTACATCCAAATGCAATACTCTTGTGGCTTAATATTAAGTCTTTTGTTTGTTTAATATCTATTGGTGATTTTGATAGTGCCTTAAAAAAATCTATTGTATTTTTTTTATCACTTTCTGCTTGAGACATCCCAAATCTAAGCCCTGTTAATATTAAACTAGCCATAGTTGAATCTAAAGTTTGTCTCAATAATTTACCTTTTCGTATAGTATTAGTAGAAATAACGCTTTCGGCTATTTCTGCTAGATTATTAATTTCTTGATTATTCATACTAATCCCCCTTCAAGTTATAGTATAATATCATACTTTTATTATGATATCAATTATTTTATACCATCCACTAAAAAATCTTTAATAGTTGTTCTTCTTAAATCAATATCTTTATTAGAAACTGCTAATTCTAATGCTTTATAGTCTCCTACTAAATATAATTTTTTCTTACTTCTGGTAACTCCTGTATAAATAAGTTTTTTATATAACATTTTATTAAAACTTTTAACTATTGGAATAATTACAACATCAAACTCACTTCCTTGAGCTTTATGAATAGAAGTTGCATAAGCTAATCTAAAATTATGAAAAGTCGATGGAGTATATTTAACTTCTCCACTATCAAATTTTATATGAACTTCTTTTTTGTTTAATGGTGATATCTTACTAATAATTCCAATATCACCATTATAAACGTTATCTTCTGGCATATTAGTTAATTGAATAACTTTATCCCCTTCTCTAAATGTAACTTCCCCGATAGTTATTTCTTTATTTAATTTATTTTTAGGATTAAATATATTTTGAATATTAGTATTTATATTATCAATTCCATTTAATGTTTTATACATAGGAGATAATATTTGAAATTCTTTATATGATAAATCTTTGTAATTAGTTGATATTTCCATTATATGATTAATTACATCTTTTTCTAGACATTCAATAATTGTTAAATCTGGATCATGATTAAATACATCATAATTTAAATTATCATCTCTAATATCATAAGATAAAGATAAAATATTAGAAGTTTCTTTTTGTCGATATAGTTTTTTTAGAGTAACAACATTTAGTTTATCAGATAAAATTAAATCACTTAATAAATTACCAGGTCCAACCGATGGTAACTGTTGATGATCTCCTACCATAATAATAGTACAATTAGCAGATATTCCTTTTAATAAATTAGCAAATAAATAAGTATCAATCATACTAACTTCATCTACGATGATTAATTCAACATCACTTTTATTATATTCATTTACTTGGAATTTATTGCTATCTTTTTGCCATTTTAAAAATCTATGAATAGTATATGCTGGTAAATTAGTTTGTTCACTCATTCTTTTAGCAGCACGTCCTGTTGGAGAAAGTAAAGCTACTTTATCAATCATCTTTTCATAGTTATATTTTTTTATTTGCATATAAAGTTCAGTAATTGCTCTAAGAATTGTAGTTTTTCCTGTTCCTGGACCTCCCGTTATAATTGATAATTTATTACATATAGCCATTCTTATAGCTTCTTTTTGTTCTTCATTATAAGTAATATTTAAATTAAATTCTAATTTCTCTAATTCTTGATCAAAGTTTTTAATATTAAGCATATCATTTGCTTGTAATAATCTTAATCTTTTTACACTTAAAGTCTCAGCATCATACATCTCTTTTAAATAATATTTATCTTCTTTTTTAATTATTTTTAAATCATTAACTAAATTTTTAAAAGCATGATCAATCATATCATCTGAAGTATGTACTTGTAATAATTTATTAATAACTATTTTTAATTCATCCATATAAAAATAACTATGTCCATATAAATTACTTAACTCTCCCATTATATAAATAATTGAGGCTTCTATTCTAATTAGAGCATCTTTTTCTACTCCCATATCTAAAGCTATTTTATCGATTTTTTTAAAAGTTAAATGATGAATATTATCTACTAAACTATATATATTATCTTCTATAATTAATTTAGTAGATTCCTTATATTTATTATATATAATCATACTATCTTTAGTATTAAGTCCTAACTCATTTAAATAAATAATTGTTGTATATGAGTTTTCATATTCTTTTAATTTATTATGTAACTCAACAGAATTATTTTTAGTAATAGTAGGAATTAATATTAAATCATCTGGTTTTTCTAAAATAGTATTAAAAGTATCACTTCCTAAGGCGTCTACTATTTTTTGAGCTTTTTTCTCTCCTATTCCTTTAAATAATCCACTAGTTAAGAACTCGATAATAGCATCGTTTCCTTCAGGTTTAACTCTATCATAACTAGATACTTGATATTGTACTCCATATTTAGGATGATTAATTAACTGTCCATATAACATATAAGTATCTATTTCATTTAATTCATGAAAATATCCAGTAAAAGTAATTGTCTTATTTATATATTCTTCTAAAGAATCATCATTAGTATCAATTACTTTAAAAAGTCCAATTATATATCCAGTATTACTAGTAAAGATAGCTCTTTTATATAATCCTTTTACATACTTATTCATTTAACTACCTTCCCTATACAAAATGGATAATCTATTTTATTTATTTCAACTTTATATATTTTATTTTTTTCTAATTTTTCCAAAACTTTTACTGATAAATAATTACTACTATGGCCAATCGAATAAGAATCAGTACTAGTCTCAATTAAAACATCTACTTTCGTATTTATTTGTTTATTAAAATAATTAAGTTCTAACTCTTTTGATACTTTATTAAGTCTTCTACTTCTCTCTTTTATAACCGTATCACTATTATGATTAGGAATATCTAGTGCTTTCGTATTTTTTCTTTTACTGTAAGGAAATACATGAATCTTTGAAAATTCTAATTCTCTTACTGTATCAATTGTTTTTAAAAACATCTCTTCCGTCTCACTTGGAAACCCTACTATTAAATCAGTAGATATTGAAATCGAAGGATTACTTTTTCTAATTTTATTAATTATATTTTTATATTCCTCTAATGTATATTTACGATTCATTAGCTTTAATACTTCATTACTTCCGGCTTGGATTGGAATATGTAAATGATCCGCTATAATTTTATTATTAGTAATAATTGATATTAATTCATCATTTAATTCCGTTATTTCAATCGAAGATATTCTTAATCTTTGTAAATTACTAATTTTTAAAATTTCTTTTACTAAAGTAGTAAAATCAGTATTTATATCAACTCCATAATTACCGGTATGAATTCCCGTTAAAACAATTTCTTTATAATCATTATTTACAAGTAAAGTAATTTCTTCGATTACCTTATTAAACTCTTTACTACGACATTTTCCTCTTACATAAGGAATAATACAGTATGTACAAAAGTTTTCACAACCATCTTGGATTTTAACAAAGGCTCTTGTTTTATTAGTAAAGTTACTTATATACATATCTTCAAAAGAAGAATCAATATTTTTAATATGTCTAATTTCTTTATTGTCTTTATAATACTCTTCTAGAATTTCTACTATTTTAGATTTATCTTTATTCCCGATAATAATATCAAGACCATCTTCTTTATAATCATGATTAGCCTCAATAAAACAACCCATCGCAACAATTACAGCATCTTTATTTTTATTAATTGCATTATTAATAATTTTACGACTTTTAATATCACTAGTATTAGTAACTGAACAAGTATTAATAATATAAATATCACACACTTCATCAAAAGACTTAATCTCATATTTAGCATTTTTTAATAATTCTTTAATAAATTCACTCTCATAAGTATTAACTTTACATCCTAATGTATATATAGAAACACTCTTCATTACTATCCCTTCTTTCTAACTAATTTATTATACCAAAAATATAGTAAATAAAAAAGATAAGAATTATCTTATCTTTAAGGGGTTCCTACTATTACAGTTAATCCGGCTGGTTTTTCACTTGATGCATCAAACTTTGTTTTATCTGCTGTTGTTCTTGCATATACTGTTGTTGCAGCACTTCTAGAAAACATATATCTCATATCTGTTACACTACTTGTATCAAATGATGTTAAATCTAGGCTTGTAGCTTTACTAGAATTAAACATATCCCTCATATTTGTTACACTACTTGTATCAAATGATGTTAAATCTAGGCTTGTTGCAGCACTAGAAGAAAACATATATCCCATAGTTGTTACACTACTTGTATCAAATGATGTTAAATCTAGGCTTGCTGCTGCACTATAAGAAAACATATACCTCATATTTGTTACACTACTTGTATCAAATGAACTTAAATCTAGGCTTGTAGCTTTACTAGAATTAAACATAGAACTCATATTTGTTACACTACTTGTATCAAATGATGTTAAATCTAGACTTGTTGCAGCCATGTCAGCAAACATAACACTCATATCTGTTACACTACTTGTATCAAATGATGTTAAATCTAGGCTTGTCACAGTACTATATAGAAACATATAACCCATATTTGTTACACTACTTGTATCTAAATTATTATTAAAATTAATTGTATTTACTCTAAATACAGAAAACAAATTAGAACTATCGGGATTTGCATATATCTTACCATTACTTTGAATCCTTAATACCTCTCCATCTATATACCCAATTATTGAACTATCTTGTTTTTCAGATAAATCAAAATTATTTTCAAAAGTCGTATAATTAGGATTTATTCCTTCTTCAAACTCTATCGTTGTAAAACTATACTTCCAAGAATAATTTTCTATAAAAACACTATTAAATTCAGGTCCTGATAACATAAAATTAGGAGCTTCTGTTATTATTTTATAGATTGGGTCTGTTGAAAAATCTAACTCATTATAGGTAAAGCCTCCTTTTGAATAAAAGGAATATGTTTGATTAGTTGATGAAGTGTTCTCTATGGTTACTGTATAAGTTATAGTATGCCCTTCTTCTCCATACTTTGGTACTAGGACTCCTTCTTTTGGGGGAGTTGCTACTCCTCTATAGAACACTTCTTGTTCTGTTGTATTGGTAGTAGATGAATAATACAAATTTGCTTTTATATCTATTTCATATATATTTGTTAATGTAATTGTTACTTCCTTGGTAGTGTTAGCCTCTACTGTTATTTCTTTTTCATCATTAAAGGAAGGACTTTCAAGTAAGGGTTCTAGTGTTGTTAGGTTAATTTTTACTACTCCGAGCTCTTCATGGGTAGAATCATATATAGCGTAAGACACATTGAAAAATATTAGTACTAGCAGTATTAATCCTATAAACAAGAAATATGTTTTTTTATATACTCTCATATACTACCCCTTCTTTATCTTATTAAGTTTATTATAGCAAAAAAAATATATATTAGAAACCCCTAATATATATTTTTAAAAACCTAAAAAAGTTATAATGTCTTGAGCTGTTATTTTTGAGAAGTAAAGCAGTAATAGTGCTAATACTAAAAATGGTCCAAAAGGTAGAACTCGCTCTTTTTGTTTTATTAATAAATAAATAGATGTTGGCATTGCTACTAAACTACCTATAAAAATTGAAAATACTCCAAGTAAAGGGTCTAGTATTAAACCAAAGATAAACATTAGTTTAATATCTCCTCCTCCAAGGGATTCTTTTTTAAAGGCTTTATTTCCTAGTAACATAATTATATACATTAATGTAAATAAGAATACTCCTATTAATATATGGTATAAAGTATCTATTAACCCGATTCTAAAGTATTGTACTATTAGAAAATAAATACCAAAAAACACTAACAAACTATCAGGAATTATTAAATACATAATATCACTTACAAATATAATCATAAGTAACGATATAATTCCAAGAGCTATTACTAAATCAAGTGACAAGTTAAAACTATAAAAACTAATAGCAAATAAAATACCCGTAAATAGCTCTATTAAAAATAACATGGGATCTATTTTTTGTTTACAGTAACGACATTTCCCTAAACTAATTATATATGAAACAAGAGGTATTAAATCATACCATTTTAATCTATGAAAACAATGATCACATCTTGATTTTGTTGTTATAAAATTTTCTTTAATAGGAAGTTTTTGTCCTACTACGGCAAAAAAGGAACCAAATATAGTTCCAAATATAAAGAAAATTATAATTCCTAATATATTCATATTTGCTCCTTTTTATTGTATTTGATCATATATATTAAACATTGGTGTAATTATAGATAGTAATATAACTCCTACTATTACTGCTAAAAAAGTAATCATAATTGGTTCTATTAAACTTTTAATTTGATCAACTGTTGTTTTATGAAGATTTTGAAAATGGTCTGCAACTTTTTCCATCATTAATCCTAATTGACCAGTATTTTCACCAGTTATTAACATCTCGTATGCAACTACTGGAAATGCCCATTCGCCTTTAAAAGCTTTCGAAATATTTTCTCCTTTAGCTAAATTATTAATTGCTTTATTAATAATCGTTTTATATATTTCATTATTAGTGATTTTTGACAATATTGCCATACTGTCTGTTATATAAACACCATGATTAATTAGTGATGCAAATGTTTTTGTAAAATTAGCAACTTCATTATAAATAATAATATTTTTAACTACTGGTGTTTTCATTAATACTGTTTGAACTATTCTCCTAAAAGAAATAATCTTACGATATGATTGGATAAATCCTACTATTACTACTAAAGCAATGATTATTAAAGTAATATAATTTCCTCTTAGAAAGTCACTTGCATTCATTATAAATAATGTTATAGCAGGAAGCTCTGCATTTTGTGATTCAAACATTGTTACAAACTGCGGAACTAAATATGCTAACATAAATATTAATACTGCTACTGCTGCAACCATAACAACAGCTGGATATGTCATTGCTGATACCATTTGTTTTTTTGTTCTTTCAATTGTTGTATAGTAATCAGCCATATCATCTAGCACACTAGGTAAATCTCCCGTTAACTCCGCTGTTTTCACCATATTAATTAACAGTTGCGGAAAGGCTTTTTTCTGTTTTTTCATAGCTTTTGAAAAAGTTGATCCTTTTAACAAATCATGAACTAGTTTAGAAAAAGCTCTTTTCGTTCTTGTATCAGTTGTTTGTTTTGATAGAATTCTTACTGAATCAACAAGAGGAATACCAGCTTTAATATATGTTGAAAGTTGAGTTAAAGCAAATGCTAACTCCGATGATTTTAATTGACCATCCATTCCAAATTCAATATCATATTTTTTTCTTGGAGCAACACTTAAAACTGTATAATTTTGGCTAAGTAAAAAGTTTCTAACATCCATTTCACTTTCACCTTCAAATAAATCACTCGCTTTTTTACCATTAGAATCAATAGCATAATATCTATATACCGTTAACTTTATAGGCTCATCTTCTATCTCTTCTTCATCATTAGTAATGGCATTTTCTGGAATACCTTTATTTTCTTCTTTTAATTTATGTTTATCAATTGCTTCTATTGCAGTATCGTCTATTTTGAAAATTAATTTTTTTGGTAAACTAACAATTTTAGAAACTATATGATAAACAAATATAAATGGTTTTAATATAAATTCCATGGTACTCCTCCTATTCTTATAAAAAATTATATCATAGGATTAAATCTTTTTAAACTTATTTTGTGTAATTTTTTAAATAGTTGTCACGGTACTCTAAGATATTATTATTTTTAATCGCTTCTCTTAATTCTTCTGTTAATCTTATTAAAAATCTAATATTATGAATAGATAATAATCTTCCCCCTAGTATTTCTTTTGTATTTATTAAGTGTCTAATATAAGCTCTTGAGTAGTTTTTACAAGTATAACAGTCACAACCTTCTTCGATTGGAGATAAATCTGTTTTAAATTTAGCATTATTTAAATTTAATTTAGTTGTTTTTGTAAAAGCCTGCCCATGTCTTGCTACTCTTGTTGGTAAAACACAATCAAATATATCTATTCCCCTTATAACACTTTCAATTATATCAATTGGATCTCCTACTCCCATCAAATATCTTACTTTATCTTCTGGTAAGTATTTTATTCCATAATCAACCATTTTATACATTGTTTCTTTATCTTCACCAACACTAGTTCCACCTATACTATAACCATCAAAATTCATTTTAACCGTTTCTTTACAAGAATACTCACGTAAATCTTCAAATTCTCCGCCTTGGACTATTCCAAATAATGATTGATTTGGATTATTATGATAATCAAGCCCTCTTTTAGCCCATCTTAATGTTCTTTCAACAGACTGTTTCATATAATCATGAGTTACTGGAAATGGTGGACATTCATCAAAACTCATTGCAATATCACTATCTAATTTATTTTGAATATCAATTGATTTTTCAGGGGTTAAAAATAGCTTTGTTCCATCGATATGACTTTTAAAGAAAACTCCTTCTTCTGTTATATCTTTTTCTTTATTTTTAATAAGAGAAAATACTTGGAACCCTCCACTATCAGTTAAAATAGGTCCTTTATAATTCATAAACTTATGTAATCCCCCACATTCTTTAACTATGTCTTCTCCAGGTTTTAACCATAAGTGATATGTATTAGCTAAAACTACTCCACTATTTGCCTCATATAATTCTTCTGGGGTTAAACTTTTAACAGTTGCTTTTGTTCCAACTGGCATAAACATAGGAGTTTCAAAACTCCCGTGATTTGTATGTAAAATACCAAGTCTTGCTTTGGTATTTTCTTCTTTTTGTACTAATTCATATTTTATTTTCATAAGTTTTCCTCCTATATAATTAACATAGCATCTCCAAAAGAGAAGAATCTATATTCTTGTTTTATCGCTTCTTGATAAGCTGATTTTATATTTTCATATCCCCCAATAGTTGATACTAACATTAATAATGTTGATTTAGGTAAATGAAAATTAGTAATTAATCCATCGATTGATTTCATTTTATAAGGTGGGTAAATAAAAATATCTGTCCACCCTCTTTTTTCAGCAAATGAATCATTTTCTTTTATAATAGTTTCTAATACTCTAGTTGTAGTAGTTCCTACTGCAATTATTTTTTTATTGTTTAATCTAGTATTGTTTAAAGTATTAGCAACTTCACTTGTTAATTCATAATACTCACTATGCATTTTATGATCATTTATATCATCTACACTTACTGGACGAAATGTTCCAAGTCCAACATGAAGAGTTACATAGGTAATATTTATACCTTTATCTTTTATTTTATTCATTAACTCTTTTGTAAAATGAAGCCCTGCCGTTGGAGCAGCAGCTGATCCCATTTCTTTTGCATAAACCGTTTGGTATCTATCTTGTTCACTTAGCTGTTCTTTTATATAAGGAGGTAGTGGCATTATTCCTAAATCTTCTAATTGTTCTAAAAATATCCCTTTATAAATAAAGTTAAAAGTTCTAATTCCTTCTTCTCCGATTGCTAAACATTCCGCTTTAATTTTACCTTCTCCAAAACTAATAACTGTTCCAATTTTTACTTTTTTAGCATTTTTAACTAAACATTCCCAAGTATCATTTTCAATATTTTTCAAAAGAAGAATTTCAATCATAGCATTAGTATCTTCTTTTACTCCAAAAAGTCTAGCTGGCAAAACTTTTGTATTATTAAGGACTAAAGTATCACCTTTTTCTAAGTAATCTATTACATCAAAAAAAGAACGATGAGAAATGCCCCCATTATTTTTATCTAATACTAATAATTTAGATTGATCACGATTTAAGAGAGGAGTTTGCGCTATTAACTCTTCTGGTAAATTGTAATTATATTCTTCTATATTCATAATTTCTCCTATTTTTTCTTTTTTATATTTAATATTTCGTATGCTTTATCAGTAACTTTTCTACCTCTTGTTGTTCTTTTTAATAAACCACTTTGTAATAAATATGGTTCTAAAACATCTTCAATTGTTGATATTTCTTCTCCAATAGAAGATGCTAAAGCATCTATTCCGACCGGTCCTCCATTAAATCTATCAATAATAGCTAGTAATAATTCACGGTCAGTATTATCTAATCCTTTATCATCAACTTTTAAACGATCTAGAGCTTTTTTAGTTATTTCAAGATCTATTTCATTATAATCATCAACAATAGCAAAATCTCTTACTCTTTTAAATAAGCGATTAGCAATACGTGGGGTTCCACGACTTCTAGAAGCTATTTCAAAAGCAGCATTTGGTACTATTTTATTTTCCAAAACACGAGCTGTCCTTGATACTATATTTGTCAACTCTTCTTCGGTGTAAAATTGTAGCTTAGAAATTATTCCAAATCTATCTCTTAATGGTGAAGATAAATCCCCTGCTCTGGTTGTTGCTCCTACTAAAGTAAATGGTGGTAAATCTATTTTTATATTTCTACTGGCACCATCATTTCCAACTACTATATCAAGGGAAAAATCTTCCATTGCTGGATATAATATTTCTTCAATAAACCTAGGTATACGGTGAATTTCATCAATAAATAAAATATCTCCTTCTTCTAATGATGATAAGATAGCTGCTAAATCCCCTGCTTTTTCAATACTAGGGCCACTAGCCGTTTTAATATTACTGCCTAGTTCATTCCCAATTATATAAGCAAGGGTTGTTTTACCAAGTCCTGGTGGACCATAAAGTAATACATGATCTAAAACTTCTTCTCTAAGTAATGAGGCTTTAATGAATACTTTTAAATTTTCTTTAACTTCGCTTTGTCCAATATATTCATCAAGTGTTACTGGTCTAATTGAATTATCCATCATATTATCAATATCATTTTTTTCTTTATTAAATGTATCTATCATATATACCTCCTACTTTAACATTAATTTTAACGCCTCTTTTATCATATCTTCGATTGTTAAATCTTTTGATATTTTTGGTAAAATTGCTTTTATCTCTTTTGCTTTATATCCAAGTCCTGTTAAAACATCAATCAATTCTTTTTCATGATTATCTTCTTTAGTAACTACTACTTCTGTATTTAATTTTCCTTTTAAATCTAGAATCATTTGTTTTGCTAACTTATCTCCAATTTTCGGAAATTTTTTCAAATATAAAATATCTTCTTTTTCTATAGCTTCCATAATTCCAGTAATTGACCCTACAGCTAAAATAGGTAAAGTCATTTTAGGTCCTAACCCTTTAACACTAATTAATTTCAAAAACAATTCTTTTTCTTCAATTGTTTTAAATCCAAATAATAAATGCTCATCTTCTTTAATTTGTTGGTATAAATATAGTTTAATTTCACTATCTATTTCATATGAAAATGGATTTACTATATGAATTAAATATCCAATATTATTATTATTTATAACTATGGAGTTATTATTTAATTTTTCTACTTTTCCAATTATAAAATCATACATATAAGTACCTCATTTCTATATTATTATACCTTATTAAAAGTATAATATCAAACATATATTTGTAAAATAAAAAAAGAATTTTTTAATTCTTTTTTACATATTAGGATCCTCTATCTTTTCATCTAAATAATAAGTAATCATGTCAACACTAATTATTTCTTCTTCTTTAGTACTAGTGTTTTTTATTTTAATTTCATTATTATCTAAATCTGCATCATTTAAAACTGCAATATATTTTGAATTAAGTCTTTCAGATTGTTTAAACTGTGATTTTAAACTACGATTCAAATATTCAAGTTCTACTACAAATCCATTCATTCTTAATAGATTAGCTAAATATATAGCATATTTCTTTTCACTAGGTGAAACATACATTAAAAATAAGTCTACTTTATCATTAATTGGTAATTTAATATTTTCAAGTTCTATCGCTGATACTACTCTCCCAATTCCTGATGCAAACCCAACACCTGGAGTGGATGGTCCTCCTAATGATTCTACTAAACCATCATATCGTCCACCACCGCCAATTACATTTTGGGAACCAAAATCTTTAATATCAGCTTCTATTTCAAATACAGTATGATTGTAATAATCAAGTCCACGTACTATTTTTTCATCCACATTATATTCTACTTCTAAAATATCTAAATATTCTTTTACTTGTTCAAAATAATTTTTGCTATCACTATTTAAATTATCTAAAGTAGTTGGGGCATTTTTTATTATCTTGCTATTAGCATCAACTTTACAATCCAGAATACGAAGCGGATTATTTTCATATCTTTTTTGACAATCTTCACATAATGTATTAATATGAGGTTTAAAATAATCTACTAATACTTTTTTATAATTAATTCTAGATTCTTTATCACCTAATGAATTAATATTAACTTTTATACCTTTAATACCTAATAATTTATAAATATTAATAGCTGCTGATATTATCTCAGCATCTACTAAAGGATCTGAACTTCCTAATACTTCCATTCCAAATTGAGTTAATTCACGATCTCTTCCTGATTGTGGTCTTTCATAGCGATACATTGTTCCATTATAATAAACTTTAACTGGTAAATTATCTCCATACATTTTATTTTCAATAAAACTTCTAACAACTCCGGCTGTTCCTTCTGGTCTTAGTGTTAGTTTTCTATCTCCTCTATCAATAAAATCATAAGTTTCTTTACTAACAATATCCGATGTTTCCCCTATTCCTCTATGGAATAATTCACTATTTTCAAATAATGGAGTACGAATATAAGTATAATTATACTTTTCCATTACAGCATCTACTATTTTATCAATATATTTCCATATTTTAGCATTATTTCCATATATATCATTACATCCTTTTGGCTTTTGTATCATAAATCCTCCTATTTTTCTAACATAATTGTAATTGGTCCATCATTTGTAATAGATACCTTCATATCTGCTCCAAATATACCAGTTTCTACTTTTATATGTTTTTTTAATTCTTGATTAAATAAATCATATAACTTAATTGCCTCATCTCCACCTAGTGCATTTATATAACTAGGGCGATTCCCTTTTTTAGTATCAGCATATAAAGTAAACTGTGAAACTGATAAAATTTCACCACCATATTCTAATACTGATTTATTCATAACATCATGTTCATCTGGGAAAATTCTCAAATTAATTATTTTGTTTATTAAATGATTAATATTTGTAATAGAATCTCCTTTCGTAAATCCTACTAATAAGACTAACCCTGATGAGATTTGTCCTACAATTTTTCCGTCAACTTTAACATTTGACTCCAAACTTCTTTGTACTAATACTCTCATTATTTCATCGCTCTTTCTACATTTTCTATAAATTCTTGATTATTTAAATTAATCATTAATTTATTTATTTGTTCAGCATCTCTTACATATAGATTGGCTTCATACATAGTAGCATCTCCTTTATGTAATATCTTAATACCTTCAACATTAATATCAAATTTAGATATAATTTGCATAATTCCTAACATTTTACTTTCATTAGTATTAGTTATTATAGTTAAACATGTTAAATATTTTTTCGTAGCAGTATTACTATTCCAATAAACCTCTACTGTTCTATCAACATCACTTAATAAGTTGTGGCAGTGTACTCTATGAACTGAAATACCGCTTCCTTTTGTTATATATCCAATAATTTCATCATCAAACACTGGTTTACAACAATGAGCTAAATTAACTTTAACCTTATCAAGTCCATCAACTATAACATCTGCTGTTACATCGATATTAGTAGTTTTGGGTTTAACTTTTTCTACTTCTTCTTTTGGGAATATTATATTTATTACAGAATTAGGTGAAAATTTACCATTCCCTATCATTAAATATAATTCTTCACTATTTTCAAGTTTCAAATTTTTATAAATTGTTTTTAAACTTTGATCATTAAAGAAGTCAATAAATGATACTTTTCTTTTTTTAAGTTCTTTTTCTAAACTTTCTTTACCACGTTCAAGATAAATTTCTCGCTCACTTTTTGTGAAATAATTTCTTATTTTATGTTTAGTTTGTGTATTTTTAGCAATATTCAACCATTCTTTTGAAGGTGTTGAACTCTTATTCGTATTTATTTTTATAATATCATTGTTTTGTAATTCATAACTTAATTGAACAATATTATTATTAACAATTGCTCCAATCATTGTATCTCCTACTTTAGTATGAACTTTATAAGCAAAATCAATCGGAGTAGAACCTTTTGGTAATTCAAAGATATCTCCTTTTGGTGAATATACATAAATATTATTAGATAAAACTTCATTTTTAACACTATTAACAAACTCTTCACTAGACATTTTATCTTTATCTAAATCCATAATAGATTTAAAGAACTGTAATTTTTGTTCAGTTGTATTTTTCATTTGCTCAACAGCATTAGTATTATCTTTATAGGCCCAGTGAGCTGCTATTCCATTTTCCGCTATTTCATCCATTTCTGGAGTTCTAATTTGAATTTCAAATAATAAGCCATCTACTCCAAAAACAGTTGTATGAAGTGACTGATATCTATTTGGCTTTGGACTTGCTATATAATCCTTAAATCGTTTTGGAAGTGGTTTAAATTTTGCATGAATAAGTCCTAAAGCAAGATAACATTCTTGTTCAGTATCCACTAAAATTCGAAGAGCAAACAAATCATATATATCATTAAACTTTTTCCCATTATCCAATTTTTTATAAATACTATAAATACTTTTAGACCTTCCCTTAATAGTATGAGAAATATTATGGTCATCTAATATTTCAATAATTTCACTTTGCATACTATATACTGTTTTATCACGATCTAGTTTAGATTTATTTAGTCTTTCTACTATATCATAAAAAATATCTGGTTTTAAATATCTTAAAGCTAAATCCTCTAATTCACTTTTAATTTTATGAATACCTAAGTGATGAGCAATTGGTGTTAAAATTTCTAAAGATTCACGAGCTTTTTTCTTTTGCTTTTCTGGTGGAAATGGTTGAAGAGTTCGCATATTATGTAATCTATCTGCCAATTTTATAATAATAACTCGGACATCTTCACTTATTCCTACAATAATTTTTTTATAATAATCAATTAAATATTCATTTTCAGTTGAAAAATGAATTTTACTTAACTTAGTAACTCCTTGTACTAAATCAGTAACTTCTTTACCAAAAATTTCAGCCATTTCATCGTGAGTAACATCACAATCTTCCAAAACATCATGTAATACTGCCGCTTGAAGAGTAACTGAATCTGCATATATAGTAGTTAAAATTACTGCTACATGCAAAGGATGGTCAATATAGGCTTCTCCGCTTTTTCTATATTGACCATTATGTTTTTCCTTTGCAAATAAGTAAGCTTTTTCAATTTTTTCTAATTCTGTAGCATCACTTATATAGCCTCTGGTTTTTTCTAATAATTCTTCAATTGTTATTCCTTGTTTTTGTGTCATTAGATCAAACTCCTTACTAACAATTTATCCCTTTAACTTTTTTTTCTTTATATTCATCTGTATAAATAATTTTCTTTTTTGGATTATTTAAAGATCTAACTTCCAGTGCTAATAAAATATTAACTGCGATAAAGATAGATGAATAAGTTCCTGTAATAAGTCCAAATAACATTGCTAAGTTAAATGATAAAATTTCATTTGATACTAAAATGATTAATGCTATTACTGGGATTAATGTTGTAATAGTCGTAAATATAGTTCTAGTAAACGTTTCTCTAATAGACTTATTATATATTTCTTTTAATTTTTCTTTTGATAATTTTTCTTTGCAATTTTTAACATTTTCTCTAATTCTATCAAATAATACAATTGTATCATTTATAGAATATCCAATTATAGCTAGTAATGCTGCAATAAAGATAACTGAAACTTCAATTTTAAATATTGCAAATAATGCAAACACAATTGCAATATCATGAAGTAAAGCAATTACTCCTGCTGCTGCATAGTTAAATTTAAATCTAAATGTTACATAGATAATAATACCAATCATAGCCATTAAAACTGCAAATACAGCATTTTTTGCTAAGTCTTTACTAACAACATTTGATATAACTGCAATATCAACACTAGCACTATATTCATCTTCATATGTATTAGTAGTTGCAATAACTTGTTCTTTTGTTAGTACTTCATCAGTTTTAATAGAAATTTCATCATCACTAATAATTATTTCATCAACACTAATTCCAAGTTCTTGACTAACTTTTACTAATTCATCTTTTGTAATTTCTTCTTTTGTATCAATTGTTATATTACTTCCTGATTTAAAGTCTATTCCTAAATTCATCCCACTTAAGAAAATAATAACCACTCCTGATAATAATATAATTAAAGATAAAATCATAAATTTAGGTGAATGTTTTAAGAAATTCACTTTGTCAAAAACAGATTTTTTCTTAACTTCATTAGTTTCAATATTAGCTACTTGATCCTTTTTAATATTAAAAAATAGTTTTAATTTATCATTAAAGAATCCTGTGTTAATATAACTTTTCATTATTAATCTAGTGATTAATACCATTGTAAACATTGTTACTGCAACTGTAATAATTAACATTGTTGCAAACCCTTTAACACTACTTTCTCCAAATATAAACATAATAATTGCTACAATTAAAGTTGTAATATTTGCATCAAATATTGTTTTAAAACTTAGTTTAGAACCTGACTTAAAGGCTGCTGGTAAACTTTTTCCTTTGTATATTTCTTCTTGAATTCTAGCAAATGTAATAACATTTGAATCTATTGCCATACCAATACCTAGTACTAGAGCGGCAATTCCAGGTAATGTTAGTACCCCTCCTACTGTCCAAAATACTACAAATACTAAGAATGTATATAAAATAATTGATATCCCTGATATAAATCCAGCAAATCTATAAATTGCTACTAATAATAAAATTATTAAAGAAATACCAATAATTCCTGCTAATAACGTTTTATCAAGTGTTCCATCTCCAAAAGATGCTCCAACAGTACGAGAAGACACTTCTGTTAATTTAGATGGTAAAGATCCTGCATTAATTAAATCTGTTAAATTTTGAACTTCTTCTTCAGTAAAGTCCCCTTGAATAATAACATCACTGGCAAATGCTTGATCTACATTAGCAGATGATAAACAATTAGATCCGCTAGTACCACATAAAGCACTATCTACCTCATAACTATTTACGCCTTCCGAATAATCTAACCAAATAACAATTTGGTTATCTTCTAAATCTTTTATTGTATTTGTTACTTCATAAAATTTATTTTGATCACTAACTTCAAGTAAAACAGCTGGTCTACCTGATGCATCTGTTGAAACTTTCGCTCCATCAATCACATCACTTGTCATTAATAATTCATCTGAAGTATTTCTAAAAGATAATGTTGCAACTGTTGATAATTGCTCACGAGCTGCATCAGGATCTGCTACTCCTGCCAACTTAACTCTAATTTTATCATCACCTTCAACAATAATTTCTGGTTCTGATACTCCTAATGAATTAATTCTTTTTTGAAGAGTTTTATATGTTGCCTCTACTTTATCAGCAGTCATATCACTACCATCAATAGTTTCAACTTGGTATAAAACCTCAAATCCTCCTTGTAAATCTAATCCAAATTTTAAATTATTAAAAAATGGTACAAACGCAAATCCAACTCCAGTTATTATAAGCATTAAAATAATACTTAATGAAATAACTCTTTTAGTTGATTTACTATTAGCTTTAGTTGTTTTAACTTGTCGTTTTTTCTCTAATTTTTTCATATTTTCTCCTCTTTTATATAATGTCCAAAATCATTAACATCTAATTTCATAATATCATTTACCATATCAACTACCATTAAATCATTAGCACTAGCCCACTTTGTTTTAATTAAAAAAATCCAAATATCTTGAATATCTACATTTTGGAAACCTAATCTTTTCAACTCTGTTTTCTTTGCAATTAACGCTGGTTTAATATGATTAAATAATTCTTCCTGGGAATTAAATTTATAATCCATAATAAATCACATCCTTTTGAACTGTTTTTATTTTAACAAATATTAATATAAATTAAAAGTAAATAATGACAATTTCCCTTATTTTATATCATTTTTTTCTTTATTAAATATTTTAAAGTAAACATCTTTTAATTTATCATTTGAAATATGGGTATAAATTTGAGTAGCTTTTATACTCTCATGTCCTAATAATTTTTGGACAGTTAATAAATCACAACCACTATTAAGCAAATGAGTTGCAAAAGAATGTCTTATCATATGAGGAGATATTTTTTTATTAAGAGATGTATTTTTTATTAAATTATCTAATATATATCTTACTCCTCGATCTGTTAACTGTTTATAGTTATTATTTAAAAATAAATACTCAATTTTTTCTTTATTATATTCTAAATAATAAGATAAATATTCTTCTAATATATCACTACAGCAATCTCCATATCTAACAATTCTTTCTTTATTTCCTTTCCCAAGAACTATAATAGTTTTATTTTGTTTATTAATATCTTTTATTTTTATATTAACAAGTTCGCTAACTCTAATTCCAGTTGCATATAACATTTCTAATATTAATAAATTCCTTTTTCCAAAAAAAGTTGTAGTATTACAACTATTAAATAAAGCTTCTAACTCAGACAATTCAAAATGACGAGGTAATTTTTTTTCTTTTTTAGGAGAATTAACCAATATAAATGGATTATTTTCGATAATTTTTTCAGTTACTAAATATTTATAAAATCCTCTTACTGATGAAATTTTTCGATCAATTGAGGCATTATTTATTTTTTTTTCTTCTTTTAAATACATTAAATAAAATCTTATATCACTATATTCAATATCTTTATAGTTTAAACTTTCTTTTTTTACATAAAAAAAATATTCTTCTATATCAGATTCATAGTTTTTAATAGTATGAGTTGAATACTTCTTTTGATATTTTAAATAGTCTAAGTAATTAGTTAAATCTTTCATAAAGCCTCCTATAATATGAGTATACCATATTATTTCAATTATTTAAATTTATCATTTTGCTACCAATTTCTTGGGTTGAAAATATTTTAATATTATAGTCTTTTAATCTATCTATCACTTCTTGATTTGGATGATTAAATATATTATTAACTCCTGCTGATATTAAAGCATATTTTGGAGTAGTCTCTTCTAGTAGTTTTTTGCTAGTAGAAGTCTTTGAACCATGATGCCCTACTTTTAAATAATCAATATTTTTAATATTATATTTATCTAATAATTTTATCTCTGATTTAATTGATGCATCCCCCATCATTAGAAAACTAATATCTTTATAAGTTATTAATAAAATAATACTACTGTCATTTTCATCTCCTAAATCAAAACCTAATGAATTAAAGGTAAAATTATTAACTTTAAATGTTATATCATTTTCTAACTTAGAAACATTATTAAATGAATTTTTTATTTTTTCTTCGTTATAATTTAACTCATTATTATTTATTAAAATTTCATTTATTTCAAAATACTTAGATAAGTTAAAAGTTTCTCCCAAGTGATCATAATCCCCATGACTTAAAATTAATAAATCTATTTTTTTTATTCCCATACTTCTAAGATATGGCTTTATAACATAATTAGTTAAATCTCCACTAGTATTAGTATAATAATTATACTTCCCTCCTGTATCTATTATAATAGTTTTCCCTTTGTCAAAAAATAAAAAACTATCTCCTTGCCCTACATCCAACATAACTATATAGGTATTATAATAAAAATATAATTTATGAAAAATAATAAGTACGATCACCATAACTGTATACTTTATTTTTTTATAATATATTCCTATTAAAAATAATATTGTAAATATTATATAAATTAAATAATAAAAATTATCTAATTTCATAAATACTATTTTAAATACATCTATTTTATTAATAAATAATGATGATTCTTCTAAAAATATGATTAAAGGGGTAAATATAAAATCAAGAGGGACTCCCATAAACATAATTAATGACAAAGGGAATATTAATATGCTTACAAATGGTACATAAAAAATATTGTATATTATACTTAATAAATTTATTTGGTAAAAAAAATATATGGTAATAGGAAAAGATGTTATAAATGCTAATAATGATACTATTAATAGTTTTTTTATATAGCCTCTATATGAGTTTATATATTCTCCAAAAATAAGAAGAACTAAACTAATACTAAAAGAATATAAAAAACCAACATCGTATATATAAAAAGGATTTATTAATAAACTACTACTTAACACTAATATAAAAATACATATAATATTTATATTAAAATCAAATAATTTATTAATGGCAAATAAAATAAAGAATAATACACTTCTTAAAATAGATGCTAGAAACCCTACTATTAATAAATATATAGTTAAAACTATTATTACAATGAAGTATTTTTTATTTTCTTTAACTTTTACTTTTGATAATAAATATAATAGTATTCCTGCTAATAAACTTATATGCATTCCACTAATAGCAAATAAATGACTAATCCCATTTTCTTGATAGCTAATTTTAACCTCATCATTTAAATATCTTTTATCTCCTAAAATAAAAGTATATAAATAAGGATTATTCTTACACATGTCTTTTACTTTATTTTTTAATTTATAATATATATTATTACTATTATTAATAAAAGTAATATTGGTAGCTTCCATTTGATAATATATTTTCTTTCTTTTTAAGTGCTTTGAATAATCAAATAAGTTAGAAGTTTTTTGAACTACTGGTTTATTTAACTTTCCTTCTACTTTTATTTTATCTCCAAGTTTATAAAGAGGAATGTCTTCTTCTAAATAATAGGTTACCATAATTATTTCTAATCCATATATTTTTAAATCCAGTTTATTTTCACCTATAAATATATCTGTAACAATTCCTACTATTTCTTTTTCTTTTCCACTATATTTACTTTTATAATCTAC
Organism: uncultured Muribaculaceae bacterium; assembly: GCA_964371025.1. GTDB lineage: Bacteria > Bacillota_I > Bacilli_A > RF39 > UBA660 > CAYJDP01. The sequence continues at coordinate 187,468 of CAYJKH010000001.1, read as the reverse complement.
GTTTATATAAATAACAGTATAAATAATAGTTAATCCTAATAAAATAATATATAAATACTTACAAAGTAATATTTTCCTTAAGCTTAGCAAATGTTGCTTCTCCAATTCCTGTAACATTCATCAGATCTTCTAATTCTTTAAACTCTCCATTTGTAGTTCTATAATCAATAATATCTTGAGCTTTACTTTCCCCAATTCCTGGTAATGTTAAAAAATCCTCCATACTCCCCTTATTTAGAGAAACTTTATTATTTATTACCTCTTCACTACTTTCAATACAAGCATCATTTTTTATTAATTCATCACTTGGAGATACACAATTTTCATTAACTTGAGCTTCTATTTCTTTTGTTTTAGCAAAATCTAATACTTGATCTTTAGTATATATAATAATTACCATCTCATCACTTATTTTTTTACTTAAATTTATCACTGAAGTATCCGCTATTTTTGTTAAACCTCCAGCCATATTGATAACATCAATTACTCTTTTATCATTTGTTAATTGATAAATTCCAGGAGTTATTACCTCTCCTTTAATATCTACTTTATATTCTTTCTTATTTTTTTGTTCTAACTCTATTTCTTCATCTTCTGCTTTTAGTTTTTCAAATTCTTCTATGTCTGAACTAATTACAACTTCTTGTTCTTCTTTATTAAAATAGTAATAAGTACTACATGATATTAAAATTAATATTAAAACTATTCCCATTATTATTTGTTTTTTATATCTATATTTAAAACTAATACTTACACCTCCTATAATAGTATTAAAGATATAAATATTTATTCATAAAAAAAGAAGATTATTTTCTTCTTTTTCTATCAGTAAGTCTTGTTTCTACTGCAACTCTTTGAACTGCTGTTAATCCTACTATTAAACAAATTGCAAAACTTCCTCCATAACTCATAAATGGTAGTGGTACTCCTGTTAATGGTAACATTCCAAATATTCCACCCACATTTACTATAATATGAAAGAATATGTAGAATGCTACTCCATAACAAAGTAATGCTCCTTTATCACTATAACTTCTTTTTCCAATTAGTAATATTCTATATAATAAAACTAAATATAATAAGAATATTATCAATGTTATAATTAATCCAGTCTCTTCCATAATAATTGCTAAAATAAAGTCAGTATATGGTTCTGGTAAATATAAATATTTTTGAGTTGATGATCCTAAGCCTACTCCTGTTAAACCACCATTATTTATAGCAATATACCCATTACATACTTGGTTTCCAGTTGTTAGTAATTTATCACAAGGATCAAAATAATTAAATCTGGCTAATTGACGCTCTTTAAGTAATGCATCTCCATTTGTTACTAAAACTAATACAATTAATATTGCTCCAATAAATAGACCTATAAACATTTTTCTTTTAGCAGATGCTTCAATCGGAGCAGAAAACCACATTGTCAATATAATAGCACTTAAAATTATAGAAGTTCCTAAATCTGGCTGTAAAAATATTAATGCTACTATTCCAAATCCTACTCCAAGGGGGAAATATTTTTTATAATTAGAATCTTCTTCCTCTTTTTTACGTTTTTTTGTTGAATATTTATCATAAAAAGATGCTATCCAAATTATTAATATTATTTTTGCAAATTCTGATGGCTGAAAACTAAAAAATCCAAAATCATACCAACTTTTTGCTTGGTTTTGGACTTCTCCAACTAATAACAATCCAATCAAAGATCCTCCAATAACTAAAACTCCTAACCAGGATAATTTATTATAACTTCTGGTATTAAACCATATTAACATACAGGAAACTACTAATCCTCCAATTAATATAATTAAATGTTTAATAAAATAATTATAAGGAGATACATCATAATACATATAAGCTGTAACATTTGAGGCTGAAAATATCATAACCAATCCCGTAACAAATAAAACTATTGTTACTAGTAATAATGGTTTATCAATATTTTTTAAAATTGTCTTAATATAACTCACCTCTCTTACTTTACTATATATATAATAGTATCACAATTCTTTAAAAAATAAAGAAATTAACTATATATCAATAAATTACAGTGTATTTTGACATGTCAAAATAAGTGTCAAGTACCATCCAATTGACTTTTTTAGGATTTTATGTTAAAATAAGGTACTTCAAATGAGGAAGTTTATAATTTACATAAGGGGGTAAATATATGAAAAATAATGCAGAAAAACAAATAATTACTCAAGATAGTTTCAAAAAAAGAACTCAAAAGATTAAAAAAGTAGCATTAATAACTTTGATAGCTGTAGTAGGTTTTACAGGAACTGCTACTTATATTATTGATGATAGTAACAGTTTAGAATATAAAAATGATAAATCAAGTGTGATAAATAGTGAAGAAGAAATGAATATGATTGCAGAGGCAGACGCTTCTAAAGAATTACATATTAGAAATGAAAAACATCAAATAGAAGAAGCTGTAAATGGATTTTATACTATTTATAGCCCATCAGTATATACTCAAGAAGAAATTAATTATGGTGTAGCTAATGAAATCGAAAAAAGTGAACACAAAGATTTAATTATTTCTTATTTAGATGATGAAGCTCTTAAAAATGAAGATAATACTCAAATAAATAACTTATTTGCAACTGGTATAATCACAGACAATAATGATAACCATGTTACTTCAGTTGATGATTACTTAGAGGCATCTAATAAAACTAAAGAAGAATGGAAAAATGAAGTTGACACTAAATTGTTTGCTAATTATAAACAAAGAAATGATGATTATGCAAAAATAGTTTCATACTAAATATTAAAAAAGCATTTATATGCTTTTTTTATGTAAATAAACAAATAAAATTAAGGTACTATCTTTTTATACCATTATTTGTTAAAATAACGTTAATGAGGTGACTTATGTTAAAAATGAAAGATATATTAGAGGATAACAATAAATTACTTAGACAAAAAAGTAAAGAAGTTACTTTTCCTCTTAGTAAAGAAGATAAAGAAAAAATTGATTTAATGATTGAATATTTATATAATAGTCAAATTGAAGAATTAGCAGAAAAATATGAGTTACGTCCTGGTATGGGAATGGCTGCTGTTCAACTTGGAGTATTAAAAAGATATTTTGTCGTAGTTCATGAAGTTGAATTCGAAAAATTTGATTACTATGTTATAATAAATCCTAAAATAATTTCTGCTTCTAGTGAATTAATATATAGCGAACTTGGAGAAGGTTGTCTATCTGTTAATAATGATGTTGAAGGAATTGTTTTAAGAAATGCTCGTGTTACTGTTCAAGGATATGATATTGATGGTAAAAAGATTAATATTAGAGCAAGAGAAGAATTAGCAATTGCTTTTCAGCATGAAATAGATCATTTAAATGGAATTTTATTTTATGATCATATTAATAAAAAAGATCCTTACAAAGGAAAAGATATATATCGTTTTATATGATGTATATCTTTTTTTAATCTAATTTTACACTTACTAATTTTGATACCCCTGATTCTTGCATTGTTATACCATATAAAGTATTTGCATATTCCATAGTCTTTTTCTTATGGGTAATTATTAAAAATTGAGTTTTAGTTTTATATTTTTCTAAATAAGTCCCAAACCCAATAACATTAGCATCATCAAGTGCTGCCTCTATTTCATCAAATAAACAAAATGGTATTTTTCGAACATTTAAAATTGCAAATAATAAACTTATAGCGGTTAATGTTTTTTCTCCCCCACTTAATAAATTAATTGTTGATAATTTTTTTCCAGGTGGCGATACATTTATTTCAATTCCAGTTGTTAAAATGTTTTCAGGATCCGTTAACTCTAACTTAGCAATTCCTCCTCCAAATAGCTCTTTAAATACAGTTTTAAATTCTATTTGAATTTTATCAAATGTTGAAATAAATTCATTTTTCATAATGTCATCCATTTCATTCATAATATCAAGTAAAGTATCCTCAGCTTTTGCTAAATCTTCTTTTTGTTTAGTTAAAAAGCTATATCTAGTATTTATTTTTTCATATTCTTCAATTGCAGAAAGATTAACCATTCCTAATGATTTAATATTTTGTTTATAAGTATTTACTAAACGACGTGCATCTTCTGGATTACAATCTAAGAAGTATTTATCTTTAGCCCCTTCATATGTCATTTCATAGTCTTCATTTAATATATTTAGCATATTATCTATTTTTATATCTATCTTTGAAATATTAATCTCATTATCTTTTACTGTTTTTTCTAAAGATTTTAACTTATTAAATTTAAACTTATTAACTACTAATACTTCTTCAATTGATTCTTTTAATAATGATATATTTTTAATTATATAAGAAAGTTCATTTTCTATTTTTTCTTTTATACTTAATTTTTCTTGATAAAGAATCATTAATTCACTTTCTTTACTATCAATACTTCCCTTACTTATAGCATCTAAATTTTCCCATTCATTAGTAAGATGATAAAATCTTTCTTCTTTTATTTTTAATTCATTACTTTTGTAATCATATTGTTCTTTTAGTTCTACTTTTTCTTTTGAATAACCAAATACTTTCTCTTCATTTTTAGAAATTTCAATTCTTAATTCATCATCTTCTTTACTTAATGATTTAATTCTTTGTAACTTAGTATCTTCTAAGTCCTTTAATTCTCTAATTTCTTCTTTTATAGTAAAATTAGATTTTGATTGATACTTAGAACCTCCAGACATTACTCCTCCAATGTGAATAACATCCCCTTCCAAAGTTACAATCTTATATTTTTTATCTACTATGTTACTTATCTTTATAGCACTATCCATGTTAGATGTTACTAAAATAAGTCCTAGTTGATTTAAAATGATATTTTCATATTTTTTGTTATATTTTACTAAATCTGATAAAATTCCAATGAAATTATTATCATTTTCTATTTTTTCTGTCACTTTTAAATCAATTTTTCTTGATTTTATAACATCTAAAGGAAAAAATGTAGCACGACCAGCCTTTTCTTCTTTTAAGTAATTAATCGCTTTTTTAGCAGATGTCTCATTTTCACAAATAATAAAGTTTTTACTACTAGCTAGTGCTATATCAAGGGCTGCCTCATATTCTTTTTTTACTTCTATAACATTGATAATAGTATTATGAATCCCTGTTAATAAATTATTATTTAAAACTTTCTTAACAGATTGAGGAAGTGACCCGCCTTCTTCTAAAATATGTTTTTTAACTGATATATTATGTTTTATATTACTAACCTCACGAGAAAGTTTTTCTATATCACTGTTAATTATATTTCTTTTTAATTTTAGTTTGTTAAAATTATTTTCATAATCATTAGATACTTTATCTATTTCTTTTGATTTAGTAATTATTTGATTTATATTATTTTTTAAAACCTCTATTTCCCTATTTAATAAGGTTTTTTCTTCTAAAGTTTTTTTTACATTTATTAAAGTATCATCTTTAGATTTAGTATTGTTTATTTTTTCTTGTAATAAATTACGTTCCCCATTTATTTTTTCTACTTCTGTTGAAATATTTAATAATTCATTTTGTAATTTATTTCTCTTTATTTCTAAATCATTTAATTGATTTGTATTAGATAAATGATTTGTATCACTAAGAGTTGTTTCATTACTTAAATCAATAATTTCTTTATTTAAGTTTTCTGTAATTTCATTTAACTTTTTAAGTTCTGCAGTTAAATTTTTAATATCAAATACTAAAAGTGCTACTTCGTATTTGTCTAATCCTTCTTTATTTTCTTTATATTTTAAGGCTTCTTCTTTTTGTTTTTCTAATGGTTCTAGTTGTATTTTTAATTCATTAATAATATCATTTATACGCTCAATATTAGCATGAGTTCGATCTAGTTTTCTTAAAGCCTCTTCTTTTCTTTTTCGATATTTTAAAATTCCTGCTGCTTCTTCAAAAACAATTCTTCTCTCACTTGATGAATTTGAAAGTATTTTATCAATTTCTCCTTGGGAAATAATATTCAATGATCTAATTCCCATTCCTGTATCCATTAATAAATTATTAATATCTTTCAAACGACATTTTTGATTATTTAAATAATATTCATTTTCACCACTTCGATAAATTCTTCTTTTAATAGATATTTCTAAATAAGGAATATTTACTAAATGATCACTATTATCAAAAATTAATTCAACACTTGCAACGTTTAGTGCTTTACGAGAGTTAGATCCTGAAAATATAACATCAGACATCGAACCATCTCCTCTTAAAGATTTGACAGACTGTTCTCCTAAAACCCAACGAACAGCATCAACGACATTACTCTTTCCACTTCCATTAGGTCCTACGATGCATGTTACTTGATCATCTAATTTAATACTGAATTTTTCTGCAAAAGATTTAAAACCCGTTGCTACTATTTCTTTTAAGTACATATTATCACCTATTTAAGTATACTATAAAAATCTATATAAAACAAAGAAAAAAGAAGAATTAATCTTCTTTTTAATTATTTACTCACATGTATATTCTTCTTTTTCTAAGTCAGCTTTAACATCTTCATAAGTAGTTTTTTTAATCCCTAAGTCTGTTAGTGTATCGTTATCAGCTGTACTAGGATCAATTGTAAGTTTGACTGTTACTTCAGTTTCTTTTATAGAAGCATCACATTCCATACCTTTATAATCTTTATATTCATCACAAATTGTTCCTAATTCTTCTTCTGGTATTTCTATTCCATAATCTAGTATTGCATTTGCTACTACATTAGTAATTTCATCACTTGAAAAAGTTATAATTAGCTCTTGGTTAGCGCCTAAATCTTCATCCATATAATTACATGTTAAAGTTTTTTCACCACCACACCCGGTTATAAATAAGGCAAGTCCTAAAAATGCTACTGTGTATTTTACTTTTTTCATAATTTTCTCCTCTCTCTAAATTATTAAGTAAAGTTTTTCTACTTATCTAAAGTATATACCTATAATAAAAAAATGCAAGAAAAAAAAAGATATAGTAAAATATATCTTATTTTATTTTATATTTATTTAAATAATCTTCATAAGGAATACTTTTATCATTAATTGTTCCATCATTTTTAATTTCAATTACACGATTAGCAACAGTATTATTAATTTCATAATCACGAGATGTAAATATTACTTCACCGGCAAAATTAGTAACTCCTTTATTTAAAGCTGTAATACTTTCTAAGTCTAAATGGTTAGTAGGTTCATCTAATAATAACATATTAGGAGACTCTAACATCATTTTTGATAGCATACAACGAGCTTTTTCTCCTCCAGATAAAACACTAACATTTTTAAATACATCTTCTCCAGAAAATAACATTCTTCCCAAGAATCCTCTTAAAATAGTTTCATCTTTAATATCGTAAAAACTACCAATCCATTCCATTATATTTTTATCATTATCAAAATATTTAGAATTATCTTGTGGTAAATACCCTTTTGTAATAGTTTTACCCCATTCAATAGTTCCTTTATCATATTTTTCATTTCCCATTAAAATATTAAATAACATTGTTTTTGTATAATCATCTTCTCCAATAATTGCTACTTTATCATCTTTTAAAATTGTAAAAGATACTTTATCTAATATTTTAACTCCATCTACTATTTTAGTTAAATTTTCTACTTTTAAAATTTCTTTTCCAGCTGGTTTATCTATTTTAAAATCAATAAATGGATATTTACGAGAAGATGCTACTATTTCATCAAGAGAAATTTTCTCTAGCATTTTCTTTCTAGAAGTTGCTTGTTTAGATTTAGAAGCATTAGCACTAAATCTGGCAATAAATCCTTCTAGTTCCTTAATTTTTTCTTCTTTTTTCTTATTTGAATCTCTCATTTGCTTTTGGATTAATTCACTTGATTCATACCAAAAATCATAATTTCCTACGAATAATTTAACTTTATTATAATCAATATCAGCAATATGTGTACAAACATTATTTAAAAAGTGTCTGTCATGCGATACGATAATAACTGTGTTATTAAAATTAATTAAAAATTCCTCTAACCATTTAATAGCATCAATATCAAGTGAGTTGGTAGGCTCATCTAATAATAAAATATCAGGATTACCAAATAAAGCTTGAGCTAATAATACTTTAACCTTATTTTTACCAGGAATATCTTTTAATAGTGAGTCATGATATTTTTCTTCTACTCCTAAGTTACTAAGTAAAATAGCAGCATCAGAGAAAGCATTCCATCCATCCATTTCCATAAATTCAGCTTCCAAGTTAGCCAGTTTCATACCATCTTCGTCACTAAATTCAGTTTGCATATACATTTCATCTTTTTCTTTCATAACTGAATATAATTTATTATTACCCATTAATACTACATCTAATACGGTATTTTCATCATATTGATAATGATCTTGCTTTAAAAAAGAAATTCGCTCTCCCTTAGTTACTATAATATCTCCACTAGTAGTCTCTATTTCATTTGATAACATTTTTAAAAATGTTGACTTCCCTGCTCCATTTGCCCCGATAAGTCCATAACAATTACCACTTGTAAATTTTATGTTTACCTCATCAAATAAAGTTCTTTTCCCGAATTTTAAACTTACATTATTTAATTGAATCATTTTATCACCTCTAAAACTATTATAGTTTACTATAATTACATAAAAAAAGCAAATCATAGGATTTGCTATATCATTCTATATGGTGGAGCATAGCGGGCTCGAACCGCTGACCTCCACGGTGCAAGCGTGGCGCTCTCCCAGCTGAGCTAATGCCCCATAACAAATGAACAAATAAATTATACCATATTATTAAAAATAGTGTCAACATAATTTATAAAAAAAGTATATTTATTGCAATAAATGCCTATAAAATATATAATTAATATAATGAGGTATATAATATGAATAAATTTTTAAATAATAAAGGGTTTGCCGTATCTACCCTTTTATATGGTATTAGTATAATTATGGTTATAGTTATTATTTCTACTTTATCTATCATGGCTACTAATAGAAAAATAAATGATGATATAATTGTCACTATTGAAGAAGAGTTAAATAGTACATTAGAGGATGTAACTATGATAAGTGGATGGGAGTTTAATAATTTATTTGTAAGTCCGAACAATTCCGAGCATTTAATGAAATATCCGTTAACTTCTATTGAATTTGAAAGAGGAATAAATCCTAATTATAAAAACTATTCCCATTATTTTGATTTATCCAAAAAACAAAATGGTTCCATAATAGGTTATATAGATGAAAATCAAGTTTTAAGAATTCAATCAAAAAGTATAATATATGGCAATATAGATAGTGAACGTATGTTTAGAAATTTTATAGTAAATTCTATTAATTTTAATAATAATTTTAATACAAGTAAAGTAACAGATATGAGTTGGATGTTTTTAGATAGTCAAATTACAAGTTTAGATTTATCTTCTTTTAATACCTCTAGTGTTACTGATATGAGTTTAATGTTTAGTAGTAGTAACACAACAAACCTAGATTTATCTTCTTTTGACACTTCCAATGTTACTGATATGAGCGGAATGTTTACAAATAGTAATGCTACAACTTTAAATTTATCTTCTTTTGATACAAGCAAAGTAATTGATATGAGTAGGATGTTTTATGGGAGTAAAGCTATAAGCCTAGACTTATCTTCTTTTGATACTTTAAATGTTACTGCTATGGATTCTATGTTTGAAGATTGCAACGCTAAAGAACTTGATTTATCTTCTTTTGATACTAGTAAAATAACAAATATGTCTGATATGTTTGAAGGAAGTGATGCAATAAATATTAATTTATCTTCTTTCGATACTTCCAATGTTACTAATATGGAGGATATGTTTTACGTGAGTAAAGCTATAAGCTTAGATTTATCTTCTTTTGACACTTCCAATGTTACTAATATGAGTTCAATGTTTAATGGAAGTGATGCAACAAGTCTAAATTTAAGTTCATTTGATACAAGTAAAGTAACAGATATGAGTTCAATGTTTAACGGAAGTGATGCAACAAGTCTAAATTTAAGTTCATTTGATACAAGTCAGGTAACAGATATGAGTGGTATGTTTGGTTATTTTGATGCAACAAATCTAGATTTATCTTCTTTTAACACTTCTAAGGTTACTACTATGGGATGGATGTTTAGATATTCTAATATCACTAATCTTAACTTATCCAATTTTGATACTTCCAACGTTACTAATATGAATAGTATGTTTGGTGATTGTAATGTTAACACTTTAGATTTATCTTCTTTTAACACTTCTAAGGTTACTACTATGGATAGTATGTTTAGCAATAGTGGTATTTTAACTTTAGACTTAAGTTCATTTAATACATCCCAAGTTACTAATATGTATCAAATGTTTAATAATAGTAGTGCCACATATATAAATTTATCTTCTTTTGATACTTCCAATGTTACTAATATGAGTTATATGTTTAGTAGAAGCAGAGTTACAAGTCTAGATTTATCTCATTTTGATACTTCCAATGTTACTACCATGAGTTGGATGTTTACAAATAGTAATGCTACAACTTTAAATTTATCTTCTTTTGACACTTCCAATGTTACTAACATGAGTTGGATGTTTGCAGATAGCAGTGCTACGACTTTAAATTTATTAAATTTTAATACAGCTAAAGTTACTGATATGAGTGGAATGTTTAGAAATAGTGCTATTACAACTTTAAACTTAAGTTCTTTTAATACAGATAATGTAACCAAGATGGAAATGATGTTTCTTTATAGCGAAATTATAACCCTAGATTTAAGTTTTTTTAATACAAGTCAAGTTACAAATATGAATTATATGTTTGAACAAAGTAAAATTATAACTGTCTATGCTAAAACAGTAGCAGATAAAACAAAATTTGATGCATCAAGTAATAAACCTTCTACTTTAACTGTTTTAGTAAAATAAATACCATATTTAAGGAGAAATATATGAAAAAATTTTTAAAAAATAAAGGTTTCGCAGTATCTACTCTACTTTATGGAATTAGTATAATAATGGTTATAGTTATTATTTCTACTCTTAGTATTATGGCCACTAATAGAAAGATAAATGATGATATAAACAATACTATCAATGAGGAATTAAATAGTAATCTCGATGTTCCTGTAATGTTATCAGGAAATGATTTCAACAAAATATTTATAGATCAAAACACAAACAATATGATATACAATTTCGATAATATTATATTCGAAGAAAAAATAACTACTAACTATGAAAATTATGAATATCACTTTGATTTATCAGAAAAACAAAATGGTGCTATAATCGGATATATTGATAACATGACTCTAAAGATACAAGCTAACGGTAAAATAAGCGCGAATGAGAATTGTAATCGCTTATTTAACAGATTTAAGAGTAATATTAATTTTAATAATGTTTTTAACACTTCTGCTACTACAAATATGAATTATATGTTTATTAATTACGAAGGAAATTTGACTAATTTAACTACTATTGATACTTCCAATGTTACAACAATGAACGGAATGTTTGGTAGTAGTAAAATTAGTAACTTAAATTTAAGTGCTTTTGATACCTCTAATGTAACTAGTATGGAATCAATGTTTCATAATAGTATGATTCCTTCCCTAGATCTATCTTCCTTTGATACTTCAAAAGTAACTAAAATGCGACAAATGTTCATGGCCTGCAGTGCCAAAGAGCTAAATTTCACAGGATGGGATACATACAACGTAACTGATATGTCAGAAATGTTTAGTTATTTTTCAATGAAGGAATTAGATTTAACAGATTTATATATAGGATATGGAACGTATACAAATTATATGTTTTACAATAGTCAAGAGATTAAAACTGTTTATGTTAATTCTAACGAAGCGAAAAATGTTATCGATGACTTATATTATAAACCTTCAACATTAACAGTAATAGTTAAGTAAAGAAAAACCTCTTTAGATTTCTAAAAAGGTTTTTTTTATGATTGAATATAAATAACATTTAATCTCTTTATTAGTTTTTTGTTTTATAAATTCTTTATATCCATATAACTGTTTTATATAAGCTTCATCATTTATATTATTTAGTTTATAATCGATTATAATTATTTGATTATTATTTTCAATTAATAAGTCAATAATACCATGTTTATTTATATTATCTTCTTGATATATAAATTCGTATTCTTTATAAAAATTTTCATTTATATTATTTTTTATTATATCTTGATTTAAAAAATCTTTTACTAAATTAATAGTCTCTAATTCCATATCTTCAAAGTCTGGGTTCTTAAAATCAATTAATTCTAGTACTTGATGGATTTGATTACCTTTATTCATTAAGATAGCCTCTTCTTTGGATATTAATTTCATTTGATCTTTTGAATATCTTTTTTCTTGAACTTCTTCTTCTTTTATATTTATCTCTTCTAAATTAATTATATCTTTTGATACTTCATTTAATAATTTTTTACTATTATTTTTTAAATAATCTTTGGTAACTAATACATCATCTTTTGATATATTATGTTTTTTTAAATAAATACTTAAAGAGTTTAACATTGTATAAAATGATTTATAATTTACTTTATCATAACTACTTATATTTAAATTATCATCTTCTAAATTAGGAGTTACTATAATCATTTTCTCTTCTGCTCTAGTTAATGCTACATATAATAGTCTAATCTTTTCACTTATTTCTTCTTGTTTTGTTTTATTTATATAAATATCTTTTAAAATAGTATTTTTTATATATTTATTAAAATATGGTAGAATGATACCTTCTTCTTTCGAATAGATGATATCTTCTTTTAATTCTTGAAACATAAATTCTTTTTTAAATCCGGAAAAATAACATATTGGAAACTCTAATCCTTTAGAAGCATGAATAGTCATTAAAGTTACACTATTACTACTTTCTTCATTTGTTTTAAATTCTATCTTTTTATTATCATTAAATATAACATCTAAGTAGTTAATAAAGTCATTAATAGTCTCCCCTTTTTTCTCCATGTCACTAATTAAGTTATAAAAATATTCAAATCTTTTTCTATTAGAATTAATACTTCCTATTTTAATCAAATTAAGCTCATATTCAAATATTTCTTCTAGTTTCAAGAGAAACTCACTTGAAGATAATTCATCTATATATGAACTTAATTTAAATGTTTTTTCATATATTTCATTTTCTTTAAAGTTATTTGTATAAAAATAATTAAATATTTCATCATCCGTATAATTAAATAAGAAACTTCTAGCAACTGATATAAAACAATACTTAAAGTCTATATCATATGTATTACTTTTAATTAAATTAGCTAAAGTAACAATATTTTTTATCAGTAATATATCATTATCTTGTTTAATTTCTTCACTTTTTTCTAAGTTAATTGGAATATTTAAATACTCAAATATTTTCTTATATAAATCAAAATCAGTTTTACGATCAATTAAAATAACAAAGTCACTATATTTAACTTCTCGAAGTTCTTTATTACTTTTATTAAAGATTAAAAATTTATCATTTATCTTTTGCTTAATATCTTCCCCGATTATAAATATTTCTTTTTCAGCATTAGTACATTCTTTACTAGGAGTATAATTATAGATACTTAAATCGTAATCTTGTTCAGTTAATCCTTCATTAATATAAGTTTTATTTCCAAATATCATTTGGTGTTCTTCTCTATATTTAGCTCCTCCTAGATTATCATCCATTAAATAATCAAATAAGTTATTTATATTATCTAATACTTTATCTCTTGATCTAAAATTTTTATTTAAATCAATCTTTTTTCCACCTTCAAGTAGAGAATATTTATCATATTTATTTTTAAATATATAAGGATTAGCATTTCTAAATCTATATATTGATTGTTTTATATCTCCAACCATATATAAATTATTCTTAGTAATTAATGATATAAAATATTCTCCAATATCATTAGTATCTTGATATTCATCAATCATAATTTCATTAAATTTATTAGTTAACTCTTCTTTAATTTCTAAGTTTTCTTCTACTACTTTTATAGCCATTAAAGATATATCATTAAAACTATATACACTCTCTTCTTGTTTATAAATATTTAGGCGAATTTCTAATTCTTGTAAAATTTTAATTATTACTTCTACATTATCTTTTGTACTTAGCAGTTCATTATATATTTCTTCTTCACTAACAAAATTTATATAATCATCTATTTTATTTTTAATCTTTTTTATTTTTTCTTTTAGTTTAATTGCATCACTATCTTCTGTTTTAAGTCTTACAGTATCAAAAGACAATTTAACTATTTCATCATATGAAGATGCACTATACCAAGGAAGGTGGGAATTATATAATTTTTCATATTCTTCACTTGTTATATAATTAGATAATTCTTCAGTTATTCCTTCTAATTCATTTATTAAGTTTTTTATAATGAAAAAGTATTCTTTTATTTTTTCTTTTATAAAATCATCATTTAAATAATTTGAAAAATACTCTTCTAAATAAATATCTTTTTTATATTTCATATCTAATTGATTACTTATATTAATAATATTTTCAATTAATTTCTTATCGTCTTTTACACAAAAGTTCTTTATTAAATTTAAAAACTTTAAATCTTTTTTTTGATAATATTCTGCAAATATATTATTAATAATCTCATTTTTTTTAATTGCTATAATACTAAAATCTGTTATTTCGATTTTATTTGTAATATTTAAATTAGTATGATATTTTTTTACAACTGACAAGGCAAAAGAATCAAATGTTGTAATATAAGCTGAATCAATTAAATTAACATCTTCTATATAATTATTTTCAATTAGTTTTCTTCTTATTCTATCTTTCATTTCTTTTGCAGCAGCATTTGTAAAAGTTAATATTAATAACTGATTTATTTTAACATTTTCTTTTATTTTACGAAGAACTCTCTCACTTAAAACAGCAGTTTTTCCACTTCCAGCACCAGCACTAATAATAATATTTGAATTGTCTTCATTTATTGCTCTTAACTGTTCATCTGTCCAAATTGGTTTCATATTAGGCCTCCTTTAAATACTCTAAATCTTCTACTTTATCTAAATATTCTAAATCATTACTATTCATATAACAGATATCTTTAAAATTACAGTATTCGCATGATATATTTTTACTATCCATACTTTTAGGATTAACTCTAAAATCAGCATCAAGGATAGTATTTAAGTTATCGCAAATTATTTTTTCTACATATTTAATAATATTATAAATATCTTCTTCATTTAAAGTTTTTGTATAATGATAAAACTCTCCCGTTTTTTTAGTTTTCATACTTTTTATCATTACACTATTATTATAAGAAGTATCATATTTTTCTAATTCTTCTTGATCAGTTGTTGAATACCCATTTAGTTTTAAATTATCTTTTATAATGTCTTCAACACTTTTTTTCTTATCAAACTTAATTTTAGGATATAAAACTCTTTGATAATACATTCCCGTGAATATAGGAGAAGTAAATTCTTTTTGACTAGACATTAAATATAAATAACTTGGTAGTTGTAAATCAAGTCCATATTTCATATTTAAAATTGAAGTATTAACTCCTCCTGTTTTATAATCTATTAAAGAAAAGTATGTATCACTAACATTTTTTCTTAAAATAATTTTATCGATATTCCCCGTAAATATTGAATCTATTTCATTATCTAAATTTATATTAAATGTTTTTTCATATAAGTAATCATTATACTTCGATAATGATTGTTGTTCAAAAATAGTATCAATACTTTTTTTTAATGGTAATTTAAGATTTTCTAATAAAACTACCTCTTTTATAGATAAAGTTTTATCTTCTAAATACTTATCCCATTCTTGGTTAAAATTAAAATTATCTTTATTAATACTAGTTGCTATAAAATGAAATAAATTCCCTATTAAAGTACTAAATGTTTCATTATATTTGTCTATTTTCAAGATATTTTTTATATAAAAACTAAAACGACATTTATTATAACTATTTATACTAGTATAACTAAGCTTAAATGGTTTTTTTATATATTCTTTTAACTTATTGCTATTTATCTTATTATACTGATTAGAGTAAGTATTATAAGGGATATTATGATATGTAGCATATAAATTTGTGATACTTTTATCTATATGATTATACTTGTAATAGTTATCAAAAGATGATGATAATAATAACTTATTATATATATTTGAATATTTATAATCATTAAATGAAAAGATTTTCTCTTCTAAATTTAGTTCATTAATAATACTTGATTTTAAATAAGTAGAAAAACTGTCTTTTAATCTATAACTTAATGTTAAATTATTAATATTTGATAAAACATATTTTATAACTTTCTTTTCATTTATATTTTTATAATTAGTATCATAATAATTAATTTCATCTTTTATACTATCTGTTATATAATCTTCATCTTTATAAGTAATTGGTAATATATCTTGATTAACTCCCATACAAAAAACATAATCTTCCTTAGTAAAGTTTTTTTCCAGTAGATCAACTATATTTACAGAATTAATTAATTTTAAACTACTAGTTTTAGTAGTCTTTAACTTATCTTTTAAAAATGCTTTATAATTAATAGAATCACTTACCTCTACTAAAGAGTTTATTACATTTACTAATTTCTTTGTAATTTTATCATTTTTAGTTAAATCTAGATAATTATTACTTAAATAATTATTTACAATTGTAGTTCCATATATTGAAGAAGTTGAGTTTAAAGTAAGAGGAATATTAAAGTACTTAAATACTTTTTTCAATGTATAATAATCACTATCTAAAACATTAGTTAAGTATATATTATTTATATTTATACCCTTTTTTAATAGTTTTATTATTTCAAGAGCAATAAATACTATCTCTTCTTCTAAAGTATTGGTTCTTATAATTGTATTATTAATAGTACTTTTATTTATCTTTTTTATATCAGCGTTTAAACTAATTAAATCATCATATATATATTTCTCTAATCGATAATAATTTTTGACTATTATTTTTTTTGAAGTTAAATATGTTTTGAAATTATTATTTATAATTAGTAAATTATTATTTAATAAATCTAGTTTTATTTTTTTTAATAAATTTAACTTATCACTTTTATATTCTTTATTAATAGAAATATCATATAAATTTTTAATAATAACTTTTGCGACATCTATATGATATTTATATGTTGTCATTAAATAATCAATTGCATTATTACTATAATCAAAATAATAGTTACTCATAAATTCTTCGATTGTCATAAACTTTACATTTACTAAAGGCATATCTTTTAATATATCTAATTTAGTAGCATTAGGAGCTATTATTAAAATTTCTTCATCTTTATACTTTTCAAACATACTTATCACCTACTTTTTAAGTATAGCATAAAATAAAAAGATAAGCATTGCTTATCTTGTTTATTTTTCTTCTTTTGTAACTACAGTTTTACCTTTGTACATTCCACATTTTGGACAAACTCTATGAGGTTTAATAACTTCTTTACAACTAGGACATTTTGTCATTCCTGGAACTTCCATAGCATTATGACTTCTTCTCATTCTTTTTCTTGTTTTAGAAACTTTACGAAAAGGTACTGCGAATAATTGAATATCTAAATTCATCATTGTATCACTCCTTTTTTAAATCATTTGATAACTGTGCGAATGGGTTATTTTGAAGTTTAATTTCTTCTTCACTAAATAATTTCCATCCATCCCCGTTATATTTACTGAGATCCAGAACCTTAGTAAACTGTAAGGGAACCTCTAGAACAATATTTTCCCATAAAAACTCAAAAATATCAAGTGTATTTTCGTTTTTCTTACAACTTTCTTCAATAATATCGTCATATTTTACGGAAATTGGGTATTTAACTGGGTCTAGTGAGATAGAATCATATAATATTAAGTCTGCTTCTATTTCTCCTTTAAAGGTAATATTCCCCTCTAAATCCATCGTTAAAAGACCATTTACACTTAAGTTATTAACTTCCTTTAATTCTTCCAACATATCATAGTAAAAAGTTGGTAGTTCTATTTTTTCATCTAATTTTATCTCTTTAACTAATTCATTTAAGAGTGGTATTAAATTTATTTCCATTACTCCACCTCATTTACTAAAGGTTTATCTGTTTCTTCTATTTTTATATTAGCATGATAATGTAAGTCACGTCCTGATCCTTCTTCATTTTTAGTTGGGTTCCATACTCTAATACTAAACTCTTTTTCTTCTAGTGGCTTATTAGATGTTTCTAAAACCACTCCTTCAGTTAACTCTTCTAATGTATAAATCATAGTATCATTATCATTTTCTCTAATAGAAACTTTTATCATATCTTTTGTCATTAACTCTTCTTGACAGTTATCTTCCATTATCTTTTTTATATCGTCTTCTAAAGTAATTTTATAATATACATTTGTTGTCAAATTATTTCTAACAGAAAATGTATATGCTTTTGAAGAAAGTCCTACCGAATCAGTAACTGGTGTTACTTTATCTAAGTCAATTGATTCTCCCGTTGGTTCATGATATGTAATTTCCAATGAATCAGACGAATACTCATGACTTCTTTCAACTTCAAAATAATTATATATATAATATGTTGAAACTAATGCAATTAAAATAATTACTATTATATATATTCTATTTTTTATTTTTGCTCGTTTAATTTTTTTTATATCATACATAATTTAACCCCTAATCTATTTTATTTATAGCTTCTTTTATAATATCTATTGAATTTTGCAATTTAGTTTCTTCTTCGCTATTTAAAGATACAAATATTCTTTCTCTTAATCCATCTCTATTAATAATTGAAGGCCCTCCGATAAATACATCATTTTCTTTATCATATGATGATAAGGCCATAATACTATTTTCATTTCCAAAGATAGCATTAGTTATTTTTACTAAACACATTCCTATCCCATAATAAGTTGAACCTTTTCTATCTATTATATGATATGCTGCATCACGAACATTTACATATATTTCTTCCATTTCATCGGTATTTAAGAAATCCGTTATTTTTTGACTTCCTATATTTACAGTACTCCATGGAATGAATTCACTATCTCCATGTTCTCCTATTACATAAGCATTTATACTTTTAGGAGATATATTTGTTTTTTCTCCAATCATATGTCTAAGTCTTGCCGTATCTAGGCTAGTCCCACTACCAATAACTTTTGATTGAGGTAAACCTGATTCTTTCCAAGTAATATAAGTCATTATATCAAGAGGGTTAGTTGCTACTAAAAATATCCCATTAAATCCATTATTCATAACATCTTTAATTATTTTTCTAAAAATAACAGCATTCTTATTAATTAAATCCATACGAGTTTCTCCAGGATTTTGACTTGCTCCAGCTGAAATACAAACTAGACTAGCATCTTTACAATCTGAATAATCTCCTTTTTTTATCGTTAATTTACTTGGAGCAAAAGGAAGACAGTGGTTTAAATCCATGACTTCTCCCTCTACTCTTTTCTCATCTATATCTATTAATACTAGCTCATTTACATATGTTTTTTGATTAACAAGTCCATATGCATAACTCATACCAACGTTACCACACCCGATTAATACTACTTTATTATTCATAAATTCTCCTTAATAATCACAGTTTCCTGGAGTTCTTGGGAAAGGTATAACATCTCTTATATTTTCCATTCCTGTTAAATACATAAGTAATCTTTCAAACCCAAGTCCAAATCCAGAGTGAATAGTTGTTCCATACTTTCTTAAATCAAAGTACCATTTTATATCATCCGGAGAAAAGCCTAAATGCTCCATTCTCGCCTTTAATACATCATATCGTTCTTCTCTTTGTGATCCACCCATTAATTCTCCTACACCAGGTACTAATAAATCTACTGCTGCAACAGTTTTTTGATCATCATTTTCTTTCATATAATATGCTTTTATATCTTTAGGCCAATTTGTAACAAATACTGGACTATTAAAATGTTCACATATATATTTTTCATGTTCTTTTGCTAAATCCCCATCATACTCTGGTATAAACTCCCATTTATTTGATGCTTTTAGTAATAAGTCTACTACTTCACTATGGTTTATTCTAACAAAGTTGGAATTTACTAAGTTTTCAAGCTTTTCTTTCAATGTTTTATCAACAAATTTATTCAAAAATTCTATTTCGTCCTTTGCGTTAGTTAAAATATAATTAACAACATACTTTAACATATCTTCTTCAATATCCATTAAACCCTCTAAATCACAAAAACAAATTTCTGGTTCAATCATCCAAAACTCATTAGCATGAATTTTAGTATTTGAGTTTTCTGTTCTAAATGTTGGTCCAAATGTATATATTTTTTTAAATCCATGAGCAAATGTTTCACCATGTAATTGTCCAGTCCCTGTAATATAAGTTTTTTTATTAAATAAATCCTTACTCATATCTACTTTTTTTTCTTTTGTTAAAGGTAGATTATCCATATCAAGTGTTGTTACTTTAAACATTTGATTTTCTCCTTCACAATCAGCTGTTGTAAGTAAAGGTGTATGAACATAGACATAATTATTACTTGTAAAATATTCATGAATTGCAAATGAAGTTTTACTTCTTATTGAAAATATTGCATTATATAAATTAGTACGTGGTCTTAAATGAGCAATTGATCTTAAGAACTCATTTGAATGTCTTTTTGGTTGTAGTGGATAATCTTCTGGTGAATCTCCCAAAAGTTTAATACTATTTGCTATTAATTCAATTGATTGTCCTTGACCTAAACTTTCTTTTACAATTCCTTTTACTTCAATTGATGATCCAATGTGAAATTTATTAATTAAAGTAAAGTCATCTAAACTTTTATCATATACTACTTGTAACGGTTCTATTCTAGTCCCATCATTCATTGTAATAAATGCAAATTCACTTTGTTTTCTATGATTTTTTATCCATCCTGAAATAGTAATTTCTTGTCCTATCATTTCTTTTTTTATATCTACTAAGTCCATATTATTCCTCCTTAATGTTTATTATTATATCATGCCAAATAAATAATATAAAGTTATTAGTTTTAATCTTTTATATATATTAAGTCAACATAACCATTATATTTTTTAGTATTAATTAATTTAAGTTTAATTTTAGGTAAAGTATTATCAAATAACTTCACTCCTCCTCCTAAAATAATTGGAACTATTGTTATATGAAATTCATCTATTAAATCAGCTTTTATTAAAGTATTTATAATAGATGCTCCTCCACATATCCATATGTTTTTGCCTTCCTCATTTTTTATTTTATTTACTAAATTAACTAAATCATTACTTGCTTTTATATTATCTTTCTCACCTATTTTATCATTTGTAATCACATATGTCATTTTATCACTATATGGCCAAACAGTTGGAGATAATTCTTTAATAATTTGATTATAAGTTGTTTTTCCAAGTATTACTGTATCAATCGAATTATAAAAAGTATCATAACTACCTTCTTCATTATCATTAGTAGCACATTCATTTAACCAGTCAATACTCATATTTTTATCCGCAATATAACCATCTAAACTATTTGCTATATAAACTATTATCTTTTTCATTTATACCTCCTTAATATATAAATTATTATACCATAAATAATAATTAGTAGTATAATATTTATAGAGGTGAAATAATGAAATATGAAAAATTAAACAAAGATGCTAAAAAGGTAATGTTATTTTCAACATTAATTAAATATCTATTACTATGGATTGCTATAATAGTAATATATTTTTTTAATAAAGACTTATTTAATAATTATTACTTTATTGGTGGAATCATATTATTAGTAATATCAATTTCCCATACATTTGTAGCACCATTTATCAAATATAGAAGATATAAATATTTAATAAATGAAGAAATGATTGATATTATTGAAGGATTTTTCTTTCAAAAAAGAAATATAATTCCGATTGAAAGAGTAAAGCAAATTACAATTAAGAAAAATCCAATTGAATCTATTTATAAAATATCAAGAGTAATAATTACTACATCAGGAGGAAGTGCTAATATTAAATATTTGAAAGATGATATTGCTAATCAAATAGCAATTGATTTAAAAAATAAAATAAATGATCTAGTTAAATATGGTGAAGTTAATGAAAAAGAAAACATTTAAACTCCACTTTTCTAGTGTAGTAGAAAATACTTTTAAAAGTTCCTGGCTTATTTTAACCATTTTAGTATTTAACTCTATTGAAATTTTTGGAGAATTTATTAATGACAATATTAGTCTTATAAATGTAGTTAAAAGTTTAGGAATATTCTTTTTATTAATTACTATTTTATTTATATACTTTATTTATAAGTGGTATAAAACTACTATCGAAATTGATAATAAGATGATTACTATTACTCAAAATACTATTCAAAAGAAAATTCAAACTACTTTAATTAAAAATATTTCTTCCATAAATATTGAGCAAAATATTTTTGAAAGAATCCTAAATACTGCTAAAATAAAATTTGATACTAATTCAATTGAAGCAAACAATAATAAGGATATAAATATTATTTTAAAGAAAGATTTTGCTCTAAAGATACAATTAGATTTATTGAATTTAATTGAAAATAAAGAAAAAACAAAAGATATAGATAAAGATAATACTAATCTAATTACTTTTAAATATAGTAAAATGATTAAGCATATTTTATTGAATATGAATATATTTATTTTTGCTTTTCTTTTTACTAGTTACTTCTTTTTAATTAAATCAACTAATTTAGAAGGTAATTTCATATTTCCTCTTATTTTTATCGTTGTTCCCCTGCTTTTTTCTTTTATATCTAACTTAGGGAAATATTATGGATTTTCTTTAAAAAAAGATAATGATAAAATTATTATGAATTATGGATATTTTACAAAAAAGAAAATAAATATACCATATAATAAAATAAATGGTCTTAAAATTAAACAATCGCTTTTTGCTAGATTATTAAAAAGATATTCTCTAGAAATTATATGTATTGGGATGTCTGAGGCTGATAATGAATCTATTCCAGTCTTATTACCATACATGAAAAAAGAAGAGTTACATAAGTATATTAATTTATTATTACCAGAATATAATTTAAATGTAGAATATATAAATCAAAATAAAAAAAGTATTATAGTTATTATTTTTTCATATTTTATATTTATAATTTTATCAATTATTATTAGTTATTTTTATAATCTATATATACTAATTATTGTTATTATAGCATGGTTATTTATAATAATATTAAAATATAAAACATGTAAGTTTAGATATTTAAATAATACGGTTTATTTAATTACAGGTATCTTTAATAAAAATTTAATAATTACCAAGCTTAATAAAATAGAACATATATCTATTATGAAAAATTTTATATCAAGTAAATTAGGATTATCAAAAATAAATATCTATATTTTAGCTTCTTCATTAAATATAACTCATCAAAGTGGATATTTTAAGGAAGATAAATTAGATGAACTTATTGATAAATATAAATAAAAAATGTTATTTTAATAATAACATTTTTTTCTTAATATTTAGTAATAGATAATATCTTAAACTCCGTTACTTTTTTCATTTCATCTACATCATGAAAATAAAATGCATCTTCATCAACTGATTGTCCTGCTCCTAAATCACTAACATAAATTGAATCCGTATCTATTCTATCCCCATTTGCATCTACTGCTTCAATCTCAATTGTAAATGATGCTTTTTCATCTCCAATATTTTTCACTTCTACATCAATATCACCTGTTTCAAAGTAATCATCAGTATCCACTTCATATTTCCCTATTTTTACTTCTAAGTCATCTTTTAAAATTTTTTCAGTATTATCACTATATATTTCATCTTCTAATTCATCAATATCATATCCAGCATCTTCTAATTCATCTTTTATAAGATCAGTAGTAAGTACATTTATAGAAATTGCAATAATTAATGTTAGAATACTTAATACTCCTCCAGTAATCATAAATCCTAATGATCCTTTTTTATTTTTTACATATCCAATTACTGCTGGAATTGTCAGTCCAACACCAACAAGTGCAAGTATAATAGAACCTATATTAAAATAAGGTATCCAAGATCCTAAAATAGCTACTATCCCAATAACCATACTTGCTATTGATAATCCCTTTTTATTTACCTCTGTTGGTTTTACTTCCGTGTTTGGTACATTTTCTTCCATAATAATTCCTCCTCTTAAATATATTATTTTTCAGTTATACCATAACTTATTTTTAGTTTATACCCAAATTTATTAACTGTCAATATTTTTCATTTGTAAACTTTTGTATAAAACTTATTTATAGATTATATTATTTATATATGTATGATATAATATTTCAAGAAATGGATGTGAAAACATATGCTATTGTTAACAAAGTCAATAATTGCTATGATGGGAGGATTCCTTGGAGCAATTATATTAGGACTTATATTAATACCACTTTTGAAAAAAATTAAAGTAAGGCAAAGGATTAGTTCATACGTTGGCAGTAATCATACTAAAAAAGAAGGAACTCCTACTATGGGAGGATTATTATTTATAATACCAACTATTTTAGCTACTCTTTATTTTATAATAAGTGATCGATTTGATTATACTTCTAATTTAGGAATTGTTCTCCTTGTATTTATTGGATATGCAAGTATTGGATTTTTAGATGATTTTTTATCTATTAGAAAAAAAGATAATGAGGGCCTTTCTACTTATCAAAAATTATTTATGCAAGTTTTAATTGCCATCGGAGTATTTTATATATATATGAGTAATGGTGGTCAAACTGCTTTTGTAGTTGGAATTCTTGGAATTGAGTTAGAATTAACTTGGTTATATGGAATATTTATACTTTTTGTTCTAGTTGGAGCAAGTAATGCAGTTAACTTAACTGATGGACTTGATGGACTAGCAGGAGGTTTATCTACTATTGCTTTTATAGCTTTTGCTCTTATTTCCTTAATCGTTGGATTTGAAGATGTTGGAATATTTAGTTTAGTTTTAGTAGGTAGTTTAATTGGGTTCTTAATATTTAATACTCACCCAGCTAAAATATTTATGGGAGATACTGGTTCATTAGCACTTGGTGCTACAATGGGTATTATTGCTATATTAACTCATCGTGAATTAACTTTATTAGTAGTTGCTGGAATATTTGTTTTAGAAACAATTACTGTTATACTACAAGTTATATGGGTAGTATGCTTTAAGAAAAAATTATTTTTAATGACACCTCTTCACCATCACTTTGAAAAATTAGGATGGAAAGAAACAGATATAGTTAAGTTATTCTGGGTATTTGGAATACTACTAGCAATGGCTGGTATTATATTTGGAGTTTGGTTATAAAAAAAGACTTATGAATTTCATAAGTTTTTTTATTTTAGTTAACGGTACAATAATTATGCCCATATGCTGCTCTTAATTGAGTAGTTACAGTTGCATCTGAGAAATGTGAATCTCTTATTGTATAATATCCACCAGCATCATTTTGCCCGATTTTAGGTGGATTAAAAGACCAAGTAGGATAAGTTCTAGCTGTATATGATCCGGTAGATGTGTAAGTATAGTATTGATATGCATTACCACCACTACCACAAGATGCATAATTTCTTAAAACACTTCCTCTAACAGTAGAATATTTTTTAGCTAAATAAACACTACCATATCCACAAATTTTACTATTACCTGCATTATCATAAACTGCTCCTGGTGTTACAGAACTAGTTGATGTTGTAATTGTTTTTGTTACTGTACTACTTTTACAACCACTATGTGAGTCACTACATGTTCCTGTTATTGTTTTTTTCCAATATTGATAAGATGATGGAAACCCACTATTTGTACAAGTAGGAGCTGTTTTATCTACTCTTATATAGACCCAAGAACTCCAGTCACTAACATTACCGGCCTCATCAACTGATCGTATTTTAAATATTGTATTACGTGTACTTGTGTAAGTATGAGAAGTACTCAAATTTCCAGAATTACCAGAATAATATTCATACCATTCATATCTTAAAACTGGGGCTCCTGTAGCCGTAGCATTAAAATTACCCCACCATAGAGTTTGGTTAGTATAATCTCTAGCATTCTTATCTCGCTCAGTTCCTGTACTACTAACATATTTTAGAGTTGATGTTGGAATTGTTGGAGCTTTGAAGTCTAATTTTAATGTTAGTGGACTTCCCCACTCACTTGCTGTTCCTTTTTCATCTATTGCCCTAAATTCATAAGTACAATCATCTAATTCATTACTTCCTACATGAGTGGCGTCAAATAAGTAACTATCTGTTATAACTCCTGTATTTCCAGTACAACTAGATTTCCATTCATATTTTTCAATCGGGAATGTTCCAGTACTATTTAAATTACCTACCCATACAGCACTATTTGACCATGAATCACTCGAAACATAAGTAGTTCCTGTACTACTTCCCACTTTTGCAGTATACGTTGGTATTTCTGGTCTTGGAGGTGAAATCGTTATAAATTCAGAATAAGTTTCTACTTTTCCTTTATTATCAACTACTGTTAACTCTACTTTTAACTCAGCATATTGCATAGTATAGTCAATAAGTCCGATTATTTCAATTTGTTCTTCATTTAATTGATCTGGATGAAAATTATAATTAGTTGGTTTATATATATCATCTATTTTTTGATACACTTTCATAGTAGCACTTACTATTTTTGACGATGTTAGTGATTTACTTGTTCCTGTAATTGTTAAATCATCAAATACAGTTCCATGTTCTGCTACTTCTTGATTATTAGAAGTAAATATAATGTCCGATTCAAAATTTGTAGATTCAGAGGAAGTGTCATCATCCTTAAAATTCGGATCATTACATACTAAAAAAACATCATACTTATAGTCAGCCTCTTTTAATCTTGAAACAGTAACTTTACTTTCTTTATAGTTACATTTTTCTTGATTTTTATCATATATATCTTCTAAATAATTATTATTTATTAATGTTTCTAAAGTTATTTGCTTTTCGTCACCTTCAATACTTGGTAATAATTTATTATTTGCTTCATAATATGACTTAGCTGCTAAAATAATATTTTCTTGTGTTGTATCATAATATTCATCACTTGCATTATCTTGAATTGCCCTAAAACTTATCATTCCTATCGTTGCAAGTAGTCCTATTATTACTATTACTACTAGTAATTCTACCATTGTAAACCCTTTGTTTTTTTTCATAATTACTCCTCAAAATTATTTTATTTCATTGATTTTTTTTACTTCTTCTAAATCTGCAGAAGGTATTTCTGCTATTTCGTAACTTACTAAATCTAAATAATTTTTATCGTCTGCTTGAATTGTATTTGAAATAGTATCCCCTACTAAAAAGTCATTAAAACAATAATAATTATAAACACCTTCTTTTTCCTTATCTTCATAATTTATGTATATTGCATAACATACTGTTTGGTTATCTTCTCTACTAATATTTTTCACATCGAAAATAACTTCACCCGACTTATTTTCCTCTGAATAGAAAAATTCTACTTTATCAATACAAATGCCATCCAAACATTTTTCTTCTTCTAAAAGCGGATTTTCATTTTTCAATGCATTTGGATCTTCACTCAAATTATTATATTCTACTTTTTCCTCTGGTTGAATCATATTATCTTTAAATAAATATAATATTCCTAAACCTATTAATATTAAAGCTATAATTATAATAGCTAAAACAATTATTTTTTTTATGATGTTTTTTTCTTTTTTCATATAGCATCCTTTCAAATTATTTAAATTCTATTCTGTATAAAAGCTCAAATCAAAAGAAGTGGACATTCCAAGACTATCAGTTATAAATATTGTAAATGAAACCTTATTCTTTTTCCCTGTATCCATTTCTATATTATGTTCAATGAAATATTTGTATACTGATTCCATAGTAATTATTCCATCAGTTGGATGAATATCTATGGTGTTCCCTGGTGTAAAAAAAGTAATTATACCATTCCTATCAGCAGATTTTGCATTTATATATATAAGATTATTTTTGGTTTTCTCATTTACTAACAGACCACATTCTGATCCATATCCTTCTATAGATATTCCTAAAAAAGTAGGTGGGATTGAATTTGGCAAATCAGCATTGTCATAATCCTCCAACGCGATTTCTCTTGCTTGTATATTAGCAGCAGGTAAACTACAATTTATGTTTCCATATATTTTTTCATCTTGATAATTATCACATACTAAATATGATTCATATTTATAATCATTCTTATCTATTTTTTCAACATTAACTTTACTATTTTCAAAATCACAATTTATACCTTCTGCATCTTTTATATCCTCTAAATAGTTATTATCAATTAATGTTTTTAATGAAACATCTTTCATATAACTTTCTGTTGGTAACTCTTGTTTATTAATATTATAATAAGATTTAGCTGCTAACACTATATTTTCCTTTGTACTCTTATAATACTGTTCTTTTGAATTTTTTTGTATTTTTGAATAACTAATTACTCCAAGTGTTGATAATAGTCCTATTATTAATGTAACTACTAATAATTCTATAATAGTGAATCCTCTACTTTTCATATTATATACCCTTCTTATTACTTCATATCAGTTATTAATAATTCTATTAAATCGCCCTCTTTAATATTTTCTTTTGCTTTTATTACTAATTTATAAATATCTTCTTCTTTTTTATCTTTATCAAATTCAATATTTTCTATTTTATTATCTTTTAAAATATTTTTTTCTTCATTATCTAGGTTATACATTTCAAGTTCTATAGCAAGTTTATCTTCATTTATAAATTCTACTCCATATTTTACTTGTTCTTCACTTACTTTATCATCTTTATAATTTGAAACATTAAAAATGTATTCTTTTTCTTCACCTTTATCAAGTTTTCCTAAATTAATAAATATTTCATTTTTCGGAAATTCTTCTAATATAGCAATTGAAAGATCTCCTTTTTTATTATTATTAATTGATATAACTGCATAAGCAATAATTAATCCTATTACTGCTAACACTAATATTACAAGAACTAATTTCATTATTTTATTTAAATCTAATTTAAACTTAGTTTTTTTCTTTTTATTTTTCATTAATATAATTCTCCTTTATAATCATTAAATATTTTTTCACATAATTCGTTAGGCACTCTTACTTTTTTTATAATATCATTTTTACCTTCTAAATAATTATATATTAATTCATCTCTAAATCCAATCTTAGCTGCATCTTCTTTAGTAGATGAATAATAAACCACCTTAATATTTGACCATATTATAGCACTTAAACACATTGGGCAAGGTTCACAATTAGAATACATAATATAACCTGTTAAATTGGATGTATTTAGTTTTTTACAAGCTTTTCTAATTGTTACAATCTCAGCATGTGCGGTGGGATCATGACTTGATAAAACTTCGTTATGTCCTTGAGCAATAATATTATTATCTTTATCTACAATTATAGCACCAAAGGGACCACCATCTTTATTTACTACTCCTTTTAATGCTTCATTAGCTGTTAATTCTAAAAATTTTTCCATAACCTCTCCTTAAAATTTTGGTTTTAAAGTTAATGTAACAACTTCATTTCCTTTTATTTTAGTTCCTGTTTTTATTGATTGTTCGAAAACATATCCTTCTCCAACTATTTTGGAATCTACTCCAATCATTGTTAATATATTTTTAGCAGTCTTTGAAGATAATCCAACTAAATTAGGAATCTCATATGATTCTTCATTAGTTATTAAATAAACTTTATCCTTATTAGTAATTATATCACCTTTTGCTGGATATTGGCTAATTATTTTATTTCCACTACCAATAATTTCAACATTCATACCGGCATTATTAAGTTTTAACTTGGCTTCATTACTATCCTCATTAGCAAAACTTGGTAAAGTATATTCTTTTATTTCAATAGATTTATCTTCTAAATCACCATTTCCATAGTATTTAGAAATATTTTCCACTATATCTTTTACAGCATCACTTATCGGTTTTTGACTACCATTACTTGGTTTTGCTACTGCTGCATAAATTATTATTTGAGGATCATCTGCTGGATAAACACCTGAAAAAGACGATATAATATCCCTTTCCCCGCTTAAATAACCACTACCATTAGGGTTAGCTATTTGCGCTGTCCCTGTTTTTCCAATTAGTTGACCATTATCAATTCTATAACCACTACCTGTATTACCAATTCCATTTACTGTATTATCCATTAAACTAAGCATTTTATTAACAGTACTAGATGAGGCTACACGTTCTATTTCTTTTCTTTCATTTTCTAAAATAATTTCATTTGTTGTTGGATCTATAATTTTTTCTACTATATATGGTTCTAATAATATTCCATCATTTGTTAAACTAGTTAGCGCTTTAGCCTGTTGAACTGGAGTAGTAGTAATCCCTTGTCCAAATCCAGCATTATATATTTCTGTTTCATATTGGAATTTTAAACTACCACTAGCTTCATCTGGTAATTCAATCCCTGTTTTTTTTCCAAATCCTAATTTTTGATAATATTTTCTTAAATCAGATGAAGATAGTCCTTCATTTATTAAGTTTATTATTCCAACATTACTACTCATAGCATATCCTCTATCATATGAAATAGTCCCCCATCCACTTCGGTTCCAATCTCCTATTTGTGTTTTATCTGTTGTTTCATAAACTCCTGATTTAAAAGTATCGCTTCCATTATATAGTCCATGTTCCATAGCAGCCATATAAGTAAAAGTTTTTTGAGTTGATCCTGGTTCAAAAGGAACAGATATTGACTGATCTAAATAATTAGTCATATTTCGTAAATTAGGATCAAATGATGGATTTGCCCCACTTCCTAAAACTGCCCCTGTGTTTGCATCAAGTATAACTATATCAAACCATTCATAACCATATTTTTCCTTGGCAGTAGATAAAGCTTGTTCAATAAAAAACTGAACATTACTATCTATTGTTAAATAAATATCTTTACCAGCTACAGATTCTTCTCTATATTCTGGTGTATCTGCTATCTTATATCCTTGTAAATCTTTTTGATAACTAACATACCCATCACTTCCTTCTAAAATAGTGTTATATTGTTTTTCAATTCCCATTTCTCCCACTATTTTATCAGTATCTTCCTCTACTATTTTTTTAGCGTATCCTATCGTATATGAAGCAAAATCTCCTTTTGGATAATATCTTTTATAACTTTCTACAAAATCTATCCCTGGTAAATTTAATTCTTCTATTTTTTTCTTAGTCAATTCATTTAACTCTTTTCCTTTTGAACCAAATTCTGTTTGATAAACATCTGCTTTTGATAAATACTTTAGTATTTCTTCTTCACTTATATCCAATATTTTCGCTAGTTCTTGACTAGTTTTTATCTTATCTACCACATGTTGTGGCTTTTCATCATTAGTAGTTCTAACCGGATCTAAGTACGCTATTAATTTATAAGATGTTACATTTTGAGCAAGTGCATCTCCATCACTTGAATAGATACTACCTCTACTTGCTTGCAATATTTCTGTTGCTGAAGTTCTACTACTTGCTAATTGTTCTAAATTAACACCATCTACACTTGGAGAAAGAGATAAAAATACTCCTCTTCCAATTATTGCAACAAACAAAAGAAGAGATACAATGAATAGTATCTTTGAATATCCTATATTGTTTCTCTTCTGTTTTCTCAAATAAGTCACTTCCTTACTCTGTTTCTATTATAGTCTTAATACTACTATTATTATAACTCAATCCTTGATCTTCTGCAACCTCTTGGATTTTAGTAAGGGATGCTAATTCATTAATTGTCATCACTAAACTTTCGTTTGTTTTTTCTTGTGTTTGAATTACTTCTTTTTGTTGCTCTACCTCAAAACTGACATATGCTAAAGTTGATTTTGAAAATACAATTAACATTGGTGATGCTACCACTAATATTACTGTAAAAGTATATAAAAGTTTTTCGAATTTTGAAGTTTGGCTTTTCTTTTTAACTTTCTTTTTACCCACTATATCAACCCTTTCTATTTTACTCTTTCTACTACTCTTAATTTTGCACTTCTAGCTCTTTTGTTTTCAAATAATTCCATTTCACTTGGATTAATTGCTTTTGATGCTACTAATTTAAAATCTGGTAATAGTGATTCATCTATTTTAGGCATTCCTTTAATTACCGGATCTACCTCACATATTTTTTTGAAGTATTTCTTTACTATTCTGTCTTCTAAAGAATGGAATGTAATAACTGCTACTCTACCTCCTACACTTAATTTATCAAGTGCTTGAGAAAGGGCTGGTTCAATTACATCTAACTCTTTATTTACTTCTATTCTAATAGCTTGAAATATTTGTCTAGCTGGATGTTTTTCTAATCTAAATTTCATCGGTACTGCTGTTTTAATAATTTCTACTAATTCAAGTGTTGTTTCAATTGGTTTAGTATTTCGATATTCTACTATTTTTTTTGCAATATTTTTTGAAAATTTATCTTCTCCATACTTGTAAAATATTTTCACTAAGTCTTCTTGTTTATAATTGTTTACTACATTATATGCAGATAATTCTTGTTCTTGATTCATTCTCATATCTAACTTTGCATCATTATGATATGAAAATCCTCTTTCCTTATTATCTAATTGTGGAGATGATACTCCTAAATCAAATAATACCCCATCTATTTTATCTACATTTAATTCATTTAGTTTTTCGCTTAAATGTACGAAATTACTATTAATGATAGTGAAGTTAGTACCAATTTCATTTAAGCGATTAGTACTATACCCTATTGCTTCACTATCTTGATCGAAGGCGAAAAGATGCCCACTTTTTATTCTTTTTAATATTTCACTGCTATGTCCTCCATAGCCAAGGGTAGCGTCTACACATATACTGTTTTCATTTAAGTTTAATGCTTTTATTGATTCTTCTAGTAATACACTTATATGTTTTTTCATAAATTCACACTCTCATTAAATAAATTTTCAGCTATGTCTTCCATGTTACCTTGAGCAGAATTAAAGAAATTATTCCATGATTCAAGCGACCAAATTTCAAACCTATCTCCTGTACCAACAATAACACATTCTTTGTCAATGTTAGCATAAGAAATTAATGGGGAGGGAATGTTAATTCGCCCTTGCTTATCAAATTCTGCAACAGTAGCTCCTGATAGGAAAAATCTCGAAAAATTTCTAGCATCTTTTTTAGTAAAAGGTAAACTATTCAACTTTTCTGTAATGTGATTCCAATTGTTTTTAGGATACGCAAAAAGACAAGGTTCAATTCCTCTTGTTATTATAAAATCAAAACCTAATAATTCTCTAAACTTAGCAGGAATTATTATCCTACCTTTATCATCAATATTATGATGATGTTCTCCCATAAACATAGTAATCCCCCACTTTTCCCCATAAATTACCACTGGTTAGTTATATAGTACTAAATTATAATTTTATTGTAAATAAAAAATATAAAGTTTCACCTAACTTTACATTTTATTTACGTATTATTTTTCTAATGATATAACTCGCTATTAAAAGCCCTGCACTACTTGGAACAAACGAAGTTGAACCTGGAGTTCTATCATTTATTTTTATTGGTAACTCACTACTTGCAAGAACCATTATTTTTTTGTTAATCCCCTCATCTTTTACATATTTTCTTAATACTCTAGCAAGTGGGTCGTTAATAGTTTTATTTAAAGTAGTTATTGTTAACTTTTCTGGATCAAACTTATTACCAGTCCCAAGACAAGAAATTAAATTAATATTTTTTTTACTACATTCTTTTATAAGTTGACATTTAGTTGTAACCGTATCGCAAGCATCCACTAAATAATCAAATTCATATTTAAATATTTCATCTAAATTATCTATATTTACAAATATTGGCAATTTAGTTACTATACAATCATTATTAATTGACTTAATTCTTTTTTCCGTAATATCTACTTTAAGTTTATCAATAGTATTATCTAGTGCAATAATTTGTCTATTTATATTAGTTTCATCGACTTTATCATTATCAACAATAATAATATTACCAATTCCACTTCTAACTAAAGCCTCTACTGCGTAACCTCCTACACCCCCAATTCCTATAACCATTACTGTTTTAGTTTTTATATCATTGAATTTTTCTTCTCCAATTATTTTTATAAATCGTAAAAATCTATTATCACTCATATTATCCCTCATTTATCTATTAAATAAAAAAGCCAGAAGCTATATGTTAGAACGATAAAACCTGCTCATTTACAGGTGGGTGTCCTTACGCTATCTTTAGGATTTCTATTAATAATAGACATTCACACCAATAGCTGATCAAAACTCCCTTATCGTTACTTTAGTCGGTTTTATAAACTAACACATTAAGCTTCTGACAATATAATTATAACACTCTTAAAATAAGAATACAATAAATTTGTAATAAAAAACTTATAAACTAAGTTTATAAGTTATATTCATATGGAGGGGCTTACCGGATTTGAACCGGTGATCAAGGTGTTGCAGACCTACGCCTTACCACTTGGCTAAAACCCCATCTACGTAGTCTATTATAACAAGACTACGTTAAAATATCAATTATTTTTGAACTGTTTCATTATTTCTTTTCTTAGAAATCATTAATTTAGTTACTTCTTCTTCAATCTCCATTAAAGCTGCTTTTGATATGTTAGATAATTTAATTAATTCATTCAGAGTATCTATATGAACTTTTCCCCATATAATACCTCCTCTTATTTTAAAATCATTAAATAATTCAGGAGTTATTGAATCAAGAAAATATCCGAAAAGCACTCTTTTTCTACCAATAATTACTCTTTTATTAGTAATAGCAATTACTGCTGTATCAAAAATCCACAATGGATTATCATTTTTTTGGGCATAAAATACATATTTTACTTCTTCATCTTCATTCAAAAATTTTTGTACTATTTTACTATGAGATTTTAATCTCCATCCAATAGTACAAGTTCCTTTGCTTTTAAACTTTAAAACTAAACCGTATACATCTTTCATTCTTACTCCTCAATAAAACCATTTGAACTAAAGAATTCAATATATTCATCAGTTATAGATAAACCTTCTTTTGCATCTAATGTTTCATTGTTTTGAACAATAAAAATTGTCGGTGTTCCATAACCTGCTGAGAATATTTCACTAGAATTAACAAATTCTACCTCTTCGTCACTTGATAATTCATCTACATTTAAATAGTTAATTTTAATATCATTTTCAAATGCTACATTTTTAATAATTGGTTCTGCTATTTCGCAATAACTACAAGTAGGAGAACTAATTAAAATAATACTTTTTTCACTGCCTTCTAATAAATCAAAATACTCATCTATTGTAATTTCTGTGTGTTCTTTCATTTTTTCAGGATCAATTGCTGCGCTTTCTTCTGTTGCTTGCGCTGCTATATCAATACTCTCCTCTTCAGTTGTAGTAGTTTTATTAGATGATACTAAATAACTTCCTCCTACAACTACAATTACTGCTAAACATATTAATATTATGTTTTTAATTTTATCTTGTTTTTCCATATATTTCACTTCCTTTCAAGTATTATATCATTTATTTTTTAATAAATAAATACTTTAATTTATGTGACGTTCCCAGTATTCAACTTTATTAGGACTTACACTTGTAAAGAACATATCTAATTGAGTTGCAATAGATACCGCTTTAATTCTTATATTATTATATAAAAAACAATTGGTAAGTTTATCATTCATCATAAATTCAAATGTTGATGCTCTATCTTCATAATCACTTACTTGGGCGTAATTATTTATAAAATATGGATTATCGCCATTATTACATGATAATAACTTATTAACATTCGAATAATTAAATTCTTGAGGATTAAAATTATTCCAAGTTTTAAAAGTTGCGTTTTTATTTAGTAAATAATTTTCTAGATAGTGAAATATTTCATGATGAATACTATCTACTATATTATAATCAGTAGATAAAGATATTATAATACCAGGACTTCTAGAATCAGTAATTCCTGTTACATTGTTTTGGCTATAACTTTTTATTAAATAAAATTTTAAAGATAATCCAATATTAAAAGTTTCTTGAAAAAAACCAGGGGGATACACTGCTAAACTAGAATTAATTTTTTGTAAATTATCTTTTATTACATTACTATCTAGTACTTGTGCTGTAATGGAAATATCTCCTGGTTTATAACTACCTATTTCATTACCATATTTAATTTCTATATTATATTTATTTTCAATTTCTCTTCTTAATGAATCATTTGGATCTGCTGCTTGTTCTTGTTTAGTAGTAACCGTTGTAGAAATTTCAGAATTATTTTTATTTTCTCCACTATTATTACTATTAGGAGTATTAGTAGTTGAATCCTCTTTTGTTTCTTTATCAGGACTACTATTTTCTTCAGTTGGTTCTTCATCTGCAGTAGATACTATTATTTCTTCTACTTCTTCTGTATAGTTATTAACAGCTACCGGTTCTTCTAAAAAATTATCACTATCTTTTATAAGAAAATAAACACCAAAAAAAATAAGGAACATTGCTGACATGGTTAAGATTCTAATAATTATTATATTTCTATAAACCATGTTTGTTCCTCCATTTTAAGTTCTATTCATTATTGCAAATACAATAGTTCCAATAAGTGCTATTGCTATCATTACAAAAGTAAAGACAATTATTAAAGTATCACTGATTCCTCTCTCGTTAATATTTGATACTACAACTGGTTGTTCTATTTCATTAGGTATTGCTACCTTTTTACAAATATCTACTAATAAATTAGCATATTCTTGCGTTATTCCACTTAATATAATAAAGT
Organism: uncultured Muribaculaceae bacterium; assembly: GCA_964371025.1. Taxonomy (GTDB): domain Bacteria; phylum Bacillota_I; class Bacilli_A; order RF39; family UBA660; genus CAYJDP01. Next base: position 150,686 of record CAYJKH010000001.1, on the reverse strand, counting down.
CGTTATTAATAGTTGTTCCTTTATATGTAAATACATTATTAACTTCGCTAATATCTTCTAAAATAATTTTATTATTTTCTACCCAATGCATTAATATCGGTTCAATTAAACCCGTTCTAATTGAGTTTTCATATTGAAATGTTTGATTACAAATATCTTGATTTCCTGAAGCTGTTAACAAAGTTATTTGTAATTGACATGTGTTATCTATAATATCAAATTTAACATTAAGGGAATTTTCTTTAGTTGTACACTTAGTTACATCTTTTAAATAATTTAGCCAATTACTATAATCTAGTGCATTGGTACTAACTTGTCCTTTCTCATTAGTAGCAATTGCTACTGTTTGAACTGTATTTTCATTATTCATTTATACCACCCTATTCGCTTATATTTTTAAGTTCTTCAATAATCTTTTCAGCCATTTCAAAATTATTTTCCTCATAATACTTACTTAATTGTTCTTCTAATCTAGCAACTTTTTCTTCTACTGTTTCTTTCGGCGTCTCCATTGCTTTAATAAACTTTTCTCTAGCTTTTATAGTACTAAAAACTATTTCTTCTTGTACTTTTTTACTATTATGTAATTTATCACTTTGAGCATCTGCTATTAAAATTGCTTTAGCTCGCTTTTCATTTGTTTTATTTAATCTAATTACATCTTCTTCTAAGTTGACTTTTCCTTGTTCTACTTGAGGAAAATCTACTTTTGTTTCTTGTTCTAAGTCATTATTTATTTCTACACTCGGAAGAAATATTTTATCTTCGTTTACATTAGACATATCTTCCTTAACCACAGGTACTTCTTCTTTTATATCATCTGCTATATGTAATTTTTCTGATAAAGGTTCATTATCAAGTAATTGAATTAATTCATTCATTTTTTCTTTCATAAGATTTAAATTCGAATTATTAGTATCTTCATTATATTTAACAACATCAAAAAACGCTGCTTTCATATTAACGACTGCTTGTTCATAAGTTACTTTTTTATCCATATAATCACCTATTCTTTTTTATTAGCAATCTCTTTTAATAAGAATTGCACCTCTTGCCATTCAGCATCATCTTCAATTTCATCAATATAATAAGTTTCATCTTTATATAACATTTTTGATATATAAATAATTTGTTCATTATTATGTTTTTCATTTAATGAAAAAACAATATATTGAAACCTATCATCTTTAGAATTTAAATAAGTTATTACATTAATATCTTTGATACTTCCATCAAAGTTAACAAACTCTACTTTCATAATACTAACCACCTTTATTCTATAAATCATTATAATATATTTTATTTAATAAGTCTATAAAAAAAAAGATAAGAATTGTCTTATCTTTATATTATTTTTCTTAGACTTAATATCAGTTTATCTAATTCTTCTTTTGATGTATTGAAACTTATTGATATTCTTAAACTACTTAAAGCTCTTTTCTTATCTTTTGTCAGTTCATATACAACTGTCGATTCTTCACTGCTACTACACGCTGTTTTAGTAGAAATATATATATTATCTTCTTCTAAAATATGAATGATAGTTTCTGGTTTATGATTTAAAATACTAATATTTACTATATAATCACTACAATTATGATTACTATTTATTACAATATCTAACTCTTTTAATTTTTCTTTTAAATAATTATTTAATTCTTTTACTTTAGTTTGTTTTTCATAAAAATTATCATAAACTAATCTTAATGCTTTAGCAGTAGTTGTAATCAATTCAACAGAAGGCGTTCCGCTTCGATATTTAGTAGTAGATTTACCCCCATGAATTAAAGGCTCTATCACAATAGACTCTTTTTTTATTAATCCTCCGATATTTTTAAAACCATAAAACTTTTGAGACGAAAAACTTACTAGATCAATATTTTCTAAATTAAGTTTTTCTTTTCCAAAACTTTGAGTCATATCACTATGAAAATATAATTTAGGGTATTCTTTTAATAATTTTCCGATTTCATTAACCGGTTGAATAAGACCAGTTTCACTATTCATACTAGTTATACTTACTAAAATAGTATCTTCTCTTATTAATGTTTTTAATTGATTTATATCAACTACTCCATCAATTAAATTAACATAATCTACTTTAAAGTTATAATTGTCTTTTAAGTATTTTATAGTCTCTACTACTGATGAATGTTCTAATTTAGTTGTAATAATATGCCTACCTCTATTTTGATATTTTAAACATATTCCTTTTATAGCAAAATTATTAGCCTCACTAGCACCACTTGTATATATAATTTCACTGGGCTTCACTTTTAAAATATTAGCAATTTGATTAGTAGATGCCTCAATTAAAGAAGCAGATTTCCCTCCTAATTTATGTAGAGAATTGGGATTACCAATATATTCTTTCACCACTTTATTAAAAGTTTCTAATACTTCTTTATTTACAGGAGTTGTAGCAGAATAATCTAAGTATATCATTTTATTTTCCATATCTTTCTCCTACTACTTACAAGTATAGCCATTATTTTTTAAATATTTAACTAAATCACTTTCAATATAAGTATCTCCGACTTTCAAAACTACTACATCATTACTTTTGGTATTAGTATTAATTTCAATTTCAGCATTGTTATCATTAAACTCTAAATTATTTATTATTAAAACTTCATCATCAGTTGCTTCTATATTAATATCTACTGAATTATTATTTTTATTTATTATATAAATATCTTTATCCAAGTATTCATAAGCAGTTTCTGCGGTAAATAAAATAGCATTTGGGTAACCATCATTTTTACTTAAATAATCTTCTTTTACTGTAATTATTTTATTTAAATTTATTTCTTTTATTTTATTGTTTTGTAATCCTATTTTAATAGTATCAGATACTAAAACGTTTTTAGTATTAGTATTTTTTGTACAAGTATAATAAGGTTGTTCAATATTTATAAATAAATAAATTATAATGATAATTATTATTACTGTTATTAATGCTGGAAAAAATATATTTTTTGACATAGTATCACCTCTTTCGCGTAGTATAACATATTTATTTAAATATGTAAATTATGTTCCAACTGCAGAAGTTTCGGGTAACGTAGAACCTCCATCTATTACAATTTGTTGTCCTGTTATGTAAGTAGATTCATCACTTGCTAAAAATGCTGCTAATTCTCCTAATTCTTCTATTGTACCAAGCCTTTTCATAGGAATCCCTAAAGCTAAATTTTTAATTACTTCTTCGGGATTATTTTTATTACTATCAAGGGCTATATTATCTACCATTGGAGTTTTTATATATCCAGGCATTATTGCATTAACATTAATATTATTTTCAACTTCTTCTATTGCTAATGCTTTTGTAAAACCAATTATAGCAGCTTTTGTAGTTGCATATGCTACTTCTCCACTATCAGCAACAAGTGGTCCTGTTACACTTGATAAGTTAACTATTTTACCATATTTTTTTTCTTTTAAATAAGGTAGAACTGCTTTAGTCATATTCCAAGTCCCTTTAATATTTATATCAAAATGTAAATCTCTTTTCTCATCACTCATAGTAGTAAAATTTTCAAGTTGAGCAATACCAGCATTATTTACTAAAATATCTATTTTATTTGTTTTCTTATAAATATCTGCTACTATTAACTCTAACATTTTAGAATCTCTAATATCTGCTTTATATCCATGAACTTTGGGATTTGCCAATTCTTTTAAAGTTTCCCCTAATTTTTCGGATGAATCTATTATATATACGTCACATCCATATTTTAAAAATACTTTTACTATCCCAAGTCCATTTCCCATAGCACCCCCAGTTACTATAGCTACTTTATTATCTAATTTCATAAATCCTCCTAAAATTCAAACTGATTCTTTTTTTGTTTACCACTTGCTATTGTTAGAATTAATCCTATTACTAGACAAATAAGTACAACACTTAAAAATCCTTTGGTATTAATTACTACTGTTAATTTTGTAATTGTTTCTATTTGAGTTTTTCCTATTTCAATAAATAAAATTATAAAAGAGTTTGCTATAGCTGTTAAATATAAACTCCCTGTTAATCCAAAAACAAATTCTCTAAATGATTTTTTTATCATAATAATTAATAATGATAATATTCCAATAACTGAAATAAAAATTATTTTAATCTTAGTAGAAATTAATAAATTATAATATTTTTCTACTTTATCAATAACTGTTAAATATTCATTTAAAACATCTTTATCACTTAATAGTTTATCATAAACATCTCCAAGTATTACTGATACCTCAACTTTGTCAGAGTCTTCTAAATTTATATTTAATACTCCTTCAATTGACTTTTCTAAACGATCTAGTTCACTCACTATTTTACTTTCAAATACTTTTCTGCTTGTAATATCTTCACTCTTTATATCCTCAATTAAAATAGGAATAAATGCTTCCAATTCTTTTTCTGTAACATTAAATATATTTGCTATATTACTCATAGCAAGTTCGTCACTTAATATAAAGTCTTCTAAGTCTCTCAATATTTCGGTACTAGTTACTTGTGAATTAGCAGCTTTAATTTCAATATTATTTTTGAAATATTCCAAGTTAAAGCTTAGTGAAAAAAAGGTTAAAGAAACTCCAATCACTAAATATAGAAATACCCAAAAACTTTTTTTACCAAGTCCCATATTATATCTCCTTTAAATTATATTTTCTTCTATATAAGATATTATTTTAGGTACAAATATTATTAATCCAATTATTGTAGAAGTAACTGCCATTATTAAAACAGCCGCTGATGATAAATCTTTTGCAGCTTTAGCAAGTGGATGTTTTTTTAAAGTTACTAAGTCTACTGTTTTTTCTATTGCAGTATTAACTATTTCTAAAGCAAACATTAACCCTAATAATAATATTACAATAACCCATTCAAAACTATTTAAACCAAAGAAAAATGAACAAGCAATAACTAGTATAAAAACTGGTATATATATCCATACTGTTTGTTCATGTTTATAAGCATAAACTAATCCATTTTTTGCATATCCAAAACTTCTTTTCAAACGAAATATCCCTCTATTTTGAATTTCTTCTTTTTTAAATTTATTCATAAAAAACATATCTATTCTCCTTAATCTAATTATATTATACTTAAATAAGTATTACAATAAAAAGAAGACAAATTAATTTAAGTTTAATTACTTAGATCTTTTTGATATAATATAAGCATGAAAAAAGAATTATTATGTCCAGTAGGAAATCAAGAATCATTATTAGCTGCAATTCATAACGGAGCTGATGCAATTTATTTAGGAGGAAAATCTTTTGGAGCAAGAGCATATGCTTCGAATTTTTCTGATGAAGAAATTATTGAAATTATAAAATATGCTCATTTATATGATGTTAAAGTATATGTAACTATTAATACCTTAATAAAAAATCATGAAATAGAGGAAGTTCTTAAATTTATAGAATTACTCCATAAAAATCATGTAGACGCTATAATCATTCAAGATATAGGCCTTGCTCACCTTGTTAATAAAACATATCCTAACTTAGAATTACATGCTTCTACTCAAATGCATAATTTAGATACTTATTCCTCTAATTTTTTAGAAAAACTAGGTATTAAAAGAATGGTAGTTGCTAGAGAATTATCACTAGATGATATAAATCAAATTGATACTAACTTAGAAATCGAAGCCTTTATTCATGGAGCATTATGTGTATCATACTCTGGTCAATGCTTAATCAGCTCTCTTGCCTTAAAAAGAAGTGGCAACAAAGGAGAATGCGCTCAATTATGTCGTATGCCTTATAGTTTAAACAAAGATGACAAAAAAGAATATTTATTAAGCCCAAAAGATGTTAATTCTACTTCCTACTTTAATAAAGTTATGCAAAGTAATATATATTCTTTAAAAATTGAAGGTCGTATGAAATCAGCTAGTTATGTTGCTCTAGTAACTAGAATTTATCGTAAATTAATAGATGCCTATTATAATAATCAAGAAGCTGATATAAAAGAAGATTTAAAAAATCTAGACTATTTATTTAATCGTAGTTATTCAAAAGGATATCTAGGAGAAGATAATAATATTATCAATAAAAAAAGACCTAATCATATTGGAGTTGTAATAGGTAAAACTATCAAAGTAGATAAAGAAAAAATCACAATTAAATTATCAGAAGCACTCCATGTAGGAGATGGTATAAAATTTGATAAACAAGATAAAGGTATGAATGTATTTAATATATATGTAAATAATAAAATTGTAAAAGATGCTTATCCAAACGATATAATTACAATCCCTAATAACATCTCTCTTAAAGAAGATGATATAGTATTAAAAACAACTGATTTATTATTAGAAAAAAAAGTATTAGAATATCCCAAGAAAAAAATAAAAATAACTGTAAGTATTAAAGCTATCATTAATGAACCTTTAACTATTACTTTTCAAGATAATTATCATACAGTTACTAAAACAGGAAAGATAGTTGAAAAGTCTATGAATAATCCAACTACAAAAAATGATATTATAAATCAAATATCTAAATTAGGAAATACACCCTATTTTATAAATAATATAAAATCAAATATAGATAATAATATATTTATTCCTATATCTGAAATAAATAATTTAAGACGTGAACTTACTGATGAATTATCAAAATTAAGAACAATAAAAAATGATAAATTTATAAAAAATCAAGTACATAATAATTTAAGTTATACAAAAAAATCTACTGGTTTAAATGTTTTTGTAAGAACTAAAGAGCAATTGGATATAGTTAAAAGCTATGATATTAATAAAATATATACAAATAATTATAGTTTATATCAAGATAATAAAGATTTAAATATTTACTATGAAGTAAATATAAATGAAACTAAAAAATTAAATAATGAAAATTTATTAGTAAATTCTACAAGTGACATTGAAAAATATAAAAATAATAACTTAAGTTTAAATTATACTCTTAATATATATAATAAGCATACAATAAATTACTTAGAAAAATATGATATGACTTTATCCCCAGAAATACCAATAAATGAATTGATTCAAATTAATAAAGAAGAAATATTAATATATGGTAAAGTAAGAGTAATGTCTTCGAAATTATGTATAAATGAATATAATTGTTCAAATTGCAACAATCAAATTATAGATAAGTTTAACAATACCTATAAAACAGAATGTATAAATAATATTAGATATATATATGATTGTAAAAATATAGATTATTTAAATCAAAAGAATAAATTAAACAACTGTGCTCATAGAATAGATTTCTTAGATGAAAAAATTAATCAAGTAAAAAAAGTAATGGATAAATATTATGAATTATAAATAACAAAAAAGTTGATAGAAATTAATCTATCAACTTTATTTTTTTTATGGGGCGATATAAGGGGATCGAACCCTCGCATACTAGTGCCACAAACTAGCGTGTTAACCACTTCACCAATACCGCCATATATAAATTACTTATTTATAATAACAAATTTAATAAAAAATTGCAAGTACTAAAAAGAAAAAGTCTTAGACTTCTTCTTCTGATAGTTTTTCATATATTTTATGTTCTAAGTTATAGTCTGCTATTTGATCTTTAAATATTTTATTAAATTCTGGCATAGATTTATCAATTACATCTTGATAAACATTTTTAGTTTCTTCTAAAGCCTTTTTAAAGTCCATTATATTAACTTCTTTTCTATTTTCAAATACAGCATTTGAGAACGCTTGCTGAACTAAAGTAAGTGATACATCAGGGTATCTAGAACCAATTTCATACACTCTTTTATATTCACTTGTAAAATCTGTAATAAAAGTCATCATTAGCTCTTTTGTATAACTAGAATACAACATAGTAGCTCCTGTTCTTTGTTCAATTTTTGGAAGTGTTCCCATTAAAATTTTTATATTTTCTTCCCTTGTTGGTTCATTAACAATTACTTTTTGAAAACGTCTAACAAAAGCTTTATCTCTTAAAATATATCTTTCATATTCTTCACTAGTCGTTGCTCCTACTACTTTTATATCTCCTCTATCAAGAGCTGGTTTAAAAATATTAGCAAAATCCATTGACTCTCCACTTCCAATTAAAGTATGAATCTCATCTACAAATAAGATCAACTTTGTTTCTTCTTTTAACTCATCAATTAAAGTTTGTACTTTTGCTTCTCCTGTAGTTGGATCAATCCCTAAGAATGAAGAAGGATTTATTTTAATAACTTTATACCCAAATAAAGAGTTTGGTACCTCTTCTTTTTGAATTAAATAAGTAAGACCTTCAACCACCGCAGTTTTCCCTACTCCTGGTTTACCTACTAAAATAGCTGACTTATCAGGAGTTAATAAAATAAGAATTAAATTTTTAATTTCTTCACTACGACCAATTGCTGGATTAGTAATATATTTTCTATTTTCTAAATGTTCTCCATATGTTTTTAAAATATTTAATCTTTTTTCTTTTATATTAAATCCTTGTTCCATTAATCTCACTCCTTATTAACTAGTATTAGTATATCAAAAAAAAAAGAAGATAACAAATATTACCTTCATAATTTTATTTAAGTATTAGCGTCCAATCTTTAGCTTCTTTTGAATTAGCAAATTTTTTCGCACTAAGTTCATTTTGATATATAGAATTTGCTTTTCCAAAAGCCGCAAAACAAATTGTATTAGGTATTCCCTCTTTAGGTAAGTCTCTATTTAAATAATGCATAACTTCATTATTAAACTCTTGGATTGATACATTATTTTCTTTTGCTTTCTTACTTAATATTGAACAATCTTTTGTCTCAATAAAGTCTTTATAAGTATCTGATACCCCTTTTTCAAGTATCATTCCATATACATCTGCTACTACATCAATAAAATATATTTCTCCTGGATTATTCTTTTTATGTGCATTCAATTTAGCTCTTTCGATACTCAAATTTTCTTCTTTACATTCTATTACTTTCGCCACACTTCATCCCTCCTTGTTAACTATTATTAATAGTGACTCCGCGTGGTACGTGTAGGATTTTAACCCCAAAGCAGCTCACATTATGCAATGCTTATACTTTCTCACTAGACATATATTATACTAAATATTGATTAATTTGTCAATATTTCAATTTTTTTCTATTTCTGATTTAAAAAAATCATCAGTCATTCCTGCTATGAAATCGATAACTTTCCTCTCATCAGATGTATTTTTTATATAGATATCATTTTGTTTATTTAAAAAATTTATATATATAACACTATGTTGATTATTATTTTTTATATCATTAATATATTTTTTATATAGGGATTTCATTCCATTTTTATAATAATCTTGTTCTTCTTTTGATAAAGATGGCATATAAATATTTTCATAATTATACTCTTTTAATTTATATAAAGATTTATACACTTCTTCACTCATAGCAATATAATCTTTACCTAAACTATTTTCTATAATATCTAATATTAAAGTATTTATAATATCTTTATTAGTGTTACCTAAAATAGAAGTTATCTCTTCTGGTATATTTTCTCTTTCATGAAGTCCTAAGTTAATTGCATCTTCTATATCTCTTCCGATATATCCAATAATATCACTTATTCTAACAACACAAGCCTCTAATGTCATTGGTCTATTTTTTTTACTTAATTTTATATCATTATATGAACTATTATATTGTTCTAAAAATTCTTCTTTAGTTTTATTAATTGGTTTTAACATATTTTCAAGTAATTCACCATTATGATTCATAATTCCATCTAATACTTGAATAGTTAAATTAAGTCCTTCGCCATTATTTTCAATACTTAAATATTGTCTAACACTTTGAATATTATGTGCAAAGTATTCTCCAATTTTTTCTTTTGATATTTCATTTAAAACTTCTTCTCCGAAATGACCAAGTGGTGTATGTCCAATATCATGACCTAGGCTAATTGCTTCTGCTAAGTCTTCGTTCAAATTTAATGCTCTACAAATAGTTCTAGCAATTTTACTAACAAACTGAACATGAACACTTCTTTTTGATATATGATCATTATCTTTATATGAGAAAACTTGCGTTTTATCTAAATATCTTGTATAAGACAAAGCATGAATAATTCGATCTATATCTCTAGCATATTCTCCTCTTATGTCACTTTCCAACTTATTTATTCTAATTGCATCTTTATTAAATGAGGCATATTTTGAATATAGTTTTTCATGTTTCAAATAATTATTCTTTATTTTTTCTTCATTTAACATAATTATCTCCTAACTCTTTTTTATTAATCTCATAATAGAAAATTCTACTAATTCTTTTTCAAATTTTAATTTTAAAATTTGTTCTGGATGTCTTGCTACTTCTAATTCATTCATATTTTCATCATATATTTTATCTATTACATATGGATAAATATCCCCATTTGGAGTAAAAAACTCTACTATATCATCTTTTTTAAAGTAATTCTTCATTGATAATATTAAACATTTATTTTCATTATCATACCCTTTTATAAGTCCTAAATAATCTTGATTTGATATTTCTTGTCTTCCTGTATAATATTGATCAGTATCATCAGCTTCTTTCAAATAGTAATGAGTTGATACTTCTCGATTAGCTACCCGACTTAAATAATATTCTAGTTTTTCTAACTTTTCTTTAGTTAAGTTATTTTCATAATATAAATCAATTATTTGTCTGTACGATCCAATAACAGTTGCTAAATAATAAAGAGAGCGCATTCTTCCTTCTACTTTTAAACTCTTAACTCGAGTATCAATTAAATCACTAATATAATCTGCCATATTTAAGTCTTTAGTAGCCATTGTAAATTCGCAATTATCATTTTTAAAAGCAAATCTACATACTTGGGCACAGCCTCCTCGATTAGCATCTCGATTAGTGACATAATTTGACAATGTACATCTTCCACTATAACAAGTACACATAGCTCCATGGATAAATACTTCTATATCAATAGCAGTTTTTTTCATAATTTTATCTATTTCTTTAATCGATACTTCTCTTGCTAAAACTACTCTATCAACTCCTTGATTTTTTAAAAATAATACTCCCTCACTATTAGTAGTAGAAGTTTGAGTTGATATATGAACTTCAATATTCGGATAATTATCTTTAATATATTTTATTAAAGATAAGTCACTTATAATAAAAGCATCTATTCCCGCATTTGCAACATCATTTATATATTGTTTGACGTCTTCTAAATCTTCATTATGAAATACCATATTCATTGTTAAGAAAACTTTTTTATCTAATTTATGAGCAAAACTACACGCTTCTTTGATTTGTTTAATTGAAAAGTTCGTAGCATTAGCTCTTAAACTATATTTTTGTCCTCCTATATATACAGCATCCGCTCCATATAAAAGAGCTATTTTTAATTTTTCTAAATCTCCTGCTGGAGATAATAATTCTATTTTATCCATTTTTTTTCACCTTATATATAGTTTTATTATAGAAAAAATTAGTATTATCTCCTAAAAATCTATATTTATTTATATACTCTTCTTTATAATTATTATTTATATAATTATATGTATCTTTTATTAACTCATTATAATTATCTATTTTTATATCTCTTATTAAGATATATTCAAAATTATTTATTCCTAATTCTTTTATAACACTAGTTCCATTAATAATATCATCAAGAATAAATCCTGTTCCATTATTATCTTCAACTACTTTATAATTTTGATTAGTTATTTTTTCATTTATTAAAATTTCTTCTTTATAATCAATATTTTTAGTTTTTGAAAAATTAGTATTTAATTTTCTTCTTGAAAAAGCAACTTGAGGTTTATAAATCACTTCTACTATAAATTTCATTTTTGTATTATTATTTATTTTAATCATATCTTCTAAAGTAATTTCACTAGTCATTAATCCTAATGAAACACTTTGATTATAAAAATAATTACATAAATTATAATTAGTAACCATATGAGTTTGATTCCATACTAAAGGGATATTTAATTTATGTTTATTAACTAATTCTATTATACTAAGATCGTAAAAGAATAATCCTTTTATATTTAAAGTATTAATTTCGGTTAATATAGTTAATAAATCTCTAAGTTCATCTTCAAATATATTTTTATTCATAATCACAAAAACCTCTACACTAGGATTTTCTAATATAAAAGTTTTTATTTCTTCAACAGTATAATAATCATTCCCTAAAACTGCGTAATCTTTCAAATATAAGACTACCCCATTTATACTATTTTTTATACCGTTAATATCTTTATTTTTAACTTCTACTAATAACTTCATAGACACCTCTTCTTTATATATTATATACTAATAACAACAAAAAAACTAATATATATTTATTTTTTTATATTATTTCTATTGACATTTTGTCTAAAGTTGATATAATTAATATTGTCTAGTCATTAAGTGCCTATTAATAACTAGAAATTATTTATGCGGATGTAGTTTAATGGTAGAACCTCAGCCTTCCAAGCTGACTACGAGGGTTCGATTCCCTTCATCCGCTCCAAATGGTATTTTAGTCGAACTTTTATTAGTTCGTTTTTTTTGATTAATTTATCTTCAAGAATATTTTTTATTATTAATACTTTATATAAAACAATAAAAAAACTATAATAAATCATTATAGTTTTTTTATATGAATATTTTTACGGTGCTAAAAACTCCCCAGTTCCTCCATTTCCATAAAACTCATTATTAATTAGATCCCAGTATCCAATTTCTCCGATATTTACGCCACTAATAATTTCACAGGGAACATAATATCTTACAACATTTCCTGTTGAAGCATCTGTTATTTTAACATTTTTTATATGTCCGATAAAATGTCTAGTATCAGGAACACTACTTGCATAATAACCACCTGTACCTCCACCAATTCTAATTTCTGTTTTATGCTCTTCTGGTATAAGTATTTTACCATTAACTACATAATTATTATTATCGATAGTATGTATAAATCTTGAAAAATACAAAGTATGAAAACCACTATTTAGTGGGATATTTGGCTGCCTAGCAGCTGTTCCCGCTCCATATGAATTATAAACTCCATAGTTCCCAATGAATACCCCAAGTGAGTGAGTTCCTATTTTTCTTCCAGATATAATCCAGCCACCAACACTATTATCAGTATGATTTCTATTATATTCAGTTTGATTAAATTCTGTTTCAAAAATATAATCTCCCGTATTAAATAATCCTGTATTAATATACTCAAATCCAGAAAATACTAAGTATTCTAGATTTTTATAAGGGATTTTTTCAAGGTTATAAGTTAATTCTAAGTTTTTATTTTGATTACTTGCATTGTAAGTTTCATAAGAAAATGTAATTACTATATTAGTAACACTATTAGGATGAAAAAATGTTGTTTCTTTATTTAAAATCTCATATTTTATATCCGAATTATTATTTACATCTTCCAAAATATTATCTAATCGATAATAATTATTCGTATCATTAGTAACCTCTATATTAAGTGTAATTGTTGAATTAGAGTTAGGTAAGGTTACACTTATATTACTAGATAAATCATTAAATGTTGGGTTATAAGGTGTAAAGGCCCCGTTTTCTGTAGTACTAACTTCTATATTAGTAATCCTTATATCAGGTACTACTTCTACTTTAGCTTCTGAACTTATTGTTAACTCAGAGTTTAGTGAAGAATATCCAATTGACATAAATAAAACTGAAATAAAAATTACAGATATAAATAAAAATGTTAATTTTTTCTTCTTCATATATTACTCCTTTTATGATTATTTACTATAATAGTTTATCATATATTACTCAATAAAAATATATTTTTTTATGGATATAAGAATTCGTCTTCTCCATCATTTCCATAAAATTGATTATTTATTTCATCCCAATATCCAATCTCATTTGTATTATTTAATTTAACTGGAATATAGTATCTTAACATTAGTCCAGTAGTAGCATCTGTTACTTTAAAATACTTTCTATGTCCTTTCATATTACGATCATCTCTTGATACTCCGTCATATGCAAGTAAATTACCACCAAGAATTGTTTCAGCTTGATATGTCTCTGGAATAAGTTTTTCTCCCGTAAGATTATAATTAATCCCTCCGATAGTTAATCTTTCTCTAGAAAAATAAAGTTCATACCAAATATTTTCATTTATTTTGGGTGATAAAACCTGAGTTGTAGTTCCATATGCTGCTATTATATTATTATTATTTACAAAAACTCCTAGAGAGTAATTAGGATTTACTCTTCCCCCGATTACCCAAGAACCTGTATTATTTCCCGTTCCGACATCAGTAATTAAAAACTCATCTTCAAATATATAATCTCCTGTATTCATTAAACCAGTATACATCCACTGGGTTCCGGTTGTTCTTATATAATCAATTTTTCGATAATTAACTTCGCTAAAAGAATATTCTAAACTTAGTGTCACATCTGGATTTGTTACTGCTCCGTTTTTATGAAAAAACGTTATTTCTAACTCTGTTACACTATTTTCTAAAAAATATTGAGCTTCTTTATCTACTATATCATATCCAATATTACTATTTGATAATACCGTTTCATTAATAAAATCTAAATGATAATAAATATCATCCTCATTTGTTACTTCTATTAAAAATGTAGCGGTTGAATCACTGTTTGGAAGAGTTACAAAAAAATTACTACTATCTCTTGTTAACGTAGGTGAATATGTTTCATATCCTCCATTTGTTGCTTCTTTTAAAGCTACATTAGTTATTTTTATCCCTTGTGAAGTAACTATTGCTTCACTACTTATTGTTAACTCAGTATTTAGGGCTGAATATCCTACTGACATAAATAAAATCGAAATAAAAATTACTACTATTAACAAGAATTTTAATTTTTTCTTTTTTTTCATATTTATATCAACTCCTTTAACATAATCTTATATTAATAGTTTATCACATATAATTTTTAAAATATATTAGTTATTTACTATTAATATATTTATTTGCAGTAGTAACATGTTCAAAATATTCATCTACAGATAAATTTAGTTTAGGTTTTAAATACTCATATGCAGTTATACAACTATAATCATCTTCTGTTGCTCTTTTAGTATCTATTGCATATTTTAATTGTTCACGTTTTACATGTTCAATAACTTCATCATTACTATTAAATTCATGGATTCCTTTATTTATTTCAAAGGCATTTTCAAACCAATAATATTTATCATTCTCCTCATATATTAAAAATGTATGCGTTGGTAAATTACTAGGACGATTAACTTCAAACCAAATATATATTGTTTTATAATTAAAGTTATTTTCTTCAAACCATTTTCTTGCAAGTTCTACTTGATCCCAGCATGTTCCATATTTAGTTTTTAACAAAGATTCACCATCTTGCACTATACAGTTATGATACCAATCATTATTCCATTCTTCATTCCCTGGTTCATCGTAAATTTCACCACTTTTAGATACAAATCCATATTTTATATTTTTTTGCATATATTCTGATAGTTCCCTTGGTGTTTTTATATTCTCATATTTCATAAATTATTCTCCTATTTTAAGTATACCGTATATATAGTAAATAAGCAAAAAATAAAGTGAGATTGTTTAATATTATAATTTGCAAATTTTCAATTTAACTTTTATAATATATTTAAGAATGATAAAGGAAAGGAATGATTAACTAATGAGAGATGATGAAGTAAAAATGTTTGCTCTTAAATCAGGATATGATGATATAAAATATATAAAAAATTGGAGAAATTATAAAGTGTATGAACCTATTTCTAAAAAAAATAGATTTAATTATATTGGAGTACCATATGTAATTTTAGTTAATTCCCATAATAAGATTCGCATGTCTACTACTGATGAATGCATGTTGATTTTAGAGGGAGAAAAATAAAATTGTAACAAAAAATTATTTATGATAAGATTATTAATAAGGAGATATTATGGAACTATTAGATTATTATGATGAACAAGGCAATTATTTAGGGAAAGAAGAAAGAAGTATTGTCCATGAAAAAGCTTTATGGCATAAAACAGTTCACTGCTGGTTATATGATAAAGATGGGAATGTTTTTTTTCAAAGAAGAAAAGATCGTGGTACTTTATACACTACTGCATCAGGTCATGTTGCAGCTGGGGAAACTGTAAAAGAAGCTTTTGGCCGTGAAATTCACGAAGAATTAGGGACTAAAATTAATTATGAAGATGCACAATTTTGTTCAGAAGTTATCTTTAAAATGGATAAACCTTTAAAAGATGGTAAAATATTTAAAGATCGAGTTTTTGCAAATATTTATGTATATAATTATGATAAAGAATATGATTTCAATTATGATTTTTCTGAAATAAGTGAAATTGTTAAAGTAAATGCAATAGATGCTAAAAATCTGTTTCAAAAAGAAAATGGTACAATATCTGGAGAAGTAATTAAATTAGTAGATAAAAAAATAACAGTAATAAAAAAAGAGATTAATTTTGATGAATTTTTAGTAAATGAAGGTGAAACGGCACTTACTAAATATGGAGATATATTAAATAAAATAATTGATATAACTGCATAAAAAAATAGTACTAAATTAAGTACTGTTTTTTTATATAAATGTTTTTAGTCTAGTTACCAATTTTTCCTTATATTTATAAATATCGCTAACCTGCTCAATATCAATTCTAATATCATTTTTATCCTTATCAGGTATTATTATAAATTTAACATTCTTTTTAACGTATATTCTACATACCCATTTTGTTACTTTATTATCAAATAATACTGCAAAGTATTCAAAAGTATCTTTATAAAAAATTTTGTTAGCATCACAAAATTCTGATAAAATTGCTTTCACAGTATAATAAAATTCCATTTCTTCTTCTGTTGTTTCTATAACAGGCCCTTCCTGTATTGCAATTATTTCAGTTACCTCTTCAACACTATTTTTCATAGCACTTTGTAATCTTTCATTAATAAGTTCATTGATGTAATAATTTAGTGAATTTTTTATTAATACTCCATACTTATCAATAACTGATTGTGTTTTTATTCCATCGTATATGTCTTTATTAAGAATTAATTTAATAAATTCATCACTTGGTTTATTAAATTCTTCTTTTAATGCTTTTTTTATTTGCCCTAAATATTTCAAATCAGATGCTGCACTTAATATATGTTCAACATTAAAATTTTCTTTTCTGAATTTTTTTAGTTCATTTATTTCATTTTCCTTTAAGTCTTCAATGTTAATTACTAAAAATGGAGTAGAATCCATAATATTTGTTTTATCCAAATCAGTATAAAATTTATAAATTAAACCATTTGTTAAAATTGCAAATTTTGCCTTTGATGTCCCAAAGTATCTAAATAACTGACTATCGTATTTTTCTAATTTTTGTCCAATTGATTTTGCTTCAATTAAAATAGATACTTCATTATCTAAAATTATTGCATAGTCAACTTTTTCTCCTTTTTTTATCCCTACATCCGCAATATATTCAGGTGTAAATTCACTAGGGTTAAAAATATCATATCCTAACAGTTGAAAAAATGGCATTATAACTGATGTCTTGGTTGCCTCTTCAGTATTTATTTTTTCTTTTATTCTCCCTACATTCAATATAAAATTATTTATTTTTTCTTCAAAGTTCATAAATCCTCCTCATATATTAATATCTTAACATAGTTTTACATTTTAAAAAATAAATTATATTAATTTATTTTTTATAGTTAATAATTTATAAGGAAAATTATATATTAAATTTTATCTTTAGGGTATATTCCCAAAGGATACAACTATGATTTTTATCTCAAAATATTTGGATACTAATCCTTAGAATCAAGTGTTTTGGAATTGTTGTAATATATTATCACAAAGAATAATTAAAGATAATAAAAAGGATAAGTATATTAGATATAAAGACAACTCTCCCGCTGATTATAATTTAAACAAATTAAAAAAGTAGTTAAACTACTTTTTTTTATAAGTCATAATTTTCCCTTTTCCACTTTTTTTTCCTTCATACATTGCAAAATCACTAGATTCAGTAGCAACTGTCAAATCTAAAAATTTTAACTCCGGCGCTTTAGTTCCCTGTTCAAAGTTTCTTATCTTATCGTCTATTGAGTTATATTCAATTACTCCTATACTCATTGATAATTTCTTATTAGAAGGAACTTCTATATTATTATGAGCATATAATTTTTCACCATAGTCTACTATTTTTTCTTGAATAATCACTAATCTTTCTTTTATCTTTTCCATATCAGTAGATTTAAAGAAAATATAAAATTCATCCCCAGCATATCTAACTACAAAATCACCACTTTTAATATCATGTTCTAAAATAATAGCAATTTTTCTAAGTACATTATCTCCTATTTTATGACCAAATGTATCATTTATATTCTTAAAATTATCTATATCACAGTTTGCTAATATATATTCATTATTATTATCATTAACTAGCTTATCATACATACCCGCTTTGGTATAAACTCCTGTTAAGGCATCAACATAATTTTTATTTCTTAAAATAGCATTTTCATTACGAAGTAAAATTAGTTCTTTAGCTTGTTGAGCTACTATTTTTTTTAGTTTAATAAGTTCTAATTTATCAGTATTTTCCATAAGTAACTCCTCTCTTTTCTAAATATCTAATATATTATAACATAGATACATTGTCGTTTAAAGTTTTTTATTTGTATGATATAATAATTTACGGGATGTGATAAAGTGTTCAATTACAAATTAGATGTAAAAACAAAAACAACAGGAGCTCATTTTAATAGTATAGAAATTGATTTATTATATATAGTAGGGTCTTCTACTCACGAGGAACTTATAACATTTGTTAAAAAGTGCTATCAAATAAAACATTTTTATATAGGATTTGAAGTTAAAGACTTTTTTAATTATAACCTTGATGTATTAAAAAGAAATGTTTTCAAAACTTATCAAAGTACTCTTTTGAAAAATAATGCTACTTTAAGTATGAAAATTCAAAATATTTTAGATAATATAACACTCCTAGATAAAGATGAAGTAAAATTAAAAAATATAATTAATACTTGCACTACTGAAGAAGATATTTATAATGCTTTTTATACTTTTCTTTCTGAAAGTTATGATGATGATAAAGAAAATCTTTTGAACTTTCTTAATTATTTTAACTCAATTGAGAAAAATCAAATAAAAAACAATGATTCTTATGAATTAATTACTGGATTATTTTCTAGATTAAATGACTTTGATAGCTTAGTTATTGACTCTCCAAGATATGAATCTATTGTAACAAAATACAGTAATTATAAAGAGAATTTCTTTAAATTTGATTTGCTAAAAAAGGATTTAGATTTTGCAAAAAAGTATAATAAAGCGATTAAGTATCACACTTTATTAACTAAAGAAATGTGTGAATATTTTTCTAAATATAATAAAGTTGAAATAATTGATCTTTTAAAACAATATATAAAAGCCTCAATTGATTTTATTAATGATTATAATAAATTTAATAAATTATCAGATGGAACTAATATAATAAAAACCGTTGTATTATTTAATGAACTAGTTAGTTTTAATAAAAATGTTAATAATAAACACTTTAATATATGGGAGAAAAAACATAATATAAACTTAAGTGATTTATTAGAAATATTTGAATACGCTATTAAGAATAAGCCTGATGGGGTTTCTTATATATATAATGAATCTAATTTAGAAAATAGAGATAAAAGAATAAAAATATTAAGTTTACTAAAAGAAATTAATACTTTATCTCCTAATTTAATTGATACTATTGGTTCTCAAATGCACTTAACTTTTAGTAATTCAATTGAAGATATTAGAAATTGTTTTATTGATTTAAATAAGCTTAATGAGACTAATAACATTAATATTGAAATAACTGAATTTGATTTATCTCTAAATCAATCATTAGTAGAAAGATTATTTAAATCAAATGATGCTACTTATACTCCTAAATTCATTAAAGAATATAAAGAAAAAATAATTAATTCAGTATCTAATGCAATTATGCAATCTAATGCTAGAATTAAAGAAATTTCTTATTGGACACTTTGTGATACTTTTGATCATAATTTAGAAAGAATTAAATCTAATTTTAGAGCAAATAAATTAGATAATTATGCTGATATATTAAGCACTGTTTATAGTGGTTTATATACAGATGAATACTTAAAAAAAAATAACAGTGAATAACTGTTATTTTTATTATATTAAACTTTTGGTACTTGTTGAGTAATACAATGAATGTTTCCTCCACCAAGTAAAATTTCTCTTGCATATATTGGTTCAATTACTCTATCTGGGTATAATTCTTGTAGTTTTGTAATTGCTAATTGATCTGCTGGATCATTAAATACTGGAACTGCAATAAATCCATTACCAGCATAATAATTACAATATGAAGCTGCTAGTCTATCTCCTTCTTCTCTTGGAAGAGTTCCATCTACTGCATCTACTCCTAAACTTTCTTCTTTTGATATTAGAATTGGCTTAGGTGTATATAATTTATGAATTTCTAATTTACGACCTTTTGCATCGGTTTCGTTACTTAAATACTCATATGCTGCTTTACTTCTAGCATATTGAGGATCAATAACATCATCAGTCCATGCCAGTGTTATAACTCCTGGTCTTACATAATTACAAATATTATCTAAATGACCATTTGTTTCATCATTATAAATTCCTTCTTTTACCCAAAGAACTTTAGTACAATTTAAATATTCACAAAGTTTTGCTTCTATTTCTTCTTTTGTTAAATGAGAATTTCTACCTTCTGATAATAAGCATTCTTCTGTTACTAAAACAGTTCCTTCTCCATCAACATGGAAAGATCCACCTTCTAAAACAAAATCATCTAATCTATAACTATCAGCTTGTTCTAATTCACACATTTTATTTGCGATTAAGTCATCTTGATCCCAAGGGAAATATAAACCATCTGTTAATCCTCCCCAAGCATTAAATGCCCAATCAACTCCTCTTAACTCACCTTTATCATTTACTAAAAATGATGCTCCACAGTCACGAACCCAAGAATCATTATTACTCATTTCTACTACTCTTACTTTTTCATTAAGTAAGTTTTTAGCATTTGAATATTGTCCTTGCGATACGATTACTGTTACATCTTCATATTTTGAAATAGTGTTAGCAACAGTAGTAAAAACTTGTTGGGCTGGTTTTCCACCATTTCTCCAATTATCTGGTCTTTCTGGCCAAATAATGTATGTTCCTTTATGTTTTTCAAACTCTCCTGGCATTCTAAATCCATCAAGTTTTGGAGAAGTTTCTAATCTTTTCATTTTTCCTCCTTAATATCTGATACAACAATTTCTTGGATTAATAAAGATATTACTACCCCAATTAATAATGGGAAATTTGCTTTTAATGATTCTAAAGAAAAATCAATGAATAATGTAAATAATAAACTTACAATAACTATTATTAATGGTACATAAGTAACTAAGTTAATAACAAAGTTATTTCCTGGCACTTTGTATGCTCTTTTTGTATTATCTGTTTTTCTTAATTTTTTAAATGCTAAGAATAATGGAATATAAGACATTAATAATGTTACTACACTTAATGAGAAGAATGTCCAAAATAAACTACTTGCTGTTTCTGATAAACTAGAGAATACTAATCCTAATATTAAAATTACTGTAGCAACTACACCATTTAATATTGAAGATACATATGGTACTCCAGCTTTATTAACTTTAGAATAAATTTTTGGTAATCCATCATCATCAGCACTAAATTTAGCTACTGAGTTAACTCCGAATGACCATGATGCAATTGATGCTACTAGTGCATAAATAAACATTAATCCCACAATTATAACAACGACTCTAACAATATCAGCTTGGACACCTAATTGAGTAAGTAATGCTGCAAATGCCTCTGGTATTCCAACACTTGCTGCTGTATCTAAGTCAAGTGCGATATTAATTCCTGTTGCTGGTAATAAATAGAATACTGCGATTAATCCAGCTCCTATCATTATAGCTTTCGGAATTTCTCTTTTTGGTTTTTTCATATCCCCTGCAAAAGTTGCTACTATTTCAAGTCCTAAGAAGTTAAATATGATAACTGATATAAATGATAATCCAACAAAATCAAGTGTTGGTAATAAATCAGTTAAACTATTAATCGGGTTAGCACTTTCTCCTGTTTTTAAGAATACATAAATTCCTAATACTCCAAGTCCAACCATAAATGAAACTTTAAAAATTGTTCCAAGATTTACTAAATATTTATTTTCACCTACTCTAAAACATCCAAGTAGTGTTACTAACCATGTATATCCTAGTTGTAAGACTACTAACCAGAACAATGATAATTCTACTTCAAATATTCCTGCTACTATATCAGTAACCATTACCGCTAAAGCTGCTATCCAAAGTGGGAAGTTAACCCAATAATTCCAAGCAACTCTTGATGCCCATTTCGGACCAAATGCTTTTTTTACCCAGGTGTACATTCCACCTTCACTAGGATATGTACTTCCAAGTTCACTAGCAATTAAACCATAAGGTAAGCAAAATGCTATGATTAAGAATATCCACCAAAAATATTGGGAATTCCCAATTGATGCCGTAGGCGCTACAGCCTCAGCTACTAACGCAATACATACTGCTGCAAATACTGCATCTATTAATCTAAAATTCTTTTTTTTCTTCGCCATTATTTTATACCTAAATTTTTGTTACAAATTTCAATAGTTTCATCTTTTTTATCCATGAAATAAACAAGTAATGCTCTCATTGCTGTTAATCTATTTTCTGCTTCATCATAAACAATTGAAAAATCAGAATCTAATACTTCATCAGTAACTTCCTCTCCTCGATTAGCTGGTAAACAGTGCATAAATTTTACATGTGGTGATGCTTTTTTTATTAAATCCATACTAACTTGATATTTTGGATAGAATACTTTCATTCTTTCTTCTTCTGAAAGTTCTGCCTCATATAATCCATACCAAACATCTGTATAAATAAAATCAGCATCTTTCATTGCTTCATCAGCATCTTCGGTAATTTTAAATGTACCTCCTGATACCTTGCAATTTTCTTCTGCTATTTTTTGATGTTTTTCATTTAATTGGAAACCTTTAGGTCCAAATTGAACAAAATTTGCTCCTAGCTTTGTTGAAATCATCATTAATGATGCACATACTTGAGTAGCATCTCCAACAAATACTATTTTTAAATCTTCTATTTTCTTTCCAGTTGGTAGATGTTCTACCATTGTTGTTATATCCCCTAACTCTTGAGTAGGATGATTATAATCACTCATTCCATTAATAACTGGAACTGTAGCATACTGTGCTAACTCTTCTACACTTGCATGTCTTTCAACTCTTGCCATTAAAATATCTACTAATCTAGATAATACTCTTGCAGTATCTTTTAGCGACTCATGAGATCCAAGTTGGATTTGTCCTGGTGCTAAATATTGTGCATGTCCACCAAGTTGTGTCATTGCAGTTTCAAACGATACTCTCGTTCTAGTTGATGATTGTTCAAAAATCATACCAAGTGTTTTATGATATAGTACATTTAAAGGTAAATCTTTTTTAATATTTGATTTTATTAAAAGTCCTAAATAAACTAAATCAATAATTTCAGCTTTAGTAAAATTTTGAGTATCAACATAATCTTTAATTCTTGTCATACTTTTTATCCTCCTATTATATTATAGCAAATTAATTTTACAATTGTATATTTTTTTTTCGAAAATACATTAATTTACAAAAAAAGAATTAACTAAAGTTAATTCCTTCTATTATAGTAGCATTATTTTCTTTTAATGCTTCTTCTAAATTTTCTAATGATGTAATAATTGCTCTTTTATTTGTAATTTCAGCAAACTCAATTGCGGCATTAATTTTTGGTAACATACTACCATTTGCAAAATGTCCTTCTTCAACATATTGTTTTGCTTCATTGATTGATATTTTTCCAATTACAGAGGCATTTTCTTTTCCATAATTTAGTTGGGCTTGAGCAACATTAGTTAAAATTACTAACATATCAGCATTTAAGTTTTTAGCCATTAAAGCTGATACTAAATCTTTATCAATTACAGCATTTGCCCCAAGTGATTGATTTTGTTTGAAGACTGGAACTCCTCCTCCACCTCCTGCTATTACAATGTGATCATTTTCAAGTAAATTTTTAATTGTTTCTATTTCTACTATCTCTAAAGGTTTAGGACTTGCTACAACTTTACGATATCCTCGACCTGAATCTTCAATATATGTCTCACCTGATGCTTTACTTAACATATCTGCTTTTTCTTTAGTATAAAATGGTCCTACCGGTTTAGTTGGATTTTGAAATGATGAATCATTTTCATCTACTAACACTTGTGTTACTATCGTTGCTACTTTTTTAGAAATATTATTTTCTTTAAATATTTCTCTAATTCCTTTTTGAATATGGTATCCAATATATCCTTGACTCATAGCAGTACACTCTGCAAAAGCAAAGTATGGAATATCTTTATTATCAATTGCTTCTTCAAATGCTAAATTAATTATACCTACTTGAGGCCCATTACCATGACCAATTACTACTTCATGTCCATTTTTTATAAGAGGTACTATATTTGATACAGCATTCCTAATTAATTTTTGTTGTTCTTCTGGGGTATTACCTAAAGCATTACCACCAAATGCGATTACTATTCTCATGTTCTTTCTCCTATTCTACATAAATTATACCATTACTTAAAAATAAAAAAAAGAAACATAAAGTTTCTTTACATATATATACAACTAATTACATAGCTTTAGTTTCATCCATTATCGCTTTAGTTGGATTATTATTATAATCAACTATTTCAGCATATCTAGGGTCAAAGTTTTTATGAACATTTAAATCTATATATTTTAAAAATAATCTTTCTTTTAAGCTTTTATTTATTACTAATAGTCTTCTATAATCTTTTGCTTCCCATTTACTTAATATATTATAATTTGGATTAGTATTAGTAGTAGTCGGTAGATTCATAATTAATTGATTAACATTAGATAATTGATGGTTTTTTTTAGCAATCTTCTCCTGATTTTTTATTGCTTTTTTTAAGATATTTCTTTTAAATATATTCTCTTTTTCTTTTTCAGATAATACTTTTATGACTGATAACCCACTAATAGAAAATCTTTCATTATTATCTTGCAAGGCTAACCTTAATTTAAATATCTCATTTTGAGTTAACTCTTCTTTTATTTTGTCAGGTAGGATAATACTATTATACTCTTTTACTTCAGTGGTACTTTGAGTCTGAACCTCTTTTAAATTTGGATTTATATTTTTACTTATTTCTCCATTTGCAACCATTTCTTCAAAAAGAAATTTACTAGTTGTTGAAAAAGCTTGTTTAGTAGATACAATATTTTTTATGGATTCAAAAATCCTACTTCTAGATACTTTAATTTCACTTTTTTTAGTTTCTTCTAATGTATTATCAAAAAGAATATCTTCTTTATTTAAAAAATTATATACAAATCTTGAAGTTCTACCGTTTCCATCTAAAAATAAATGTAGTTCATTTAGCATATGATACATAAATGTTGCTCTTGCTTTACTATTATCCATTTTTTTAATAGCATTAAATGAATCTTCTAAAATTATTTTTTTTATTTCCTCTTCAGGGGCAATTAAATTACCAGCCCCTACTGGTCTAGTTTCTATTTCACGATTATTTTGACTAGTTTGTCTTAAAAATCCATTTATGAAAATAAGATTTTTTTCAAATGTTTCATAATCTAAATTAGCAATATAATCTTCAAATTTATCGGGATTATTTCTTATTTCTAAAATTCCTAATTTATCTAATAATCTATTTAATTTTTCTTCTGTCATATAATACTCCTACTATTTATTTAATTGTATCATACTTATAACAATATGTAGAGTGATTATTCATAATTCCAATTGCTTCTAGATAAGAAAAAGTAGTAACTGTTCCCATAAATTTAAAACCTCTCTTTTTTAAATCTTTAGATACTCTATCACTTAATTCATTTTTAATAAGGGTTCCATCAAAGGGATAACTAACAACTTTATCATTTGTGAAAGACCAAATATATTTACTAAAAGTACCAAATTCTTTAATAACTTCTAAAAAACAATTAGCATTTATAATACTAGCTTCTATTTTCTTTTTATTTCTTACTATTCCTGGATTGCTCATTAATTCATTTATTTTTTCTTCACCATATTTTGATACTTTTAAAACATCAAAATTATCAAAAGCCACTTTAAAATTATCACGTTTTTTTAATATTAATAACCATGATAATCCACAGTGAAATGATTCTAAAATAAACATTTCAAATAAGTATCTATCATCGAATGATGCTACTCCCCATTCATTATCATGATACTTAATATAAAGTTCATTACTTTCTAAATTAGGCCAATTACATCTTTTCATATTTACTCCTTTTCTAAAAAACTAAGTCCACATTTTTGGCAAAGTTCTTCTTCTAATTTATTATTTAAAAACCCACACTTCATATTTAAAAATCTAGGAGATGTTATAATTTCATCTAATGTCATATTATATATATTTCCAAAATTAATTATAGCATTACTATCTAAACAACAAGGAATTACAGTACCATCTACTAGGATACCAATATGATGTCTTGTTCCAAAACAAGTTCCCTTATCTCTAATTATTTTATTATCTAGACTAGGCCAAATAAAGCTTTTATCTTTAGTTAAATAAATATTATTTGCTAATTTATTATTAGTGGTATTATATTTTTTTAATATCTCTTCTAAAACATAATCGCTATATTTACTTTCATTCCATAATCTATATTCAATAAAAGTATTTTTACTTAACCTATCTCCTACTTCTAGTATATCAGATAAATAGTTTTTATTAGTTAAACTTTGTAATGAAATATTTATTTGTCTAACATCACTTAAAAGATTAGCTTTTTCTTTTAACAAAACTCCATTTGTTGTTATATTAATTTTTTTATTATATTTATTTGCTATTTTTATTATTTTTTGAATTTCAGGATGAAGAAGTGGTTCCCCTTTTACATGTAGATATATATAATCTGTATAATCATTTATCTTTTTCATTATATTTTCAAAATTTTCAACACTCATAAAAGCCTTTGTTCTATTATCAATAGAACAAAAGCTACAGTTTAAATTACAAACATTAGTTATTTCAATATATATCTTTTTAAATTTCATTTGCCCTTTTCATCACTTTTACTACAACCATATTTTTTTCTACAAATTCATCATGTTTCTTTGTAAGTCTACTATCCTTTTCTAATAAGAAAATATTCTTGATTTTTTCTTGAATTGGTACTTTACGTTCTTTTTGTTCTTTAATCAAAATATACTTTTTATCTACTACTTTTAGTTCTTTATTTTCGCTATTAAGAGAAAATTTATCAATAGATAAAAATATTTGATCCATTAAAGGTTTAGTAGATAAGTATAAATCTGATATTTCACTAACATTTTGTTTAGTCCCACAATCAAAATTAATAAAATAGTTTAACCTATCTGAAATAATTTTTTCGTGAGTTAAAAAAAGAGTTAGCTTGAAATCATCAACTTCCGTATTTTCAGAATTTAAATGTTTTTTTACAATATCTTTTGTTTTCATTAACATATCTTCTTCTCTTTTGATTCCATCAAATAAATACTTACGATAAACTCTTCTTGCTTCTTTATTAAAAATAAGTAATCGCAATCTCTTTTCGTAATCCATTTTTGAAAAATTATGAATTAAATCCCTATTTTTATATCTTTCTAAGTCTTCTAGTAAGTATGTTAATTTTTTATCATTATCCCTAGTATCATATTTAATAGTATCTAAATATGTATCTTGAAGTTCTAAAAGCTTTGCTAAATAAATATCGTCTATTACTTTAAAAAAGAAATATTTATTAAAAGTATGAATATTTTCATACTCTAATTTATTTAAATCAACACGATTTAAATCATCATATTTTTTTGATATTGTCGATAAAAATCCCATATTATCACCTCGGTAGAACTTATTATAGCACATATTATAAAAAATCTAAATTAAAAAGATTATCTATTATATTTGTATTCCAAAGAGATTACACAAATGCACCACCACCTGCGTTTATGTAGACATTGATAAACAGAAACATGTATCTTTTTCACCATGAGTTACATCTATTACCTATAAAAAAAAGATTAGTTATAATCTTTTAACATGAAGTACAAGCATTTGTAGAAAGTTCTTCCATCATTGTAGATAGTTTATTTTCTAAATTTTCAACTGCATCATTTGTCCAATATTCACTAGGTTCATCAAAACCTTTAGTATCAAAACTTGTTTCATCATCAAATCCTTTTATTTCTCCATTTACAACTACAATAACTGCCGGAACATATATTCTATGATTTCCTTCATCATCATATCCTAAATGATCTTTTAATAATGTTACTATTTGCTGATATTCATCTGTATTATTTTCTCTATCTTCTTTAATATCAAAGTAATTAATTTTTTCTACTCCTGATTTTTTTGCTACATCATTTAACATCGGAACATAAGCAACACACCATTTACATTCTGGAAATCCTAAATAAACTACCCCTGTTCCATTTTCTAATATTTTAATTATTTCTTCAATATTTTTATATACAAAAATATTATCTTCTTCAACACCACTATATTCTTTACTAAACTTAGTAGCATCACTACTTTCTTCTACTTTTTCATTATTACATCCTGTTATAAATAACATTATAACTACCATTAACCCCATTAATATTTTTTTTGTTTTCATAATTTTATTCCTCCTAAAAAAAATATAATATAAAAATAAAAAAAAATAAATAAACTAAACGTTTTTTTATGTAAACGCTTAGTTTATATCACACGTATAATTAAATTCAAGAGGTATTTCATGTTCAATAATATTATTATTTTCATCTATTAGCTTTAATTCTATAAATAAGTTAGCCTTACTTAAATCACTACAAATAGAAAGATAATTATCTTTATGAAATTCTGCTCCAACAAGTAAATCTTTTAACTGTTTTGCTTTAAGCTCATTATATTCATCATTCATATTTAATTTAGAACAATCTACTACTTTAGCAGTTAAATTATTTTCTTTTTCATATAATGAACAACTTTTAACTACATATAATTCTTTTGAATCATCATTAATTTCTAATTTATCAATATGAATAGATTTTTTATCTTCTTGATATGCTGCTACTCCACTAACTTCAAAAAGTTTATTATCAGATTTTACATTTGATAAATTAAATGACTTATCATTATTAATCAAAAATATAACAATAATAATAATTAATATTATAAGAAGAAAACTAAAAATAAATATACTATTTTTATTCTTTTTTTTCTTTTCTTCTCCATCTAGTATAGATTCTATATCGACATTAAATTGTTTGCTTATTTCTCTAAGAATTTCTACATCTGGTATTCCTCTACCATTTTCCCACTTTGATACTGCTTGGCTAGTAACATTTAAAACTGCTGCAAACTCTGCTTGTGACATATTATGTTTTTTTCTTAAAGTTAATATATATTTACCTATTTTTTCTTGATTCATAAATTCTTTCCTATCAATTATATTATATCATATTTTTTTCTAAAACCTAATACTCTATATAATAGTATATTTATTTTGAATAAGTAATCGCTTTAACAGGACATAATTTACTACATCCTTGACATCCTTCTATACAATTATCTTTATTTAAAACTATTGGAATATTACTAGTTTTATCGTATACGTTATTTTTACATTTTTTTATACATGCTCCACATTTTATACATCTATCTTTATTAATTATTGGATACCAATTTTTAGCCATTATATTACTCCTTTAGATATTAATTTACTAGTTCAATATTTTGATTTTTTATTCCCCCAACATCATATATATTATTATACCCTAAAGTATTTAAATAATTAAATGCTTCACTACTTCTTTGGCCAATATTACAATATATAAATATTTGTTCTTCTTTATTTGGAATTATATCTTTTATAGTGTCTATTTCTTCTAATGGAATATTAATACTATTCTTTATATGACCGTCATCATAATCAGATTTTACTCTTACATCTATTATAATTCCATTATCTATTATCTCGTACATTTTATTAATTGTTATTAATGAATCATTTTTTGTTTTATCATTATCTTTATAGGATATAATCCCTATAAAAATAATAATAAATATTATGATAATTATTATTTTTATTTTTTTCATAACATACCTCTTATAACTAATTATAATATTTCAATATTTCTTTTACCGAATCTTTTATACCTAATATAGATGTATCTATTATAAAATCATAATGACTTAGATCATTTCTATCAAGTCCCGTATGATGTTTAAAATATTTAACTCTTTCTCTATCTATTTTTTTTATCATTTTTCTAATTTCTAAATCTGTTTCATTATTACCTTTAGCATGACATCTATTTATCTTAAAATTATCATCTGTTGCAAAAACAAATATTTTATAAGGATTAAAATCCTCTAGAATATGTCCTGCTGTTCTACCCACAAATATAGCATTTCCTTTATTTGCTAATTCTTTAATTATTTTGGATTGAGTTGCTAATATTTTTAAATTCAAATCTTCTTTATAAGTTGTAAAGCTTCTAGCATATGTAATTGGATATTTTCTAATATAACTATATTCACTATTTTTTTCAATAAAATCTTTATCTAAATTATGGGTTTTGGCAATTTTATTAATTATTTCTTCATCATAATATTGATATCCAAGCTCATCTGCAAGTCTTTTAGCAACTTCTCTTCCCCCACTTGCAAACTCTCTTTCAACAGTAATAATTTTATGTTTTATTTCCTTCGGTTTATAAACTTCTTTATTATACATATATTTACTTTTATATTTATTTAACAAATATACTGAAACTATAATTGTAATTGCTTCGGCAACTGGTATTGCTAACCATACTCCTACTACTCCAAAGAACTTTGGTAATGTTAATAAAGATATTGTTATTAATACTAATGTTCTCAAAAATGAAATAAAGGCTGATATTTTCCCATTTGAATATGCTGTAAATAAAGCTGATGTAAATATATTAATACCTGCAAATATAAAACTAATTGAAAATATTTTTAATCCTTCAATTGTTAAGCTATACATTTCGCTTGATTTATCCGTAAATAATTCAGTTATAGGTCCCGCTAAGAAAAAGGCACATATTGTAGTAAATATAGATACTATTAAGATTAATTTAATACTAGTTAAATATATTTTTCTTAAATTACTTTTATTTTGTTCTCCATAATTATAACTAATAACTGGCGCTATTCCCATTGAATACCCTAAAAAGACTGAATTTAATAATAGGTGAGAATATAAAATAACTGTAATAGCGGCAATTCCTTGATTTCCAACTAAATTAAAGATAGCCATATTAAATAAAAATGTTGTTATTGCAATAGCAATATTAGATACCATCTCACTAGATCCATTAACACTTGCATGTCCAATTGATTTAAAATCAAGTTTTGGTTTTACAAAATGAAGAACTCTTTTATTTGATGAAAAATATATAATTCCACATAATATTTGTAAGAAATATCCTATACCTGTTGCAAGTCCTACTCCAAATATTCCCATATCTAAAGGTACTAAAAACACATAATCTAAAATTATATTTGTAATTCCTCCAAGTAGCATAGTAACAAGTGATAAAATCGGTTTACCACATGCTACATAGGCATTTTGAAATATTACAGCTGCTACTATACAAGGGAAAAATAAAATAAGTATTTTCATATAATCATAAGCATAATTATATGTTTCATTATTTGCTCCTAAAACATTTATAAAAAATTCTAAATTTAAAAATGTTAAAACCGCTAAAATAACTCCGACAATAAAACTAGTTATTGTAAATAAACTAAACTTTTGTTTAGCATCAGTTTTTTTTCCTTCTCCTAAGAGTTTCGCAATAATTGCATTACCACCTGTTCCAAACATTAATCCAACAGCTAATATTATAGAAAAAAGTGGATATACAATATTAACTGCTGATAATGCTTCTTCACTTACAAAGTTTGATACAAACATACCATCTACCATTGTATAAAATGCTAAAAATAGCATCATAAAGATAGTTGGTAATGTAAATAAAATAATATTTTTATAATTTATTTTTTTTATCATTTAAATACCTAGTCTTTAAACCTTTCTGTAAAAAATCTTTTTGTTACTTCTTCTATCATGAATACAGAAATTACAAATAACATAATGTATCCTAGTTGATATAAATTAATATACTCTACTGAAAATATAGTAGACATTGGAGTAGTAAATACTAATACTTGTAATACTAATAATCCAATCATTGATATATTCATAATTTTATTAGAAAAGATATTTTTATTTACAACTGTTGAAAATAAATTTCGACAAGATATTGCAAAAGTCATTTCTAATAATATTAGAGTTAAAAATGCCATAGTTGTTCCAGTAGTTGGCCCAAATATAGGAATTGATGTAAAGTATACTGCTAGGACTGCTATTGCTTTTAAAATTGATGAAAATATTATTTTTGATGTTAAAAATTTTGTAAATATAGTATCAGTATTTTTACGGGTTTTTTTCTTCATTATATTTTTATCAGATTTTTCAAAAGATAATGCTATAGCAGGTAATGAATCAGTTACTAAATTTATATATAATAAATGAATTGGTAAGAATATTGAATAATTTAATAAAGTTGAAATAAATACAATTAGTATTTCTGCAATATTAGCAGTTAGTAAATAAGAAATTGCTTTTCTAATATTTTCATATATATTTCTTCCTTCTTCAATTGCTATTACAATAGTATTAAAACTATCATCTAATAAGACAATATCTGAAACATTTTTAGAAACTTCTGTTCCTGTAATTCCCATTCCAACTCCAACATCAGCGATTTTTAATGCTGGAGCATCATTAACACCATCTCCTGTCATTGATACTATTTTATTATTTTTTTGCCAGGCTTTAACTATTCTTAATTTATGTTCAGGAGTAACCCTAGCATATACTGTATAATTTTTAACAGTTTTTTCTAATTCTTTATCACTAATTTTATCTAAATCTTTTCCTTCAATTGCTTTATCTTTTTCTTTATATATTCCAACTTCTGTTGCAATAGCAATTGCTGTATTTAAGTTATCTCCTGTTATCATTACTGGTTTTAATCCGGCTTTATAACATGTCATAATAGATTCTTTAACACTTTCTCTTGGAGGATCTATCATACCGACTAGTCCTACAAATATTAAATCACTCTCTACTTCTTCTTCACTATATTTCTTTTTCTTATCTATTTTTTTATAAGCAAGCCCTAATACTCTTAAGGCACTATCAGACATTACTTCTTCTACTTCTTTTATTTCATCACTTTGTGACTTTGTTAATTTAACTTCTTTACCATTTAATAAATATTTATTACTTTTACTAAGAATTGCCTCTAAGCTCCCTTTTGTATATACTACTACTTCTTCTTTAGAACTGTTAATAGTAGACATTAATTTTCTTTCAGAATCAAATGGAATTTCATATATTCTTTTATTCTCTCCTAAAATACTTGATAAATTACCATTATCTTCTACATATTGGTATAGTGCTATTTCTGTTGGATCTCCTATATAATTATCTTCTTTTACAACATTATTACATAAAGCCATTATCTTATTAATTATTTCTTCATTATGAGAATAATCAACTTTATTATTAACAAATACTTTTCTAACTGTCATTTTATTTTGTGTAATTGTACCTGTTTTATCACTACAAATAACTTCCGTACTTCCTAAAGTTTCAACTGAAGATATTTTTCTAACAACTGCTTTTTTTAAAGCAAGTCTAGTCATACCCAGTGATAAAATAACGGTAATAACTGCTGGTAATCCTTCAGGAATTGCTGCTACTGCTAAAGATATTGCCATTATAAATATATACATAATATCATTATTATTTATAATACCAATGATTATCATTATAACTACAATAATACTTACTATAATTGATAAAATTTTTGATATATTATTAATCTTTTTTTGTAAAGGAGTTATTGTTTGTTCTTCTTTTGATAAACTTTTCGCAATTTTACCTAATTCTGTATTCATACCAGTTGCAACAACTATTGCTTCACATTTCCCATATACTATATTACTACCAGAATATATCATATTTTTTCTTTCATTTAAAACTGTGTCTTCTAATATTTTTTCATTATTTTTAGAAACTGACCCTGACTCTCCAGTTAGTGACGCTTCTTCTACTTTTAGAGAAATACTACTAATAATTCTAGCATCTGCTCCAACATAATCTCCTGCTTCTAATACTAGTATGTCTCCTACTACTAAATCTTCGATTTTGATTTTTTGTAATTTATTATCTCTTCTAACTAAAATATCAGGAGTAGAAATTTTTGCTAATGCTTCTATTGCTTTATCTGCTTTGGCTTCTTGAATATATCCAAATAAAGCATTTAAAATAACTATTCCTAAAATTATAAATCCTTCTATATAAGATTCACCTTCTAAATATGCTGTAATAAAAGAAATAACACTAGCTAGGATTAAAATTATTACCATTAAATTTTTAAATTGTTCTAAAAACTTAATAAGTTTACTTTTCTTTTTACCTTCATCTAATTTATTTTTCCCATATAACTTCAATCTTTTAGAAGCCTCACTTTTTGTTAAACCTCCTAATTTAGAATTAAACTCATCATATATATCACTTAATTTTATTTTATAATATTCCTTCATAATCTTACCTTACTTTCTTATATATTATATCATTAATTTGACAAAATTAAACCTCTAGTATATTATATTTTTAGTAAAAGGAGGAATATTTATGGAAAACTTAGAGAAAATATTAAATCGAAAAAAAGATGTATTAAAAAAATACAATAATGATAAAACTAATCCCCTTCTTGAAAAAGAGTTATTCCTTATTATGAAAGATGAATTAACTACAAGAAGTAGTTTAATTTTACCTAGTGGTAAAGTTGGGGATATATTTGCATATTGTTTTGAATGTAATTTTTATATTACTGGTTTAACTCTAATGGAAAATATTCCTATTAGCGACTACAAAAATTATGTTATAGCTTACGGTATAGAAGATAATATTAATACTCCTTATACTTTTTACGAAATGATAGGATCATCTTCTCTAGATTATTATACTAATAAGAAAAATAATCATGAATCAGAAAATTCTAAATCTTTAGATAAAATAAGAAATAAAGTATATTCCCAAAATAAAACCTCATTACTATAATGAGGTTTTTTTAATACTAAATCTATCTAGAAAATCATTGTTTTTGAATTCTTCATTAAGTTTTGATGAATAGTATCTAGTATGGGTATTACTTACAAATACTTTTTCTTTAAGATGACTATTTACAAGATATTTCATATTATCTTCAGAGTGTCCATCTTCCCTAAATCTTAATTGAGCCGCAAAAATAATAAAATCACTTGTTTCTTCATTAAATTCAGATTCAAATTTTTCTTCAAATTTTTTATTTTCACTAAAATATTGTTCTATTAATAACTCTTCTCCTAATAATACTTTATATATTTTCATAATATTTTTAGAATAGTAATGTTTTGGATATTCTTTTTCAGATAGATCACTACCCATAATATCCTCGGTTAAAAGTTGTGTTATTCCCTCATTAATATCTCTTACAACCCAATTATAAATCCCACCAAATTTTGTTTCTT
This sequence comes from uncultured Muribaculaceae bacterium, assembly GCA_964371025.1. Lineage (GTDB taxonomy): Bacteria > Bacillota_I > Bacilli_A > RF39 > UBA660 > CAYJDP01. The sequence continues at coordinate 114,930 of CAYJKH010000001.1, read as the reverse complement.
TATCCTTGTAAGATAATATATGAATTAGTTCATGCATTACTAAATACTCTGTTAATTTTTTGTTTTTTTCAAAAACTTCTTTTTCAATATAAATTTTATTTTTATTATTTATACTATTAGTTTGAAAAGTATTTTTTACATCACCACTATAAACTTCTATTTTCTTATTTTTATTAAGAGATAAAGTTTTTGGTAAATATCCTAACTTAGCTTTTATGTACTCCCCTATTTTCTTTTTATATTTTTCCAAGTTTATATTAGATATATTAATAACATTCTTATCAACTTCCTTGATTTGTTCTTTACTAATTATCATTCATAACCCCCCTATAGATTATTATTGATACACTCTTCTATTTCACTTATATTTATATCTTTTGATTCTTCATCAGTTCTAACTTTAAATTCAACTAATCCTTCATTTGCTTTTTTACCAACTGTAATTCTTAGAGGAATTCCAATTAAATCCATATCTTTAAATTTAACTCCAGCTCGCTCATCACGATCATCTAAAATAACATCATATTTTTCTTTTAACTGATCATATAACTCGTTTGCTACTTTTACTTGTTCTTCATTTTTTCTATCAATTAAAACAATACTAATTTGATATGGTGCAATATTTTTATTGAAAACAATTCCTTTATCATCGTTATGTTGTTCAATATATGCTGCTAGTACTCTTCCAACTCCAATACCATAACATCCGATATCTACTAGTTGTGGTTTATTAAATTCATCTGTATATTTTAAATCACCTAGTTCAGAGTATTTAGTTCCTAATTTAAATAAATTCCCAATTTCAATTCCCTTTTTAAAATATAATTTATTTTGACACTCTGGACATAAATCATTTTCTTGAACTAATTTAATATCACCTTTATATACATATTCAAAATTATTTGTATTAACGTTTTTAATATGATAATCTGTTTTATTAGCTCCTACTACATAGTTATATTTATATTCAATATCTTCATCGATTACAATTGGAATATTTATATTTATTGGTCCAGCAAATCCAGTTTTACTATTAGTTATTTCTTCTACTTCTTCATTTGATGCAAGTTCTAAATTAGATACATTTAATAGTTTAGATAACTTAGTTTCATTAACTTCTTTTTCACCACTTATTAATACTGCATAAAACTTATCATCACTTTTATAAACTAATGTTTTAACAATTTTTTTAGCATCCACTTTTAAAAAGTCTGCGATATCTTTAATAGTTTTACAATTTGGTGTATAAATTTCTTCTTTTGCTTTTAACTCTTCTATTTCCTCTTTTGTAATAACTGATTTACTAACTTCTAAATTAGAAGAATATCCACAATCACATAAAACTAATATATCTTCCCCACGATCAGTTACAGCTTGAAATTCTTCACTTAAAAGTCCTCCCATAGCCCCTGTATCTGCAGTTACTATTTTATATTCTATTTTTAGTTCATCAAAAATATCTTTATAAGCCTTCATCATTTTATTATATGACTTATCTACCCCTTCACTATCTTTATCAAATGAATAAGCATCTTTCATAAAAAATTCTCTAACTCTAATAAGTCCAAATCTAGGTCTTTTTTCATCTCGATATTTATTCCCGATTTGATAGATATTAAATGGTAAATCTTTATATGATTTAACTCTCATCTTAGCAGCTTCTACAAAAAATTCTTCATGAGTTGGTCCTAAAACTAAGTCACGATTATTTCTATCTTTTAATGAAAACATTTCTGTTCCGAACTTATCTCTTCTACCACTATTAATATATACTTCTTCTGGTAATAAATTAGGCATTAAAAGTTCATTAGCTCCAGCATTATCCATATGTTTTCTAATTACTTTTTCAATTTTTTTCATAGTTTGTAATCCAAGTGGCATATACATATAAATACCTGCTGATACTTTTTTTACCATACCACTTCTTACTAATAAGTTACCACTTATTGTTTCTTCATCTTTTACATTTTCTCTTAATGTATAGAAAAAATTTTCATTTAATTTCATAAGTCACCTCTACTAAATAGTATAACATATAATTAATAATTAATTATAGTTATTATTTTCATATTTTAATGTTTCATAATAGTGTTTAACATCTAAACTATTATTTAAAATCAAATCATATCCTGATTTTGGAATTAAATAATAATTACTGATATCCTCTACATTAACCCAGTAAAAATATAATTGTTCTTCGTCTTTACATTTAAAAGAATTTACTATTTCACCATGATAAATACTTTCATAACAAAAAGCATATTGATGTTTTGTTTCATTTCCTTTTGTTATAAAGTTTTCTTGAATACTAATAAATCTAAAATCTAAATCATATCCCGTTTCTTCTTTTAATTCTCTTTTAACTGCATCTATACTTTTTTCTGAAAATTCTATTCTACCTCCTGGCAGCATATAATAATTTCTATTTTTATTTCTCATTAGTAATATTTTAGTTTTATCTTTATTATAAATAATTGCACTACTTCTTGCTGAAAAGCGACTATTATTATCAAATTTTATATCTAAGTTCATATTTCCCTCATTTTCTCTATTCATTACAATAGTTGCTATATTATATCATATTCAATCATATATTTCAAGTTTACTCGTTTTTCGAAATAAAAAAAGAGTATTTTACTCTTTTAATTATTCGCTTCTTAAAGCATTTACTGGATCTTTTTTACTAGCCATATAAGCTGGTATTAATCCTGCTATTACAGTTAGTGTAAAACTAATTACAATTAATATTATTGCATGTACTACATTTAACACTGCTACATTTTCTAAATCAGTTAAAGACTCTATAATAATATTAGTTGGTATTAGTAATAACAGTGTTATTCCAATTCCAAGTAATCCAGAGAATAATCCAATTAGAGAAGTTTCAGCATTAAATACTCTTGTAATATCTTTTTTTCTTGCTCCTAAACTTCTTAATATTCCGATTTCTTTTGTTCTTTCTAACACTGAAATATATGTAATAATTCCAATCATAATACTAGATACTACTAAACTTATTGCTGAAAATGCGATAAGTACTATAGTAATTCCATCCATAATACTACCAGATAAGCTCGTAATCATCTCTGCGTAATCTGTATATATTATTTTATCTTCTTCTTTTTGTTTTTCATTATAATTATCTAATACTTTTACAATTTCCTCTTTAGAGTCAAAATCAGTTGGATAAATACTAATTTTAGTTGGACTTGTACTTCCTCCTAAGTAGCTAATCATTTGATTTTTTTCTGATTCTTCAACTTTTTCACCACTTAAAACATTATAATTTGCACTCTTTTGTGATTTTACAATATTTGAATCTTTATTAATATTTATTATCTCATTAGCAAGTTCATCACTATAACTAATTCCACTTTGAATAAAAGGAATTACTCCATCTTTATTTCTAATTATTCCTACTACTTCTACCCCAATATTATTTTTATTATCATATAACTTATCATAATCTTGATTTGGTAAATAATATCCCATTGTTTCTTGATAGTAATCATTATTTAAAACTACTTTGAAAGATGATCCTAAAAGTTCATTAAATTTAATACTTTCTTCTTCTGTGTCTTGTCCTAATAATTTTAATACTCCTTCATTAACAGCATTATTTTCTCCTACTACTAATATTGCTTCATTTTTATTTTCTGGATATCTTCCATCTAGTAAATCAAAGTTTTCATTAAAGATTTTTTCTTGACTATCTGCTGGTAACGAAGTAAATGACGAAGTAAAACTACTTAAATATTCTATTTTATCAGAATTACTTTTATATAACATATTTAAATTTAATCCCATATCATAAGATAGTCCCGCTATATAATTTTCATCTATTTTTTCTATTTCATTAATTAAATTTTCACTTAAATTATTGTGATACATACTTTGTTCAAAAGATTGTTCTACATAAACTTCTTTTTCTTTTGGAAACAACTCTAAATCACTATTTGGTACGTCTTCTTCAGACATTATCATTTTCATAGTTTCGGAAGATATTTCAATTGGCATTGAAGATAAACTATTTTTTTCAAAATCTTCTATTTGAATATTAAATCCATTTGATAATGATAAAATTAAAGCAATTCCAATTATTCCGATTGATGAAGCAAGTGATGTTAAAATTGTTCTTCCTTTTTTTGTTAATATATTATTAAATGATAATCCTAATGCTGATGAAAAAGCCATTTTAGTTTTAGATATAACTAATTTAGATTCATCCTCTTTTGGTTCATATGGATTAGTATCATTAATAATTTCTCCATCTTTTAACTCAATTGTACGACTAGCATATTTATCTGCTATTTCTTTATTATGAGTAACCATTATTACTAATTTATCTTTTGATATATTTTTAATAATTTCCATAACTTGTTTACTAGTATTTGAATCTAGTGCCCCAGTTGGTTCATCAGCTAAAATTATATCTGGATTATTAACAAGAGCTCTAGCAATTGCCACTCTTTGCATTTGTCCGCCTGATAATTGGTTTGGTTTTTTATAAGCGTGTTCTTTTAAACCAACATCTTCCAAGGCTTTAAGTGCTCTTTTTTTTCTTTTACTTTTACTAATATTACTTAGGGTCATACTCATTTCAACATTACTAAGTAATGAAATATGAGTAATTAAATTATAACTTTGGAAAATAAAACCAATACAATTATTACGGTATGCATCCCAATCTTTAGATTTAAATTTTTTAGTAGAAGCATTATTAATTAATAAATCTCCTCCATCATATCTATCTAATCCACCGATAATATTTAAAAGTGTTGTTTTCCCACTCCCACTTTGTCCAAGTATTGCTACAAATTCATTTTTCCTAAAGTTAGTAGATACACCCTTTAAAGCATCTTGTACAAAATCACCAGTTTTATAACTTTTCTTTATTTTTTTTATTTTTAACATAATTATTCCTTTCTTCATTATATTCTTTATAGTATATATTTATAAAATTAGAAAATACGTCACCCCACTTACATTCAGTATTGTCATAATTAAAAATATCTCTTTTATTATACCATATAATATATTTAAAAGCATCTTTTAAAAAATATTTGTTATTATTAATATTTCCTACTATAAAGGCATCGCATTTCAAATAAATATTACTACTAAATATATATAAATTACTAATTTCCTCAAATATATAAGGTTCATTTAATAAATAATTATAATCCATCTTCAATTTAAAGATACTTAAACTATAATTAATTAATTCATAATTAAACTTCTCTTCTTTTCCTAAAAAGATGTTAACATGCTTAATTATTTTATTAATAGAAATTATAAGTTTAATTTCTTTTTTATAATATTTTATATAACAATCAATTACCTCTTCTTTAAATTCTTTTTTGTATAATTTATTTATAAAATTTTTATAATAAGTATTTAGATACTTAACCTTTTTATTATTAAAATATTTTGCAAATTTAAACAAGTTAATATATTCCTCACTCTTCTTTATTTTATCACCTCAATATATTATTAAAGATAAATTCACTTATACAAAAAAAGAATAACTACTCCTAATTTTGTCAAATAAAAAAGCAAACACATTCTTTTTGTGTCTACTTTTATCTTACAACTTTATTCTTTTTTATTATCTATTTCTTCTTGGTTGATATGGATTATATCTAGTAGCTTCATACCCATATATAGGGGATTGATACTTTAAACTTTTGTCAATAATATCAAGTTTATTTTTAGCACAATTTTCTTTACCTACCATAATATTATGTAAAAAAATCAATTCAGTTTTCTCATCTACTACATTTTTTCCTGATTTATTTAAAGCTTGTGCCGCTACTTCACATGTTTTTTTACATAAAATTTCTCTCATTGAGTTTACTAATAAACAACTTACTTTATATTGTTCTATTTTGTTTTTTTGATGTTCTTCTTCTGTTTCACTTTCTAACTTTTCTTTTGATGCAATATAAATAGCATTATTTTCACTAGCCGGCCCTGAACCTGCTAACTTTTTCATATATCCCATATGCATTAGAACATTAGGCATATTATTAACATTAAGATGTTTTTTCTTTTCAGTTGGTATACTATTTTTTAAAGTTAGTAAATTATTATATTCTCGTATACTACTTTTTGCATCATTAATATCGCTTTTTTTATTAACCCCAAAAATTTTACTAATATCAATTGATGGTAGCCAAAATTTATCTAAATTAGTAAAAACGTAATTCATAATTACTAACTGTTGATTTTGATCAGCTTCTTTTAGATATTCACTTAACGGTTTTTCTAATTCTATAATCTCTCTTGAACTTTCTATTGTTTTTATAAAATTTTCTATTTTATTTTCTTTTTCCATATTTTATTCCTCGCATATTAATTATTTCTATTTCTGAATTTCTTATTCTTTCATACTTCTCTATTGGTTTTTCGACATTATTTCCTAATCTTAATGCGATACGACTAACACTTTTCACTTTATTATCAACATTTTTATTAACAGACTTTGAAATTTTACCTTCTTCTAATGCTTTTATTAACTCTTCATCCGAATTAATATTATATTCATTTAAAGTCATAACTGCGGAATTTAAATTTAATAACGAACAAAACTCACCACTTTTTTCCAGTAATTTTATTGACATATTAGCTATCAATTCTTTTGGTAATTTTTCAGTTCCAATATTACAACTAATTGGTTCATTCTCCAAATTTTTTTCATTTATTACTTTACTACATCCACATTTTTTTATATATGACATTAGTCTACTAGTATTTTGATAATCTTTTTGAATATTAACTGTATCTATACCTCTTATTTTTAAATTCTTTTTAATTTTTTTTAAATATTCATATTCTTCTGTTATCTTCTGACAATCTTTTTTATCATCTTGATAACTGCTTAATCCAAAAACATTTAATAAATTTACTTTTCCTCCACTAAATTCATTTAGTTCATCTAGTGTATTTATAATAATTTTTACTTTTTCTTCATTAGTTGCAGCTTCTAGACGCAAACTTAAAGGTTTATTAATTTTCTTTTCCATAATTTTCCCCCTTTTATAGAAAAACAAGTATATTTTACCATACTTTTAAAATTTGTCTAGTTTTTTATTTTTTTAAATTAAAAAGTAAACACTTTTGTATCTACTTTTGTCTTATAATCATCCTTTTATGCTTATTATATTCTTCTAGTACTATTTGCAACAGATGCAAAATTACCATACACTATTGAATTATTCATAGCTACTAAATTATTCTGTTCTTTTTTCCTTCTAATCATTTTCACAGCTATATCTTCTACATTCTCTTTTTCTAATATTGATTTTGTATAAGCTGATCCTACTAATGTAAACATTAAAACACAAGGTACTTCATTAATCTTTTTTAAAATCCCATATACTAATTTAATGTATTCATCACTAGAAATTTCTTCTTCACCTATTTTTGTAGTTACACATAAATTAGTGTTTTCCTTAATCATACCTTTTTTTTCACATTCTCTTACTAATCCTATATTTTTACGAACATTTTTTTCTGTCTCTCCAGTAATTTTAATTTTTATACCCTTACTGTTCACTTTTTCTTTTGTTTTTTTTATATAATCCATTTCGAACATAATTCCCTTAATAGGCCCTTTTTCATGCTCTTTTACTCCTAAAATTGTAGCCATTTCCACAGTTGTAAGATTTTCATCACTAAGTTCAGTTAGAACTCTTTTAATTATTTCTATTTTTTCATTACTATTTGCTAATTCTAAATAGTTTCTAATTGGCTCTTTTAAAATTCCATCTTTTAAGTTTTTTTCTTCTAGTACTTTTAACAGTTCTGCAACATTATATTCTATTATTTTATTCATACAAACTCCCCCTTAAAAACACATATATTTTACCATGTTTTTAAAATTTGTCTAGTTTTTTTTATTAACTTAATTATTTTATAACGAAAAGATAATGGTAAATAAAATTCTCCAATTAACTGTTCTACTTCTCCATTAAAGCCTTTTTTAAATTCATAAATCCCATAATCTTTTGGTTTTGTATTTATATATTTTGGAATACCATAAAAATTATATTTTTTATATCCATTATTAATAGCATATTTTATCATTTCCCATTGAATTAAATATTGACCATTAAATTTCATAAATTTATCATAATTACCACTAGATAAATATAATACTTCTGGTTTTACAAATAACATCATTGAGCCAGATAGTGTTATTATATTAGTCTTTTCTGTTTTTATTATTTCTTTTGCTTCATTAATTCTTTTATTTAATAGTTCTATATCTAAGTATAATTCTTTTCTTTTCCCTTTATTTTTATTATTATCTGATAAGTTACTAAGTTTACTTTTTTTATCTTCTAATTCATTATTAATATTATTAATATAATTATCTAAATTAAGTTTAGCTACTATAAATTTTATAGAATCTGTTTTATTAAATTCTTTATACATATTTTGGATATATTTAATTGATCTTGTTGAAAATTTTTTTCTCTCCCCCGTATCTTCTAAAATGTTTTGAAAATAATCTAATTCATCATATTCTAATTCTACTAATTCAATTCCATATTTTTCAGTTTTCCTAATAATATTTCTTGTGTTAGATCTCATTTCATTAAATATTTCTTCTTCTTTTTTTCCTTCTAAATTTAGAGAAAACATCCAACTAACCTGTTCTTCTTCTTCATCTTTTTCTTTTTTAAATCCTATTTTTTTTAAATTATTTATAATATGAGAATTATCAAAACCATCTTTTACAATATCTCCATTTAAATCTCTTTGCTTATAATAAATATAAGGATCTATTCTTAAAATATAACCTTTTTTCTTTTTCAATTCTTTTTTTAATAAATTTATAAATGTTTCTAAAATTATTTTATTGTTATAATCTATTAAAATTCCCCTAGGAGAATAGTACTCATATCTATTAAAAATAGATTTTTTATAAATTAATAATGTTGCTCCAATTATTTGATTATCCTTATATAATCCATAACTAATACTATTCCACTCTGGTCTAGAACTTGTTCTAACATTAGCTATTTCTTTTGACGATAAAAATGTTTTTAATGGATGTTTTTCCCAAAAAGATTGATATTCACTTATATTAATTTCTTTTAATTCCATATCTTAATCCTTTCTTTTTTTTACTTTAAAGATTTTTTTTACTTCTTTTTTTACTTTTTTATCTATTTTATCAGTCTTATTTGATACTGCTTCTACTATTTTATTATATCCAAATAATGTATATATAAATAAGAAAAATATAATAAATATAAGAAGCGCTAATGCAAATAATATCAGATTAAACTCATCTTTTTTAGGTAATGTTGTATCTAGGTAACTATTTGTTAAATACTGCTCAAAATTTTCTTCTGTTATTACCACTTCATTTTCTTTTGGTACAAAATTGATTATATTAGCAATTGCTAATTCTTTTATTTCACTACTTATAATTGTTGGGTATCCATAAACTGTTATAGCCTCTGGCTTCTTATCAGTTATTTCATATGTATAATCTATTATATCCTTATATACTTCTTCATCTTCATCTTTTACAGCTATTATATATGTATGCCACAATCCTGTATCATGTTGATCTATTACAAAGTGAAGAGATATTTTTTCTTGCTCATAATGAGCAAACTTTTCACTCATTAAATCTATTTCAACATAACTATATTGATCAATATTAACAGCATTACTAAGAGATATATCTTCTTCACTTTGTTTATAAACTAAAAATGCTGACAACCATAAAATTGATATTACTACTATATATATAATTGAAAAAAATAATTTTATAGTAAATACTTTTTCATTTTTTTTACTTAATCTTTTCTTATACATTTTTTTTATCTTATTAATCATTTTATCCCTCTTCTTCTATTAATATAATACCATAAAAAAAAATATTTTCACAAATATTTCTTTATAAACTTTTTTCACCATAGCTATTATATGTAACTTTCCTACCTTTTAATTTAATTAATTGTTTTTGGATAGTTTTACATTCTTTATCTAATTTAAATGTCACTTCTGTTCCACCTTGTTTTATTAACTGATCAATCGCCATACGACTTAATCTTTTCATTGTATAATCACAAACTACAACATCATTTTCTCTTAAATTATTTTCTAACACATCAAAATATTTTTGAGCATCATCTAAAAAAATACAGTCTCCATCTTTTAAATATCCCATTTGAGTATAACTTTCTCTTTTAAAACGAGAACGTAACACACTATAATAATCTCTCATTTGTCTTAATTTTTCAATATCATTTCTATCGAAATTTTCAAGATTTACAAAATTTTCATTAAAAGCACTTGTTATTTTAACTAAATTATTAGATATAAATTCTGGTATATGCTGAGTTTCCTCTAACTCTTTATCTCCTTTAAATATTTCCACTGTTTCTTGAATATCATCAAAAGAATTACAAACTTCTGCTACTAAATTTTTCAAATAAATTTCTCTATCTTTTATCCTTAAGTCCTCAAGCACTTCAGTGGGACTTATAGGAATATTTTTGAAATTTTCTCCTTTTTTTACTAACTCTACTATTTTAGCAGCTTGCGTTTTTCTAGTATAAAGTTCACTTTCTTTTATCTTAATTTTATAATTTTCCATAGACACCTCTTCTTTTTTTGTAAACCTATATTAACATAAAAAAGATATTATGCAAATAATATCTTTTAAATAAATAATCTTTTATTATCTTGTTTTTCATGTGAAGCATATAATTTATTATATAGTGTAAGTTTATTATTTTTAATTGATTCTTTTACATCAATTATTCTTTGATTAGATGATCCGATAAATGGAGTATTAAAACTTTTTTTAGTTATATCAAACTTTCCATCTATTAAAATATCTATTTCTTTAAATAACTCTTTTAAGTCTTTACTTTTAATTATCTCTTCATATGTAAATCCTGTATATGCCCAAACATTCATATTTAAACTATGAGCTTTTTTGACAAGTTCTAAACATGCTTTAGTTTGAAAAAAAGGGTCACCTCCTGATAGAGTAATTCCATCTTGATCAACTAATTCTTCTAAATCATTTAAAATTATATCTAACTCAACTTCTACACCATCTTTAAAACTATGTGTTTGCGGGTTATGACATCCATTACAGTTATGTGAACACCCTTGTGTCCAAATAACTGTACGGATCCCTTCTCCATCTACAATTGAATCTTTTTGTAAATCAGCTGCTAAACGAATTTTCATTTATTTATCTTCTTTAGCAATTTGTTTAAATCCAGAATGTTTTACACGGTCTTTTTCTTCATTTCTTTTTGCATTATTGAAACGTGATACATCCCCTGCTAAATAACCTGTTATTCTTCTAATTCTTTCAAATCCCATTCCTTCTCCTACTACTTTTTCCATTTTTAAATCCTCCTTTTATTTATTCACAATTTAATGATGTTATTTTTTCTAGTGGTATACTTTCAAATTCCTTACGTCCACATTTTGGACAAACATCTTTTATTACTCCAACATAACCACAAACTGGGTCTCTATCAACAGGATGGTTAATTGCTCCATATCCAATACCTGCTTTATGCATCATTCTAATTATCTTTTCAAATGCATCTATATTATTTGTAGCATCTCCATCTAATTCTATATATGAGATATGTCCCGCATTTGTTAATGCATGGAATTTTGCTTCTTTATTAATTTTATCAGAAATTGATATATTATAATTTACTGGTACATGGAATGAATTTGTATAATAATTTTTATCAGTTACACCTTTAATCTTTCCATATATTGCTTTATCAATAGCTGTAAATCTTCCTGCTAAACCTTCAGCTGGTGTTGCTAATAATGTAAAATTCAAATTATACTTTAATGCATATTCATCACATCTATTTCTCATAAACTGAATAATTTCAAACCCTAGCTTTTCAGCTTTTTTATCTTCACCATGATGATTTCCTGTTAATGCTTTTAAGCATTCGGCAAGTCCTATAAATCCAAGTGATAGTGAACCATGTTTCCATACTTTTCTTAATCTATCAGTTGGTTTTAACTTCTCACCATTAGTCCAAATTCCTTGTCCTAGTAAGAATGGAAAGTTATAACATCTTTTATTACATTGGAAATCAAATCTATCATTTAGTTGATCTCTTACCTTATCCATTACTTCTCCCAAATCTTTATAAAACTGGTCCATATCCGGTTTTTCTCTTTCTCCCAAAGATACACCATTTTTAATACCAAGTCTTGGTAAATTAATTGTCGAGAATGAAATATTTCCACGTCCTGTTACTACTTGATTATCAGGTGATGTAATATCAGCTAATACTCTTGTACGACATCCCATATATGCTATTTCAGTAGTATAATCTCCTTCTTTATAAAAAGGAATATTATGGGGTGCATCAATAAAGGCAAAGTTTGGAAATAATCTTTTAGCCGATACTCGACAAGCTAATTTAAATAAGTCATAGTTTTTATCTTCTTTATTGAAGTTGATTCCAGATTTCACTTTAAATATTGATACAGGGAAAATTGGTGTTTCTCCATTTCCTAGTCCTCTATCTAACGCTAATAAGAAATTTTCAATTACCATTCTTCCTTCTGGTGTAGTATCTGTTCCTAAGTTAATTGATGAAAATGGTACTTGCGCTCCTGCTCTTGAATGCATTGTATTTAAATTATGAATAAATGATTCCATTGTTTGTTCGGTTGCTCTATTTGTTTTTATTAATGCATTACTATATGCTTTTTCAAATATTTCTTTTACTCTATTACTTCCTTTTTGATAATCACTAAATTCCGTAACATCTAGTTCTATCGAATTAACTTTATCTATTTCTCTAATTATTCTATCTATATTAATTATTGGAATAAATCCATCTAAATCTAGAAAATCATATATAGTTTGTTTAAATTGCTTCTTAAATGTATATAAAACTCCTGGTGCCATATAATAATCTAATGCTGGGATTGACTGTCCTCCATGTTGATCATTTTGATTTGATTGAATTACTATTGCTGCTAATGCTCCAAAAGTAGAAATGTCTTTAGGACTTCTTACAAAACCATGTCCTGTATCAAAACCATTTTTAAATAATTTTGATAAATCAATTTGACAACATGTTGTTGTTCCCATAGCCATAAAATCCATATCATGAATATGTATATCACCTTCATCATGCATATCAGCATATTCTTTTTTCATTAAATAACTTTTAGCAAATTCTTTAGTAACTGCTGTTCCATATTGTAGCATTGTTCCCATTGGGGAATTACCATCAATATTAGCATTTTCTCTTTTACTATCATCTTCATCCGCACTTTTTAGTCCTAAATTTTCTAAAGTTTTTAAAAATTTATGAGTTTTATTATCGTCAAAAAATGATTGACGAGAAGCACTTCTTCTATCTCTATACTCAGAAAAAGATTTATATACATCATCATACTTACTACGTGATAATTCTTCTTCTATAATATCTTGTATTTCTTCTATTTTAAACTTACTAGTCTCTTTTGATAACTTTTCTAATTTTTTCATTACTTCTTTATATACTTTTTGGATATCTTTACTCGAATACTTAGTCTCAGCATTTTCTTCATTAGTATTTACACTATCAAAACCTTTTTTTATAGCTAAAACAACTTTAGTTGAATCAAAGTCAACTTTTTTACCATTTCTTTTTATTACAACTATATCATTTAACACTTCATCATTTATTATATTATTCATCTTTAACCCTCCTAGGATGATTTAATTTTATATCCAAAAAAAATAAAAATCAATCGAACACAGTAACTTTTTTTTATGTTTTTTTTATAGTTTTTCCAAACACCTTATATAGCAACAAATACAGTAAAACTCTTTTTAGTAATTAGACAAAAAATTTACATTGTCTAAAATTGTATTTTTGGTTTTTTTTGATTTTTATTTTATTTTTTTTTGCATTTTCTTTATTTTACGTGAATTTTCACGTCTTTATTTTTCTTTTTTTACAAAAATAGCAAAAATCATTTTTTGATATTTTTATTTTTTATCAGTAGAGCCAAATCCTCCAACTCGATTATTTTCAGCATTATCTTGATCACTTATTAAAAATTTCTGAAATATCGCTTGGCCAATTACATCTCCTTTTTTTATTACTAAATCTTTATCACTTATATTAATGTATTGAAAAAATATTTCCCCATCATTTGAAATATTTTCATAATAATCACTATCAATTATTCCAATACCGTTAGCTTTTAAATATCCTTTTTTAGGTCCACTGCTTCTATTAACTAACATTAAGTATTCATCTTGTAAAAAATATGATTTAATACCAGTTGGTATTAAAACTGGTTTTTCTTCTTTTGTATATGGTTTAATTACAATATCAATTGCTGATTCCACATCATATCCCGCTGAATATTTTGTTTTTCTCTCAGGTAGTTTAATATTTTTATCTTCATAGCCTTTTGCTACTTTAAATCCTCTTATTTTCATATATTTCCTTAATTATTATATTTTAATTTCATTAAATCGTTTTTGTTTGTTATTTCTTTGTGAACTCTTAAAATGGTATTAGTAATCATTTTGGCATAACTATCGTCATCTTTTCCAAAAGTAAAAGTTATATAAGGAAATTCTCCTCTTGAGAAAGACACTGAATTTAATTTATATTGAATTCCTTGATATCCTTGTTCACATTCTCTTAATACTTTTTTATTAGCATAATCCTTAGCATCACTCTCACTATAATCATCTCCTTTTATTAGAACATATTCCTCAAAATAATAATTATAACTTTTTAATGCATATTTTTTTAATACACTATCAATATTAGGTAATTCAAAGCCTCCATAATTCATAGCAGTTGCATTAATAATTATATCTCCAATTACAGTAAACGCTGTTTGTAGTGATTTTGGTTCACTATACCACATATTACTAATAGAAAATCCATCTTCTAATATTTCACTCATATCAAATAAACAACTATTCATATTAGATCTTTTACCACTCATATCATGAATATATATATAACCATCTTTCGTTGGCTTAATTTCATCTTTATATATTTTTCCAGCTTTTATTTTACTTGGGTTAAATATATCTAAATATTCCTTTTCACTTTTCTTATTCATTTTTTTCCTCCTGTAATATTCAGTATACGCATATTTATGTAAAAAATATGTTGCATTTGCAACTAATATTATTATTTGATAAAATAGTTTTAAAGGATGTGTAAATATGTTTGAAATCATAAATACTAATGATATAAAGAATTTAATCACTTACTTAAAAGAAGATTTAAATTTAAAAGAAAATAAGTACTTAGAAAAAGAAATTATTACAAATAATTTTAAAGAAAAAAGAACTATTGGAATTATAACTAATGGTAAAGCTACTATGATTAAAACTGATATTAACGGGAATGAAACAATATTAAAAAGATTAAAAACCTTTGATGTAATTTCTAATCTATTTTTTTATAATTCAAATGATAATATTGTAATTCAAAGTAGTATGGAAACCTCTATTATTTTTATCGATTATGTTTCTTTAATTAATAATCAAAGTATTAATAATAAAGTAATTACTAACTTATTTAATTTATTAATAAGAGAATGTAATCAAGAAAATATAAAAATTGAATTACTTAGTCAAAGAACAATTAGAGATAAATTTTTATTCTTTTTAAAGAGTAGATTAAATGATAATAATATATTTACTCAAACAACTCCTTACCGAGAAATTGCTATGTATTTATGCGTTGATAGAAGTAATTTAATGAGAGAAATCAAAAAATTAGAAAAAGAAGGGATAATAAAAAAAGATGGTAAAACCATCCATTTATTAATCAATTAATCGAAGTGATACTTTGTTTTTTTCAAGTTCTATTTTATCTACATAACAATCTACAATTTCTCCAACACTAAACATTTCAGATGGGTGTTTTAAAAATTTTGTTGTTAATTTAGAAATATGAGCTAATCCATCATTTTTTAAACCAATATCAATAAATAATCCAAAGTCTACTACATTTCTAATTGTACCTTGTAATTTATTGCCTACTGCTAAATCTTCTATTTTTAAGATATCACTTTTTAAAAGTGGTTTATCCATCATATCTCTAGGATCTCTTTCTGGAGATAATAAAGATTCTACTATATCAGTTAATGTATATTTATCAATGTTTAATACTTCACTTACCTTTAAAATATCTATATTTAAAGCATCTTTTAATTTTGTTGTACCAATATCATTAATAGATAAATCTAGACTTTCTAATAACTTATTTGTAGCCTCATAACTTTCAGGGTGAATTGATGTTTTATCTAACATATTATCTCCGTCAATTATTCTAATAAATCCAATTGCTTGTTCATAAACTTTTGGAGTTACTTTTTTTAATTTTTTTATTTGCTCACGACTAGTAAACTTACCATTTTTATCTCTTGTTGTAATTAATTCTGTTATAACTGGCTTAGTTAAACCAGATACGTAAGACAGTAAACTACTACTCGCTGTATTTATATTAACTCCTACTGAGTTAACTGTTTTTGTTACAACAAAATTTAATGATTCATCTAATTTCTTTTCGGCAACATCATGTTGATATAATCCAACTCCAATACTCTTTGGATCTATTTTAACTAACTCTGCAAGTGGATCTTGTAATCTTCTTCCAATACTAATAGCACTTCTTTTTTCAACAGTCAAATCTGGAAATTCTGAAATTGCAAGTTTTGATGCTGAGTAAACTGATGCTCCTGCTTCATTAACTATTATATATTCTACTTTTTTATCTGTCTCTTTTAAAGTATTAGCAATAAACATTTCACTTTCTCTAGAGGCTGTTCCATTTCCAATTGCTATAATATCTATATTATATTCTTTAATTAATTTTAAAACTATTTTTTTCGATCCTTCAACATCACATTTAGGTTCTACTGGATAAATAACATCGATAGCTAAAACTTTCCCGGTTTTATCAAGTACTGCTAATTTACATCCTGTTCTAAAAGCTGGATCTAATCCTAACACTACTTTTTCTTTCATTGGTGGAGTTAGTAATAATTTTTCAACATTGAAAGAAAAATTATCAATACTAGAAAGCTCTGCTTTATCTTTTAATTCACTTCTTACTTCTCTAATAACACTTGGCATTATTAATCTTTTCAAACTATCTTTTATACTAACTTTAATAATATCTACTACAAAAGAATTAGAATTTTTAATAAGTTTCTTTTCTAAAAATAAGATAATTTTATCTAAATCATAATCAACATCTACTGATAATATCTTTTCTTTTTCACCTCTATTAATTGCCATTATACGATGAGGCTTAACATTTTTTAATAATTCACTATATTCATAATATATTTCATAAGTATTATTCTCATCAATACTATTTTTTTTCTTTTTAGAAGTAAATATCCCTTCTTTTTCTAATAAGTTTCTAATATATTTACGATAACTAGCATTATCACTAATCCATTCACTAATAATATAACCTGCATTAGTAATAGCAGTATCTATATCTTTAACTTTATCATTTAAATAAGGAGTAGTTATTTTTTCTAATGTTCCTGTAGTTGGAAAACTCATTATTTGTTTTGCTAAGTTTTCTAAACCCATAGCAATAGCATCACTAGCTTTTGTTTTTTTCTTTTCTTTAAATGGTCTATATATATCTTCTACTTCTACTAATTTAGAACATTTTAAAATATTTCCTTTTATTTCATCAGTTAATAATCCTTTTTCATCAATTAATCTAATAACATCTTCTTTTTTTTGAAATAAATTTTCTTGATAGTCATATACATCTTTTATTTGACGAATAACTTCTTCATCTAATGCTCCTGTTTTTTCTTTTCTATATCTTGCAATAAAAGGGATTGTATTACCTTCACTAAGTAAATCTAATACTACTTTTACTTTATCTATTGTTATTTTCAAATCATTTGAAATTTCTTTTATTATTATATCGTTCATAAAACACCTCATTACTATCATATCATAATTAAGTTTTTAATAGTAATATTAGACATTTTTTTACAAAAAAAAGAATAGTTAAACTATTCTAAAATCCATATCTTAATATTTCAAATGTTGTATTATATGAAACATTATATTTTTTTGCATCTGAACTTGTTTTATGTAATAAATCAAACATGTGAGTCTTTTCAAAGCCAACACTTCCGCCTCTGTCTAATACTATTCCAATAAATTCATCTGCTACTTTTGAATTTTTAACTCTTACAATCGTTCCAAAAGAAAGACTTTTATCTCCGGATAATATACGTACTTGATTATATTCTTTATCATTATAATATATATTATTATCAACTATTTTATGGCCTGATGCTGTATAATTACTACAACCTGTACAACTTGTACTATATCCACTCATACTACCATTATATGCCATTAAAATATCTTTTTTTTCCTCTTTGACTACTACTTCTTCTTTGGACTCACTTGGAATTTCTTCTACTATATCAATTTGTTTATCGTTTTCTTCTATAATTTCTTCCTCTATTACTTTAGTTTGAACTTGATCTGTTGTATTTATAATATTATTTACTTTAGTACTTTCTAATCCATAAATTGGGTTAGATATTAAAAGAAACTTTTCTTCATTTTGATCTTTTGGAATAAACACTACAACATAAACTATTATTATTACTAAAATGATATTAAATATATTAATAATTTTCCCCATATAACCACCTCAATATCTTATATTTAAGATATCATATTATATATATTTACACAATAATTTACGTAAACAAAAAGAAAAACATGTAAATTATTTTACACGTTCACAAGTATATCCTGATTTAGTTAAAGTTTCTTCTATTTCGTCAATGGATTGATTAAGTTCATACATAGGATAGAACTGTTCTATTTTTCCATATAAACCATTTAACTCAGTTGGATCAATGATTTCATAATTAAAGTTTTGAACTACTTTATTAACACCACTATCAAGACTACAATCTACTGTTACAAAGTCTGTTTCTTCAATTGTATCTTCTATTAATTTACAATCATTATCATATTTTTCTAAGTCTTCTCTATCCTTAACCGGATCTCCCTCACGTTCTACTGTATATTCTAATGATTTCATTTCATTGTTAGTAAATTTAAATTTATTTTTATATAATAAATTAAATTTTTCATCTTCTTCTTCTTTAGTACAAGTTAATGTCCCTGTTTCAATAATTATAGCTTCTTTTTCTTTTGTTTCTTTATATGTCGAAATAAAATTACTAATTTCTGGTAAAAATATAATTATTAAAAATAATAATATAAATAAAATAATTACTAAAATATATTTTACTTTTCCTTCTTTTTTTATATCATCTATAACTACCTCTTTCATAACAGGAAGCACTTCTGTATTCCCAGTTTCAAGATTATTAGCACTTGGTAAAGGGTTAGCAACAGGTGGTATATTAGAATTTTGATTATTTACTATAGGCGCTTCAACCTGATTAGTTGGAACGGTTAACGTTTCTCTTATTACATTAGGATTTGCTGGATTTGTACTTGTTTGTTGATTAGTAGTATTATTCTCATTATTATTAATTAAATTATTCATATTTATCTCCTTTTTATTCTTATAAATAATAGTTATCTTAAATTATTAATACTTTCCTCAAAATCATCACTATTTATTATATAACTTCCTGCAACTACTATATCGGAATCAGTACACTTAGTTTTAGTAAGATTATTAATACCACCATCAACATTAATTACAATATTAAAGTTATATGCTTTTATAAGTTCTTTTAATTCTTTTATTTTAAGAGGTGTTTCTTCAATGAAAGATTGCCCTCCTCTACCTGGTTCAACACTCATTATTAATACCATATCAATTAAGGGAAGATATGGAACTAATTCTTTTATTTTAGTATCAGGTTTAATAGAAAGACCTACTTTTATCGAATATTTTTTAATTAATTCAATATTTTTCATTATATCTTGGTCTGTCTCTAAGTGAAAAGTAATATATTCACAGTTCAAAGTAGCATAATCTTTAATATATTTTTCAACATCTTCTACCATTAAATGAGTATCTAATCTTTTATTTGTATATTTATAAATATTTTTCATTTCTGAAAATGGTAATGTTTTATTAGGAACGAATATACCATCCATTATATCAAGATGAATATAATCAACACTAGTTTTATCTAATTTTTTAATATCTTCTACTATATTTTTACTACTTAAAAATGATGCACTTACTTTCATATTATTTTTCCCTTTCAATAAATTTTAAATAATTTAAATATCTACTCTCTAATATATTATTATCATTAACTGCTTTTATAACTTCACAACCTTCTTCTTTAATATGATTACATCCTCTATATTTACAATTATATTTACCAAATTCAATAAAAGAGTTTTTTATCTCATCATTTGTGTTTTCCAAAAAATTTAAAGATGAAAAACCTGGAGTATCTACTACTTTCCCTCCATATAAATCAAATAATTCTACAGTTCTAGTTGTATGTTTACCTCTTCCTAAAGCAAGAGATATTTCTCCAGTTGCCAAGTTAAGATTAGGCATTAGATTATTAATTAAAGTTGATTTACCTGCCCCAGTTTGACCAGTAAATACACTTATCTTATTTTTTAATAATTCTTTTATAGTTTCAATATCATTATTGAATATAACTTTATATCCTATTTGTTTATAATAATTTAAAATTTCATTTATTCTATTTAATTCTAAATTATTTGTTATATCACTTTTAGTAATACATATAATTGCTTCTACATTATTAATTTCCATTACTGATATTAGTTTATCTAGTAAATTAAGAGAGAAATTAGGTTCAACTAAACTAGTCACAATAAATGCTTGATCAATATTTGCAACCTTAGGTCTAACAAAGATGTTTTTCCTATCCTCTATTTTTTCTATTTGTAGTTTTTCTGAATCGAAAATAACATAATCTCCTACTACCGGAGTAATTTTATTATATCTAAATATACCTCTACATTTACAAGAGTAGTTAATGTCATTTGCATTAACTACATGTAAATCACTACTTATTTTTGTAATTTGTCCTCTCATAAATACCCCCGAATTATATATTACTCACCCATAGTTACTGTTACTGTTTGATCAGCCTTTATTGTTCCAGCTGATGGTGATTGAGTCACAACAGTACTCCCTGTACCTACTATTTTAATAATTATATTAGTATCACTTGAATAATCTTCTACTTGTTGTTTTGTCATACCTATTAAGTTATCTAAAGTAACTTCTGGTGTTTCATCTGGTTTTTGAGCTATTTGAACTGTTATTGTTAATCCCTCCACTAGCGGTGATCCTGGACTTTTATTTTGTGAAATAACTGTTCCTTCTTCATATTGCGTAGTTTGAATATAATCAACTTTTATCGTAATATTATTATCACTCGCAAATTTATTTACTTGTTCTTCTGTCCACCCACTTAAATTTGGTACTTCTTCAATAATTTCTGGAATAAATAATGTTATACTATCTCCTTCTTTTACTTCACTACCTTCTGCTAAAGATTGAGCAATAATTTCATTTTCGCCATATTCTTTATCATCAGTTGGAACTTTCTTTTCGATTGTTACATTTAACTCATATTCTTCTTCAAGTTTTTCTTTAACATCATTTACATCTTGCCCGACATAGTTTTCTATTTCGAAAGTATTTTCTCCGATTGATTTATAAATAGTTATTTTTGTATCTTCTTTAATATTTCGACCGGCTTCTGGATCTGTTTTAACTACTAAATTCTTTTCTATTTCAGATGATTCTACTGTTTTTATATTAGTATTTACATCAAGTCCAGCATCTAATAGTTTTTCTTCACATTCAGAAACTTTTAAACCTTCACATGATGGAACTTGTACTGTTTTTTGATCAGTTACTGCTGGAATAATAAAAATTACAGCTAGTACCCCTAGAACTAATATTCCTAAAACAATCGCTAAAATTATAATAACTTTTTTATTTTTCTTTTCATCAGTATCTACCACTTTTTTAGCTACTTGTTCTTCATTTTCTTCCATATCTTCAATCTTTTTTAAGTTTTTAGTCACTTCTGTTTCTTGTTCTGGATATTTATATTTATAAACTTCTTCATTAATTCTTTCATCATCTAAAACTGTTAATAAATCATCATACATCTCTTTTGCCGAATCATATCTATTTTTCGGATTTTTAGCTGTACTTCTTTTAATAACATTATCAACACTTTGTGGTATTGATGAATTAGTTTCTTGTAAATTAGGAAGAGCTTCTTTCATATGTTTAAGTGCTATTTCAACTGCATTATCTCCTCTAAAAGGTAAGCTTCCTGTTAATAACTCATAAAATATTATTCCCATTGAATATATATCGCTTTTAACTGTTGAGCCTTTTCCACTTGCTTGTTCTGGAGGTAAATAATGAACACTACCCATTACTGAGTTAGTTTGAGTTAATTGGGTAGCATTTAAAGCCATTGCAATCCCAAAGTCCGTTATTTTGATTTGGCCATCATCTTTTATCATAATATTTTGAGGTTTTAAATCTCTATGAATTATATACGAATCATGAGCATGACTCATACCATCAGCCAGTTGTAACATTATATCAATTGCCTCTGATAAAGTTAGTGCTCCACGTTTTTTAAGAAGTTGCTTTAAAGTTTTACCATCTACTAACTCCATAACAATATAGTAAACACCATTTTCTTCTCCAACATCATACATTTCTACAATAGAAGGATGTGCTAGTGATGACGCAGATAATGCTTCACGTTGAAAACGTCTAACAAATTTATCATCGTTTGACAAGTCTCCTCTTAGTATTTTAATAGCAACATCTCTACCCAAGATAGT
This sequence comes from uncultured Muribaculaceae bacterium, assembly GCA_964371025.1. Lineage (GTDB taxonomy): Bacteria > Bacillota_I > Bacilli_A > RF39 > UBA660 > CAYJDP01. Next base: position 92,075 of record CAYJKH010000001.1, on the reverse strand, counting down.
ATCATATCCTAAGTATACATTAGCCATTCCACCTTCACCAATTGATCTTACTATTTCATAGCGATCATTTATTTTTTGCCCCTTTGTTATCATTGTAGCTCACCCTCTTTTACTAAATATGCTACCGAAATATTATCTGTTCCACCCCTGTTATTTGCTTTTTGAATAAGTTTATTAACTTTATCTTCAACATCAGTACCTTTTGAAAGTAATACTTTTTCTATTTGTTCTTTATCTAGCATGTTAGTTAAACCATCACTAGAAAGAATAATTTGATCAATATCAGTTATACAATCAAATATATCTGGATCTATTTCAAGTGATGCTCCTAAGGCTTTCATCAAAACATTTTTCTTAGGATGAACACTTGCTTCTTCTTTAGTAAGTTCTCCTGCAGATACCAAAAGATTTACTAATGTATGATCATATGTTACTTTACTTAGTTTTTCTTCTCTTAAAACAAAAGCACTAGAATCTCCAACATTTCCAATTAGTAAATACTCTTCTGTTAAAAGAGCAAGTACTAAAGTTGTTCCCATTCCCTTACTTTCTGGATTTTCTTTTTCATGTTGAAAAATAAGAGAATTAATTTCATTAAAAGAATTTTTAATCCATTTAATAGCATCAACCTTATTTAACTTCAAAAAAGTTTCTTTAAAGTGTTTTCCTAAATAACTAATTGCAATAGACGACGCTACTTCTCCAGCTGAATGACCACCCATTCCATCTGCTATTGCCATTAAATATTCTTCATTAGAATTTTTAACTATAATTACACTATCTTCATTATGACTACGAACCTTACCAGGATCTGTTAAATAAAACGATCTTGTCATAAGTCCTCCTTTTCGCTTCTTAGCTGTCCACAAGCTGCGGATATATTACTACCAAACTCGCGTCTGATTGTTACATTTATTTTATTCTTTTTAAGTATATCATAAAACTTCATAATTTGAATAGTACTTGTTCTTTTAAATTCAATATTACTAGTTTCATTATAAGGAATTAAATTAACATAAGCATTCATACCTCTTATTAATTTAGCTAATTCTATCGCATCTTTTTCCCTATCATTAATATTTTCAAGTAAAATATACTCAAAAGTGACTCTTCTATTTGTTTTCTTTATATAATTATTTAAACTAGTCATTAATTTTTCTAAATTATATACTTTATTAATTGGCATTAATTTATTTCTAATTAAATCACTCGGAGCATGAAGACTAATTGCTAAATTTACTTGTAATTTAAAATTACTAAACTCATTAATTTTAGGAACTATTCCACAAGTTGATAAAGTAATATGTCTAGAACCTATTGCAAGCCCCTTAGGATCATTAATAATATTTAAAAAATTAATAACATTATCATAATTATCAAAAGGTTCTCCTATTCCCATTATTACAACATGACTAATTCGTGATTGGATTAACTCTTCTACTTGTAATACTTGTAAAACCATTTCCGAAGTTTCTAAGTTTCGAACCTTTTTTAATCTTCCACTTTCACAAAACTTACATCCCATATTACATCCAACTTGAGAAGATATGCATATACTATTACCATAGTCATGTCTCATTAAAACTGCTTCTACTACTTCATTATCATTTAGTTCAAATAAATATTTTTCAACATCTTTATCTTTTTGAACAGTTTTTATAGATAGTCTATTAAACTTATATGCTGAAAAGACTTGTTTTAACAAGTCTTGTTTAATATTAGTAATGTCCCCACTACTTTTAATTTTTTTTTCATATAACCAAGAAAATAATTGGTCTGCATGAAACTTTTTAGAACCTATTTCTAAAAAATATTTTTGTAAATTTTCTCTATCTATATCATAAATATTCATATAATCACCACTTAATATATTATACCACATTTAATAATATAAGTATACTTTCATTATGCTTCTGGTATTATATCTCCCCCATATATACCAAAACAATTTCTAACATATTCTTCCCATTCCATTAAATTATTAATTCCTAATGGAAAAGATAAATTTTCTCTTACAGAGAAAAACTGATTAACTACATTGCTAGGAGGTGATGGATAATCAAGTTTAGTAACTTGATCAGCTTTTTTAGGTAATATTATATTTTGGAAGCCAATACCTTCAGTTATTGCATAAGGTTCAAATACTTTGCTTAATTTTTCAACATTTGAAAAATTAATTTCCTCAACATAGATTCCATATGCACGTGTATTTGCGATTATCCCTTCCATATTTGTTACATTATCTGTATTTAAATAATCACCACTTATTGATAACCCGTTACTCTCACGACTATTATAGCCAAACAAATAACTCATATTTTTAACATTGTATGTATTATTAAAAATGAAAACACTATCAGTATAAATTCCTCCCGTGTTATTAAACATTTTTTGCATATTATAAGTATATTTAAAATTAATATTTGAAAGATCAATATATCCTACATTAGATAGTTCCATAAACATTGTACTAGCATCTTGGGGTGATATTATCTCTCCTTCTGCATATATATTTAAAACATCTCCTGTTATTTCTCCGATTATTGATTTGTCACCTCTTTTTGATAAATCAAATTGTGTCGCACTTAAATTATTCACATCAATTGTTTCAGGTATTGTATTAGTTTTTGCATAAATATTTGAAAAAGAATTTGATATGATTTTTTCTTGTAATAAAGTATTTAATTCAGGACCTGATATAAGCTCATTTTCTGCTAATTTTGAATCTATTTCTATTTTACCATAAAAATTTTTTCCTAGCTCTGTATTTGGTATTTCATTATCTACCCATACTCTTAGCTCATACTCTTTTGTTGCTCCTGCCTCTATTACAACACTATCTATTATATAATTGTTTCTTACTGTATCCTCAAAAGGATCATATAATCTTAATACTGTTTCTGGATATATTGAATATCTTATGTATGGTAGTCCCATTGGATCTAAATCATTTGCGACATCTGCTGCTACAGTATCTACTAAAAACTTTAAATCATATGCTATTGGTAGCGTTCCATTATTAACAATTTTAAATTTATAAGGTACTGAAGATAAGCCTTCTGTTCTGTTTTTAGGAAGTACATCATCAAGTGTAATCTTACCACCTAATCCTGCATCAGTGTCATTAAATACTAATTCTAAAGTTCCGGCTTCAATTGTCGTTTCTTTTGTAGCTTCATCTGTTCCAGAAAACACTGCGTAAGACACACTTGCTACTATAATTAAAGTTATAAATAATGAAAAAGCTATAATTATTAATTCTTTCTTACTCATATTCTAGTCTCCTAGTATGAATTATATCATAAAAAAAAAGATTATAAAATCTTTTTTAAGTTATTTCAATTGGTTTTACATTTCCTATTTCACTATAATTTAATTCTATAATTAATGTTTGATTAATTAAATTACTTTTAATATAATTATTTAAATCCATACTAACACTTACTATTTCATCTTTTTCATTAAGTTTAAATTTCAATGTATTAATACTACTATCTGTACTATCCTGATTATTAATAACTTCTATTAATTTATTTGTTTCAATAGTATAATTATATTCTTTTTCTAAACTTGGAAATTCTGTTTTAGATATATATGTTGAATTATCAAGAATTAATTTTAGTGCATTATAATTTACCAAGTTCTCAAATACAATCGGACTACTTGGAATTAAATCATAAGCTAATGTAGTTGGATTTTTCTTATAATATATATCCAAATTTTTATAATACTCTTCATTATTATAAGAAAACTTATTAATATTCCCATCAACACTTCCAATATAGTTATGAACTATCCCATCTAAATTAATAACATAATTATAATTAAAGTTATTATTTTCTATTCCCTCTAAATTAATTAAGTCCATTATTTCTTCTTTTTCTTCCTCAACAGGAGGTATATAGTTATTAGTTGATTCTGAAAATCTTAAAAAAAGAATAACAATTAAAAAGAAAATCGCAAAAAAACTAAAAAACAAAACTGCTTTCCCTCTTTCTGTTTTTTTCAATTCTTTGATGATATCCAATCCTTTTTTAAGCTTCTTCATTTGATAAAACCCTTCCCAATGTATTTTTTTTATTTATACCGTTTATATAGTCTTTGGCATCCATTATATTTTTACCTACTGGTTTTACTTTAGTAATTACTATTTCATAATCAATTGTTGCTACTCCAATTCCATTTTTATAAATATTAGTAATAGTTCCTGGTCTTATATCTTTTGTAGATAAATCACTTATATACGATTCATATACTTTTAATACTTTATTATCAAGTAATGTATAAGCTCCAGGGATTAAAGATAGCCCTCTTATTTGATTAAATACATCTTTACTTAGTCTATTGAAGTTAATTTGTTCTTCTTCTCTTTTTATATTATATCCAAATGTAACTTCATCAAGATTTTGTTTTTCTCTTTTATTAGTTTGATTAATGATACTAGGAAGTGTTTTTATTAATAAATCACTTCCAATATTACTTAATTTATCATGAAGAGTTGTATATGTATCAGTATCCTCTATAAAAGTTTCATTTTGAGAAATAATATCTCCATTATCCATTAATTTATCCATATACATTATCGTAATACCACTTTTTTGATAACCATCTATTATAGCATGATGAATAGGCGCTCCTCCCCTTAATTTAGGAAGTAATGATGCATGAACATTAATACATCCAAGCCTTGGGTAATTTATTAATACTTCTGGAATTATTTGACCATAAGCACAAGTAATAATAATATCACACTCTGTATCTAGAATTTTTTGATATTCTTCCCTTATTGATACTGGTTGAAATACTTCAATATTATTTTTTAAAGCTACTTCTTTAATAGGAGTATTTACTAATTCTTTTTTTCGACCTACTCTTTTATCTGGTTGAGAAACTACTAAAACAACTTCATAATTAGTAATTAATTTTTCTAGTACTGGAACACTAAATTCTGGTGTTCCCATAAATATTACTTTCATTTTTCCTCCTATAAATTTAATATGAATAAGATAATACCAGTTAATATCAATAATATTCCTACTATAAACATTAATGATATAGCCCCTTTTTGATTAATTAGTGGTACTTCTTCTTTTTCTTTTATTAAATTATTTATTTTTATTAAGTTAATTGTTAATAAATCTTCAAAATTAATATATTGATCTATAACAATATTATTATATTTATAATCTATAATTCGTGCAATATTATTTTCTAAAGAATCATTATTTTCTAGAATTTTATTAATACTTATGAAATTATCCTTTTCTAATAAATTTCTTCTAATCATAATTAACTTAGGAGAATAATCATTCTTAATATAATTATTAAAATCCTGATTATAAATTTCTATTATTTTACTACTATCTTTTTTATTTATATTAACTTCTTTTATTAATTTATTTAAGTTTTTTAAAGATATCTCTAAATTTTTATTAAAATAAGCGTCTTTATTATATTTAGATGTCATTGTTAAATGATTATTTGTAACTCTATATAAATAATGAGGGAATGTATAAGCATCAAAACAGCCACTTATAAAATTATCAGTAACATTTCCTCCCTTTATTTCAATATCATATTTTGATAATAGATTAGAAAGTTCTGTATTAGTATATTTATTTATAGTATTAACATTTATACCATCATTCAAAATATCCGATAATATTTTAGAATTAATCCCTAAAAATAAATACCCGTTTATAACATACTTATCATATATATAATTTAATATATCTTTATTATTTGATATATTTAATTTATTTTTTATAATAGATCCGATTAATTTATTTATAGCATATGATATTTCATTATAAGTATCTAGTTTTAATATTAATCTACTTACCTTATTCATATAATCTTCGAAAAGAGTTTTATCATTTAGAATAATATAAAATTTATATATTGATTCATATACTAAAAATAATGAATTATTTATATCTAAAAATTCTAAATCTTTTACTTTATTTGATTTATTATAATTCTTATTATTAATTATTTTATCTAATAAATCTTTTACTTCTTTAGTCTCTAATAATTCATCCAACATAAAATCCTCCTTATTATATTATGATTATACTATAACTTTACTTAAATATAAACAAAAAAATAGTACTAAGTACTATTTTAAATTATTAATAATTATTTTGAATCATTTCATAATAAGCTTTTGGATGAGCACATACTGGACATCTTTCTAAAGCATTATCTCCAACATGAATATGACCACAGTTTCTACATTGCCAAGTTGTTTTTTCAGTTTTATTAAATACTTCTTTATTTTCAATATTAGCAAGTAATTTTAAGTATCTTTCTTCATGTTCTTTTTCGATTTTTCCTACTTCATTAAATAAGTATGCTATATCATTAAATCCTTCTTCTTTAGCTTCTTTAGCCATATTTTCATACATATCAGTCCACTCAAAATTTTCTCCTGCTGCTGCATCTTTTAAGTTTTCAATAGTATTAGGAACTTCTCCACCATTTAGTAATTTAAACCAAATTTTAGCATGTTCTTGTTCATTTTTAGCTGTCATTTCAAAGAAACTTGCAATTTGCTCGTATCCTTCTTTTTTTGCTTTTGAAGCATAATATGTATATTTATTTCTAGCTTGACTTTCTCCTGCAAAAGCATTTTTTAAATTTTGTTCTGTTTTTGATCCTTTTAAATCCATTTTTCTTTCCTCCTTCTTAAGTAGTAAACCATTTAAATAAATAATATCCTACTCCTACTAATACTATTAACCCTAAAATTAATAATATTATTTTTGTTGATTTACTGTTGATATCATAATAATGTTCTGTATTAGGTTTAGTTGATGTTAAAATTTTTTCAGTTTCTACTTTATTTCTTTCATTAACTTCATTATTCATAAATATCACTCCTGTATATATTATATCATATTCTTTTTATTTTGTTAATTAAAATCAACTTCTACTTTTACTTCCTTTTTAGTTACATAATACTCTATCACTTTTTCTAAAGTTGAATATAAATTATCTTCTTTTTTATATTTTATAATTATATTATATTTAAATATATTATTAACTCTAATTAAAGTAGCAGGTGAAGGTCCTAAAATTATTGAAGAAGTCAAATTTCTCTTTAATGCTCTAGCTATTTTCATTGCTTCATTTTCTACTATATTTATATTATTACCATTTATTTTAACATTACAAATATAATAAAATGGCGGATATTTAAGTTTCTTCCTTATCTTTATCTCTTCATTATAAAATCCTATATAATCATGTTTTTTTACATAATCAATTGCATAATGCTCAGGATTAAACGTTTGAATAATAACTTCTCCAGCCTTATTGCTTCTACCACTTCTTCCTGCTACTTGTGTTAACAAGGAAAAAGTATTTTCGCTACTTTTAAAATCTGGAAAGTTTAAGCTGGTATCAGCATTAATTACTCCAACTAATGTAACATTTGAAAAATCTAATCCTTTAGCAACCATTTGAGTTCCTAGTAATAAATCATATTCATTATTTTCAAACTGATTAATTAATTTTTTATGCATTCCTTTTTTACTAGTAGTATCTAAATCCATTCTTAATACTTTTAAAGATGGAAATAATAAATTTAATTCTTCTTCTATTCTTTCTGTTCCATATCCTAAATTTACTAAAGCTTCTTCATTACAAAATGAACATTTCAAATCTTTTCTAGTAGCATATCCACAGTAATGACATCTTAATATATTGCTATTTTTATGATATGTAAGAGTTATATCGCAATTAATACATTTAACTACTTCTCCACAGTCTTGACACTGAATATAAGGTGAATATCCACGTCTATTAAGAAGTAATATTATTTGTTCTTTTTTTTCAATTCGATTCTTTATTGATTCAATTAATTCCTTAGAAAAATGATATTTACTAGTTTTCATTCCCTTTGTCATATCTACTATATTAACTTCTGGTAATATTTTACCATTATATCTATTTGGCAATTCTAAAAGTTCATATATATTCTTTTTTGCTTTAGCATATGACTCTAATGATGGAGTCGCACTTCCTAAAAGAACTGGAATATTATGATAACAACTTCTTAGTTTTGCCACCGTTTTTGCATTATATCTTGGGTTTGATTCTTGTTTGTAAACATCACTGTGTTCTTCGTCAATAATAATTATTCCTAAATTTAAAAGTGGTGCAAAAGACGCACTTCTAGCTCCGATTACTATTTTTACATTATCTTCTTTAATTCTTCTATATTCATCATATTTTTCTCCTGCTGATAATGATGAATGTAGCACCGCTATATCAGTTCCAAAATATCTTTCAAACTCTCCAACTACTTGAGGAGTTAAACTTATTTCAGGAACAAGTAAAAGGGCTGTTTTATTAAGTTCTAATACTTTTTTTATTAAAGTAATATAAACTATTGTTTTCCCACTTCCCGTTATACCATGTAATAAATAAATTTTATTACTTAATAAATCAATTTTTTCTATAATCTTTTGTTGTTCATTATTTAATTTAGGTATCTCTAATTTATTATTATTGTATTTTAATCTATAATCTTCTAATTTAACTTCCTCTAAAATATTTTTCTTAAGTAATGTATTTATACTGCTACTTGATATTTTTAATATATCCTCTCTACTTACTAATTCATTATTTTCAAATAGGTTTATAATCATAATTTGTTTTTCATTATATTTAATATTTTTATCATAATGCAATTTATAAAAAGTTTTAAATTTTTTATTTATAATTGACCCTTGTTTTGCTTTTAAAGCTTTCGGTAGCATAACTTGATAACAACTTATTAAACTAGCCAGCGTTTTTTCTTGAATTTTTTTACCTAACCATAATAATTCATCATTCAAAATAACATCATTATCTACTATTGAATTAATACTTTTTAATTTAGTAACTTCATTATCATTTTCTTCTATTTTTATAACAAATCCTTCGAGCAATCTATTTCCAAAAGGCACTTCTACTCTTATTCCAACTTTTATATCTTTTAGTAATTCATCCGGAATTTTATAGGTAAATGTTTTATCAACGGCTTTTGCAGTTATTTCTATTAATACTTTTGCTATCAAATTATCACCTCCTTTAAAATATTATATATCATAAATAAAAAAACACCTATAGTGTTTTTTATTTAAAATAATCTTAATATATCAAATACTGTTACATATATTAGTAATGCTATAAGTAAGAAGAACCCAATAAAATGTATTTTATTTTCTATTTCTGGTTTTATTGGAGAACCTTTAATTTTTTCAATTACTAAGAATAAAATTCTTCCTCCATCAAACGCTGGGAATGGTAATAAGTTTAAGAATCCAACATTTAATGATAAGAATGCCGTTAAATAAATAACTGACTCTATTCCATTAGCTGCTTGATCTCCTACTATAGTAAATATTCCCACAGGTCCAGATAATTGTGATACTTCTACTCCTCCTGTAAATAATTCTTTTAAGGTGATAAACATTTGTTTAAATAAAGAACCCATTTTTTCAAAAGAATAAGTTAAAGATTTTAAAAATCCGCTTTCTTTTTCAGCTTGTAAACCAATTCCATAACGATAAGTATCTTCACCATCAACTTTAATTTTTTCTGGCTTTATTTTATATGTTTCTACATTTCCATTTTCTTTTTCAACATCCATTGTTATTCCAACTTTTGGATCAGCTAAAGCTAGGTAAAGTGCTAAATCATCTATACTTGATACTTTATTATTATCAATTTCTGTTACTAAATCTCCTTCTTCTAAACCGGCATTAATAGCTGGTTTATCTTCCTCAAGATTATAAATAATTGGATCCATATTTGGTGAACCCCAAATTAATCCTGAACCAAAAAGTAATATAAAGGCAAAGATAAAATTAAATCCTGCGCCAAAGAACATTATTAAAAATCTTTTAAAAACACTTTTCTCATAAAGTCTTGTCCCTTTTGGTAACTTAGCATCTTCACTATCATCAGTATCTTCGCCTGCTAAATGACAATATCCTCCAATTGGAATTGCTCTTAGTGAGTAATCTGTTTCTCCTTTTTTTAAGCCCCATAATTTAGGCCCCATTCCAATTGCAAATTCATATACATGAACTTTCGCCCATTTTGCAAATAGAAAATGTCCTAGTTCATGAACAAATACAATTGCTCCTAAAACTAGTACAAATATAATTAAATTTAAAATTATTCCAATCATTATTTCCTCCTACATAAAACCAATAACTAAAATTGCCGCTAACGATACTAATATCAAACTATCAAATCGATCTAATATTCCACCATGTCCTGGAATTAAAACTTCAAAATCTTTTTTACCATAATATCTTTTAATAGCTGAGAATAATAAATCTCCCAATTGTCCTATTAATGATAATAATACTGTTATTACAATTATAGAAAATAAATTTAAATCACTTCCAATAACTACTACAAAAAAACTTGTTGCAACAATTGTCGCAAATACTGTTCCTCCAATTGTTCCTTCAATTGTCTTTTTAGGTGAAATTTTAGGAGATAATTTTATTCTTCCAATTAATAATCCAGTTACATATGCAAAAACATCCGTTATAGTAGTAATTAAAAATAGATATGCTATAAACATTAAATCAAAGTCTCTAAACATTACTACTAGTTTAAAACTTATCCCTAAAAATATAATTGCTCCAATTAAATATAAAGCATCATTTATACTATATTTTTTTGTATCATTTATAAATACAAGTGGTAGCATTAATAATAATACTAGTGCAGCTGGTATTCTATAATCAATTAAAAATGAAAATTCAATTGATGATGTTGTAAAAATAACTAATATCCCAACTACTATATATGCAATTAATTTTATTAAGAAAGGAATTTCTTTTTTCATTTCTTTTACTTTTATTAATTCATATAATCCTCTAATTGCAATCCCTGCCATTAATAAAGTAAATGGTAATCCTCCCATTATGATAATTGGAACGAATATTAATACCATTATTACTCCACTAATTACTCTTTTTTTCATTTAAACCACCAAACTTTCTTTCTCTATTATTATAAAAATCTATAGCCTTATCAAATTCTTCATTACTAAAATCTGGAAATAATACCTCTGTAAAATATAGTTCACTATAACTTGCTTGATACATCATGAAATTACTAAGTCTAATCTCGCCACTTGTTCTAATAATTAAGTCAAGTGGTGGTAATGTTTGATATAAATTATCATAAATTAATTTCTCATCAACAGAATTTATATCTATTAATCCATCTAATACTTTACTAGAAATTTTTTTAACCATATCAACCATTTCAAATTGACTTCCATAATTAAGACATATGTTAACTATAAGTCCCTTATTATTTTTAGACTTTTCTGTTATTTTATCCATTGCACCTAGGACTTTTTCAGATAAATTTTCTCTTCTACCAGAAAATACTACTTTAATCCCTTGTTTTTCTAAAGTAATTAATTCTTTATTAAATAACTCAATAAATAAATTCATCAAAAATGATACTTCTTCATAACTTCGTTTAAAGTTTTCTGTTGAAAAAGCATATAATGAAACATACTTTATCCCAATATTATTCATATGAGCACATAACTCTTTCATAGTATTAGCCCCTGCTCTATGTCCAATGCTTCTATTTTTCCCTTGTCTTGTTGCCCATCTACCATTACCATCCATTATTATGCCAATATGTTCAGGTAATTTATTTGTATCTTTTTGTATTGTCATTTTATTTACCTCTTATATTATTATATCATAAAACAAAAAAAAGAAAGTAAAAACTTTCTAAAACTTATCTATATTAATTTTAACATATTTATCGTTTTTCAAAAAACTACTAGCTTGTACTAGAGTTCTAATTGCATTAGCAGTTTGTCCTGCCTTACCTATAACACGACCCATATCACTTTCTGCAACCATTACTTGAATCAGAATTGAATTTTCTTCTTCTGTTTCAAATTCTTTAACATTTACCTTATCATCTTCTAAAACAATAGATTTTATAATGCTTTCTGTTAATTCAACTAATTCCATAATTATTTACCACTTTTTACTTTACTTGCTGCAAACTTTTCCATAATACCAGCTTTTGAAAATAAACTTCTAACTGTATCAGTTGGGATTGCTCCATTATTTAACCATTTTAAAGCTGCTTCTTCATTAATTGTAGATTCAGTATTATCACAAGGATAATAGTTTCCTATTTTCTCAATATAAGCACCATCTCTACTTCTTCTTGCATCAGTTGCAACAATTCTATAAACTGGGTGTTTTTTTGAACCCATTCTTGTTAATCTTAATTTAACTGCCATATAATTTTCCTCCATTCATTAATAACTAATCATATTATATATTATTAAATTATATATGTCAACTATTTTTAGTTAACACCATTGAATAATTCTTCAAAATACTTATTTAAAGAATCTTGAACTAGTAAAATATCTTTATTTACAACATTTAAATTTTTTATATATTCATTATATAAAGGAATTTCTAATAATTTTTCGTTTAATGAATCTATTTCTTCTTTTATCTCTTTATTTAAAAAATTACTTTTTACATATTCTTTTTGCAATTTTTTAATCTTATTAACTTTATCTATAACTTCATCATTAGTATCTAATTTTGCTTTTAGTAAAATACTATTTTTACAACTAGGAGACTCTTTTATAAAATTTATTATATTATTTAATTCTTTTTCCATCTAAACTCCACGTTTTAGCAGTTGTTATTTCAACTTCTACTATATCTCCAGTTTGAATATCATCATCGCTTTTTACATTAACTAGTTTATTAGTATCGCTATATCCATAATAGTTATTTCCTTTTAAGGCTTTTCCTTCAATTAAAACCTTTAAAGTTGATCCTACTACTTTATTATTATTTTCTAAAAAATACTTATTAACTTTTTCGTTTAATCTCGATAGTCTTTCTTCTTTTACTGCAATACTAGTATTATCTGCTATCTTTGCCGCAGCTGTACCTTCTCTTTTTGAAAAGATAAATGTGAAGGCATTATCAAATTTACAATAGTCTACTACTTCTAAAGTTTCTTGAAAGTCTTCCTCTTCTTCTTTAGGAAATCCTACAATTATATCAGTAGATACTGTTACACGTGGGATTTTTTCTTTTATTTTATCATACAGTTTTATATAATCTTCTTTTTTATATCTTCGTCCCATTAGAGTTAAAATATTTTGAGATCCACTTTGAATAGGAAGATGAATACTTGGCATAATATTTTCATACTTTGCTATAATCTCAATCATTTCATCAGTAAAGTCCCATGGATGAGATGTCATAAATCTTATTCTTGGAATATTTGTTTTAGCAACATCCTCTAATAAATTTGCAAATGTATAATTATTATTTAAATCTTTACCATATGCATTAACATTTTGACCTAGTAATGTTACTTCTTTATAATTATTATCAACTAAAGCGTTAATTTCTTTTAATATATCCTCACTTGATCTACTTCTTTCTCTTCCTCTTGTAAAAGGAACTATACAATATGTACAAAATTTATTACATCCATAAATTATATTTACAAAAGCCTTATAATTATTGCTTCTTTCTACTGGTAACCCTTCAATTAAAGATCCTTCTTCTGATAAAACTTCTACTTCTAATTGTTTTTTATCTAAGGCTTTTATTAAAATTTCTGGAACATTATATAAATTGTGGGTCCCAAAAACAAAATTAACCCATTTGAATTTTTGTAAAATTTCATTTACAACTTTTTCTTCTTGCGCCATACAACCACAAATACCAACAATTAAGTCTTTTTTAGTCTCTTTTAAATGTTTTAGTCTCCCTAACATTCCAAATGCTTTATTATGAGCATTTTCTCTGATTGAGCAAGTATTTAAAATTACCATATCTGCTTCTTCATAATTATCTATTTCCTGAAACCCTAAATTAACTAATAACGCTTTTATTTTTTCTGTATCATGTTCATTCATTTGACAACCATAAGTTTTAATAAAATAGGTTTTTCCAATAAATAAATTTTTAAAACTATCATTAAAGACAAATTCAATTTTTTTAGCTACTGTTTCATTTCGTTTTTTTGCTTGTTCTAAATTAGGTAATTTCATAATACCCCTCCATATGACTGTTATTTTATCAAAAAACATTAAAAAAGGCAACTAAGCTGTTGCCTCTGTTATTAACATATTTATAAATAAAAATTTATTTTTTTCAATCTCATATTTAACTATTTCTAGGTTTTTCTTAATACTTTCTACTATTTCCTTTACACAAGGTAGTAGATCATCTTTTTTATCTAGTGATTTTATTATTAATTGTAAATTATCTAGTTTTGTATATTTACCATATTTACCATTATTAACATACAAATTAATAAGTTTGGTAAAACAATTAATATCTATATCATTAAACCTTTTTTCTTCAATTATTTTTATAGCTAAATAATTGTACTTACTTACTAATAATCTATCTAGGATTGTTTCTCCTAAACGGTTTTTAGTATCTAATAAATAATTTTTTTTCTTAGCTAGTTCCATCAAAATTTTAATACTATGTACACTACCTTCTTTAATTAGTAAATGTCCTAATGTATTACCGTCTTTATTTTGATGATTTAAGTCTAATTTTCTTTTACTTAAACAATTGAGAATCAAATCATATTCTTTTCCTTTTAGTAAGTTAAATAAAATGCTATTTCCATTTTCGTCACTTAAATTAATATCAATTTTATTATTCATTATTAAGTTTTCAACTTCACTAAAGTGTCCTAATCTTATTAAAGAAAATATTCGGGACTCCCCTTCTTCCAAAGTATTAATACTTATTGTTTTTTTCAAATTAATCAATCTCCTCTTTTTTATAAGGTAATATCTAGACTATCACTTGTAGTTAAATTTGTCAAATTACTTAACTGCTTCAATTACTTCTTTATTCCCCATATAAGGTCTTAAACATTCTGGTATTTTAATTTTATTATCTTCTGTTAGATTGTTTTCAACAAAGGCAATTAATCCACGTGGTGTTGCTAAAACTGTATTATTTAAGGTATGTAGGTAATAATTTTTATTATCACCTTTCGCTCTAATTCCTAGTCTTCTAGCTTGAGCATCTCCTAAAGTTGAGCAACTTCCAACCTCAAAGTATTTTTGTTGTCTAGGACTCCATGCTTCAACATCACAACTTTTCACTTTTAAATCCGCTAAGTCTCCTGAGCAACATTCTAAAGTACGAACTGGAATATCTAAATTTCTAAAAAATTCTACCGATGCTTGCCACATTTTATCATACCACTCCATAGAATCTTCCGGTTCACAAACAACTACCATTTCTTGTTTTTCAAATTGATGAACTCGATAAACTCCTCGTTCTTCAATTCCATGAGCTCCTACTTCTTTTCTAAAACATGGCGAATAACTAGTTAAAGCATAAGGCAATTCTTTTTTATCTAATATTTGTCCTTTAAACTTACCAATCATTGAATGTTCACTTGTTCCAATTAAATATAAGTCTTCTCCTTCGATTTTATACATCATAGCATCCATTTCTTCAAAACTCATAACTCCAGTTACTACATCACTTCTAATCATAAATGGTGGAATACAGTATGTAAATCCTTTATCAATCATAAAGTCTCTTGCATATGATAACATTGCTGAATGAAGTCTTGCAATATCTCCCATTAAGAAATAAAAACCATTTCCAGATGTCCTACCAGATGAGTCTTTATCAATTCCCTTAAAATAATTCATAATATCAGAATGATATGGAATTTCATAATCTGGCACAATAGGTTCTCCAAATTTTTCAATCTCTTTGTTTTCACTATCATCACGCCCTAACGGAACACTATCATCAATAAAGTTAGGAATTATCATCATTTTTTCATTAATCATTTTATTTAAAGATTCTTCTTCTTGCTCTAAATTAACTAACTTATCATTGATTTCTTTTACTTCTTCTTTAGTAGAGTTAGCTTCCTCTACTAGTTTATCACGCATAAGTTTTCCAATTTCACCACTTAACTGATTTCTTTTACTACGAAGTAAATCTCCTTCACTTTTAACTTTACGCATCATTATGTCAAGTTCATAAATCTCATCTACTAAAACTAGCTTTTCATCTTGAAATTTCTTTTTTATATTTTCCTTTACTAAGTCTTTACTTTCTCTAATATAGTTTATATCTATCATTTTATTCCTCCTTTGTAATTATTACTAATAATTTTTAACAAAAAAAAGATAACACAAGGAGTGTATAAACACGGTGCCATCCTTTTTTTTACTTTTTTGATAACGGTTTACCCGGGACTTAGTCCATTTATAGAGTAGATAAATAAGTAATTAATATCGTTTTCACCAACCACGATTTCTCTTTAATTAATTAATCTCATTATTAGTTCTAATTAACAATTTGTTTTATTATACCTTATTATTTTAATATTTGCAATTGACAGTTACACATACAAATAAAACGTCAACCATTTTACAAAATTTACATTTTATTTTTGTAAAACATATTGTCAATAAAAACCTATATATTGTATAATAAATGTATAATATTAGAAAGGAGGACAGCTATGTCTAGAAAGATAAAATTTCTAGCTTTAATTATTTCTTTGTCAGTATCACTCTGCTTAATGAGTAACACTTATTCAAGATATGTATCTGAAACTGAAGGAAATGTTGATTTAATGTTTGCTAACTGGCAAATACTAGTTAATAATGAGGATATTACAAATGGGACAGGTTCTAATATAACGTTTACCCCAACTATTGAAGAAAATGCCAATGTTAAAGACGGTGTAGTTGCGCCTTCTTCTAGTGGTTATTTTGATATTGATATTGATCCTACTAATGTAGATGTTTCTTTTGAATATAATATCGAATTATCTATTACTAATCAAAATATACCTGATTTAATGATAACTAGATATGCTATATTAGATGAATCTTATGTAGAAGGAGATAATATTACTACTACTGATTTAGTAGATAATAAAATAACTAATTCTATGATACATGATAAAACAATAGAAAATTTTTCTTTCAAACCCTATAAAGTAAGAGTATATTTTGAATGGTACGAAGGAATTGATGAAGCAATGAACGATGAAGCTGATACAGCAGTTGATAAATCTCAAACTTTTGAGTTAAATGCTGCTATTAACTTTAAACAAAAGATATAAAAAAGATTATATCTTTTTTTATTCTAAAAAATTTCTTAACTTTACTTAAAATAAAAAAAAAGAATACATTAATATATTCTTTTTTTTATTTTAAACTTGCTTTTGTAGCTTCTATAACTGGGACTACTCTACAAGATGTATCTTTATCAATTGGTCCTAGTTTAGAAGTTGAGTCATTTATACTTTCAACTCCATATCCATAATTGAAATTATAAGTAGTGTCTGTCCAATAACAATTTACTGAAGAAAAGTAATCATATAAGTAACTATCAAATGTAAAATGTCCATTATAAGTAATTGCTCTAGTAAGAATCTCATTACTTCTATTTTGATATGCAACATTTCCAACAATTGTATCAGATAAATCTGGTCTAATTAGTTTTGTATTTTCAACATCTTTAGATATTGCTACTAATAATTCACTAGCACTTAGTCCTCTAACATTTGCACTCCAAAGATTATTTAAAATATTTAGCACATCATTATATTCATTAAAGTAACTATTTCGATAATTTCCTTTGGCATCTAGTACTAAACTAACTGTATTATCACTTACTTTATTTTTATTATCAATTACATGGGTTACTAAACAAGTACTACTAATACTAGAACATGATTTATTATTAGCAACATCAAATAATACTAATTGCCCATATCCATAATTAATATCTAGTTCATTATCTGCTTCGAAGTATTGTTCAGCATTTAAAGCTAAAGATAAGTTAATTGGGTTTCTAACCTGATACGAACTATCTCCTGCTAGTTTTTGATTTTCACTTTGAATAAATTCATAAGCATCGCTTCCCCAAGAACTATCTAATTCATCAGTATCAGAATCAAATGGCCATGATATAGATATTGTAAAATATGCTGAATCATTTCCACTTATAACAAAGTCTTTTGATAAGTTAATATTAATTTTGAAAGGGTACTGATTAGCTAATATATCTTCTATACTTTCAGTTGTTGTACTTTCACTAGTAGAGTATGTTTCTTTATCTAAAATTCTTGCTTCTTTTATATCATATTTAATAATAGCATCTGTATCTCCTAAATTTGATATTTTAATAGTTTCAACAACAGTATCCATTCCTGGGTATATTTCAGATGCTGATATGTCAACATTATTTGTAACTACTGATCCATCTTTTTCAATTTCAACATACCATGCTTTTACATCTACTTCTGTTCCTAGTCTTGTTTTGGCACTATATGCAAACCAAGCATAAGTCATTGATACAAAAGCTATAGTTACTAAAAATGCTAATACTACTCTAAATTTGAATTTTCTAGCCTGATAAAACTTCAAACAACTCACCTCATTTCTATATTTTCTTAAAATGTTTCTCTACGTCTTGCTTCTTTTTCTAGTAAATGAGTAAATACTTCAGATACTATTATAAATGCTACTGGAATAATTATAAATAAATAAAATCCCACACTAGTTCCTATTATTCCAGATACAAATGATAATAGAGCCATTTTTCTAATAACTTTCCCATACATTTGATCTTCTGATATTAAAGGATCTTCTACTATATTTGCAATACCTTTAGTTTTAAAATAATATTTACCACTATCATCTTGTTCAATATGAATAACTTCATGGGTAACGGTTTTACCTTCAAATTCTCCAGCTTTCCCTAAGTAACTAACTGTATCTCCTACTTTTATTTCACTAGGCTCTACTTCTTTTGCTAATAAAACATCTCTTACCATATATTTTGGTTCCATTGAACCAGAAACTACAGTAAACATTCTAAAGTCTAAGAAAGCTATTTTATTATCACTAAATCTTTGTAAAAAAGTCATTAATACAAATGCTAATATCATTATAACTATAACTACTTTAATAATCATACTAATAACTTTATATATTTTACTATTTAATATACCTGCCATACATACCTCTTGTTCTATAGATTTTTATTCATCTGTTCTAAATACTCTTCTAATGCACTTTTGAACTTATCTTTTACTACTGCATTCCCTTTTAATCTTTTTTCTTTTTCACGATTTATTTCATAACCAATCATTTCCATGATTTCTTTATCTGTTACATCAATACCTGCATCATATAAAAGTGATACTGACTTTTTAATCATTTGCTGCACCATTAATACTGAGTATTTTCTTAATTTTTCTTTTTGACTTCTTTTAGATGCACATATTGTGTCTAATATAGCATAGTCATTAATCATAGAGTAATCTAATACCCCTCTTAGAATTTCATCTCCGTCTGTATCTAAACTATCATCGTTATCATTATCTATTTCTGAGTATCTTAATAAGAATTCCCATAATTTAGTTGCTTGTTGAAAGTTTGGATTTCTTAAAATTAGGTTTGTTTTCTTAATTGGAGGTTTTACTTCTGGCACACGATCTTTTGTAAGAGATTTCATAAAAATATTACTATTCCAACTAGAAATATACTGCTTTATTTTATGAACTCTTCTTTTTATTTCTTCTATTTCATCTGCAAAATTATCATCATCACCATTCATAATAGTTTCTGACGTAATTTTCATTTCAACATTAATAATTTCTTTTCCTATAATAGAATTAGCTTTATATTCTAAAACTTTATCATTAACAGCTTCAAATTTTTTTAATATTTCTTCTTGTTTCATAATAAATAAAGATAAATGATGAATAAGTGTATATGCAAATCTATTTTCATATGTATTAAATGTTTCTTCATTTCTAACGTCTAATATATTTGATAATCTCACATCATCTTCTACTTGATCATACTCATCAATAAAATGAGTATTTCGCGCTAAATGTTTAACACTCTCTACTGTGATTTTTTTAGCTTTGTCTATTTTCTCAACATTCTCTTCACTAATTAAAGTAACCTTTGGAATCCTTACTATATTATCGATATAAGGGCAAGCTTCTTCTACATCATCTAACCAATGAAAGTTTAGTTCATCAGCAGTATAACTAGATTGATAATGCATATCTGATTTAATCTTATTTAAAAACGTCTCTGCCTTATTACTTAACTCTTCATCATAATAATCTTTCATTCTTCTAGCCATACTGCTTTCCTCCTAAATTGATTTTTTAAGTATTTCTATATATTCTATACATTCTTTCATAGCATTTTTACCAAAGTTTTTATTTAGGTACGAAATAAATGGATCTAGAGAACCTTGAATAAATGCTAAATTTAATTGTTCAAATTTTCTTAATATTTTTTTAGATACAAAGTAATCAATTGCATCTACTTCTTTTCCACCACAAGCCATATATACTGATGCAAATGTTTTCATTTGTTTCATAATACGATTCCCGAAAGATATTCTAAAGTTATCAATTACATAATCATCTAGTGCTTTAATTTTTTCTCCCATTTCATCAGACATTTTAATTTTCTTAATAGCATCATCAAATAAACTCTCTAAATATGATGCATTAATATCTATTGCTTCTTGCTCACGACAAGTAAATGGGTCTACTTTTTTATTAATATCAATAGGCATTGCTCTATCATATACTTTATCAGTAACCATGAATGTTGAATCATCATTATTGATAGTTCCGATATACCACATATTTCCTGGTAATTTTAATCTTCCTCTAGTAACCATTTTTGGATCAGTTGGCCATCCACTTGTAGTAAGTTCAATAATCCACTCGTCTCTTACTGGAATCTCTAATACTGATAAAAGTTCTGCGAAATAATATTCAACACGAGCAATATTCATCTCATCTAAGATAATTGTATGAACATTATCATCATAATTAGCTTTATATAATTCTCCTAAAACTTCTGTTTCATTGAATTTTTTTGTAAACTCATTAAAGTATCCTAATAACTCTGTTTTATCACGCCAAGATGGTTGAACTGATGCTACACATGAATCATTATTAACAAATTTACCCCATGCATAAGCAAGAGATGTTTTCCCTGTTCCTGATATCCCTTGTAAGATAATTAACTTCCCACAAGCAAGACCTGCTATAAAACTTCTAAGTAATGGTGGAGCATAATATAATTTTAACTGGCTAGCAGCAAAACATCTAAAATCTTCCACTAACTGTTCTAAATTAGTATCTAAATCATATTTTTTAACTGGTACGTTTTCATATTTTTCATCAATTGCAATAAGTTTAGGGAAACGACTATTACTAGTATTAATTTCCTCTTCCTCTCCATCTTCAGAAATTGGATTTTCATTTTCATCATCGGGATTAAGTCCAAGTTGAGAAACTTTCATTGCCATTAACTCATCTTTTTCTTTCATTAGTTTTCTAACTTGATCATTTAACTTAGCTATTTCACTTAATAACTCTTCTTGATTATGTGCCCCTTTTCTTAAGTTAAATATTTTTCTAATGAAGGCAATAATCAATACAATTATTCCTATTACAATTATTACTAATAAAATAATTGAAATCCAAACTAAAACCCATTCAAAACCACTGAATTTATCACTATAATTACCTACAATACTAGAGTAATCACCAATCGAAAAGATTGATGCAATACCAGATCCTATCCCTTTAAATATAGTAGCTATTCCATCAAAAAAGATAGAAATAAACTCGTAAAAAAATCTAATAAATGTATCCATAATTACTCTCCTTTAACATTTTCTATTTTTGTTATTAAATCTATATTAATAACTTCTTTTTGTAAATCACTTGGGATATCACTATAAATTGATTTATATACTGCCGATTTTTTATCTGCAAAAATATAATCCAAGATATATAATATTTTCTTATCACTTGTTGTTATTTTTATCTTATCAGTTATCATAACACTTAATCTATAACCATCTTTTCTAATAGTTTTAAACAATTGTTTATTTTTAAATAAATCTTCTGCTTTAACTAGTAAAACGATATTTTCTTTTGCAAACTCATTATCATAAGTTGAAATTAGTCTTTCTAATTTTTTGGCTTTTCCACATAAACTAGATGGTATATATAATAAGTAATTATTTTTAAAATTCTTTTTGTATACTTCTTTAGTTAATTTAACTAATAATAAGTTTAATAATACTTCAGTTTTCTCTTCATTTATTAAACCTTCATTATAAGTTTTATCAATTATATAATCACTATATAACATATTAAATTCCAAGTTATGGTTTAATTTAGTAGCAAATAAATTATTACTAGCTTTTATATATTCAACTTCAAATTTATCAGAAGTACTAGCTTTTAATAAATGACTAACAACACTAATATATTTTCTTTGAATTTTATTTATTTCTGTTACTAAGTTTTTAATGTCTTTATGAGTAATTACTTGATCTTTATAAAATTTAACTAATTTATCTTTGAAATAAGCATTACGATCAGTTGAATCCTCTAAAGTTTCACGTCCTTTTTCAAACATAGTTAATAGTAAGAAAATACATGTGAATTTTGCTACTTTTTCTGTATATTTTTTATCACTACCTTTATAAGTACTAGCAATTTTAACTCCATATTCTTTTATAACTTTATCCAATTTAGAATGAACTGTTTTTCCGAATAATTCACTTGATTTATCACTATAATAATTATAAAATCTAGCATCTGTATAAGCTTGTAAAAATAAATTTTTAATACTCAATTCATTTACTAAATATTTATCAGTATATATAACTTCAATAATTTCACTTAATTCTTCTTGCTTTATATATACAATTTTCTCTAATATATTTTTACTTTTCTTAATTTTTTTATTTAACATTTCTAAAGTAATATCTGTTAGATTATCTTCTTCAACTGGTATTTCTTCTTTTATAGGTTCTTCTTTTATAGGAGCAATAATTGGCTCTTCTTCAACTTCTTCTTCTACTGGAGAATTCCCAACATTTACAGAAATAACTCGATACATTGATGTTTTACCTAATTCTTCATCTACTACTTCTTGTGTTTTTACTGTTGATGTATCATCTACTGAAGGTTTCCCATTTATTTCTTTCATATCAAATACTAAAGTTTTTGTATCAAAATCCTCTCCCGATACTTTTGATGATATTTGAGATTGAACATTTTGTGTCATAACTTCTGTGTTTTCTTCTTTTGGTCTTTGATATTCATTTTTTGTTTCTTCAATTGTAGATGTAAACTCATTTGATGTTTTCCCAAAGAAATCATTCTTATCTCTAAAGAAACTATCTGCTAGTTTTGCATCATCTATTTCATCTGTTTTTTCTTTTTGGAATTTTGATAAAAATTTATCACTTATTAACCCTTTAATATTCTCTAACATATCTTTATTATTCCCTTCATCTTCTTTTGTTTTATTCTTTTTATTTGGTTTTTTAAATAATGAATTCACTATTGTTATAGTTATAAGTAAAGCAATTATGACAAAGGGGTTAAATATAGTCTTTTGTAAAAGTCCTAAATTAGGTAATATATTAACTACTTTTCCTACTATTTCTTCTTCATCTATTGGTTTATCTTTAGCAGAATTTGCATCTCCTTTTGTAATATAAGTCCCTTTATAAGCCTCGATTACACGATGTGTTACAAATACGCCATCTTGTTTAAATGTAATAATATCATTAAGTTCAGCACTTTTTGTTAACTGAACTAAAATTAAATCTCCCGCAATAATAGCATCTTCCATACTATTTGTTTGCACTTCAAAAATTGAATACCCAAAAAAATTGGCATATTCATTACCGAGTACTTTTGTTTGAATATTAATGTATATTGCTATTAGTAATAATATTCCAAATACTACTAATAATATATTCAAAAAGATATGTATTAATTTTTCTATCCCACTTTTTATCTTCATCAGTAAACATTCCTCTCTCTATGATTGACAATTTTTTACCTTATATAAATAATATCATATTTGTAAAATTATTACAATCAAATAAAAATTTTTTTAGGTTTTTTTTGTAAATAAAAAGAAAGTTATTTCTAACTTTCTATGATATTATTAATTAAATTTAAATTCTTCTTCTCCGTACTTAATTTCAATAATTAATGCATATAATTGATATACAAATATTAAGAAGCATGGTACTAATACTGTAAAGAAGAATCCCCATTGTGATGTGATAAATCCAACATATGTTCCAAGGTTAGAATAAACTTCTCGAGTTTGTCCTACTATAAACTCTTCTGTATAACTTGAACCATTTTCAAAAGATATAGCTCTTTCTTCTAATGCTATTTGTCCAATAGTACCAATATCAATTGATACTACTCCATTACGATCAGCATGATAAGTAAAAACTTCTTCACCTTCTTTTAAATCTTCCACTTTTTTACCTTCAACTACTACTAAATCACCTTTTTCATAATTTTCGTTTTTTATTTCATCATCTATTATAACAATTGAATCATTTCCAAATTCAGTTACTCCAAAATCATTATAGTTTAATAGTAATACTGTCATCGATATTACAAAAACTAAGTAAATTAGTCCGACAACTCCTAAAATTATATTTCTCATTATTTTCATTGCTTTCATATTTTCTCCCTATCATTACCTTTATTTATAATATCATATTATTATATTTCGTAGCAAGTTATTTACATCCATTACTATTTACTAGTGTAAAGTCTTTTATATCATGAACTATACTTTGATTTATTCCATAAAATATATAATCTTTACTATTATTACTTTTAATTAATATTTCAAATTCATTTATAAAGTCATTCCCATCAACTCCATGATATGAAAAATCAGTCGCTTTAGCATCTATTTTTAAATTAGTAGAATCATATGACACTCTTATACATCTATCATCAGTAAATGGATTAGATATTACTAATCTATAGTAATCATCATATTTTTCTAAATCCATACTCACTTCATTAATAATTGTATTTTTACTTAATGTAAATTTACCTGTTAATGTTTTACCATATGGTTCTGTTGCTGTAGCAGTTACATTAACGATTGCATCTTCTATTTCGTTAGAACTAGATAATTCAAAATATAAATCCGTTACTACTTCATTATTTTTCCATTTATAACCTTCTACTTCACATCTAGTTTTATCATAAGTAGATACATCCGTTGCATCTTTACTATTTTCACAACTTGCTTGACTACTTATAATACCATTTGTAATATTAGTAGAACCATTATTTATATTACAAGCTATACTAGGATTACCTTCTACTTCACACGATACATTATAAGATATATCATAATCAGTAATTAATTTATTATTATTAGAATTTTTTAAATTAAAATTAACTTTTCCGCCATCCCAAGTATTATCAATAGATTCAAATCCTTCTACTGATAATTGATCACTTGAAAAGTAAAATCCTTTTGATGATAAATAATAATCTAAGACATAATTACTAATGTACTTTGAATAAGTTATTCCAATAGGTATCAAAGTTACTAGTAATACCGCAATAACTATAATTAAAATTTTAGTTTTCTTTTTCATAACTCACCTACTATTCGCTTATTTTTTGTTCAGCTTCTATTTCTAAGTTTACATAATCTACTAAATCAGCATATTGCCAATCATTATATGCTTCTTCAAAAGAAACCTTTAACTTATAATCATCTACTTCTTGGGTTTTAAAATCTAACGTTAAAACATCACTTACACATTCTAATTCCCCTTCACTATTTCTCCCCATATCCTCAGTGCAGTTAAAGATTAGAGTTTCTACACCTTCTTTATCTGAAAATAATTCAAGTTTTAAAGGGATAAAGTGATATGTTTTTAATTTAATTTTATACTCTATTAACACATCACTTGTATCTACTGTATCTGTATTAGTTACTGAAAATAAATATTCTTTATTATCTCCTGGATTTATATCCAAAAGCGGCAATTCAATTTCATCTGTTTTTTTAGCTTCAAATATAAATGTAGCAAGTTCTGTATTAGATACTAAATTACCATCTGATATAAACATAGAGTATGTAAGACCAAATCCAAAAATGATGAACGTTGCTATACCCATAAAAATTATTAATCTTTTCTTCATATTATTCCCTATTTAACTATAAAATACTTATTAATAGTCCCTATCTTTTTATTATCACTATAAAGATCAAATACTACTTTGTATCCCCCTTTATCTAGTGTATTTTTATCAAAATTTAAGCTAAACTTATTTATTGATTTATCTGTCTCATCATACTCAAGTAAATTATCCAGTCCTATATAAACATTATCGCTATGTTTTACTAAGTCATTGGTTATATATTTATTTAAATCAATTACTGAATAATCCTGATTATATGCAGTTAACTGATCTTTCTTATAAAGTGATACTCTTAATGTTGAATTAGCAAGTTCTGTTTTTTGAATAATATCATAATTAAATATATTGTCATTTTCACTTGTTTTATTAATTATAGAATCATTTGTTAAGCAATCAAAACTGTAATTTATATTAGAGTAATTATTACTAACACGTGCTTGAATAGTTATTTCTTCATTATTAGTTTTAGTATAAAAGAATCCATCACTTGAAGTATAAGTTGAAATTATAAACTTATAACTACCATCACTTAAATTAGTATTTACTCCCGTTGTATTAATTACCAAATTACCATTTATTTGATTTAATCCACTCCCAAGATTTATTCTTGCTATATTATCATTTGCTATTCCAAAAGAATTATTATTAAAAGTAAATTTAATTTCTTTTAAGTGTTCTTTGCTAACTATTTTATTATTACTATCAACTACTTTAATAGCAATTCCATATTTCTTATCTTCTAAATTTGTATTTAATATATCTTCTTTATAATTTGTATTAATACTTAATGGAATTGTTGTAGTACTTTCACTATTAATTACAATTTCTTGATTTATATTTTGAGTTTCTAAAATAACACTACTTTCATTATTACCCATTTTAATATCTATTGTTTTCAAACTAGTATTTAATGCTGGTCTAACAGTTTTATCATCTTTATTTGTTAAATCCATATAAAATTTAGTTTCATCGTAATTATCAGTAATATTAGTATTTTTAAAATCCACTAAAAATGTAAAATCTTCATTAACTATTCCATCAGTATAATAAGTTTGTTCTTCATATGGAATACTCATAACTGCAGTACCAATTTCTTTAAATAAAGTTAGTGGATATTTTGCTACATTTTCACAACTAGGACCCATATTTTTACAACTACTTGTATAACCGTATAAATCTTCATCAGTAGATACTTCATACGTGTATACTTTGCCAGTAATGTTATCAATCATTGTAATTTTAGTATCGACTGGTAACAAAATATTACTTACAAAATTATGAATATCAGTATTATCTACTTCTTTTTCATTATTATAAGCTAAATCTACTCTTATAATTGAATCATTACTAACTTTTGAATAAGTTTTTGAATAACTATTCTTATTTCTTCCAAGACTTACATTAGTTGTGTATCCATCATATACTAAGTAGTCTGTATTCATATATATATAATTAGAGGCATCATTTCCAATTCTTGCATAAACTACATATGTTCCCATTGTATCTAATGTAATTGTATCAGTATATGTTGCAAAATTTGAATCTTCTAAATTTTTCAATTCTTCTAAAGTCATCATTGTATTAGAAATATAGTATTTAATATCCCCGTTATTTGATAATTGATCATCTGTTCTTATATTAACATTTATAATATCATCAAAATATTGATATTTATTACTTTCAACATACTCATCATATGAATAATTACCTACTTTTATTTCATGAGATTTATTCATAAAATCAATTTGTAAAATATCAGAATTAATATATGTTACTTGATCATTATTATCTACTACTTTAGCATATATTATATATTCGCCTTCTTCAGATAATGTTACTACATCAACATAAGGAATTAATAATGGTTCTAATTCTTCTGTTGTTAATTCTGTAGTAGATACATAATAACTAATTTCTTTTAAAACTTCTAATTCGTCAGTTGGTTTAATTGTAAATGAAAATTCTTTACTAGTTGTAATTGTGTCTAAATTTTTTGCAAAGTTATTCCATTTATAATATCCTGCATGGATAGAAGCAATTGGAGATATTACATCATCAATATATATTACTGGTAAATTTTCTCCATCAAATATCCATTTATTTTTAGCATCATTATTAACATCATCATACGATATGAATTCATTAAATAATAATGTTGTAGTCATATAATCTTTATCAATCAAATTACTTTTGCTAATTAATACAGGTGTTGTTGTTGCAACTGATGTATCATGTGCTCTTCCTGATGTATAAAATACATTTATAAATGATGAATTTTCTAATTCTACAGTATTAAAAGCAAAGTTAGTATCACTTGTATCAAATACTTTTTCAAAACTAGCAGTACTATTAACTCCAGTTAAACTAGCAGCTATTCCTCCAGTTTTACCTCCATTAATTAATCCAGTATTATAACTATCCACTACATCAATGGTATAAGTATCATTTATATTAAGCCCTACTATTCCCCCTCCAATAACAGTGCTTACATAAGCATTATTATAAGAACTATCAATATTAATTAGATTTTCAAAGTTACCAAACATTCCTCCTGCTATATTCGAAGAATATATACCACCTTTTACAATTGTATTCAATAAATTAGTATTACTAGCAGTACCACTAATTCCACCTACTACACTCTCATCATACACTTTTGTATAAACAACATCTGTTAACTCAACAGTTCCTATAGTTTCTAGGGAACTTATTGTTAAGTTTAAAGAGTACAAATCATCATTTGTCAAATCAAAAGTGAATTCTCCGTTTTCTAATATTCCAGTATCTGATGATACAAATACTGCATCATTATCAATAACTTTATATTTACCTGTTAATTTAGCACTAACTAAAGTAGCATTTTCTGGTATTTCAGGAGGTGTTAAAGTTGTTGTATCTATTACATTATAATCATTAATTTCAATTGCTTTATCAGCTACCGTTGTAGTTACTTCTTTACTAGCAAGAGTTTGATTGTTAATAACATTACCTTCAAACATAACATTATCAATATTGGTATTATTCATATTACTAGCAATACCCCCAGTAACAATACCCCCATTAATTATTGAATTTTCTACATATAAATCATTTATATCAGCATTTAAATTAGTAAATAATCCTACTTTTTGAGATTTTAAATTACTAATCATTGTTCCATATATTCTATGATGTTTACCATCTAAGTGTCCTTTAAAATTGTCAAGAGAACTAAATAAATTAACTATACCACTATAACTTCCACTCTTATTTATACTAGTGTAGTATTTTCCCGTTTTATCATCAACAAAATATTTTTTTCCTTCATATGTATAAGTAATTCCTTCTTCCTTGGAATAATTAAATAAACCATCATTTAAAACTATATCATTATTTAAAACAAAATATGTATCTTGATAAGTTTTTGTTTTCAACTCTTCCCCAAAGAAAGCAAGCTCCGATCCGTTAGCTATAACATAAGGATCACTAATGGTACCAGTTCCACTTCTATATTTAGAAGCTGTTGTCCCATCCCACACTGATGATGAATACAAAGTATTTCTATTATCAAAGCGAGCAAGCGAGGGAATAGCTACTACTAATAATGTACATATAATTATAAATGATCCGATTAAAATCATTTTTTTATTTATTGGTAAGTTTTTATAAGTTTTAACAATTTTCATCATATTTATATCCTCTTATTATTCACTTTATTATACAATAGTAATTATAACATATTCAAAATAAAAATAACATATATATTATTAAAATTAGAATATATTTTACACACTAAAAAAAGGGAATTAATTTCCCTTTATTTTATTTTTAACTTCTGATTTAAACCAAATTTGCTCTTCTGTAATTTCACTATTTTTAATAATAAATACTCTTAACATTAAGTTTATTTTTCCTAGAAAGTCTTCCAAATCACTATTAATTAAACTTGCTTCATTAATATTAATATTATTTAATCTATACTTATTAATAATAATTCTAGCAATATCATTAGTATCAAATATTAAAATCCCTTTTGAAATAATATTAAGAGGATTACCTACATAATAATTAAAACAATCTACATACTCTTCTACCTCTGCTTTTGATTTTAAATTAAATACTTTTTTCAGTAAAATTCTTTTAAAGGCTTCAAAACTATTTAAAACTGTCAAAAAGTCAGAAACTGTCATTGATGTAGAATAAACTCTTATTAACTTATCAATAAAATATGTTTCATCATATTTTTCATACATTTTAGTTAACTCTTTAGCAACATTTAAAGATTCTGCTTTAATTTTAGAAACTTCAAGTTCATTTGGTTTTCCAAATAAACGAGATGGATTAACAACTTTTTTATTAAGTTTATCCATTTTATTTTCTTTTTCTATAATTAAGTTTTCAATTTGTTTAACTCTTTTAGAATCAAACTTAGTAATATTTTCACTAGTTTTGTCAAACTCAACTTTAATATAATCAATTAATGGTAATAATTTCTTATAATAAGCAAATTCTTCTATATTAATTTTAAGTTTTTCTAAATTATCACAAACTAATTTAAAGTCTTCTAAATTATTTAAATCTAAGTCATCTTTAAATTCTTTTGCTACACTATCTCTGTATTTAGAGCCTTCTAAATATAGAGCAATATTAATTTCTCCATTTAATGATTTATTAACTATATCTTCAATTGTTTCTTTATCTATATTATTTTTACTTATATATAAATCCTCTAATCGACTAATACAATCACCATAACTTGACAGTCTATTAGAAGCAATTACTTTTTTTTGTAACACAGTTAAATACGCATCAAATTTTTTAGCATGTTTTCTAATTAGCTTTTTAAAGTTAAATACGATATGCCTTACTAAATCAGGGTTTGTCCAGTATATTTCTTCAAATATTTTAGTAACTCTTTCAAAATTCGAACTATTGCTTATTCTTACTTCTAAAAAAGCTCTCATAAAATCATAAACATATGGTGTATAATTAAATTCTGTTGAAGTAAGTCTTACTCCAATAGCTTCAAATTTATCTAACAACTTATCTAATACAACATATATATTACTAAAATCATAATCACCATAAAAATCTAATTCATATAACATTTCATCAAATTTTAACTTTTCGTAAAAAGTATTAAAAGGATTAATCAGAAACTTTGCTTCTTCTAATTCTTTAATTTGGTTATTAATATTATCTATATCATTATTTTTAACAACTGTTGGAACTTGAAATGAATTACTCTTTGCTGTTATATATTTAGTAACATTATTTTCATATTCATCATATGACTTTAAAATACTATCCACTAAATCATTATATTTTTTTATATTTGTTTTAGTCTTAATAGGCATTGATGCTAGAGTTTTCTTTTTTGTATCTATATCATCTAAAATATAGTTTAAAAAATTACTATTCATTATCATCACTCTCCTTATCTTCTATTAATTTATCACTAAGAAATACCTTAAACTGCGATATTTCATTATGTAACTTAATTAATTCATCTAATTTTAGTAATGACAAATCAAAGTCAACTTGTCTTGAATCTTTATCCATAATAACCACCTTTTCACTCTATTTATTCTTTTATTTTAATAATTAAATGCTTCCCAACCAGCAGTATCTTTCTCAAAATCAATTGATAATGTCAACTCTGCCCCTGTTGAGTTAGTCTCTAAACTGTCAATATCTTGTGCTTCTAACCAAGCATAAACTCTCACCTTAGTAACACCATCTGGCACTTCAAATAAAGATTGACTTAATTCTTGTGAATTAAATGTTTCTTGTAATCTAAAATACTCTGGTTCTAAACTAGTGGAACCACTTACTGCATTTTTCATCATAATTGGACCACCTGCTTTAATCATTCCAAATGTTGGAAATGCCGAACCATCTCTTAAATTAATTCCATATTTTTTAGCTCTTTCAATTGATAAATCAGTATGTGTCGTATGATATGGTTCATAAATAACATCCTCACAAGTTCCAATACATGTCATATTTTGAACTGTTGTAGCTGGAGTATCATGGTCTACTGATCCTATTTTAACAAAACCAAATCGCATAGTATTTAATAAACTATCCATTTCTTCTGAATATTCACCATTAAAAATAGCTTTTGTTTCATTTGTTAAATATAAATTATCTGGTACAGGAGAACCTGTTTCATTTTTCAAAAATATATCAAATGACGTGAAGTATGAATATGGATTAGGATCATCTTCTTTTGATTTTAAAGTTCTTAAGAATGGTTGTTCTTTATCATTATTTAAATAATATATTCCATCTGTAAAATAAAAATCAAATTTATCTGGAATAGATCCTATTCCGTTTGTAGATACTGGTACAAGTCCATTATCAGACCAATGATTAGTATGAGTTGGGTATCTAGCTCCTAAATCTTCAATTATATTTTCTCGAGATATTTCTAGGAAAGTATCATAATTAATAGCATCAAACGATATCGAAAGTCCACTATTTTTGGCTGCTACTACATTAAAATCCCTAATTTGAACATTTAATGCTGTAGAAAACCATGCATAAGTAGTAACAATTAGTAAAACAGTAAGCAAAAAGATATAAAATATTGTTAAATATTTCTTTTTCTTTGACATTCTTTTCCTTATTTTCTTAATAACAATTACTTGCTCTTCATTTTTATTTTCTTCCATAATACCACCTATTATATATATATAAATAAAGAGTAATTTGATTACTCTTTATCCAATATATAGTTTTCTTTATTATTGATTAAGGAGTGTCAGTACCCACAACTGGAGCTGGTCCATCGTAATCAGTAATATCACTTGTTTCAAATCTTTCTTTAGTAAATCCAAAGTTAACAGAGATTGCTGCTCCTAATGATGCAAAATCATAGTTATCAACATCTTGTCCTTCTAAGTATACATATACTCTTACTTTAGTAATACTGTTTGGAGCTAACGTCATAAATGTTGGACGTGCAGTTCCTGTAAGATTTTTTTCTGTATCAGTAAATGCATCGAAATCTACTAATTTCATATCAGCTTTTGCTGCTGCATCAGCTGCAAGATATTCATCATATGTATTAGTATTAGCTTCATATGTATTATATTCTAATCCATCATATACATCTACATTATCAGCAATATTGATTTCTCTACTAATTGCATAAGTTTTATTAGCTGTTCCATTTGCTACAGTTCCACAAGTTCCAGATTCATCAAATGATGAAGGATCAGTTACATCTGTTCCATCAGTATTTCTTGGATCACACGCAGTGTTGTACCAACCAATTGCATTTGCATTATGTGCAGTATCATTTGGCTCCCAAATTGCTGCATTTCTACAAATACCAGTTACTTGAGCTTGATCAGTATCAGCTGCCACATCAGAACATTCAATATCTTGAATATTTGTTTCATTTGTAGTTGTAGCTTCAACACGACCAATTTGTGCAAATGCAACTCTAACTGAATTTTCAATTCCTGTATTAGCAACTCCACCAGTTGTAGCTACTCCTACAGATGAGTTAGTATTTAAGTAAATTGCTTCTTCATTTAGAGGCTCATTATCTGTATAATATTCTTCTCCAGATAAGTTTTTAATGAATAAGTCAAAAGCTACATAACCTTTTCCTACTTCAAAACCATCTGCAGTTGCTGCATAATTTTCTACTCTACTAGCAAGTAAACGGTACCCACCAGGTGAAGCTGTTAAACTTCCTTTTTCATACATCATCATAGTTGAAGATGTAGAATCCATATCACCAATTGATGACATTGGAATTAAACCATCTGTTGCCCATGTATTAGAATTATTTGGGTAAGCTGTAACATCAGCACCCGCTGCATCTAAAGTATATTTCCATGAATCTTCTTCACCAGTCATTGATAAGAATAAACCTTCAGTAGTAGCAATATTAATATCGAAACTACTAACATTTACTTTTTTCATACCGATGAACCATGCATACGTAGATACACCTAATACAACAGCACATAATAAGAATACCATAATAGTTCTTCTTAATTTTTTAGTGTTTGTTCTTTTTTTCATATTATTCCCTTTCAAATTTATATCTATAAGCTACTTATAATAAGTAACTTATAGTATATTTATATATAATATTAACTTTAATCTATAATTTATATTATGGATTTTGTTCAGCTTCTACTACATCATCTGGTAATGTAGGTGTTCCTGTATATCCAATATCTTCACCGAAGAATCTTTCTTTAGTAAATCCGAAGTTCATAGTGATTTTTTCTCCTAATGAAGCAAAATCATAATTATCAATATCTTGACCTTCTAAGTAAATATAAACTCTTACTTTAGTAATACTATTTGGCGCTAACGTCATGAATGTTGGACGTGCAGTTCCTGATAAATCTCTTTCAGTATCAGTAAAGTAATCCATAGCTTGTAAATGTCCAGAAGTAGTACTTCCAGTATATCCATTTAATGCTGCTCCATCATAAGCATCAACTTGATCAGTATAATCAATTTCTTGAGCTACTGCATAAGTTGGCACTGCTCCTGTTGTAGTAACCTCTGCACAAGATCCGAATGCTCCGTATGAAGCTGCCGCAGTAATATCTGCTCCTGTTCTTGATGCACATGAAGTATCATACCAGTTAATAGCATTTTGTACATGTTTAGTATCATTTGGTTCCCAGATTGTAGCATTTCTACAAATTCCAGTAACTTCTCCAGCTGTAGAACAGCTAATTCCTGTAATAGTTGATGCTGTAGTTGTAGTAGCTTCTACACGACCAATTTGTGCAAATGCAACTCTAATTGAGTTTTCAATCCCACTGTTTTCAGCTCCTGTTGTAGTTCCACTTCCTTCAACTTTAGAATCAATATTTAAATAAATTGCTTCTTCATTAAGTTGATTGTTTTCAACATAATATTCTTCTCCAGACAAGTTTTTAACAAATAAATCAAATGCAACATAACCTTTAGCTTCAGCTGCTCCCTTATTTGTTACTTCACTGGCCATAATTCTATAACCACCTGGTGAAGTTGTTAAACTTCCTTTTTCATACATTGTAAGTCTTGATGCTGTTGTATCAATAACTCCAACAGTAGATACAGGTACTAAATCTCCCCAACTGTTTGTATGCCCTGCATAAACAGCATTTTGTGGATTTGTAGTATCTGTTTCAACATTGTAAGTTGTTTCAGATATTGCAATATCTTGCGCGAAAGCCGTACCATTTAATGATAATTGTAAGCTTTCAGTTGTAGCGATTTTGATATCAAAACTAGTAACATTTACTTTTTTCATACCGATAAACCATGCATATGTAGATACACCAAGTAAAACAGCACATAAAACAGTAACTAAAACTAATTTTTTAATCTTACGACTACGTTTTTGACTATGTTTGTTCATAACACTCTCTCCTTTTATTTTTCTTCTTCGACAAATTCTGAGTTAAAGTTCATATGAAATTTAATCTCTCCACCTAAAATGTTATCAGTACATTCTGGGTCAGCACCTTCTAACCAAACAACTACCGTATATTTGATTATATCTCCTGGTTTAAAATCTTTTACTTCTTCAAGCATAATATACTTGTCATTATAAAAAGATTCTGTTTCAGGTTCCGCTTCCCCATTAGCGCCCAATTTAGCATAAGTATTGTACTCCCCATCCTTATACACACGGACTCTAACTGCCTCATCTAGATTTTTTATAACATCATCAATAATTACTTCCGCCCAAATATTCGCAGGATCTTTACCTTCATTTTCCATATAAAATGAATAAGCCATATAATTCTTTCCGTTATTCGAACCATTACCAGCC
Organism: uncultured Muribaculaceae bacterium; assembly: GCA_964371025.1. GTDB lineage: Bacteria > Bacillota_I > Bacilli_A > RF39 > UBA660 > CAYJDP01. The sequence goes on along the minus strand of CAYJKH010000001.1, from coordinate 56,200 downwards.
CAAACATCTTCTGGAATCCACTTACCTGATATATTATCAAATGTTGGAATAGTTTCTGCAAACAATTCAGAACGATATACTTTGTAATCAGGATCATCATAAATGATTATTCCTTTATCAAAATACAAGTTCTTATCAAGTGTTATACTGAAATTGCCACTATTATAGATGACTCCCATTACCAAATACAATACTAACAATATAAACACTATTATTAATAATATTATCTTTACAATTTTAACAATTTTTTTTCTTGTTCCTACTTTAGTTGCTTTTACGTTAATTTTTTCATTCATACACTTATATCCTTTGTTTAAAGATTTTTAGTATATTAGTATAGACAATATAATAATATATAGCATTTAGATTATAGTAGTCTATCTGACTTTGCTACTCTCTCTATAATATACAAATATATTGTATCTATTATTTTAATGGATGTCAATAAGGATTGATTTATTGTTTTCTTTTTTTGAAAAAGTTCTAAATAGAGTGTAAATCAATTTTGAAATCACTATATACTCAATAGATTTATAATTTATCAAACAGTAAACTTTACAGTAAAAATTTGTACAAAAAAACTTATACATAAAATGTATAAGTATTAAAATATATATTATTTATTTACTATTCAATGCTTTTTTACCATTAAATCCTGCAATTATCAATAAAGTTGGTAATACAAAACTAATTAATATACTTAAAATATTAGTTTCTTCATATGATAATACCATTATTGTAGAAATAATATTTATAGCCACTAATATAAAACCTAAGATAATAATTAATTTAGCTTTTTCAGGTTCTTGATAATTTATAACTGCAATAATTCCTGTTGCTAGTTGTAATATTGCATAAACAATTCCAATTGCTAAACTTCCATAAACTATTGTTTCATCAACAATTTCTCCAGATGCCTTTATAGTATCCATAAACATAGATAATCCTAAAAAAGCAAAACCACTAAGTAATACTCCAAGTCCCCCAAAAATTATCATAAGAACTCCTACTACTTTTAACATTTTATTATTCATGATTTACTCCTTTCCTCTTTATATTAACACTACCTTTTTAAAATAGCACTATTCTTTATCTTTTTTTTGTAGAAACTTATATAAATGATATATAAGATCAAATATAATAAAAGAAAATAAAAATAAATTACTTACTTGAATTAAGGCTAATATAACCTCATCTTGGTATAAAATGCTTTCATTTGATAAATCAAATTCCCCTATTATAGAAATAGCTAAGAATGAAAAAAAGCAAAAGTATAGAATTGAAAATACAGAATAATTAAAAATTTTCTTTCTTTTTGATATTTTAGTTGAATACATATTAATAATCATATATATAGTTACTGCTACTATGATTAAAAAATACATTAATATAGAAGGAAAATATATATATTCTATTATAAATTTAATAAATAAAGAAATGCTATCTATCACATAATCTCTATTAAATATAAATATTCCAATTATAAAAGCTATCATAAGAGATAATGAACAAACTTTAATTATTTTATAATCATAAAATATATTTAAAATTAAAACTGCTGTAAATAAAATAACAAATATAAATAATTCTAATCCTAAAAAAGATGAAAATATATAATTAAATATTATTTGAAGTTGATCAATTAAATTAAATGTCATATTTCCTCCTATTCTACCATTTCTGCTATATATACAGTTTGTTTAGTATCACTATCTTTTGTACATGTAATTAAAGTTAGTGTTTTTTTACTATAATTTCTCTTTATTTCAACCGTTCCTGTTTTTTCAACATCGTAAATATCTACTAATTCATATTCATATTTTATATTATTATAAGTAACATACATTTTATCATTTACTTTTAATTTATATAAATAGGCAAAATAAGCAATGTAAGCATTACCAGAATGTGCCATTAATATTAAGTTACCATTTTCAACATCTGGCATTCTTGACCCTAGTGAAAGTGTAACATTTTTTTCAATGTTATTATATTTAGAATCTAAATCATAAAAGCCACTCTTCAAACTAATTTTAGGTATTTCTAAAACTCCCAAGTACTTAGAATAATCTATTTTTTTTGCTTTAGGAGCATTAGGTATATCATTAACGACATCCACTTCCGGAACATCATTTAATATTTCATTTACAACTTCACCTTTATCGTTATAAATCATAATAAGGGCATCAGTAAAAACTTCATTTTTTAATTTTAAAATGTAATTAGAAGATAATATTGTAACTCCTATTAACATTAAAATAACTCCAATGATTATTAAGTGACTATTCTTTAATTTTCTTTTTTCTTCTCTCATATAAATAAATCACTCCTGCTCCTAATAATAAAAATATTGCTCCAATAAAATAAATACTATTAGATACAAATATATTAGTATCTGGCACATTTATTTTTAATAATAAAGGAACATTAATAGTACTATTTAACGTTTTTATAACTGGTTTTACAGATATTAAACTATTTCCATTAGAATCAACATATGTAACTAATTCATCTGTCTCATAATAAGATATCATATTTAATACTACTACTTTATTTTCATCGGTAACATTATCAATTGGAATTCTTGCATAAACTTCGGTAGCTGTAGTTTTTCCTTCTATTTTATTACCATCACCATCTATTAAATAAGTTCCTTTTGGTCCATTAATTATAAATTCATGATCAATATAATTTTCTATATTACTCTTACTTATATTTATAGCACCTGTTTGATAATATTCTTCATCTGTAGTTACTGCTATATTTTTGTCAGTATTAACAACATTAACAACTGGGTCTATAACTGGCTGTTCATTTTGACGAAGGGCTTCATCAACCAAATCCTTAATAACTTCATCATATAAATCGCCATAAATATCTACATTTACCTCATCATCTTGAAAAAATATATACTTAGTTTCTTTTATTTTATTAAGATATTCATTTTTATCTTCTTCAGGGTATTTAGTGTAGTAATATGCCCATATAATTAATTGTGACATCACATAATCTGGTTCCTTAGTTATAGGATCTTCATAATCATTTAAATCAATTTCTTTTAGTTCTGGAGAGTAATATTTATTATCCCACTCCACTTTAGGAAATATATTTTCTAATAGATATTTATATCCTGGATCAGTAATCAATTGTTCTTGTAAAAATGTATTAAGCGTAGCACTAGATGAATCATCATAAATGTATGGAGTATAAACAAAATTATTGTTTTCATCTATATAAGGTGTTATTTTAATTCTATTATTACGATCCGAATAATATTTTGAATCATTATTAAATATAGTAACTGCAAAATATTCACTATATTCTTTTAGACTAATAGAGTCTTTTTGAGCAGATGATGGTTGATTAAAATAATATATTCCTATTCCTATTATTAATAATAAACTACTTACAATAAGTATTAAATTTTTAGTATTTATTTTACCCATAATTCTACCTTCTTTACTATATATATAATAACTTAAAAAAAACATTTTATCAAGAAAAAAAGAACTGTTAAGTTCTTTTAAATTTATCTACGACTTGTTTTTTTTCTATTACTATTAATTACTGCAAATGCTCCTATTGCTATTATTAATGCTCCAATTACATAAGTTGAATTCGAAACATCTATAGCTGTATCTGGCGCTTTTATTTCTAAAGTAATTGGAATATCTACTCCGATATCTTTTGTATCAACAAAGGCAATAGTTTGTGCTCCAGTCGCTTTATAATAATATCCTTCATAAGCTTTAGCATCTCCTGTTGCAGTTAGTGTTATTTTTTTATTAGTTTCTGTAACTGAATCAACTGGTATTTTAATAAATACTTGTGACGGCATTCCTGTTGTTACAACTTTCCCATCTTTATCTACTATTTGTGTTCCAGTTGGACCTTCTACTTTTAGCCCGTAAGTTCCACTATCTGAAGTTGTAATATTAATGGCACTACTCATATAATATTTACCATCACTCGATAAAGTCATATATTTACTTGTAGTTTCCATATTTACACTTGGATTTGGTTCTTTTATAGTATAAGCTTTTTCTAAAATTTCTTTCATATATAATTCATATAAAGATTTAGAATAAGTTACTTCGTCCGTTATTGTATCTCCTGTTAATAATTTATTAATATCTTTAATAGATTCTAATGAATTAGAAGTTGTTGAAGTATTATTAGCTGCTTTTGTTTGGTATAAATATTCCCAAATCATTACTTGAGATATCCAAACTTGGTGCCCTTTTGGTAATTCAGCCCCAGTTGAATCAGTGAATTTTTTATGTGGATAAACATTTGACATAACATGCATTAATCCATAATCATTAATTAATTCACTTTTATTAAATTCTCTTCCTGCTACAAAGTTAATATCCCTTTCCAAACAATAAACTATTTGACCACTAGTAGTAGTGTATTCAAATACTGCAATTGGAGTAGTTCCGCCTGATCCTGTTGTTTTAGCACCAATTGTTGCTGTTGTAAACTTATCTAAAAATGATGTTGCCTTTACAGGGGCAATACTACTAAAGATCATAGTAGCAAATACTGCTATTATCATAGTAAGTTTTGTAATTTTTTTAATATTATTTTTCATATAATACACCTTCCTTTAATGTTATATTACACTCTTCTTTACACATTATCAAGCGTTTTACAAGTAAATTGACTTCGTTGACAAAAAGTTTACAAAAAAATAAAAAGATTTTACTCTTTTTATTTTCTAGGCTTTGAACTTCTTACAATAATTATTACTCCGGCAACAAAGATTACTCCTGCTACAATGTATATAATAATTGAAGTATCTACTTTCGTATCTGGAGCTTTAATTTCTAAGTTAATCGGAATTTCTAATCCTTGACTTAATTGTTTATCTACAGTATGTACTGAAGATATTGTCTGAGCTCCTGGTGATTTGTAGTAATAACCTTCATATAATCTAAAAGATCCTGTTGTACTTAATTTAATAACTTTATTATTTTCATCAACCGACTCAACTGGAACTCTTACATAAAATTTTGTATTTGGTGTAACAAAATCAAGATTGGTAATAATATCTCCATTTTCTGATATTAATACCGTATCTTTTGGACCAGTAAATGATATTTTATGTCCAATGAAATTATCAGAAGGACTTCCTGTTACTGTAATTAATGAACTTTGATAATATTTACCTTCATTTGTTAAAGTCATTTTATCATTTTGTGCTGTTATAGATAAATTACCTTGTGGAGTTTTTAAAGTTTTGGCAACATTTATAATATCTTTCATATATAAATTATAAACAGAGTCATCTAAATCAATTGCATTTGCAATATTCCCATCATCTATATCTAATTCTCTTATACTCTCTAATAAATCTAGAGTCATAGCAGTATCAGATGTATTGTTAGCCGCTCCTATATCATGTAAATATTCCCATATCATAGCTTGTGTTATCCATACTTGGATTTCTTCAGGGTAAGCTACTCCTGCTTTATCTTTAAAAGTTTTATGGGGATATGAATTCGCCATTACATATAATAAACCATAATCCTCAATTAAACCATCTTTGGAATAGTTAGTATTACCAGTATAGTTAATATCTCTTTCTAAGCAATATACAAGTTCTCCTCCAGTAGTTTTATAAACCATAATTGGAAATGCTCCACTTGGTGAGTTACCATTAACTTTAGCAGATGGAACTGAAGTTGTAAAATTATCCGGGAGACTTTCTTTTACTTCTGGTAAAGCATATGAATTTCCCAGAAAATAAGAAGTTCCCACTAATGCAATTGCTGTAAATGCTAATATAAATGATGAAATAGTTGACAAATTAATATAATTTTTATGTTTTTTATCTCCGTTTTTATTGTTTTCAATATATATTTTTTCCATTTTCATACCTTCCTTTAATATAATAATATAATAATATTATTATATTTACAATATTTATTTAATTTCAAATATTTCTTTTACTTCATCTAAATTAATAACATCTTCTACAAATATTTCACATAAAGTTTCTCCTTTAGTTACTTTATCTCCTACTAATTTATTTAATTTAATACCTACTCCATAATTAATTAAATCATCTTTATTAATACGTCCTGCTCCAAGTTTTAATGATAATTTTCCTAAAGTATGAGCATTAATACTTTTAATTTCTCCTTTAACAGAGGATTTAATAAAAATAGACTTTCTTGTAGTTTTTAATTTTTTCGTGTTACCACCTTGATAAGCAACTAATTCCATAAATTTATTATATGCACTTTTATCTTCTATTGCATTTTTTACTAATAACTTTGCCGAGTTATAACTTATAGATTTTCCTAACATTACCATTTCTGTTGCTAGTTCAACACATAATTTTGTTAAGTTATTATCTTCTTCTTTTCCACTTAAAATATCGATAGCTTCTTTTACTTCTAGTGAATTACCAATTGTTTTCCCTAGAGGAATGTCCATATTACTTAAAATAGAAACTGTCTCAATATTATATTTTTCCCCTAATTTAATCATAATATCACTAAGTTGTTTTGCTTCTTTTTTAGTACTAATTAAAGCTCCTTTACCATACTTAATATCAAGAACTAATTTATTAGCACCACTTGCTATTTTTTTACTCATAATACTAACTGCAATTAAAGGAATTGAATTAGTTGTACCACTAACATCTCTTAAACTATAAATCATTTTATCAAGCGGAACTAAATTAGAAGTTTGGGAAGTTATCGCTATTCCTATCTCTTTTACTTGTTTTTTGATATTAGAAATACTTAAATTAGTTTGAAATCCTGGAATTGAATCTAATTTATCAATAGTTCCCCCTGTTATTCCAAGTCCTTTTCCACTCATTTTTATAACAGGAATTCCAAGTGATGCTACAATTGGAGCTACTATTAAAGTTGTCTTATCTCCAACTCCTCCAGTTGAGTGTTTATCTACTTTATTATCAACTATATCAGAAAAATCTAATCTACCACTTGTTTCTAAGAATACTTTTGTTAAATCAAATATTTCCTTTTCTTTCATTCCATTTATACAAATTGCCATTAATAATGCTGACATTTGATAATCTTTAATACTTTTTTCTTTATAACCATTAAATATATAACTTAATTCATTATAAGAAAGACTTTTCCCTAATCTTTTCTTATCTATAATATCTATAACCATATATGCTCCTTACTATTCTTTTATTCTATAAAATTATATCATGTCTATAACTATATGTATATATTAAAATAAAAAATAGTCTTTTATAAGACTATTTATATTACTTAGGATTTACTTCTTCTTTTTTACTTGATAAAAATGTTACTTTTTCTGCTATAACTTCCATTAAATGTTCTTTTTCTTCTTTGTTTTTCTCTATTATTCTTGATTGAATTCTTCCTTTTATTCCCACTATATCCCCTTTTTTACAGTAATCAGCTGTATTTTGAGCAACTGCTTCCCATAATATACAATCAATAAAATCTGTTTCATAATTCCCTTCTATATTTTTAAAACTTCTGGGAATTGCTAGAGATACTGTTGTGACTTTTTTACCATTTTCTGTTTTATTAACAACTATATCTCTTACTAGTCGCCCTACTAAAACTACTTGATTTAACACTAAATCACCTCCTCACAATGTGATTTTATATTATATTACCAATTAATACAAAAGGCTATTTTGATTAATTGGTATACTTTTTTTAATTAAAAAAAGATATTTCTTATAAGAAAATATCTTTTTAGTATTATTATTATTTTATTTATGCAAGTTTAATACTTTTCTAAAGTTTCATTTGCTACTTCTAGTAAGTTTGCCAATTGCTCTTTACCAGCAACTTGTGGTCTTAATATTTTTACTTCTTCAAGTAATTTTTCTTTATCTTTTGACATGTCTGTTAATTGAGTAGATAATGTCTCTGTTTTTCCCTCTAACTTCATTAACATACTTTCATATTTTTCTAACTTATCTTTTAAAGAACTAATTTCTCTAGTTTGATCTAAGTTTTTATCTTGCATCATTTTGCTTTCTTCACGTAAAGTACTAATCTCTTCTTTTGAATCTATTAGCGTTTCTCTTTGTGTTTTATTTTGTTGAATTAGTCTTTTCATAGTTCCAGCAACATCTTCCATTATAGAATCTTTTATTTGCATATTCATTAATGGAGTATATTCTTCATCAATTATTTTTTCTTCTTTTAGATTTGAATTTTCTATAGGTTCTTCAATGATTTCTTTTATTTCTTCTGGTTCAAAACTAATATCTACTTCACTAGGTTCTTCTTCAGTTGTTATTTCAGAAATAGCATCTTCTACTATATTTAAATCACTTGGTAAATTAGCAACATCAATTTCTGGTACTACCGGCTCTTCAATAGTTTCTTCTTCGTTATTAAATTTATATGTAACAATATCTGTTTCAGAATCATTTTTAAAGAAATAGAATCCTTTTTCATCTAGTCCAATAAAACTAAAATATTCATCACCCATAATATTATTCCCTGCTAAATCATAAATAGCAGCCTCTGAGAATTGATCATTAAAAATAAATCTTCCAGTTGGTTCCATATTTGCTACTACTTTTTCTTTAATAGCAGCAGCATTTCCCACTAATCTAGTTGCTGCTAGTGGATCTCCTCTTAATCCTAATGCTTCTAATACTTTAGGACTTTCTGGTTTTTCTTTTTCCACTAATAAGTAATCTTCATTTACTACTTTTAAGATTTTATTAATAAATGGTATTATAACTTTACCTTCACTATCTATTAACCCTAATGAAGTATTTTTAGCATGACCAATCGCTTCTTTTAAAACAGTACTTGCAATAATATTACCATTATATAAAGTCCCATTTGCCACGAAAAAATACTGTGTATTATCCTCTAATACACCATAAGTTAATTCATAATCAGGATAACCTTGATCTCTTACTATACCTTTTTCTATTTTCATAACTATACACCACCTATTATTCATTTAAATAATAGCATATTTTTTTTATTATGACAACTATTTATTATTATTTTTATTTTTAATGGTATACTATATTTATAAGGAGGATTTATGGAAGATTGTATATTTTGTAAAATAATTAAAGGAGAACTTCCTTCTAAGGTAGTTTATGAAGATGATATATCCTTAACTATTATGAATATTAACCCAACTACTAATGGTCATTTATTAATAATTCCTAAATTACACCAAGTGAATATTAATGATATTGATGAAAATTTTATAAGCAATAGCTTTAAAATAACTAAAGAAATTTTATACCCACTTTTAAAAGAAAAGCTAGGTTGTGAAGGACTAACTATTTCTGAAAATAACTTTTTAGGACAAGAAATAAGACATTTTCATTTTCACTTAACTCCTAGATATAAAAATGATTTAGTTGATTTCACTTATAATAGTGACCTACTAGTTTCAGTAGATGATATTTATACTAAGTTAACTAAATAATTAAAAACTGTTTGCAAGAATAGTTTTTTTTGTTATGATATAAAGGAACTAGGAGGATAGGAAAGAATGAAGAAAAAGAATTTATTAATAATTGCCTTATTAAGTATTAGTTTAACTGCAACAGGTTGTGGTGAAGTTGCTACTTTAAAAAATGGTGAAGAAAAAGTTGTATCAATTGGAGATAAAGATGGGATTAGTGCTGACTCATATTATGATAGTATTAAATATAGTCAAATCGCTAAATTAGTAGATCTAATTGATGCTGATATATTAAAAGATATCGAATCTACTGAAGAAGAAGATGAATATGTAGCTAATCAAATAGAACAAATTAAAGCTAGTTACGAAAATGATCAAGCAGCATTTGAAACTGCTATTAGTCAATACTTTGGTGCAAGTAATGAAAAAGAATTAGAAGAAGTTTTAAGATTAGAGTATAAAAGAAATGAAGCTGTTGAAAAACATATCTCTGATAATATTGATGAAAAAGAAATTGAACAATATTATGAAGATAATATTCATGGTGAATTAAGTGCTAAACATATTTTAATTATTCCAGATGTAGAAGATGATGCATCTGCTGAAGAAAAAACAAAAGCAGAAGAAAAAGCGGAAGAAGAAGCAAAAGACCTTATTAAAAAGTTAGATGATGGTGAGGATTTTGAAGACCTTGCTAAAAAATATTCTGATGATGAAGGTACTGCTACTAATGGTGGAGATTTAGGATTCTTTTCACCTGATGAAATGGATGATAACTTCTCAGAAGCGGCTTTAGAACTAAAAAAAGGTAAATATAGTAGTGAACCAGTTAAGTCACAATTTGGATATCATATTATTTTAAAAGTTGATGAAAAAGAAAAACCTTCTTTAGAAGATGAAGAAGATAATATTAAATCATCAATTGCACAATCAAAATTATTAACAGATCCATCTCTTGTTTATACAACTCTTATGGCTATTAGAGATGAACACGATGTTAAATTTGAAGATGATGAATTAAAAAAAGAATATGAAGACTTCATGGATTCATTAATTAGTAGTGCTAACACACCAACAACTTAATTAAATATAAATAAAAGGAATTAGTTTTTACTAATTCCTTTTTTATATAAAGCACTTTTTATTTTTAATTCTAATTCTTTATCTTGATATTTTCTTTCATATTTTTTTAATAATTTAGTATATTCTTTTTCATATATATTATTATCTATATTAAAAGAATAATTATCCAAATAAATTGTTATTAGTTCCCTATTAAATCCTTCAAGTAATAGTTTTAACATAATCTTTTGCTTTAATACATTCCCATAAACTTTCTTTTCACTTTTTAAAAGCTTAGGAATAATTTTTTCTAATTTTTCTGATTCTTTCTCTTTAGTATATAGCTTTAAGGACTCTTCTATATATTCATCTTTAATTTTTAATGATTTCAATTTATCTCTTACTTTACTTGGTCCTTTATTAGTAGTATTAATAATAGTTCTTGTATATCTTATTGAATAATCTAAATCATCTAAATAACCTTGTTTAATTAACTTTTCTATTACTTTGTTAATTTCTTCTTTATCATAATCTTTTTTTTGTAAGTAACTTGATACTTCATTAATGCTTTTTATATTATTTTTTAATAATTTTAATCCATCATAGTATATAATATAAAATTCATTTCTTTTTTTTATTTGATTTAATTCTCCATTATCTATTTCTTTTTTTATTAGGAGATTATATTCTAAAATTACTTCTTCATTTAAGATAACCTCATCTAAATTATCTAAAAATATTTTATAATTTTGATCTTTTTCTTTTTTATATTTAACTATTTTCATTTTATCACCTACTTATATATTAAGTATATCATATAAATATCCTCAAAATAAAAAAGAACTTAATCTTGGTTCTTTCTTATTGTTAATTTACCTTCACTAATTTCTTCTAAAGCTCTTCCAATATTTTTATAACATTTATAATTATCATTTGGTAACTGTAAATTGTTATATTCTGAAATTTCTCTACTTCTTTTTGCTGCTATATGAACAAGTTCGTATTTAGAATCAATTATGTTTAATAGCTTATCAATTGACGGATAAATCACACTATCACTCTCCCTATATTATTAGAATATATGAATTTTTTAATATGTGCAATAAATCTAAGATAATTATACAGTATTATACATTTTTTTAAAAAGGCATTTTCATATTACCATTACTCATTTGTTTCATCATTTTTTTCATTTGCTCAAATTGTTGTAGTAACTTATTAACTTCAGGTACTGTTGTTCCACTACCTTTTGCTATTCTTATTTTACGGCTTGCCTTTAAAATATCAGGATTTCTTCTTTCTTCTATAGTCATAGATAATACAATTGCCTCTACTCTGGCCATTTGTTTTGGATCTATTTGAACATTATTAAGTCCCATTTTTGAAGCTCCAGGGATTAATTTGATTAAATTTTCAAGAGGTCCCAATTTTTTCATTTGCTTCATAGTAGATAAAAAATCTTCTAAATCAAACTTACCTGATTTCATTCTATTAGCGGTTTTCTCCGCTTCATTTTTATCTATTGCTGCTTCGGCTTTTTCTACTAAAGAAACAATATCTCCCATTCCAAGAATTCTTCCTGCTAGTCTTTTAGGATCAAATTCTTCTAATCCATCTAGTTTTTCTGATACACCAATAAATTTAATAGGAATATTTGTTAAATGTCTTACTGACAGTGCTACTCCACCTCTAGTATCTCCATCTAATTTTGTTAATATTACACCCGTTAATGGTAATTTTTCATTAAACCCTGTAATAACATTTATAGCATCTTGTCCCATCATAGAGTCTATTACTAAAATTATCTCTTTTGGAGTAACTTCTTCATTAATATTAATTAACTCCGTCATTAATTCTTCATCAATATGTAATCTTCCGGCTGTATCTATTAAAACATAATCAAAATTATTTTCTTGTGCATATTTAATTGCATTTTGACTAATTAGAACTGGATTATTCCCTTCTTCATAATATACTTCAATTCCTAATTGCTTTCCTATTTGAATTAATTGTTCAATTGCTGCTGGTCTATAAATATCGCATGCTACTAGTAAAGGTTTTTTAGCATGTTTTTTTCTTAATAATAAACTAAGTTTTCCAATTGTAGTAGTTTTTCCAGATCCTTGTAATCCTACTAACATTAAAATAGCAGGGTTCCCTAATAAGTTAATACTTTTAGCATCTCCTCCTAGTAAGTCAGTTAATTCATCTTGAACTATTTTTACAAATAAATCCCCTGGATTAATACTTTTTCTAACTTCTTCGCCTAAAGCTTTTTCACGTACATTATTTGTAAATTCTTTTACTACTTTATAATTTACATCTGCTTCTAATAGCGCAAGTCTTATTTCTCGCATCATTTCTGATATATTATCTTCTGTTATTTTTCCATAACCTTTTATATTTTTTATTGCATTTTGCAATCTATCTCCTAATGTTTCTAACATCTAATCACTCTCTTTCAATTTCTCTATATTTAGAATTATATAAGTCTTTTTCAATATCTTCTTCTTGTTCTACTTCTTGCATCGGTGGTAAATCTTCGATACAAGAAAGTCCAAAATAATCAAGAAAATCATCTGTTGTTTTATAAAGAATTGGTCTTCCCGGTAAATTACTTCTTCCCTTTTCTTTAATTAATCCTTTTGCTAATAGTTTTCTAATCATATGAACACTATCAACTCCACGAGTTTTATCTATCTCTACTCTAGTTATTGGTTCATTATAAGCAATAATTGCTAAAGTCTCTAAAGCCGCTTGACTTAGGGTATTTGTTTTAGGATTAACTAATAATTTTTGATAATATTCTTTATGTTCAAATTTAGTTGTTACTTTAAATCTATTCCCTAAAAATTCAATTCTAAGACCACGATTTTCTGATAAATATTCTTGTTTCAATGAATGAATTAATTCTTTAGAAGCATCATGATCAGTATCTAATACTTCACTTATTTGTTCTATTGATAAACCTTCTTCTCCAACTACATAAAGAAGGCCTTCTAATACCGCTTTATTATCCATTGTATACCTCACATATAATTTCTTCAAATTCTTGTTCTTGTGTAATAAGTAATTTATTCTTTTTTACTAATTCCAATACTGCTAAAAAAGTTACTACTAAATATGGTTTTGTATTTTCACTAAATAATTCATAAAATGATACCTTATTTTTAGTTTTAAATATATCTAAAATTTCTTTTTTTCTAGATGAAACTGATAATTCTTTAGTAGCTATTTTAGTTTTTAAGGGTTTTTCTAACTCTTTTCTTTCTAAATAATCTTTAAAGGCATTTACTAAATCATCTAATTCAACATTTAATTCTATTTTTTTATCTTGTTCTAAATAATTATTTAAATTTTCTGGAATTTTAGTATGAATATCTTTTCTTTTAGCCTCTTTTTCTTTTAGTAATTTTGATACTTCTTGATAAGCTTGATATTCTAGTAAACGATTAATTAATTCTTCTTCTGGATTATATTCTTCCTCTTCATCATTATTACTTGCAGTGGGTAATAATAATTTTGACTTTAATTCAATTAATTCAGATGCTAAGACTAAGTATTCACTAGATACTTCTAAATTAAGACTTTCTTGTTTATTAATATATTCTAAATATTGATCTGTAATTGAATCAATTTTTATATCAAATATATCCATTTTAGATTCTTTAATCAAATGAAGTAATAAATCTAATGGCCCTTCAAATTCATCTATAATAAATTCCATATAATCACCTTCTAAACTTGTTTAATTGTATCATATTAATATAAAAAAAACTACTAAGTAGTCTTCTTTTTTGTTGGTATGAACATTTCTGCTATTTTAAATCCATCTCTATTTTTTATATATAAAAGTCCAATAATTGAAAATACAATTGCTCCAATAAAATTTACAAATAAATCTTTCATAGTATCTTTAATACCTATATCAATATAATTATCTAGTACTATAACTTGGTCATTATTATAAGTTATTTCTACTTTATTAATATCTTCTATCTTAACTACTGTATTAGTATTGGTTTCATCTAATATAACCGTATTAATATGATCAGTATAAAAATCTTTTTGCATATCTAAATTAAGTTTTTGATCTCCTGCATATTCAAAAAATTCCCAAAGTACTCCTACTGTCATCGAAAAACAAAACGCTGTAAGGGCTACAAATATTGGTGATAGTACTATTAACTTACTCTCTTTATTTAATAAATCAATTAAAGCAAATCCAATAGCTGCTGCTAAGAATCCATTTATAGTATGTAACATACTATCCCAATAAGGAAATATTCCATAAAAATTATTTATTTCACCAAGTATCTCAGCTGAAAAGATAAATAAATATATGATTCCCTCTAAGACAGAAGGTAATTCAACTTTAAATTTCTTCTTAATAATAGTAGGTATTGTAAAAAGAATAAGCGTTAATATACATAAGAAGGCATTATTCCACTCTCCTCTATATAATTGTAAAATTAAACTTATTACTACTAAAAATCTTAATACAATAAATATTGTTAACTTAGTTTTTTTAGTGGTTTTTATTTTCTTCATCTAAATCCCTCTTTTCAAATAATTTATTTATATTAACTGGAGGCATCATCATTTTAGTATCAACATCGACTCCAAATTTAAATTTCATACTATCACTTTTATATTCTTCCCCATCAACACACCAAGATGTTTTTGGTTTATCTATAAATTTTATTTCTAAGTTATTCGTTTTATAATGAGTAAATTCTGGAATATCTTTTATATCGATTGCCCCATTTATTTGAATTATTTTTTGTAACATCATTTTTTTTGTTTTAATATGAGCAAATGCCACTTCAAACATTCCATCATCTAGTTTGATATCATAATAAACATTGTTAATTCCGGCAATCCTTGTAGCATTAGTTATAAATATAAATGAATATTCTCCACTATATTTTTTACCATCTATTTTATATTCAATTTTATAACTATTTATCTTTTTTCTAGTTTGTTTCAACCCATACATAATATAAGCTAGTCTTCCATATTTTTTCTTTAAATCACTTGGAGTATTATAAGTCATATCAATATAATCGCCCAAACAAGCAACATATATAAAAGTTTTTTTATTAATATGACAAACATCTATATTTTTTTTAACACCTTTTAAAATTAATTCCAAATTCTTAATTTTATTTTTAGTTAGTCCATACATATTACCAACATCATTACTAGTTCCAAGAGGTAAGTTAGCTAGTAATAATCTTTTTTTCCTTTTAGTATTCCCAGTAACTATTTCATTTAAAGTCCCATCTCCACCTGCTGATATAACTAAATCTATATCATCATCTAAGTTTTTCATTAATTCAGTAGCATGTCCTGCATACTTAGTATATATAAACTCTGTTGTGTATTCATATTTTTTTAATACTTTAATAAAGACTTTGGGGTCTAATTTACCTTTATTACTACCACTCTTAGGATTTATAATAATTACACATTTTTTCATTAAACCACTTCCTTTATCAATTTATTATACCATATATCATAAAAATATACATATCTTTACGTTTCAAAAAATATATATATTTTTATTTTTACTAATATAGTATATAATTATATATAGTTATAATAGATGAGGTGAAAAGATGGATATAAATAAAGATTTTGACAAAGTAAAGGAAATAAAGAAAAAAGATAAAAATAAATTTATAAATTTCTTATTATTAGTGGTTATTCTATCTAATATTTGTAGTATTACTGCTACGATAATATTTGATAATAATATAGATATCATTGCTAATGTAATTAGTTTAGTATTATTATTTTGTTTTTCTATTCTTTTTACATTTATTTGTATCTCTAATAGAATTAGAAATAAAGTAATCCTATTTATTAGTGCTATAATTTTAATATTATTTAACACCTTTAATATATTACTTGCTACTAATATTATTAATATTCCCGCTTTTAATAAAGTATTAGATTTTGAAAATGAGAATCTAACTGAAGTAGTTGCTTGGGCAAGTAAAAATAATGTTGCAATTGAGCAAGTATATGAATACAGTGATATGATTGAAGAATACCATATAATTGGACAAGATATAAAAGAAGGTACTTCTATTAATGATGTTAAAACTCTAACAATAGCAGTTTCATCAGGACCTAATCCGGATAAAGAAATTTTAGTTCCTAACATGTTAACTTGGAGTGATGAAAGAGTTATTGATTATGTTTTAGAAAATCATTTAAATAATGTTGGAGTTACTTTTATAAAAGATGCTAAAGCAAAAGACACTGTAATTGAGCAAAATGCAAGTGGTAATATGAAAAGAAGTGACCCCTTAGAATTAACTTTCTCTTTAGGAGAAGATGAATTTGTAGAAACTAAGTTAATTAATTTAATAGATAAAACAGAGTTTGAAGTTATGTTTTACATGAAAAAACATGGTTTAAAATATAAATTTGAAAAAGATTTCTTTAACAACACTGACCGTGGTTTAGTAGGAAAACAAAGTATTAAATCTGGCACAATGGTTAAACCTAATGATGAAGAAATTATTGTTACATTAAGTAAAGGAAAAGAAATTAAACTACCTGATTTTGAAAAGATGGACTTAGAAGAAATAACAAATTATATAATAACAAATAGACTTAAATTAACTTTTAGTTATAAATATGATGATTCAATTAAAGAAAATAATTTTATTAGTGCTAACTATGAATTTGGTGATATTGTTGAAGAAGGTACAATTATTTCATTTGTATTATCAAAAGGAAAATTAAAAATGCCTGAATTTTCTAATATTGATGATTTTTATGACTGGGCAAATGAAAACAATGTTAAATATGAAGAAAAAAATGAATTTAATAATGACGTTAAACAAGGAGAAATAATTAAAATTTCTCATAATATTGGTGATGTTATAAAAAACGGAGATGTTATTATCATTACTATATCAGATGGTAAAGAAATAAGTGTTCCTAATGTTGTAGGTCTTAGTAAAGCTAACGCCACTTCATCAATTGAAAAAGCCGGTCTTAAAGCAGCTTATACTTACGCTTTTTCCTCTACTGTTAAAGAAGGAAATATTATATCACAATCTATAAGTAGTGGTTCTAAAGTTAGTGGTGATACTTCTATCACACTAACTGTTTCAAGTGGTAAATATACAGCAAGTAGTTCAAATAGTAATAAACAAACTAGTTCTTCTTCAAGTAGTAGTAATAATAGTAATAGCGGAAGCAGCAATAATAATAGTAGTGGGTCAACAACTCCAACATGTGATAGAACTAAAACAACTACTGTTTACTTCCCTGTTGGTAATACGGGAGCACAAGTTAAAAGTATGATACAAAGCTATTATGGTAGTATAAAATGGGCTTTCAATTTAGTTGATAGCTGCTCTAACGGAAGTACTAATAGTGGTTCAGTATGTAATGGAGCAGATATGGTAGTTAATTACTGTGATACATATACAGTTACTATTGTTAAATAATTATATAAATTAAAAACATATGCTAAGCATATGTTTTTAATTGTAAAAAAAAGAATAGCATATGCTATTCTACTTTCATTTCTATTCTACTACCTTTATCATGATTAATTGTAAATGAATAATTCTTTTCATTTATTGTAGCTTTAACATGATCTAGTGTTCTACTAAGCTTTTCGGAAAACTCATAAATATCAGTTACATTAGATTTGGTAGTTATATAAAGAATATATTCTCCTTTTGGAATATTAGATATATCTAATTCTTTATCATACCATGCCCTTGTTTTTGATAATTTATCATCTTCAGGTAACATAGCCGGATATAGACCAGTAGTTATACTTCCTAAATCCATTTTATATGTTTCATATGTTTCTTTATTTTCAAAAATTATTGTTCTTTCTACATTAGTGTCTTTTCCTAAATCCATTCCATATGAATAGCTTAATCCCATTAAATGTAGTTTATTATCTTCTGTAAATTCAAATGCTCTATATGTATCAAATTGGTTAAAATATGTATCTGCTGTCTTCTTAGCTAATTCTTCACCTCTTATAATTAACTCTACTGGAGTTGTTTTTACATTATAGTCATTTCTAATAATTGTACTACTTGAAGCAGTTGTGTAACCTCCTACTTGAGGTCTAAATAATTTATTATTTACTAAATTTTTTGTATAATATTCATCACTTTCTGCTAAAACATACATTATATAATTTCCGTTTTCAAACTTACTTGTATCAATTGAATATTTAAACCAAGAGTATGTATAATTTTTATTATCTACTCCAAAAATAGGTCTAGTCATTTCTGTCGTATTAGTAATTCTAGTCATAGTATCTGTAAATATTTCATTTGTATCTTTATTTTCAAAAATAATAGTATAATCAATATTTGTATTTAATAAATGATCAATTCCATTAATAGTTTGATATCCTTTTAATTCTAATTTACCATCTACTTCTTTTAAATAATCAAAATAGAATAAAGAATCTTTTTCAGTTAAGAATTTTTCTGCAACTACTACCGCTATTGTTTTAGTAGTTATATTACCATAACTATCTACTACTTTATAAGTAACAGAATAATTACCATTAGTAGTAACATCAACATTATTTGATGTTACCTCTACTTTAGTAATAGTTCCATCTTCTTTATCTGTTGCTGTTACTCCAATTAGTGGATTAAATTCTGAATTAGTTATAACATTTTGATTACTCGCATTAATTACTGGAGCTTCATCTGCTATAACTTTAACAGAAATTGTTTTAGTAGTTGTTAAATTATCTAAATCAGTAACTGAATATGTAACTGAATATGTTCCTATAGCGTTATAGTTTATATTATTACTTGTAATTTTTATTGATGTAGTTAAATTTCCGTCTTCTTTATCAGTAGCTGATACATCTTTCATTAAATCAAGTGATTTTTTGATAGTCACTTCCTTATTACTTGCTGTAATTACAGGAGCAGTATTTTTAGCTAGTGCATTATTATCTGCTGTTCCATTATAACTGTAAGGTGTAATTGCAACATTTGTATAAGATTTCAATGTCCATCCATATGCATTTGATGTAGATGTTAAACTAACTGGTACTTTATACCAAGTTTTTCCAGATACTGTTTTTGTTTCTAGTATTGGAACATATGAATATGAGAATTGACCTCCTATCATAGTTGAACTTGTAGAAGCAGTCGAATATACTTCTGTAAAATATCCATCTAAGTTAGTTAATTTAACTTTACCATAACTTGATGTTTTAAAAGTAATTCCTCCTGCTGGTATCCAGTGTTTTTGATCAAATTTATAATCCGATGTTACTAAATAAGCAACAGCTTCCCCTTTAGAGTTTTTAGCTATTGAATAAACCATTATATACTTATTACTAAGTAGAGTCTTACCTGTTTTTTGACTTAGTGTTGAATCATAATAATATGATAAATTCTTTGTTGTAACTGCTACTTTTGGACTTAATGTAGTATTATCATCCATTAAATCATATGTATAAGTAGCATCAGCATATTGGTACACTTCACTAGGTTTTTTATAACCACTTTTAGCTGTATTTATTTTAGTTATACTAGATTTTAAAACATATACATAAGAGTTCCAATTATAAACTCCATTAGTAGATCCTACTCCGTTTGTTATACTCACATCACTTTGTAAAATATAATAATTACCATATTCTCCAACTATCAAAACATTATCATCTTTTTCTGGGTATGTATACATAATCTTTGAAGAAGTTGAAGCACTTAAATAGGCTTTTACCACTCCATTTGTTTTTCCTAGTTGATAATAATTATAATCTTGTAAACCTTTAGCTAAATCTAAGCTATAATAGTTAGCAGCCATCTTTTCACTCCAATAAGTGTCTGATGCATACTTAACATTCATTCCAATATATTTATCTCCAAAAGCTGGTCCAAAATATCTCCAATCAGCAGGATCAGCATATCCATCAGTTACCCATTTAGAGGCATATCCATTAATACTTGATGCAAATGATGGATACCAATATGCTGATTCAGTTGGACTTGAATCAACGGCATTAAGTCCAAAACCATTATTATTATTAATTGCAAGTGAACTTCTTCCGTTACCAGTTTCATTTCGACTTAAAGAAAGTGATAAAACTGCATTAACTCCATATACTTGTTGAGAGTTATAAAAAAATGTCCCTTGTCCATACAATTTAGAAGAATTGCTTGTTGCCAACTCACCATAAGTTGTCCTTGTTAAACCCATATTATTTCTAATATATTCATCAATATTGAGTGATGAGTAATTTGTTTTAGAATGATTACTTAAATACATATAGTAATTATAATAAGGAGATGATTTATTAACAGATGATGTTCTAACTCCTTTTTTATAATCACTTATCATGGTATATCGACTTGTATAAAAATAGTGTCCATCATATGAATAATAAGTTCCTTTATTAAGTTGGTCTGGTTTTGGTCCAATCGTTGATCCTTTGGTACCTGAGTAAGTTTCTTGAATTTTACTAACGTAATTATGTTTAATGTGATCAGTTACTGTATAAGAACTACTTGATTTAACCCATGCTAGTGGTACTATTTCATAATCACTTTTTTTAATCCAAGCTTCTAATCCACCGATCATAACTTTTGCCGATTTAGGATAATAAACGTCAATGAATGCTCCATCTACTCCACCATATAGTGAACCTGTATCCATATAAGTATATACTCTTGTAGTTAAATCTCTTTGTTCATAAAAGTATGTTAACCCTGATGGAATTGTTAAATCTACTAAAGCATATTTAGCACTTGCTATAACTGTATTAGTAGCAGTTGAATCAAATATTATTAAATTTGTAATTGAAGATGAATTCATATAGGTTTCTGCTTCACTATATGTTGTAAAACATTTTTTATATACTGCACTACCATCTGTTTTTGCTTCAGCTACTTCATAATTAGAACAAACATTTCTAGATTTATATTGAGAAACAGTTAATGCATCAACATCTTCTGGTAAAATTAAAAAACTAAACATTAAAAAGAAAATTATCATAAAAAATTTATTTTTCAATATATCCACCTCCGATTTTATACATTTAAATTATACCAACAAATACCAAAAATAACAAAGTTTAGTTTTTACCCTATATAGTATAAGAGCCTATTTTACGTAAATAGACACTTATATCTATATGTTTTTTTTTAGTATCCAAAAATATATATAGAAATATGGTATAATATATACCACGGAGGTATATTTATGGAGTTTGAAAAAAAGAGAAAAACTAAACTACAAAAATTTATTTTAATACTAACTATTATAGCAATACTTGCTAGTGGTTTTTTAATATATCAATTATTACAACTAAGTAGTATTGAAACATTACTAAGAATGATTGCGATTGGACTAATTATCTTTATAGATTTAATTATTTTAATAAAAAATAAAGTCATATGGAAAAATAAGAAGGATAAAAATAAAAATAAAAAAAGAATTGGATTTATATTTTTCTTAATTATATACTCTTTAATTACAGGAGTACTTGGAGGGATTATATTTTATTTTTATAGTCAACTAAGTAGTTTTAATAAAGAGCAAGTTGAATATACATCTAACTTAGTAGCTTTAAGTTCTAGTAACTTTGAAACTGCTAAAGATGTAGAAGATAGTAAAATTGCTATTTTAAGTGATGAGGATTCTCCTGATGGATATCTAATTCCGCAAGATATTATAAAAGAATTTGATTTACATGACACTAATGAAGTTATTTCTTATGATGATTATAATTCAATGGTAGCAGACTTATATGCAGAAGAAATTGATTTAGCATTTTTAAATGCTACTTATATTGATACTTTTAATCAATTAGATGGATATCAAAATATTGCTACTGATACAAAAGTAATTCATACAGAAACAAAGAAATTTAATAAAAGTGATATTTCAGATATTGATAATGCTTCAAAAGGAAAAGATGTTAATGAACCATTTACTATGTTATTAATGGGAGTTGATTCTACCACTGAAGTATTAGATCCAAATGCAGCAGCCCTTGGAGATACGTTGATACTAGTGACATTCAATCCTAAAACATTAAATGCAACAATGTTATCTGTTCCGAGGGATTCATATATACCAATTTCATGTTGGAGTGGAAAACCAGAAAATAAAATAACTCATGCTGCAGCATATGGTAATGACTGCATGATTAATAGTTTAGGAGAATATTTTGATTTAGAAATTGATTATTATGCTAAAATTAACTTTAAAGGATTTGTAAAACTTATCGATGCCGTTGGAGGTGTTGAAGTTGACGTCCCTTATGAATTATGTACTGATAACTCTTCAAGAAATGGTAAAGTATGTATTAGTCAAGGTACTCAAACTTTAGCAGGTGAAGAAGCATTAGTATTTGCAAGAAATAGAAAGCAATTACCAAATGGTGATTTTGGAAGAGCGCAGCATCAACAAGAAATTGTAATGGCATTAACTGAAAAAGTTAAAACTATTACAGATGTATCAGTATTTATGGATATATTAGATACTATATCTAATAGCTTAGATACTAACTTAACTACTGATCAATTATTATCATTTTATGATATTGCAAAAGATATATTAACTAAAAGTTTAGCTAATGAAGATTCTGAATTAATAAATATGCAACAACTTTACTTATCAGGAAGTGGCCAAACTATTTATGATGAAAGAAGCGGATTAAACTTATGGAACTATGTTCCAATTGAAGAAAGTCGTGACGATATTACAGAAGCAATGAAAGTAAATTTAGAACTAGAAGAAGCAGAACCAATTACTGAATTCTCATTCTCAATTAATGAACCTTATGAAAAAACAGTTATTGGAGAAGGACCATATAATACATCAGGTAGTTATAATTTAGTCCCTAATCTAATTGGATATAGCGAAGCAACTGCAAGAAGTATTGCTAGTCGAAATGGCTTAAGCGTTACAGTTATTGGAAGTGGTGGTACTGTTATTAAACAAAACTATCCAGCAGGTAAAAGAACTGATTTAATTGGAGGATCTATTACTATTACAATGTCAGGTGAAGCACAACCAGAACCTGCACCTACTCCAACACCAGAGGTTGAGGAAGAATCTACAAGTGATCCTACTGAAGATGAAAATCAGACAGGTGGACCTACTGAAGACGAAGGCTCAACTGGTACTGAAGAAGGCTCAACTGGTACTGAAGAACCAACTGACCCTACTGATGGTATTGGCGGTTAATATTTAAACTAATAAATATAGAGTGTTAATCACTCTTTTTTATTGCAATAAAAAAAGCAATTATTCATTGCTTAATTCTACTAAATCTAATCTATTTTCGTTATGTATAAAAATTAAAGTTGCACTTGACTGATATGAAGCATAATCTGCTGCTCCATATGTCCATGTCACAGGTACTTTGTAAGCATTCTCATCTGTTTTATCTAAATAATCATAGCTTATATTTTCTATATCTCCAATTGTTACAGATTCTACAATTGGTAGTATTTGTTCTCTATCACTATAAATATCACTTTCTAAGTACTTATAGTAAGTATCTTCTGCATTCATTAAGAAATTATCTACTACTTCACTATATAAAAAATCTACTGCTCCAACATCTGTTTTTGCTATCTTATCATCTAATGTATAAAAATCATATATAACCATTTCACTTATTTTAGAAACATAAGCTTTTTCATCTACTTCTTCTTTAGATAGTATTTCTTCTAATTCTGCAAATAGTTCATGATATTTATCGTTTCTAGTATCTTTTAATTCATATCCGTATTCATCAATTTCTTTTAAAATTTTTGCTTCTCTTGCTACTTTTTTGTCAAAGAATACATTATATACAAATAATCCTCCTAAAACTAGAACTATTAAAATAACTGATACTGCTATTGTAACTTTAGCTTTTTTCTTTAATCTCATACTATTCAACTCCTTCTGGATTATCTTCATTTAATAAATCATGAACTATCATATCATTTGAAACTTTCAATAAATTAGTTACATATTCATTATTATAATCAATTTGCTCTTGGCTTATAGGATTTTTAGTGATAGGACTATATTCTCCTTTTTGATTATCATAATAAATGTCATTAGTTACCCAATTACCATCAGGAAATACTACAATATTCTTATCTTTAATATTAAAAATATCATTTCCTAAAGCATACTTATTATCAAATCCTACCATATTTCCTAATGTAGGCATTACATCATACATTCCCATTACATTAGTAATTTCTTTATTTTTATTCTCTTCTACTAAATCTTTTGACCAAATAATAAATGGTACTTTTTTATCCATTTCAAACATATAAGTATCATATGGTACATATCTAGGGTCATCTTCCTTATATAACTCATTAGTTTCCCTATCATAATTATAATATAAATCATAATCTTTTTTTGATATTCTAGCATCATGATCACCATAAATTACAATAACCGTATCTTCGAGTAGAGCTTCATTTTCTAATGAAGTAAATAACTCTCCTAAAGCAGCATCTGCATAATGAGCTGATTTAATATAGTTACCAAATGTTGTCCCTTCTAAATAAGGATAAACAACTTCTTCTCCATTAACAGTTTCTTTAATATCCACTGGAAATTCTCCATATTTATCAACATCTGCAAAAGGTGTATGATTTGATAATTGAATCATTAACCCATACCATTTTTCATTATTTTCATTTATATCTTTTAAATAAGGCATAGACTGTTTAAAGAAGTCTTTATCTGAAAGACCTAAACCAATTGTATTTTCTTCTGTTACTTCATAATCTGTTTTACTATAAAATCTTTCATATCCAATTGTTTGATACATAGTTCTTCTATTCCAAAAATCAGCATTATTAGCATGCATACTAAATGTATAGTATCCTAAATCTTGCATTAAGTTGGGAGTTGCTATATACGTTTTGTCAGGATAAGAAACAAATGCTGTCCCACTTTGAGTAGGCATTAAAGAGGTATTATATGTAAGTTCTGTATCACTACTAGTTCCTACGCTTACTTGAGCATAAAAGTTTGAAAAATATAATCCTTCATTTGCTATCTTACTTAAATTAGGTAATACTTCTTGATTATTAAATTTCATATCAAATAAAATTGTTTGAATACTTTCCGCATGAATAACTAAGACATTTTTATCTTTAAACATATCTGTATATTCATTATCCACCTCAGGTACTGTATCTTCAAAGTATTCTTCAAAATTACGTTTTGCCTCTTCATACCCAAATAACGAATTTACTTGGGGTTGAATTGAAGCTATAGCATCATTTATTTGATATATATAAGTACCAAATCTCATAACTATATATTCTTTATTCCATTGTGAATTAAATCTTGATACATCTAGTGATGACATAGTAAGTAAGTATAAAACTAATAAAGTTCCTCCTACTCCTAATACTTTAAACATAGATTTTCTTCTAGTTTCAATATGAGTTATGACATGTTCTTTTTTATATCTTTTTTTATTTCGATAATTAACAATAATTAATAATACTGGTGCTAGCAAATAAATAATATCCACTGGTGAAAAAATAATTGATACAGCATCTCCTACTTCGTTAACATATTGAGTTAATGATAACATTGAAAATGATGCAAATGATGAGTAATAAGTATAATATATTGCATTAATCAAGCATAATGCTGTTAATACTATTGATACTGGTAAATAATAATTAATTCTATTACGCTCTTTTATTAAAAAACCTATCGAACCAATAATTATTAGTAATGTTAAATCTGCAAAAATAGGTCTAAATGAAAATACCTGACTAATACCACCAATTGTATTAACTCTTAATAATACTTCGTTTAATATCCCAGTCCCTACAAATATTAAAAATAAATTATTTTCTTTTATAAACTTAATAATTAACTTATCTTCTTTAATACTTAGTAATCTCTTTTTTAAGTCTATTTTTTTTATAAATGATTTACTTTTCCGTTTAATTTTTTTTAGTAATTGCTTCATATGTATTTCCCCCTTTCCTATTAGATGCTGCATTAAATGCAAGGCCTAGTACAAAAATGTATGAGATTATATATATCCATATTAAAGCTATAATTAAATTAGAAATACTCCCATAGAATAAATTATAATCTGAGAACATTCCTACATAAAATGAATATATTTCAGTAGCTATAATCCAGCAAATAGTTGTAAATATAGCTCCTTTTGTTGTAGATGATGGTTTTATTTTAACATCTGCTGATATTAAATATAATATCTTTACGTTTATAAATATTAATATAATTGTAATTGGATATTTAATCATCAAATATATATTAGTAAATGTTTCTATGTTATTAGAATTATTTTCAATTAATGCCTGTTTTATCAAATTCCCAAATAATGGAACTAATAATAAAATTAAGACTAACATAACCAATATAAGGGTCATTAATATAGCCTTAGCTCTTCTTTTTATAAAAGATTTAGCCTTAGTATTATATATTTCATTTGATATTAGAATAATTGAATGAGGTCCATTAGATGCTAGTATAAATGCTACTACAAAAAACATAATCATATTAAAATTAAGTCCAGCTTCTAAATTTTCCAATAAAACTTCTTCCGTATTAGCAGAAAAAATTTCTAAAAAA
The DNA here is from genome assembly GCA_964371025.1 of uncultured Muribaculaceae bacterium. GTDB lineage: Bacteria > Bacillota_I > Bacilli_A > RF39 > UBA660 > CAYJDP01. The sequence continues at coordinate 29,116 of CAYJKH010000001.1, read as the reverse complement.
GAAAATCCAACTATTTCATTATATGGTAATGATAATGAACTCGCTATTAATATGATTAAAGTTAACAAAGGGACAAGCGAAATAACAGTAAAGAAAGCTAATTGTCCTGGTAATATTCTTAACTTTGGATCTTTCACTTTATTAATAATAATTTTAAAATATCGATTAGCTTTCTCTATCATATTTATCCCTACTTACTCTCTTCTTTTGCCGTAATCATTTCTAAAGTCGCTTCATTTATAGCATCGTCTAATGTTGTAATATCATCTTCTATCATACTATATCCAATAGCAGCGCCAAATTCATATGGTAAATTTTTCATAGCTTTTGTTAATTTTTGACAATATGCTACTACTTGTGTTCTACGATAACCAACTAAATAAATTAAAAATTCATTTCCATCAGTTCTAATGATTTCACTATTTTCAAGTTGAGAATTAACTAAAATACTTGCTGCACTTATAATTAATTTATCTCCCTCTTCATGCCCATAATTATCATTAACATATTTGATGTTATTTAAATCTATCATAATAATTGCTTTAGGATAAACTTTTGCATCATCCCATTGATTAGTCATATCTTTCAAGTAATTTCTGTTTTTCAAAGATGTAAGCATATCGGTATATTTATGTTTATCTACAATTTTAACTTTTTTAATTCTTCTTTTTCTTTTAAATAAAACATATATAACTACTAGTATTAATATAGGCAATGTTACAAATAATAATATAATAGTTAGAAATTGGTTAAATGTAGTATCTTCTAAAATTGAGTCATCTAAAGATTCTATTCCACTATTTCTATAATTATAGTATGAATTAGTATTTATAATGTAATTAAATAAATCGTAAAATGCTTTATTATCTTCTTTTATTTTGAAGTTATAATCATTCATCATTGTATTATTATATAATAAATTATAGTCTCTAAAGTATTTATCTTTATAATAGTTATATTTTTCTTCATCCATAACAATCATATTAGTTCCAGCTTCTTTTTCTAAATTGCTTATAGAATCTTCTGTTTTAATAGATGCTTGTGAATTAGTCTTAAAATAGTCATATAAGGAATCATTATTTAACATAATAATATTTTTATCTTTTAAACTTTCTAAAGAACTAACAATATGATTATCTTCTTGTTTACCAAGAACAACATAATCTTCAATAAAAGTAGATACTGTATCTAAATATTTATCATTTTTAATATTATAATAATTAAAATAAATATCAACTTTATTATCCTTAATAGCTTTTTCTAACTCTTCTAAAGAATCATATTTTTCATATTTAAAGGATATATTAGCAAGTCTTTCTATTCGATCAATGTATTCTCCAGCAATTCCTGCTACCATTCCATTTACTTCACCTTCATAAGGTAGGTTATCTATATAACCATATGTATAACTTTTTGATGATAATTCTGCTCTATCCTTATCCTCAACATTGTTCATTTCATAATAGTAATCCAAATAGGCTTTATTATATTCTTCAATATATTTTGTAGTTTTCCATTTATCATAGTATTTTGTAATAATCTTATTTAATTCAGTTTGACTTTCATCAAGTGATAATACTATTTGTTTTTTCATTTCTGTAAAGTAATAATTAATTGAATATTTATCATTTTCAATAGTCTTATTTAAATACATAATATTTGGAATAATAATCATATCTATTTCATTTTTTTCTAATGCAGTATAAAGTTGATCAATAGAAGTATATTTGTTATACGATAAATTTGTACCACTTTTCAAATAATAGCTAATATCATTAAAATCACTTTCAAACACTCCAAAAGTTTTATTTTTAATATCCTCTATTTTATTAAGTCTTTCATAATTTTTACCAATTGCAATATAATAATCTTCAAAGATTAGTAAATCATTTTTAGATAATTTCTTATCATTATCTAAAATTTCTATCCCTAAACCTTCACTACTTGGTTCACTGTTTTTTAAATATGGTATTTTATTAAACTCTAAGCCAACATTTTTTTCAATATCATCAATAAAGTCAAATAATATTCCTTCTCCGTTAGAAGCATATAAAGGATAATCATTAACTATATTTATATCAATAATGCTCTCTTTATTTTCTTCTACCCATCTTTTTTCTCCAATTGTTAATGAACTAAACTCATCTTCTGAGTAATAATAATTATAAACAAAAATAACTGTAATACTTATAATTAAAATTGGTATTATTATAAATAATTTTTTTTTCATTAATTTTACCTATCTTTCTTGTGTCCATGTAAAATCAGCATTAGTATGACTCTTATATCCTATTATTGGAAAAGCCTCCTCTGCTGTTGATTTATCTACAAATAGTTGAACATCATAAAATTCCATTTCTTCTTCAGATAATTGTTCTTTTACTAAAGTTGCTAGCGTTTTTGCATTTTTAACACTTACTGAATCTTCTAAAGTCATAACAATATTAATTGTTTTACCAGAAATACGTGTGTCTGCTGTTTGAACTTTGTCATCTTCTTCTAATTTAGAAGAAATACCTTCTAATTCTGTTTTACTTATTTCTACTTCTTTTATACCGTCTAATCTATTCCCATATCCTGCATTAGTAGCATCAATGAAAAAAGAACTCACTAATAATCCTAGTAAAAACATTACTATAAGAAAAATCACGATAATTATAAAAGTTTTTTTATTTTTTATTACAAATTGTTTCATATATTCACATCCTTATTATATTACTATTATTATACACTACTAAAGTTTTTTTTTCAATCAACAAGTTTTGTTAATTCTTCTAATAAAAGTTGATTTGCAACCTTTGGATTAACAGAACCTTTTGTTTCTTTCATTACTTGCCCCATTAAATACTTAATTGCTCTATCTTTTCCCATTTGATAATCTTGAACACTTTCTGGATTATCATTAATTATTTTACTAATAATTTCTTTTATAAAACTATTATCAACAATATTTGAAATATTAGCATCTTTTATAATTTTTTCTATTTTGTTATCACTTTCCATAACATCTATTAAGATTTCTTTTACATTCTTATTAGTTATTTCATTAGATGTAATCTTAATTGTTAATTCAGCCATTTTTTCAATAGTTAATTTTGTATCAGTAATTTCTTTGTTAGTTTTATTTAAATATGCTGATATATCCCCTAGTAAAAGATTACTAGCTACTTTTAAATCTATATTTTTATCAACTAAATTATTAAAGAAGTCACTTAAATCTCTATTTTGAATTAATTTATTACTATTAAGTTCATTAACTCCATTATCTAGGTAAAGTTTTCTTCGTTCATCCGGTAACATCGGTATTTCTTTAATAGCATTATCTTTCATTTCTTCTGTTATATTAATATAAGGAATATCTGGTTCTGGAAAATATCTATAATCATTTCCTGTTTCTTTTACCCTCATTAATATTGTATCTTGTAATTTCTCATCAAATCTACGCGTTTGTTCTTTGAAAGTTTCATTATTATCAAGCATTTTAGTTTGTCTAACAATTTCTTTTTCAATAGCAAGTCCGACATTTGAAATTGATCCTATATTTTTAACTTCACATTTTACTCCAAGTGGATCATTTTCATTTTTACGAAGTGATATATTAGCATCACATCTCATCGACCCTTCTTCCATTTTACAGTTACTTATATCACTATAAAATAGTAATTCTTTTAATTTTTCTAAATAAAGAACCGCTTCCTTACTAGATGACATACATGCTGTTGTAACTATTTCAATTAATGGAACTCCTGATCGATTAAAATCTAATAATGTTTTTTCACTTTTATGAGTACTTTTACAAGTATCTTCTTCAATATGCATTTCATTGATATATATTTTTTTAATATTTCCATCTATATTAATATTTATATATCCATTAGTTCCAATTGGAGTTTTATTTTGAGTAATTTGATAATTCTTAGAATTATCTGGATAAAAATAGTTTTTTCTATCAAAATGAATAGTATCTTGGATACTACAATTTAGGATATGTGCTGCTTTTATAGCATTATTAATTACTTCTTTATTAACAGTAGGAAGTGTTCCAGGATATCCTAAATCTATTTCATTTGTTAAACTATTTGCCATTTTCCCATATTCATTTAAAGATGATGAAAATAACTTAGTATTAGTTTTTAATTCAACATGGACTTCAATCCCAATAGTTGGAATGTACTTCATTATTTCACCTCTATTTCTAAATTTAGATTTAATTCTTTTTCAATGAAACTTGCTAATTGATATATAACTGCTTCATTTTTAGGCCCTGCAATTATTTGCATCCCAATTGGTAAATTAGTTTTAGAAAAACCAATCGGTAAATTAAGTCCTGGTAAACCTGCTAAATTAACTGGAATTGTTAAGATATCATCTAAGAATGATTTAACCGCATCATCTAAATCTTTTCCAAGTTCATAAGCAAATGTTGTTGTAGTTGGACCAATAATTAAATCATAATTACTAAATTTTTCTAAGAAACTCTCACGCATAGCATGTCTTATTTCTAAAGCCTTTGTATAATGAGTAATTGCTTTACTTCCACTTAATACATAACTTCCAATCATAATTCTACGCTTTACTTCACTACCAAAACCTTCTCCTCTAGTTTTCTTATATAATTGATCTATATTTTTTGGATTATCATAACTATATCCATATCTAATCCCATCATATCTTGCCAAGTTTGAGCTAGCTTCTCCTAGAGCAAGAATTTGATAAAGCATTACCGCTTTATCTAAATAATCTATATCTATATAATCTACTTGAACATTTTTTTCTTCTAGTAATTTAATTATATTATTAAATTTATCTCGTATTTCTTTATCTATTAAATCACTAATGAAAAAGTTTGGAATTGCTACTTTTAAATTATTAACATCTTTATTAATAAGTCTTGTAAAGTCTTCATTTGTTTCAAAAGTAGTTAAATCTTTATCACTTTTCTTAGCAAGGACATTTAATAATACGGCATTTTCATAAACATTTTTTGTCATTGGACCTGCTTGGTCAAAAGATGATCCAAAGGCAATTATTCCATATCTAGATATTCTTCCATATGTTGGTTTTAATCCTACTAAACCACAAAAACTAGAAGGTTGACGAATTGAACCACCAGTATCAGTACCTAAAGCAAAAAAAGCTGTTCTTGATGCGATTGCTGCCGCACTTCCTCCTGATGAACCACCTGGAACTAATGCTTTATTCCAAGGGTTTTTAACTGCCCCAAAGAATGATGTTTGATTGGATGATCCCATTGCAAATTCATCCATATTAGTCTTACCAATTATTATCATATTACTATCTTTAATTTGTTTAATAACATCAGCATCATATATTGGATTAAAGTTTTCTAAAATTTTAGAAGCTGCTGTTGTCTTAAGGTTTTTTGTTAATATATTATCTTTTATAGCTATTGGAAGTCCAAAAGTAAGAGAGTCTACTTCTTTTTCTTCCAAAAGTTTTGCTTCTTTTAACGCCTCTTCTTTATTTAATGTAATATATGCATTCAAATCTTTGTTTTTTTCTATCAAGTCAAAAGATTCTAACACTAAGTCAGTTGGAGTAATCTTTTTTTCTTTTAATAAATTATTTATTGTTACTATATCTAAATTTAAATATTTCATAATTCACCTAATCCTTTATAACTGCTGGTACTTCAATAAAATTACCACTCTTGCGAGGTGCATTATTAACAACCTCTTTCGCCTCTAACATTTTATCCTCAACATCATCTCTTAACTCTGCTACATGTGTTAATGGTGCTATTAACATGTTATCATCCTCAATTTCTACTTTTTCTATTTTAGAAATATCATCCATAAGTTTTTTTAATTTTATTTGATATTCCTCTATTTCCATATCATTTATCTCTATTTTAGCTAAATTTGCTACATGTAATACTTCTTCTTTTGTTAATTTATCACTCATAATAATTACTCCTTTATCAAGTGATATTATATCATAAAATCACTTTTTTTCAAAATATCAAAAGAAAAAGATAAGAATAACTTATCTTAATTTTTTACTTCTACATTTAAAGTAGCAGGTTTTAAATATGTTGCATCAAATCTTGCTTTATCAGTCTCTGTTCTAGCATAAACTAATGTAGTTGAACTATTTTGGAACATTCTATACATACTATATGTACCTGATGCACTACTAGTATCAAATGAACTCAAGTCTAAAACTGGAACATTAACAGAAACAAACATATCACCCATATTAGTTACTTTACTTGTATTAAATGAGGTTACATTAATTGAGGAAGCAGTGCAACCATAAAACATGCGATGCATATCTGTTACTTTACTTGTATTAAATGAAGTTAAATCCATATTAATTATTTTGGCATATAGAAACATTTCTCTCATATTAGTTACACTACTCGTATTAAAGTTTGATAAGTTTAATATCGTCATTTTCGTTTGATTAAACATCTTTTCCATATTAGTCACTTTACTTGTATCAAAGGAAGATAGATTCAAATCTAAAACATCACTATTAGAAAACATCCCTTCCATATTAGTCACATTAGTAGTGATGAAATTAGATAAATTTAGTATTGTAGCTTTACTTGTAGAAAACATATACTCCATATTTGTCACTTGACTTGTATCAATAGTTGAAACATCTAAATTTAAATCTTGTGTCCCGCTAAACATACCCGACATATCCAATACTTGACTTGTATCAAAGTGAGTAATATCTAATGTTGATAATTTATTTCCACCAAACATATATGACATTGTTATAACATTATTTGTGTTAAATGTAGATATATCCATACTAGTAGCAATACATCCTCTAAACATATCTCCCATATATTTTACATTACTAGTATCAAATGAACTTAAATCTAATTCTTGGAATTGACTATTACGAAACATTGCTGTCATTTCAATAACATTGCTTGTATTAAAATTTAATAAATCAATATTTGTAATTTTAGTCTGATAAAACATACCCGACATACTTGTTACTTTACTTGTATCAAAATTAGTAATATTTAATGTCGTAATTTCTGCGTTTCTAAACATACCTTCCATATCTATTACTTGACTCGTATTAAAGTTACTAATATCAACTTCTGTTACGTTACTATAATAAAATAAATAAGACATATCTGTTACTTTACTTGTATCAAAAGATGATATATTAATATTTTGTGCTGTCGAATCATCAAACATATGGGACATACTTATAACATTACTTGTATCAAATGAACTTAAATCTAAATTAGTAAATTTACTACTCTCAAACATATGAGACATACTTGTTACTTTACTTGTATCAAAATTATTATTAAAATTTACGTATGGTGCTTGAAACCTCAAGAAAAGGGAAGCAGAATTTTTATTAGCTTGTATTTTACCATTTGCTTGAATTTTTAAAATATTATTTTCATCGATATAGCCAATTACTCGCCCATTTCTACCAGCTGATAAGTCATAGTATTTTGAATAATCTTTGTAATTAGGATTGATTTCATCTTCAAATTCAACCCCCGAAGTATAAACTCCTTCAAATGTATCAAAAAAGTCTCCTCCTTCCATCATTATATTAGGATACATTTCTACTACTCTATATCCATCTTCTTTTGATGGAAAAATTAAATCATTATACTTTAATCCTCCAGAACTACCAAAAGCGAAAGTCCTACTATAAATATCATTATTTTCTAAATACACTGTATATGTTTCAACATGACCAACATCACCATATTTTGGTATTAACTTTCCGTCCTCTTGAGGGGTAGGTGTTTTATCATAATATGCTGCTGTATCTTCATGATTAGCCTGATAATATAAATTAGCTTTTATCTCATCTTCATATATATTAGTTAAAGTGATTACAACTTCTTTAGTAGAATTAGCAGGAACTGTTATTTCTTTATTCTCATTAAATGAGTCACTTTCTAATAAGGGTTCCAAAGTAGATAAACTCATTTGAACTACTCCTAGTTCTTCATATGTTGAGTCATATATAGCATAAGACACGTTGAAAAATACTAGTGTCATTAGTATTAATCCTAAAAATGCGAAATATGCTTTTTGATATACACCCATATATTTACCTTTCTTATATTATTAATATTAGTATACAATAAAAAAGAATATTTTTAAATATTCTTTTTGTATATTTTTTACAAATTTTCTTATTTTAAATTACAATTATTAATTAAAAGTTCACTATCACTATATTCAGATACAACTCCCGTTAATTTAATTTCTTGATCAACTGCGAAGTCTGATATATTAATATCTAAGTCATATAATTGACAATATACTAAATATTTATTATTCTCTACTTCATACTCAAAAACAAATGACTTATCTTCAATTCCTAAATATTTAATTGGAGAAGTAAATTCAATATATGTATTATATAACTCTTTTAATTCACTTTCTTTATTTACTTTATTAAAATCAATTTTTACAGGAGTAGTATCATAATTTAAAGTCCAGAAACCTACTTCATTACTTTTCTTTCCATCATCTTGATTATATTTTATCACTTTATAAAATAACCCCAAATACTCTTTTGTACCACCATCATCGTGTGTTTTAGTCTCTATTGCAAATAATGGTTTTTTATCACTAGTACTTACCCTATATATATCAATAATAACTATAGTAACTAATATTAGTATTATTACTAGTATAATTAGGGGCTTAATAAAGATAGATTTTAATATATTATTACTATTTTTCTTTTCTTCTTTTTTATTTGGGTTAAAATTACTAAACATACTACTTTTAAAGTTTTTAGGTTCTTCTTGATAGTTATCATCTATATGTTTATTTTTTTGTTTCTTATTGAATAAGTTTTTAAATTTATTTTCATCTGTAGTTTTTTCTTCATAATATTCATCAGTATATAAATATTCGTTCTTTTTAAAAATACTAAACATATAAATTCCTCCTTCATATGAATGGTATATATAATAACAAATTTTTACTGTTTTTGCAAGTTTTTAAATTTTTAAAAGAAACATATCCTCATCCCAAGTTTCAATATTTAATTCTCGAGCTTTTTTTAATTTGGAACCACTATTATCACCATAAATTAAAACGTCTGTTTTCTTAGATACACTACTAGATGTTTTACCTCCTAATGATTCTATTTTACTCTCTATTTCGTCCCGCGTAAATTTTATTAACGTTCCAGTAACAACAAAAGTTTTATCCCTAAAATTATCATTTTCTATTACTTTTTTTCCTAAGTATTCAAAATTAATTTTCATTTCTCTAAGTTTTGAAATAGTCTTTATATTATTTTCTAAAGTAAAGTACTCTACTAAATTTTCAGCAATAATATTACCAATATCATTTATTTTAATAAGTTCTTCAATCGTTGTATTTATCAAATTATCTAAAGAATAATATTTTTTTGCTAATACTTTAGCAGTTTTTTCACCTATTCCTGCTATTCCTAATCCAAATAATAACCTTTCTAAAGAATTATTTTTACTTTCTTCTATATTATTTAGTAATTTAGTAATAGATTTTTTTCCAAAACCTTCTAATTCCTCTAGCTCTTCTTTATAAATTTTTAACATATAAATATCTTCGATATTTTTAATATATCCTAAATTATAAAATTCTTCTATTATTTTTATACCTAAACCTTCTATATTCATAGCATCTTTAGAGCAAAAATGAATTAATCCTTCAATATTTCTAGCTGGACATAATGGGTTTAAACAAAAGTGATCAACTTGATTTTCATACTTATCTAATTTCCAATTACATATTGGACAATTAGTAATCATTTTAAATTCTATTTCACTATTATCTCGTCTTTCTATTTTTGCCTCAATTACTTCTGGAATAATATCACCCGCTTTTCTAATCGCAACTATATCTCCTATTTTTAAATCTTTTTGTTTAATAAATTCTTCATTATGTAGTGTTGCTTTTGAAATAGTTGAACCCATAACAATAACTGGTTCTAAAACGGCATTAGGAGTTATCTGTCCAGTTCTACCTACTGTAAAAATTATGTCTTTTAATTTTGTTAAAACTTCTAAAGAGGGAAATTTATATGCTGTTGCCCATTTTGGATATTTCGAAGTTAGTCCTAGTTTTTCTTGAGATAAAAATTCATTTACTTTTATAACTACTCCATCAATATCCCACTCTAAGTCATTTCTAACCTCACTAACTTTTTCAATATATGAAATTATTTCAGCATCATTTTTAGCAAATATATAATCTGGATTAGTCTTAAAACCAAGATGATTTAAAAACTTTAATGCTTCTAATTGTGTTGTTAAGTTATGTTTTTTATAATCAGGGATTTGATATATAAAAGCATCAAGACCTCTTTTAGCCGCTACTTTTGAATCTAGTTGTCTAAGAGTTCCAGCAGTTGCATTACGACAATTTTGAAGTAGAGGTTCATTATTTTTTTCTCTTTCTTTATTAATTTTTATTAAAGTTTTTTTAGACATAAATATTTCTCCACGTACTTCAATATCAATGTTTCTATTTAATGTTAAAGGAATTGATTTGATAGTTAAAACATTATGAGTAATATCTTCTCCTGTTTCTCCATCACCTCTTGTAGCTGCTTGTACTAATTTCCCTTCTTTATAAATAAGGGATACTGATACACCATCTATTTTCATCTCGCATATATAACTCGAATTTGTTTTTGCAACAAATGATTTTATATCCTCTTCATTAAATGCATTACTTAAAGAAAGCATTGGAAAAGTATGATTTACTTTCATAAATTTATCAATAACTCCTCCACCAACCTTATTAGTTGGTGATGAACTATCTTTATACTCTGGATATTTTTCCTCTAGTTTTTGTAATTCATTTAAATACTTATCATACTCTTGATCTGTAACATTAGATATATTTAAAACATAGTAATCATAGTTAGCTTTATTTAATATTTCAGTTAATTCTTTTATTCGTTTTTCCATATTATCACCTATATATATTATACCAAATTTTAACCAATAAAAAAAGCAGATTAGTTTCTGCTATTTCCAAATATTCTAAGTAAGCTATAGAATAAATTAATAAAGTCTAAGTACAATTGAAATGCTCCATATACTGCTCTTTTTTCTTCATCTATATCTGTTAACATATATTTAATTTTATTAACATCATACGCAATATATATAGTAAAAACTAGGACCCCGATTGAGCTAATTACTAAATCCATCATACTACTTTTAAATATAAGTAAGTTTAAAAAGCCTCCTATAATCATACCTAATAAAGCTATAAATAAGATAGTTCCTATTTTAGTTAAATCTTTTTTTGTATGATATCCATACATTGCCATTAATACAAATATTATTGATGTTGTCATAAATACTGATATAACAGAACTTAATTCATAAGCTATAAATATTAAAGATAATGTTAATCCTGTTAGTACTGAATATGTTATATATAATACTTTTGTCATTGTAGTACTAAGTTTTCTAATTGCAAGTGCTAGTACAAATGCCACTACTAATTCCACTATAATAATGGGTAATAATCCTATTCCCAATAAAAGACTTAGTAATTCTTCATTTAATGTAAGAGAATAGCCTAGTATAAAACTAACAAATAATCCTACAAATAACCACATAAACATTTTTGAATATAAGTTACCATTTTCGTTCATTTTATTCCTCCCATAACTTAGATTTATATATTTTTTGCTCTATTAAATTGGCAAGTGCTTCTTTAACAATTGGTGTATCCTCTTTGTAAGTAACTCCATACCATAATGCAGAAGTTTTTATCACTTTCCCAGTTGCAAGTTTTTTATTAACAACATCTGATAAGACTTCTGGAATAAGGTATTCACAAGTATCTAAGTCATTTATATTATACTCTAAAAAGTTTGAAAAGTCACTCTCTAAATATTTAAAGATATCTTTCGTAAATAATAGCAAATTCATAGAAACAGTAGTATCTTTTGATATGGGTTTAAAGTCTTCTTTATTTAAAGGAGATGCTACTAAATTATGATTATTATCATATTTAATAACGCTTTCTACTATATCTTCTATATTATTATCCTCATCAAAGATACATATTCCTCTTTTTACCGAACCATTTTCTGTAATTGTTTTACTAGCTTCATAACCAATTAGTCCATAATTAGGAATTTTATTATTTTCTTTTGATAAAAATTGATATGCTTTTAAAAATGCATCAAATCCATAAAAATCATCTGCATTTATAATTGCAAAATTTTCTTTTATTTTATCCTTACAACATAATATTGCATGAGCTGTTCCTAATGGCTTAATTCTAGTACTTGGTATATTAATATTAGATGGTACATTATCATTTTTTTGAAAACAATATTCAACCTTAATATGAGGTTCTACTCTTTTACCGATTGTTTCTACAAATTTATCATAATTTTCTTCTTTAATTAGAAATACTACTTTATTAAATCCTGCTTTTTTAGCATCATAAATTGAGTAATCGATAATAAACTCTTTATTTGGTCCCATTTCTTCAATTTGTTTTAATCCTCCAAAACGTGATCCCATTCCGGCTGCTAATATTAGTAGCGTTATATCTTTTTTCATATCTTCCCTACACTTTCGATAATTTCATATGATTTTTCATTAATTTTTTAATACCATGTGGGTGTTTAAATGCAACAGTAACTAAAGTATTAGTAACTTCCATAACTTTACCAGTTCCAAATGTATCATGATAAACAAAATCATTTACTTTATATTCTACTTCTTCAACTCTAAAGTTTTTACTAACATTAATCTTTTGACTTGCTATTGAAACTTCTTCTTTAACATTAGTTTCTAGTAGTTCTTTTGGTATTTCTGCTATAAATCTACTCACTGGATTAACTTGCTCTTTACCAAATAAAGTTCTGGTACGGGCATTGATTAAATGCAATTCTTTTTTAGCTCTAGTTATTGCAACATAGCATAATCTTCTTTCTTCTTCTATTTCAGAATTTTCCATTAAACTATTAACATGCGGAAATATTCCTTCTTCCATACCCACTACAAAAACATTATCATATTCTAATCCTTTAACAGAGTGAATCGTCATTAAACTAATTCGATTAGGATCATTTTTATATTCTTCTACATCACTAACTAAACTAATTTCTAGTAAAAATTCTTCTAATGAAACTACTCCCTCTTTTTCTTCAAAAGACTTTGTAATTGATTTAAACTCTTCTAAATTTTCTAATCTAATTTCACTTTCTAGGGTCTTTTCATTTTCTAATTCTTGTCTCATTCCACTTGCATCTAATACTTTATCAATTAACTCAGTAAGTGTTAGTTCATCCTTTATACTCTTTAGTTGTTCAATTATTTTCTTATATTCAAATTCTTTTGATGAAGTTATTGCATCATAAATACTTGTATTATTTGCATCGGCTTTTACTGTTAAATTTTCAATAGTCTTAAGTCCAATACCACGCTTAGGAGTATTTATAGTTCTAAGTAAAGAAACATTATCTTTACTATTATGAATAACCCTTAAGTATGCAATTAAGTCTTTTATTTCTTTTCTGGAATAGAAGTAAAAACTTCCAACTACTTTATATGGAAAATTTTCTTTTAATAATTCTTCTTCTAAAACACGTGATTGAGCATTAGTACGATACAAAATTGCCATATCTTTATATTCAACATCTTGCTTAATTAATTCTTTTATTTTTCTTATAACATATTGAGCTTCGTCTCTTTCATTAAAAGATCTATAATACTTAATTAAACTACCTCCTGTTTTTGAAGTCCATAATTTTTTATCTTTTCTTTGTTTATTATTTTTGATAACTTCATTAGCAGCATCTAGTATGTTAGAAGTTGATCTATAATTTTCTTCTAATAAAATTGTTTTAGCATTAGTATAATCTTTTTCAAAGTTTAAAATATTTTTATAATTGGCTCCTCTAAAACTATATATACTTTGAGAGTCATCTCCTACTACCGTAATATTTTTATACTTTAAAGATAATTTTTTTGTTAAAATATACTGTGCTTCATTAGTATCTTGATACTCGTCTATTAATATATATTTATAAATATCTTGATATTTATTTAAGATACTTTCATTTTCTTCAAATAATTTAATTGGTAGGATTAATAAATCATCAAAATCTACTGAGTTATTTGCTTTTAACTTTTCTTCATATTTTTGATATACTTCTAATACTACTTTATCATATTCTCCTACTGCATATTTTTCATACATATTAGGAGTCATCATTTCATTTTTACAACTACTAATTTTATTTCTAATTGCCCTTGGATTATAATATTTTGGATCATAATTCAAATCTTTTAATATTCTTTTTATTACTGATAATGAATCATCACTATCCATAATTAGAAAATTTTTATCATATCCTAAAGCTTCATAATTTTCTCTTAATAGTTTTACACCAAAGCTATGAAATGTAGATACTTGAATTCTTGATGAAATATCTGTTAACATTCCATATAATCTATCTTTCATCTCTTTAGCTGCTTTATTTGTAAATGTAATAGCTAAAATTTCCGTTGGCTTTGCTAGTTCTTCTTCAATTAGATATGCAATTTTGGTTGTTAAAGTTTTAGTTTTTCCAGCTCCAGCTCCAGCTATTATTAATAATGGTCCACTATTATATATTACTGCTTCTTTTTGTTCATTATTTAGTTCATTTATATTCATACCTACTCCTGTTATTTTATTTATCTAGATCTTTTACAATAAAGCTTGTTGCTACTGGTCTTGTTTGATGTCTTAATCCTCCATCAATTGGATCACTAATTAATTCATAATTTTCAACCATTACACTAGATGTTCCACCATCTAAGGCTGAGGCATTAACGGCTCCATATCTTTGCATTATTTCAGTCATATCTATCATAGACGCTCCATTAGTTCTAAACTCATTTGAATCTACTACTAACATTAAAACAATTCCATCGCTTCTTTGACCAATCGCTGTTCTTGCCGCATATCCCCATCCACCATTACCTCTAGCAAAGGCAGGTTCCCCATTTACTATTAAAAAGGGATATCCATATACACAATCTCTAATATTATTATTTTCAACTTCAGTTGATGAGGTATTTCTCATTAACATTAATACATTATCTTCATTGAATCCTACTATATTTGAAATTTGCCCAGTTCCTGTATACATTTGCCCCATTGAGAAAGTAATTCCCTTAGGTGTTCCTCCTGTACTACTATAATTTGGATCTATAAAGTTACCACCATTAATTGCTAGTGGAGCTTTATGATCTTCAGCCATCTCGGTTACAAATTGTCCTGAAACATTTAAGTCTTTAGTAACTGCAACATGAACATCAGCTGGATCATAAATTGCTGCTAAATAAGCATCTTGATCATTTACTTTAAAACGAATAATTTTATATAAAGCATCACTATCTCTATCTAGGATTTGCTTTTCATATTCATTAGCATATGTAACTTGTCCATTTATTAAATTAGGATCTGTATTTCCTTCTGGCTCTACTAAGAAGTTTTCACTTAAAACTTTTTCAATTGTTTCATCACTATAAAACCACATACAATAATACTGATGAGTTTTAGTTTTCATAGCAGTAGTAATTAACCATGTTCTAAAAGTTTCGTTAGATCCATATAACAAAAACAAAAATCCACTACACCCTAAAAAATAAATTGTAAATAAAATAAAAGCAACCTTTTTTATTTTTTTATTAATCTTAATATAAAATATAATATAAGCAAGTAATAAAACTACTAAAATAATTAATATTACTCTTATCGGTAAAGTAATTAAATAAGTACTATTAAAGCTAATTGTAATTAAAGTAGTAAATGTTATTATTAAAAATAAAGATATATAAAATACTACTGAATGTTTTTTTGTTAAATTCATAATGTTCCCCAATCTACAATATACATTATATCAAATTACTATTAATATAAAAAGAAAATACTCTTTTTATATGTAAAGAGCATTTTTTTGATCATGTAAATTTTTGTATTAATTTACACTTTTATATAATTCTTGTAATTCCAGATATTTTAAATTTGTAGTTACCTCAATTGGGTCACATACTGTATTATTTGAAAAATCTAATAAACGATCAAGTTCTGTTTCGTATTCTTTTTCTTCTTTTATTTCGTATTCTTTTTCTTCTACTATTTCTTCTATAGAAGTTTTTGTAATTAATGGTTTTATTACTTGATTATCTTTTTTTAATATTTCAAGCATTTTTTTATAGTCAGCAAGAGTAAACATTTCTAAATTAACTTCTTTATATACTTCTTTTTCTACTACTTGAATTTCTTTTTTAGTTTCATATACAATTTTTTCTACTACTTCTACTTCTTTTATAGGAGATTTATTATAATCAAAATATTGAATAATAACCTTATAAATTATTAAGAATAAAATCCAGATAAAAAACAAGACACTAGATATTTCCACTAATCCTACTATATCATTACTACTATATAGCGATGTTTGACTAAATGGATCTAATTCATTAGTTTTTATTATGTTTAGGATTAATATTAATATAAAATTTAAAAATAAGAATACTCCGATATTAACCATCTTTAGAACTTTTGAAATTTTACTATTAAGTAAAGATATTATTACAATAATATTAGTTATTAATATAAAACTAATATATAAGCTAATATTTGGAAAGTATATCATTACAAATAAATTATTCATCATAGAATCAAATAATTTTGTAATATGTTCAAAGAAAAATATTATAATTCCAATTGGTAATAGTAAAAATGGAATTAATATTTTCTTTTTATTATTTTTGAATTTTTCTTCATTCATAGTTCCTATAATATAACAGAAAAATAACATTAAAATAAAGATAATAATAAAAAGAATTGAAGATGAAGTTTGATCTAAAATTATTCTTATTTTATCTAAAAAACTTATATTAGACATCACCTTCACCCCCTTTTAAATATTTTATTCTACAGATATTAACTCTGCTATATAAATACTTTGTGAAGTGTCTATATTATTTGTACACGTGATTAAAGTTAAAGTTGTTTTATTATAATTACGATATATTGCAACAGTTCCATCTTTTTCTACTTCATAGATATTAGTAAGTTGGTATGTATACTTTTTGTTATTATATTTAACAATTAACTCATCACCTTTATTAAGCTTTTCTAAGTTGTCAAAAAATGCTTTCCACCCTGTTCCAGAGTGACCTGAAATAATTAAGTTTCCTCGGTCAACATCCGGATATGACGATTCTGGCATTACCATAATATTTTTTTCCACATCATTTAGTGGAGAAGTTTTATCATAAAAACCTTTTAATAAATTAATTTTTGGTATCTCTAAATACCCTAAATATTCATTTTTGTTAACAATAGTTTCTACTTTTACTTCTTCTTGAACAGGTTCTACTTCCTCTTCTTTTTCTTCTACAACAGTTTCTTTTGGTTCTTCCTCTTTGTATAATAAATTCCCCATTTGATCATGAGCATATATTTTTTTTTCTTCTAAATAATTATATGAAAGAAAAAATCCTCCTAAAATAGCTAATATTGAACCAAATATTGCTATAGTGTTTGGGGAGAATTCTTTTCTTTTATTAGTTTTTTGCTTTTGCATGTCTATAAATAATTCCTGCTGAGAATGAAATTATTAAAAACCCTATTAATGATAGAAGTAATGTTGAACTACTGCTAGTATTTGGTACTTCTATAGTTGGAAAGTTTTCAATCGTAACTTCTGCCGTAGGATTTTCCTCTGATAAAGTAAACTCATATATTTTAGTAGTTAATTCATATCCATTAGGTGCTTTAACTTCTTCAATAGTATAATTACCATATCCTAAATTTTTAATTTCTATTTTTTCCCCTGTTGTAGTTATTCTATCTATTTCAACCCCGTCTTTTTTGATAACTAATTCAGCTCCAGCTAAATAATTTTTAGTTGAGGCATCCGTTTTATTTATAACAACAGTTGTTGTTGAAAAGTCAAAACTAGCCTCATCTGCTACTGCAGTACTTACAGGAATTAATTGTGGTACAATATTTTGCATATTATTATTTACCGGGCTATATTCATAAGCCTTATATACTGTACCTGTTCCACTTGTTTTAATATTAATGGTAACGTCTTCTCCTGTAACACTTTCTACTGGTGTTTTTAAAAGAAACTTATCCCCTATTTTAAATTCTTTTTTTTCAGTTCCTTCTTCATCTGTAATAATAGTCCCCTCTGGGCTACTTACAATTGATACTTTAGGCGATGAAACAGATGTTCCTCCTAGTGTTATAGGATTAGAAATAAAATATTTACCATCTTCACTAATGCTCATACTAGATGTAGGTGTTGAAAGACTGATACTAGGTTTAGCATACCCTTTTGCTTTTGCTGCTTTTGCTGCATCTGTTAATTTGATAACATGTGACATTAAATTATAAGGATCACTTGCATTGTTTCTAAAACCAGATGCTAAATTATCTGTTCCACTAGTTTCGTCCATATAAAGCCATAATGCTATTTGAGTAATAGAGTAATCGTAGTTTCTGTTACCAGTTATTTTTTTATTTGGATAACCATTTGCTACTATATATGCATATCCAGCATCTAATTCCCCTACTAAATTTGCTTTTATATTTTGCGTTAATCCTTTTTTTACTTCTAAACAATAAGCATATTCTCCATTAGATAAAGTTTTATATGAAAAAGAAACTCCTCCAATATGTGGTGTTAATCTTTCTGCATCCCCTGCTTGAACTGATGCTGGTGCTTTAGCACTAACACTTGGAATAACTCCAATAAAAGTTGTTGTAAAAACAACGATAATTAATAATATTTTAAACATTTTTTTCATAATTTCCTCCATGCAATAAACTTGGTCTATATAATAACATAAAACTAAAAAAATAGCAAATATTATTCACTATTTTAATTACTTTTATTTTCATGATAAATTTTAATAGCTTTTAGTAATCCATACATTCCCATAGATGCACATTTAACTCTATTTTCTTGTCTATAAATATCTCTAAACACTACTAAATCATTTAAAATACTTTCTTTATAATCTTCCCCATTTAGCATATTACTATAATTTTCTAATATTACATTAACTTCATCTAATGATTTATTTATTACTGTTTGACATAGTATCGATGTTGATGCTAATGCAATAGAACATGCTTTTCCATCAAAATGAATATCTTCTACTTTAGAATCTTCAATTTTAACTTCTAAAAAAATTGTATCCATACATGAATCAATATTTTCCTCAACTAATATGTAATCACCTTTATTTAATAAACCTCTAAATTCACTGTTTTTTATATTTTTATAAATAATTTCTCTTTTTTCTACTACATTCATATTATACTCTCTATACAATCTTCTAAAGTAATATCTTTAGCAATTAAAATAAACTTATCTATTTCTTCAAATGTATTATAAAAATATAAACTTATTCTTAAATAATCATCATTTCCTGTAATATTATTAATAAGTTTTGCGCAATGAGATCCTCCTCTAATATTAATGTTATGCTTAGAAAAGTAACTAACTGCATCTTCAGAATAGATATCTTTAATACTAAATGATACTATTCCTGATTCACTATTTTCATTTATTATATTTATATTTTTAAGTTCTTTTAATTTTAAAATTAAATATTCCGATAATTCTTTCTCATACTTTTCTATATTATTCATACCAATACTAGATAAATAATCAATAGCTGATGAAAATCCTAAAACTTGTTCAATTGGAGGAGTTCCTGCTTCTAATTTGTGTGGTAATCCTTTAAATATAACATTAAAATCTTTATCATATCTAATATTATCTCCACCACCTACTATTAAAGGTCTTACTTCAAGTAATTTTGTTTCTTTTCCATAAAGTATACCAAGCCCTGAAGGGCCTAACATTTTATGTGATGAAAACACCATAAAATCAATATCTAATTTTTGCACATCAATCTCTATATGAGGAGCTGATTGTGTAGCATCTAATATTACAATAACATTATTTCGATGAGCTATTTCCACAATTTTTTCAATATCATTAATAACTCCTAAAATATTTGAAATATGGGATAAACATATTGCTTTAACCTGCCTTTTTTCAAGTGTTTCTTCTAAACTATTTAAATTAATTTTATTATTAGTATCTACTGGAATATATTCAATATAACATTTTGTATTATCTCTTAATCTAAACAGTGGTAAAATCATAGAAGAATGTTCAAAAAAAGTAGTAAGTACTACATCATTTTCCTTTATTATATCCTCCAAATATCCATCGATAATTGTATTTAAACTATGAGTAGCTCCTGATGTAAAAATTATTTCTTTTATACTTTTAGCATTGATAAATTCTTTAACTTTTCCTCTAGTATCTTCATACATTTTTGATACTATATTAGCACTCTTATAACTCGCCCTATTAACATTGGCAGTATACAAATTATAAAAATTATTAACTGCTTCTATTACTGGTAGTGGTTTTAGTGTAGTTGCTCCTGAATCAAAGTAAATTAATTCTGGATTATTTATTAATACGGGAAAATCTTTTCTTAAATGTAACATAATATACTCCTTTTATTTCTACTATATTATACCATTTTTTCAAAAATAAAAAAGCCCTAAACGATAGGGTCTTTTTTATTATTTTCTAACCATGTTCTAGAAATTGTTAATTTATATAATGTTGTATTATCTATAATAACAAAGTAACTTTTTTCATTAGGTTCTACTTCATAGTATATAATTGGTGCTCCTGATGAATCATGGGCATCAATTAACTCCTCTATAGACATTACTCTTATTTTATTTTCAAAATGTTTTTCATTAATAGCTGGTTGTTTACTTGAAACAATTAATCTATCATATTCTCTTAAATATTTTTTTACTGTTGCTAAGTAAATATCTTTTTTAGAATAATATTTTTGATAAACATAAGTTGCTAAAGATGCATTTACTACTGCTAATAAGAATGATGCTCCTGCTAAAATCATATACAAATTTATTAACTCTTCTAAGTTCTTTCTTGAAATTGTTCTTGATTCATCAAAAGTATTAGATGCAGTACTAATTGCTATTGTAATTTCATTTAAAGGGATAGTTGCAAGCAACGAATTAGTTGTTTTTAATGAATTATCCACGTCATTTGATGTAGAGTCATTAATCATTTCAAATTTAACTTCTAAATAACTATCTGCATATAAACCATGTTCTTTTTTTATATCTTCAGAAATTTTATTAAATTTATCATAATCTATTTCAACACTATCTGAAATCATTAGTTGTTTATCAGTTATTTTTTTACTACCTTTTTCTAATTCATAAGTATCTTTATATAAGTACTTACCATTAGCTTCTTTATTGGCAATAATTAAATCCGCTGTAATTTTATAATTATAATCCATTGTTAATTCATTTTTTGAGTGCAACTGATAATTATAATCAAACTGAACATAATCAATTAGAGATGATATATATTCCATATCTTCTCCTAGATAATCAGATTTATAGTCATCATTTTCTTTTAAGTAAACTCTATATGTTTCCGTTCCTTTTTCATTAAAAGTAACTACTGATACTGAATTACTTGTGCTAATTAATTTAAGAATGAAAAATGCAAATAATACAACAAAAATTATAGACGCAACAAGAAAAAATCCAAATTTAATTGATTTCCTTATTCTTTTTGAACTCAAATGCACATGAAATGTTTTATCATTACTTTTATACGTTATCTTTTTTGCCATATTATAAACCCTTTCTAATTAATCTTTTCATTTAACCATATGGTAGGATATCCAATGTATCTTATTTTTAATTCTGCAGTCCCTATAACATCTTTTTCAGAAACAACCCAGTTATCTTCTTCTTCGTTATTGTCTCCTTTTGTTATAAATTCATAACTACTATTCTTTTCCATAATTCTAGTTACTCTATGAACAACTGTAGAATTATTATGATTAAAAACTAATATATCATCTATTTCAATATTTTTTAAATTATCTTCTTTTTTTACAATTATTGAATCCCCCACATAAATATTTGGTTCCATCGAGCCTGAACCTATACTTATCATATAATATTTAAATAACCCACTAGTTAAACCAACTGTAAATACTGTAATAATAACTAAAACACTAGTAACTACTATTCCAAAATAGTTTTTCTTAAGTGGACTTTTATCTTTTTTATCTCTATTTAATAGTCTATAAAATAGCAGTAATAATAATAGTGGAAATAAAAAGGTTACTATTGCATCTAAATATTCATTAGTATTTGGTAAAATAGGAATTATATATTCCGGTATTTCCATTAATACTCTATATAATATAGCTGGAGCCCATCCAAAATAAAGCGCCAAATATCCTAAAAAAATATTATTTGCAATAGCTGGTAATATTACTAAAGATGCTATTTCTAATAAATTAGTACTTACATCTAAATTATACATACTTGTTTTAACTGTAATATCTAACATTATTAAAACAATAGTTACAAATAATAATAATTTATTACTTTTTTCACTCTTAATTACATTTGCATATCTAAATACTTCTGTTAATCCAATTATTAATAAAACTGGAGTAATATTTCTAATTAAATTTATAATAGAAAAACTATAAGGTGATTTAGTAAATCCTATAAAAATACCTAAAATATATAATATAATATGATAAAGCATTACGTATATAAATACATTCATTACTGCTTCACTTTTTAATCTACTTCTATTTCTTTCAATCCCAATTAATACTTTTGTTAAAAGTAAAAAAAGAGCTATTACAGAAGCTATTATATATATGTTTTCATTTTTAAAAAGAAACATATTAGCTAATATTAATCCTAGTAATGTACTAAATAGTAGAAAAATTTTTATATAGCTCTTTTTAATACTATCACCTACTTAATTTTATTTTATATTAGTTTTGAGAATATAAAATTGATGCATTTAAATCTGAAACTGTAACTGCTGAAGCTGGTAATTGATCAGCTGTTATAGCATTAGAATAAGTTAATGTTAATTTCATACTTTTTGTACCTTCTGCTGTTGTTAAACTAGGTGTAGTTAAAATATCTGATCCGTCAGCATAAGTTAACGTATACTCTAAATTATTACATACATTTGTTGCATCAACTGTTGCGTTTACTCCTGACCCTACACATGTTGGTGTATCAATATTAAGAGTAGTAGCAATTGCATCAAAATCTCCACCATTTACTACATCAAAAGTATAAGTTACTGAATCTCCAGGAGATGTAAGTGTCATATCAATTCCTGTAATACTAGTAGAATTAGTTGGTGTGATAGACCCTCCAGTAGTAGTAGCTGTTCCTGTAGTTGATGGTACTAAATTTTCAAAGTGTACATCCCAACTTGAACTATTAACTGTAGCCTCTGCTCCTGTAATTGTTAGTGTTCTACTAAATGCAGCAAATCCAATTGATAATCCTCCAATTGCTATAGTAATAGCTGCTATTACTAATATTTTTAAATTTCTTTCTGTTTTCATAATTATAATTCCTCTCTTTTTTATTTATTTTTATGGTTTTTGACTAAAACCTATAGCTGTCTCTAAGTTGTTTATACTAATTACATTAAGTGGTAAATTAGTACCTGCATAATTGATTTTAATAGCTACTTCTTTTGATTCACCGGCAAGTAAATCATCTCCGATTGCTACATCACTCCCATCTGCTGTATACTTTACAGAGTGAGAGATAGCATTACAAACATCTTGTTTATCTTGTTCCGCATTACTTGGAACTGCAACAACTGATGTTGTATTACATAAAGGTGTAGTACTAGTAACATTATTTACTTGAGCATCAATATCTCCATCATTTACTAAATCAACATTATAAGTAATGCTTGAATTAGTCCTATTAAATGTTACATTTAAGTCTGAAAATGAAGTTGAATTGCTAATTAAGGTTGGTTCAACATTAACTAGTACTAAGCCTTCTGTTAATGGAGCACTTAAATTTTCAAAATGAACATCCCAATTTGCTGCTCTTACTTGAGCTGTACCATTAATGTTTAAGATTACACTTAAACTTGCATATGATATACCCAAAGTAAACACTGTAAGTAATACTGCTACTATAGCCATTTTTCTTATATTCATCCTCTTCACCTATCCTTTATTCTTATTAAGAATAACATATATTTTTTTTTCTATCAATAGTTTTA
This sequence comes from uncultured Muribaculaceae bacterium, assembly GCA_964371025.1. Lineage (GTDB taxonomy): Bacteria > Bacillota_I > Bacilli_A > RF39 > UBA660 > CAYJDP01. Next base: position 4,951 of record CAYJKH010000001.1, on the reverse strand, counting down.
CATTTATTTTAGAAAAAAGTGTAAATAAAAGAACTATTTAATTAAATTAAATAGTTCTTTTTAAATTGCTTAACTTTTGCTTAATGATAATGATTGGTTCAATATTATTTGTCACTTTAGGAACTGTTAATAAAGCATCTTGCAGTTTACGATCCATTTCTTTTTTCTCAACTTCTGCCTTTATTAATGACTCATCCAAATTAGGTATAGGATTTTGCTTTATATAATCTTTTATATATTCTTCTATTTCCTTCAATAAATATAATTTTAAATCATATTCATCCAGTTCTAATATCCCATAATATGCACTAATCAAAATTTTATACTGATCAATAAGATTCATATTACTCCTAACACAAGATATCACTTGATTTTGCTTTTAATGATAAATCTGAAACTTTATCATTTTTATAAGCAAAGTATCCTGCTGCTGCTATCATTGTAGCATTATCTGTACAATACTTAATTGGAGGAATTGTAAGATTAACATTTTGTTCTTCTGCTAATTTAGTTAATTTATTTTTTAAACCACTATTAGCAGCTACACCTCCTGCTACTACCACGTTAGTAATATTTTCATTTACTATTGCTTTTCTTATTTTATTTATTATAGATGCTAATGCTACTTCTTGAAAAGATTTTGCTAGATTTGCTTGGTTTATTTCTTTATTTTTTTGTTTTTCATTATGAACTAAATTAATAACTGCACTCTTTAATCCACTAAAAGAAAAATTATAAGTATTATCTTGAAGAGGCACAGGCAAATTATATGTATGCTCTCCAAGTATTGCTAACTTATCTATTTTAGGACCTCCTGGATATTCTAAATTTAAAACTCTTCCCACTTTATCATAACATTCTCCAATAGCATCATCTAAAGTTGCCCCTAATTTTTTAAAATTATAATGATTATTCATTTTTATAATTTCAGTATGTCCCCCACTTACAACAAGCGCTAAAAGTGGAAATTCCATTTCTTTTACTAAATTGTTTGCGTATATATGTCCAGCAATATGATGTACTGGAATTAATGGAATATTATGAACAAAACTTAATGTTTTAGCAGCTTCTAATCCTATTAGTAATGATCCAATTAATCCAGGACCATAAGCTACAGCTATTGCATCTATATCCCTTATTGACATATTCGCTTGCTCTAAACATTCTTCTATTACAATACTAATATTTTGAATATGATGTCTACTAGCAATTTCGGGAACTACTCCTCCATATTTTTTATGGATATTTATTTGAGAAGATATAACTGTTGCTATTTCCTCATTTCCATTTTTAACTATTGCTACACTTGTCTCGTCACAACTACTTTCAATTCCTAAAACATAAATTTCTTTCATAAAATCACTCTTTCTATCTCTATTATATCAAAAAAAAGAAAATAATACTATTATTCCCTTATCATTAAAATTCCGTCACAATCCTTATAATAATTCTTTCTAATCGCAACATTTTTAAAATTGTATTTTTCATATAGTTTAATTGCTGGTATATTATCTATTCTTACTTCTAATGTTATATTACTACTATTTAAATTAACTAAGTATTCCATTAGCTTAGAAGCAATTTTCAAGTTACGAAATTTTTCTTTTACTTCTATCTGATTAATTTCAATTCTATCATAAATAAGACTATAATATAAATATCCTATAATAGTTTCTTCTTCATATACTATTAATTTTCCATATGGATTATTTATAAAATCATCTTTAATATTATTTAACATATCATCATGGTTTTCTATACTAAAATTATCTTTTAATACCTCTTTAAGCATTCTCTTTTTCCTCTGCTTCTGTTTTTTTATAATAATTAGGATTTACTGCATGAGGGTTAGTTTCTTCTTTATTTTTAACTTTTTCCACTATTTTTAAAATATCTGGATTATATTTAGTAATAGAAACTTTATTAAAAACATCATTACTAATGAATTCAAAATCTTTTAACTCTTTTGATATAGCTAATATATTAGATAATAATATGTGGTTTATATTATAAACTATGTTATCATTACTATCAAAAATAGCGGCATAAACAAAATCTCTTCTAGCATCTAGTATTGGAATTTTATATTTATTTGTATTCGTTGAAATAGCCATTGCTTCCATTGAAGATATTGTAATTATAGGAATGTTTAAACTCCAAGCATAAGTTTTCGCTATAGTAACCCCTACTCTAATACCAGTAAATGAACCAGGACCATTAACAACAATAATTTTATTAATATCTGTTGGTAATATTTTATTTTTTTTAAACATTTCAGAAATTTCTATCATAGATACCTCTGAAATATTTTGACCGAACTCTTTTTTTATTTCACATATTAATTTATTACTTTCCACAATTCCTGTGTATAAAAAATCAGAAGATGTATCTAAGTATAATATTTTCATAAAACTGCCTCACACAATTCTTCATATTTTTTTCCAAAGGCTTTAATTGTGATAATTCTTTTATTTTCAGAATCATCCGTTGTTCTAATTTTTATTTCTAATCTTTCCTTTGGTAAATAATCTTGGATTAAATCAGACCATTCAATTAATACTACTCCTTTTTTATAATAGTATTCTTCTAATCCTATTTCTTCAATATTATCTCCTATTCTATATAAATCCATATGATACAGAGCCATTTCTCCAGATTCATATTCTTTTATTAAATTAAAAGTAGGTGAAGTTATTTCTTCTTTTATTTCCATTGCTTGAGCAAATCCCTTAGAAAAAACTGTTTTACCAGATCCTAGTTCGCCATCCAAGCATATTATCATATTTTCAAATTTTTCTGATTCAAAGTTTTGAGCTAATTCAATAGTATCATACTCCGAATTTGTAATTATTTTGTACTCCATATTTTTCTCCCTCTTAATTATACCAAAAAAAAAAATAGTACTACAACTATTATTTATATAAAAATGTAAAGTTACATTAAAAAAATCAAAAAAAAAAATTCTTGGCTACTTCCTATTTTCGCATACACTATCGTCGGCGTAAAGTGGCTTAACTTCTGTGTTCGAGATGGGAACAGGTGTACCTCACTTGCAATCATAACCAAGAAAAATATATAATAATTCTCTGAAAACAAAGATATTGTGCTCTTTCAAATTTAATAAATCAATAATTATGATTAAATCCTCGATCTATTAGTACTGGTCAACTCAACATGTCACCATGCTTCCATCTCCAGCCTATCAACCAAATCGTCTATTTGGGATCTTACTACATACGTATGGGAAAACTCATCTCAAAGGAGGCTTCCCGCTTAGATGCTTTCAGCGGTTATCCTTTCCAAACATAGCTACTCTGCACTGCAGCTGGCGCTACAACAGATACACCAGAGGTTTGTCCATCCCGGTCCTCTCGTACTAAGGATAGCTCTCTTCAATTTTCCTACGCCCACATCGGATAGGGACCGAACTGTCTCACGACGTTCTGAACCCAGCTCGCGTGCCACTTTAATGGGCGAACAGCCCAACCCTTGGAAGCGACTTCACCTCCAGGATGTGACGAGCCGACATCGAGGTGCCAAACACCACCGTCTATATGAACTATTGGGTGGTATCAGCCTGTTATCCCCAGGGTAACTTTTATCCGTTAAGCGACGACCATTCCATTCTGAATCGCCGGATCACTAAGCCCTACTTTCGTATCTGCTTGACTTGTAGGTCTCGCAGTTAAGCTCCCTTATACCTTTACGCTCTACGAATGATTTCCAACCATTCTGAGGGAACCTTTGGGCGCCTCCGTTACCTTTTGGGAGGCGACCGCCCCAGTCAAACTGCCCACCAGACACTGTCCCTGATCCAGATAATGGACCGAGGTTAGAAATTCAATATATTAAGGGTGGTATTCCAAGGATGACTCCTCCAAAACTAGCGTCTTGGTCTCATAGTCTCCCACCTATCCTCTACAAAATATACCAAATTTCAATATCAAGCTACAGTAAAGCTCCATGGGGTCTTTCCGTCCTGATGCGGGTAACCTGCATTTTCACAGGTATTAAGATTTCACCGAGTCCATGGTTGAGACAGTGCCCAGATCGTTACACCTTTCGTGCGGGTCAGAACTTACCTGACAAGGAATTTCGCTACCTTAGGCCCGTTATAGTTACGGCCGCCGTTCACTGGGGCTTCAATTCGTACCTTCGAATCATTGACTTACGTCTATTCTAAGCACTCCTCTTAACCTTCCAGCACTGGGCAGGTGTCAGCTCCTATACATCGTCTTACGACTTAGCAGAAACCTGTGTTTTTGGTAAACAGTCGCCTGGGCGTCTTTAGTGTCGGTTGTCGAACAACCACCTCTTATTCCGAAGTTACGAGGTTATTTTGCCGAGTTCCTTAACCATGGTTCTCTCGCTCACCTTAGGATACTCTCCTTGACCACCTGTGTCGGTTCTGGGTACGGGTACCTATACAATTAGCCCTAGAAGCTTTTCTTGGAAGCATGGCGTCAGAAGATTTCGCTGTAAACAGCTTCACTATCACACTTCAGCATACCTATAACCGGATTTCCCTAATTATATACCTTTGTGCTTGGACCAGAATCCAATAACTGGCTCTTCCTAGCCTTCTCCGTCACTCCGTCAGTTGTATAGATAGTACAGGAATATCAACCTGTTGTCCATCGACTACGCCTCTCGGCCTCGCCTTAGGTCCCGACTAACCCTGGGAGGACGAACCTTCCCCAGGAAACCTTAGTCAAACGGTGGACGGGATTCTCACCCGTCTTGCGCTACTCACACCGGCATTCTCACTTCCAAGCGCTCCAGCTGTCCTCACGGTCAACCTTCTACGCCCTTGGAACGCTCCCCTACCACTCGTAAATAAATTACGAATCCGCGATTTCGGTATTATACTTAGCCCCGGTACATCTTCGGCGCAGTGTCACTCGACTAGTGAGCTATTACGCACTCTTTAAAGGATGGCTGCTTCTAAGCC